>QAMJ01000018.1 GCA_003150355.1 Clostridiales bacterium | reverse complement strand
AGTCCGAACAGTTTTCTGCCCGGACTTCCTCACTCAATCGTAAATCAATTCGATTTTCACACTTCCTCTGCCTGTGCCTTGCAAGCGTTCATCTGCCGCACCCATTCCATTTGGTTTTCGGCTTTCAGCTGTTCGGTCACACCGTTTTGCTCTGCCAATGACCGCACGATCAGCTCCATGCGGTTTCGTGCCGCTTCGTCGATCTCGGCGCAATACTGTCTTACGTACACTCAGCTATATGCCGCTGTTTTTGCTTTTATATAAGGCTGTTTACTTCTTGTTCTTTATGTACTCGTCGATGCTCTTCGCGCCGGCCTTGCCAGCGCCCATCGCGAGTATAACAGTGGCAGCGCCGGTGACGGCGTCGCCGCCGGCAAACACGCCCTCGCGTGCGGTCACGCCGCCTTCGTCGGCCTCGATGCCGCCCTTGCGGGTGAAGGTCAGACCCTCGGTCGTGTTGCGGATCAGGGGGTTCGGGCTCGTGCCGATGGCGATGACGACGGTGTCAACGTCAAGGATCCAGTTGCTGCCGGGCACGGGCACGGGCTTGCGGCGACCCTTTTCGTCGGGCTCGCCGAGCTCCTGCTTCTGAAGCTCGATACCGGTGACGTGACCGTCCTCGCCCGCGTGGATCGCCACGGGGTTATTGAGCAGACGGAACTCGATGCCCTCGGCCTCGGCATGCTCGACCTCTTCCTTACGTGCGGGAAGCTCGTCCTTGCCGCGGCGGTAGGCGATGTAGACATGCTCCGCGCCCAGACGCTTGGAGACGCGCGCCGCGTCCATCGCGACGTTGCCCGCGCCGACGACGCAGACGTTGTGGAAGTGCTTTATCGGCGTGTCGTAATCATCGCGGTAGGCCTTCATGAGGTTCACGCGGGTGAGCAGCTCATTTGCGGAGTAGACGCCCAGCAGGTTCTCGCCGGGGATATGCAGGAACTGCGGCAGACCTGCGCCGGAGCCGATGAACACGGCCTCGAAGCCGTCCTCAAACAGCTCGTCGACAGTCTCGCTCTTGCCGATGATGGCGTTGTTGATGATCTTGACGCCCATGGCCTTGAGGTTGTCTATCTCAGCGGCAACGATCTCCTTCGGCAGACGGAACTGCGGAATACCGTAGACCAGAACGCCGCCGGACTTGTGGAAGGCTTCAAAGATGGTGACATCGTAGCCCATCTTGCGCAGGTCGCCCGCGCAGGTGAGGCTCGCAGGGCCGGAGCCGACGATCGCGATGCGGTGGCCGTTGGACTCGGGGACCTTGATCTCATCCTTGACTTCCTTGTTCATGTGGTAATCTGCAACGAAGCGCTCGAGGCGGCCGATGCCGACGCTCTCACCCTTGATGCCGCGCACACACTTGGATTCGCACTGCTTCTCCTGCGGGCAGACACGGCCGCAGACGGCGGGCAGGGAGTTTGTGGAGGTGATGATCTCATAAGCTGCGTCAAAATCGCCCGCGGCGACCTTGGCAATGAACTCGGGGATACGCACGGAGACGGGGCAGCCCATGCGGCAGTGAGGATCGCGGCAGTTGAGGCAGCGCTTTGCCTCGTCGATGGCCATCTCGGCGGTGTAGCCGAGGGCGACCTCGTCAAAATTGCCGGCGCGGACTACGGGATCCTGCTCGGGCATGGGGTTCTTGGTCATTTTCATATTAGCCATTGCGCTTACCTCCGGTCATATTGCAGATATGCTTTGCGGCTTCGTCCTGTTCGTCCTTATAGAAGGCGGCGCGCTTGAGGAGAGAGTCGAAATCGACCTCGTGCGCGTCGAAGTCAGGGCCGTCGACGCAGGCAAACTTCGTCTCGCCGCCGACGATGACGCGGCAGCCGCCGCACATGCCGGTGCCGTCGACCATGATCGGGTCGAGGGAGATGATGGTCTTTATGCCGTAGGGGCGGGTGGTGTCGGCAAGGAACTTCATCATTATGTCCGGGCCGATGGCGATGACGCGGTCGAACTGGGGCTTGCCCTCGGCGATGTTCGCGTCAATCTCCTGCTTGAGGTACTGGGTGGTGAAGCCCTTCTCGCCGTAGGTGCCGTCGTCGGTACACATGATGAGCTTGTCGGAAGCTTCCTTCAGCTCATCCTTGAGGATGACGATATCCGCGCTTCTGAAGCCGCCGATGAAGGTGACTTCGATGCCCTTCTTGTGCATCTCTTTTGCGATGGGGTAAGCGATCGCGCAGCCGACGCCGCCGCCGACAACACAGACCTTCTTGAGCCCGTCCATCTCGGTCGCGCGGCCGAGGGGGCCGACGAAGTCGGAGATATAGTCGCCCTGCTCAACGGTGTGGAGCATCTTCGTGGTGCGGCCGGCGGCCTGCACCATGACGGTGACGGTGCCCTTTTCTCTGTCCCAGCCCGCTACGGAGACGGGGACACGCTCACCCTGCTCATCCAGACGGAAGATGACGAACTGACCCGCCTGCGCATGCTTTGCGACAAGCGGAGCTTCGATCTCAAACAGGCAGATAGTCTTTGCCTCGTTCAGAAAGCGCTTAGTTACTACCTTATACATTTGTCCACCTCTATATATTAAAATCTTTTGGAAACAGTTGTATGCCGCATAAATTGCCTGAAAAGGAATTTACACAACAGATATATTTTATCTGTATGACTCCTGAAAGTCAATCGCTGAATTGCTGTTTGTTGATATTATACAGTAATCAATGCCGGGAAACCGGTTGTCAAGTTCACAATTATGCTTATTTATAAAGAATAAGTGCGATGAATTCCAGATCGCCCTCGCCGGTGTTTCGGATGCTGTGCCCCTCGCCGGAAGCAACGAAGGTGACGTCTCCCGCGCCGACCGTGAGGAGAGTACCGTTGTCGTTATACTCGCCCTCGCCGCGGAGGATATAATATGTCTCGCTGTCGCCGTCGTGTACATGCCAGCCGAAGCCGCAGCCGGGGTGCAGCACGATGTGGTTAAAGAGCCTGCCCTTGCCGCTCATTTCGTTCGCGCCGAGGAGGATGCGGTGCATTTCGGCCTCACCCGGGCCGCCGAACATTTCCTTATAAATGGGTGCTGTCTCGCCGTTGCGTCTTATAAAGCTCACTTTCTTATCTCCTTACATTCCATAGTCCCCGTCAATGAGGACGATTTCTGTTTCCATTCTGTTCATCGGCCCCCAGAGTACCTCAAGCGCATTGCATATACGGTCGCGGCTGCGGCAGTCGTGGCACTTGCCGTCTATCTTGCAGGGCGTGTTCTTATCGGGGAAGCGGCGGCAGTTCTGCACGGCTGCGACGTTGCGCGCACGGTATAGCGCGGACTCAAAGTCGGGGCATATCTTGTTTGTCCCGGCGACGATGTAGACCTTTTTGTGTCCGAACATCAGGCTTGCCGTGCGGTTGCCGGTACCGTCGATGTTCAGTATCTCGCCGTCCTCACTGATGGCGTTGGCGCTGCTGAGATAAACATCCGTCGACGCGGCCTGTGTCTGTACGCCGGGGGTCTTCCAATGCCAGTAGACCTCGCAGCTTTCAGTGAGCGTGTCATATATGCCGAGGGCGTCTATCGTCTGGCTGCCGCCTATGCCGACGCTGCAATTCTTTATCGCGCCTGTCAGATAGTCTGCGGCCTCCTGCGCGGAAGCAAAGTGCTTCACGCCGAAGCCCCTCAGCTCCAGATTCTTTATTGTTTTTTCAACATTCATCTGCACACCTCCAGTACATCTTGTGGTCTGATTATACAATTTGTGACCGGCTATGTCAAAGAATAGTTGCGGTATTCCGCAGATACTGCTAAAATACATGAGTTCAGTTTATTATTTGGAGGGAAAAGCCGATGCTGGAATTTGATGTTTTACAAAGCGGGCTTGTCATACTGCTTCTGCTTGCCCTCGGCGATGTGCTCACGCACTTCACGCGCGGCGCAGTTCCCGCCGTGCTTTTCGCGGGGCTTGCCTATATGCTCTGCTGCTGGGCTGGTGTGCTGCCGGAGGATCTGCTGGAGAGCTCCGGCCTTGGCGAGCTGCCCGCAGCGGTAATGATGATGGTCATCGTCAACATGGGCGCGTCGATGGACATCTCAAAGTTTGTCTCCAACTGGCGCGTTGCTCTGCTGGCGGCGCTGGTTTTTGCCGGGCAGCTGCTTGCACTCTTCTCCGTTGTCGGCGGGATATACGGAGTAAACACGGCGATCGGCGGTCTGCCGGGCGGCATGGCCGCGGCGCTGATCGTTCAGGAGCGGGCGCGTTCCTTGGGCTATGAGCAGATAATCACGCTCTCGGTTCTCATAATGACGACGCAGGCGCTCGTCGGCGGCCCGGCGGCAACGCTGTGCATAAAGAAGGAGGCCGCGCGTCTGCTCGCCTCGGGTGAGACGCTCCCGGAAAAGCATGAGGACGCTGAAGCGAAGCCACACAGCGGCAAGCGCCGGGGTATCACGCTGCAATACGGGGCGCTGCTGAAGCTCTACGCGGTGTCGTGGATCGCGTCCCGGCTCGGGATGCTCACGGGGCTGCCGCGCTATGTGCTGTGCCTGCTGCTTGGGCTGCTGCTCTCCCGCCTCGGAATACTCGGGAAGAACGAGCTGAGCGCGTCGAAGAGCGAGGGCTTCGTGTTCTTCCTGCTGATGGCGGTCGTGCTCGCGGGCTTCTCGACGACAACGCCTCAGATGTTCACGCAGATGCTGCCGCCGCTGCTGCTCATATTGCTGACCGACCTCGTAGCCATCACGCTGCTGTCGGCGCTTGTCGGGCGTATGCTGGGCTTCTCGGCGTATATGGGCATCGCGCTCGGCATGAATATAATGATAGGCTTCCCTCTCAATATGCTCATCTCGCAGGACGTGATATACAGGCTTGTCGTGGACGAGCGCAAGCGCGCAATCCTTATGAGCGAGATAGGGGACAGGATGGTCATCTGCGGGATGATAAGCGTGACTTTCCTCTCGACCACAGCCGCAAGTTTTCTTGTTGCGTTAATGAAATAAGCACTGATTTTATCTGTGCAAAAAACGCACAGATAAAATCAAAATTTCCTCTTGCTTTATTTCGCTAATGTGTTATTATACTACCGTACTGAAAAACAACCCCGCTGATAAGGAGGACTTGAAAATGAAAAAGATTCTTGCTATGATACTTGCCGCCGCTATGGTGTTTGCACTGTGCGCCTGCGGGCAGAGCTCCGCCCCCGCAGCTACCGAGGCTCCCGCCGCGGACGCTGCCGCAACCGAAGCCCCCGCGGCTGAGGAGAAGAGCGCAGACGATCTCGTCTATGCAGTCGAAGCCGGTTCCGCCGGTGAGGCCGTCGCTCTTGAGAACGGCTGGAACGTTGTCAGCGTTGACACCCAGAGCAAGGCTCTGATGGAAGTTGCCGCCGGTACCTCCGATGCAGCGATAATCGACCTGCTGATGGCCGGCGCGATGATCGGCGAAGGCACCAGCTACCCCGACATGAAGCTCGGCGATGAGTTGACCACCGAGGAATACGGCGTCGGCTGCCGCAAGGGAAGCGACCTGGCAGACTTCATCAACAGCGTATTCGCTGAGACCTATGCTGACGGCACTATGCTTGAGATAGCCAAGACCTACGGCGTGCAGGAGAGCCTTGTTGAGCAGCCCGCAGCCGAGGAAGTCACCTACGCTGATGACGGCGACGTCGCCTACATCAAGGACAAGGGCACCCTCATCGTCGGCATCACCGATTTCGAGCCGATGGACTACAAGGATGAGAATGGCGAATGGATCGGCTTTGATGCTGACATGGCAAAGCTCGTCGCAGAGAAGCTCGGCGTTGAGATCCAGTTCATCGAGATCGACTGGGACAACAAGATCCTTGAGCTCGAAGCCAAGAGCATCGACGTCGTCTGGAACGGCATGACCCTCACGAGTGAGGTTATGAACGCAATGCAGTGCACCAACGCTTACTGCAACAACGCTCAGGTCGTCGTCACCAACGGCTGATAAAAAGAAACCTTAATACCCAGGGGCGAACCGGCAGACCGCCGGCTCGCCTTTGGGGCGCTCAAGATACAAATAATTTTCAAGGAGAATCCTCATGTTTTGGACTGTAACCATGAGCCTGCTCGCAGGTCTCGGCACGGCGGCGAAGCTCTTTGCGCTGACGCTGCTTTTCGCGCTCCCGCTGGGGCTTGTGATTGCTTTCGGCTCTATGAGCAAATGGGCGCCGTTTTCGCGCCTTGCCAAGAGCTCGCCGGGGCTTGCCGCCTTCCGCCCGATAAGCGCGCTGACGAATATAATCGTCTGGATCATCCGCGGCACACCGCTCATGCTTCAGCTCATCATTATCTATTACGGCCCCGGCCTTTGGTTCGGCCAGAACATATGGGGCGCAAAGCGTCTGCTTGCCTGCACCGTGGCGTTTGTGATAAACTATGCCTGCTACTTCTCCGTCATCTACCGCGGCGGCATCGAGGGCGTCCCGCAGGGACAGCGCGAGGCCGGTGAAGTCCTCGGCATGACAAAGACGCAGATCTTCTTCAAGGTCACGCTGCTTCAGATGATAAAGCGCATCGTCCCGCCCATGAGCAATGAGATCATCACCCTCGTGAAGGACACCTCCCTTGCGCGCATCATCGCCATCATCGAGCTTACCAAGGCGGGCGAAGCGTTCATGAAGTCCGACGGCATCACATGGCCGCTGTTCTACACCGGCGTTTACTACCTGCTGTTCGTCGGTGTGCTCACGCTGCTGTTCAACTACATTGAGCGCCGGCTCAGCTACTTCAGATAAGGAGGCGTCCCATGGCAATACTTGAAGTTGAAAACCTGAAAAAGAGCTTTGATGCGCTGGACGTCCTCAAGGGCATCAGCTTCTCCCTCAATAAGGGCGAGGCGCTGAGCATCATCGGCTCCTCCGGCAGCGGCAAGACCACTATGCTGCGCTGCCTGAACTTCCTTGAAATGCCGAGCTCCGGCAGGATCACCGTGAACACCGAGGCCGGCAAGCATGTCCTGTTTGACGACAGCGCCGAGAAAAAGCTCGCCGACGCGGAGATCAGGAAAAACCGCCTGCACTTCGGGCTCGTGTTCCAGAGCTTCAATCTCTTCCCTCAGTACACCGCGCTTGAAAACGTGACCCTCGCGCCGAAGCTTCAGGCCAGGAACAGCGAGGCATACAAGGCCGATTCCAAGGCGATAGTAAAGAGTATCAACGACCGCGGCATGGAGCTTCTCAGTCAGATGGGGCTTGCCGACCGCGCAGGCTATTACCCGCATCAGCTCTCCGGCGGCCAGCAGCAGCGCGTCGCGATCGCGCGCGCTCTCGCGCTCGAGCCGGACATCCTCTGCTTTGACGAGCCGACGAGCGCTCTCGACCCGGAGCTTACCGGCGAGGTTCTCAAGGTCATCCGCGGCCTTGCCGAGAAGGACACGACCATGATAATCGTCACGCATGAGATGGCCTTTGCGCATGACGTATCGGACGATGTTATCTTCATGGACGGCGGCGTCATCGTCGAGCAGGGGCCTCCGTCGAGAGTTCTTGAGAACCCGACCGAGGAGCGCACACGTCAGTTCCTGCGCAGCTATAATAAGTAAGACAGAACATTTTTAAGATTTTTGCATAAAGCTGTTGACATTTGGCCCTAAGATATGGTATTATCTCAGGGCTGAATGGGAACAGCCATGCGGGTGTAGTTCAATGGTAGAACACCAGCCTTCCAAGCTGGATACGTGGGTTCGATTCCCATCACCCGCTCCACATTTGGGATGCGGACAGTATATGCGCCAATAGCTCAGCAGGATAGAGCAACTGCCTTCTAAGCAGTAGGTCGGGGGTTCGAATCCCTCTTGGCGTGCCAAAAGTTAATGATGGTGGGATTAGCTCAGTTGGCAGAGCACCGGATTGTGGTTCCGGGTGTCGTGGGTTCGAGCCCCATATCCCACCCCATATATAAAATTATCGAGGCTGGCGCTGCCGGCCTCGGTTCATAAGAGATAATGGGATGTAGTGTAATGGTAACACACCGGACTTTGACTCCGATATAGTGGGTTCGAGTCCCGCCATCCCAGCCACGTCGATAGCTTTCTTCCGATTCCCGCGGGGCGCGGAAGAAGTTAATATACCTGCCCCAGTAGCTCAGCAGGTAGAGCACCGCCCTTTTAAGGCGGGTGTCCAGGGTTCGAATCCCTGCTGGAGCACCAAAAATATTCCCCCCTGCCAAAGGTAGGGGGGAATATTTTTGATATTGTATAAGCAGGGATTCGATGGGAGCGGTAGTGAATGACGTGCCAGTGGCACGTCAGAGCCGCGACCCGGCCCGCCCGCAGGCGGGCGAATCCCTGCTGGACGCGAAGCACAGACGTATCAGCTTGTTACTTCAGTTCGATTTTTCCGTGCTCCTTTTCAAAGTCGGCTATCCTTTTCTTTATCATCTGCTCAAGCTCGCGGTTCTTTGTTCTGCCTTCGTATTCCGCAATATATCCAAATTTATCCAGAAGCTCCTGTTCAACGCGCAGCGTGTATCTGCTCAAATAGTCCTTCATTTTGCCGCCTCCGTGACGAAGTATTGACAAAATAATAGCGGCGTATTATATTAAAAGGCAGAAATGGCGCAGTTTTGACGCATTAAAAAGGAGGAAAGAAAATGAATTATGAGAAGCTGTATCATATTGCTTTCAACGCAGCGACCGATGCCATCCGTTTCATTGACGCCGGGGACTGCGCAGCAGCACGCGAGACTCTTGTGAAAGCCCAACAGGAGACGGAAGAAATATACATAAACACGGCTGAGGACTGTGCAGAATAATCAGTGCCGCATATAATAATACCCTCGATCTGTTAATCGAGGGTATTATTATATTTATGCCGCGCGGCATATGAGCCTTTGAGCATATTCTGTACGAGGGCTTTATCTTCACCGATTGATCCTTTTCTCCGTGAACGTCATATTCTCAATCCACGGCTCAAGCTCCCAGTCTATCTGCTCTCTCATCTGCGCGGGGATATACTGCTTTACCTCTGCGTATAGCTCCGGACTGTATTGGAAATAAGCTATGTAATCGCGCTTCTTTTCAAGCTTCCGCATGAAAGCGCATTTCTCGATATCCCGGAGGCATCGCTTGGCAAAATAGATCCAAAATGTATTCTGTGTGTCGGGCGACGATACATTGGCAATAGCTATACCGTAGTCTACAAAGTCGTCCCAGGCAAATTCATATGTATGCTTTGGCTCATACATCGTTATTCCCGAGTACGATATCGAGAATTTATATGTTGATATGCCCGTACACATCATATAGATACCACATGCAATTCCAATAAGAAATACCACTGCTGGAATAAAGGTTTTGAAGCTCACTTCCTCATGTCCTTGGAATATCAAGAAAATGTCTAAAGCGAGTGCTGCCAACAGGATTACCAAGTCTATTATGATGATATTTTTTGTAAATTTCGAAACACGATATTTCTTCATGCTGTTATCCTTTTCCAATACAGCCGCATCGAACCATCTATATCCATTATAGTATATTTCCGAAACCCTTTCAAGCCTGCCGCATATATGGAAATCTCCCCGAACTTATGTTACAATAAATCCCATAACACACATCGGGAGCAGCTTATATGCACTTTGTTGACGCCAAGGGAATACTGACCGGCAGCGGCGGGAGATACGGGATGAACATCTACCGCGGCTGTACCCACGGCTGCATTTACTGCGACAGCAGGAGCAGCTGCTATCAGTTCGCGCACCCGTTCGAGGACGTCGAGGTCAAGCGGAACGCGCCCGAGCTTCTGGAGGCGGCGCTGCGGTCAAAGCGTAAGCCGTGCATGATCTCGACCGGCTCGATGTCCGACCCGTATATGCACTGCGAAGAGACGCTCCGCCTGACACGGCGCTGCCTTGAAATCATCCTGCGCTACGGCTTCGGCGCAGTGCTGCTTACGAAATCCGACCGGGTGCTTCGGGATATCGACCTGCTCGATGAAATAAACCGCGCGTCAAAATGTGTCGTGCAGATGACGCTGACGACCGCCGATGAAGAACTCTGCCGCATCGTCGAGCCGAACGTGTGTACCACGAAGCGGCGCGTCGAGGTACTCGAGGAGCTGCACAGGCGCGGCATCCCGACGGTCGTGTGGCTCTCGCCGGTGCTGCCGTTCATCAACGACACTGAGGAGAACATCTCTGCGCTGCTCTCCGAGTGCGTCAGGGTGGGCGTCAAGGGCATCGTCTGCTTCGGCATGGGGCTGACGCTGCGCGACGGGGACAGGGAGTATTATTACGCCGCACTGGACAGGCACTTCCCGGGGCTGAAGCAGCGCTATATCGAGCGTTACGGGAATGCATATTCGCTGCCAAGCCCGAACGAAAGAAAGCTCATGGCGCTCTTCCAGGACACCTGCGCCGCTCACGGAATACTGCACACGCCCGAGGACTGCTTTGAGTACCTCAGCGCTTTCCCGGAAAAATATGAGCAGACGAGTCTGTTTTGATATGAGGAGTATAAAAACATCCGGACGGGGTCTCCCGTCCGGATTCAGGTTTATTCGGTTGTTCAGCGTTTCCCTCTCAGGATATCCTCGCCGATCTTATACACGTTCCCCGCGCCGACGGTGAGCACGATATCCCCCGGCGCGGCTATCGCGCGCAGGGTGTCCTCAAGCTCGTCGAAGGTCGGGCAGAACACTGCGCCGTCGATCTGATCTGCGAGCGCGGCGGAGGAGATGCCGATGGTGTTCTTCTCGCGCGCTGCGAATATCTCCGCGAGCAGCAGCACGTCGGGGCGGCGCAGCTGCTTCACAAAATCGTCAAACAGCGCGGCGGTGCGGGAATAGGTGTGCGGCTGGAACACGACGACCGTGCGCTTGTAGTTGAGGTTCTCGACCGTGTCGAGCAGCGCCTTGAGCTCGCCCGGATGGTGGGCGTAATCGTCATAGATGTCCGCGCCGTTGTACTTGCCCTTGAACTCGAAGCGGCGGCCTGCGCCGTTGAAGCCGGCAAGGCCGTACTTCACCGCGTTGGGGCGCACGCCGAGGCAGATCGCAGCGGCGGTCGCGGCGAGAGCGTTCTTGACGTTGTGCATGCCGGGGACGTGCAGCGTCACATCCGTGAACAGCTGTCCCTTGTACATGATGTTGAACTTGGAGTTTGCGCCGATAAACTGGATGTTCTCGGCGTAGACGTCAGCGTCGGAGTGCAGGCCGAAAGTGATGACCTTGGCCTCAATGTCCTTTACAGCGTCCATGGTGTTGGCGTCGTCGTGATTTGCAACGACATAGCCGTACTCCGGAACCCTCGCGGCAAACTCATGGAAGGAGTGCTTCACATCGTCCAGATCCTTGAAGAAGTCAAGATGGTCGGCCTCAATGTTCAGCATGACCGCGACAGTCGGGTGCAGCGAGAGGAAGGAGTTATAATACTCGCAGGCCTCCATGATGATGGTGTTGCCGTGGCCGACGCGGTGCCCTGCCTTGAGCAGCGGCAGAGTCCCGCCAATCATAACGGTCGGGTCCTTGTCCGCGGCCATCATAATGTGCGTGCACATCGAGGTCGTAGTCGTCTTGCCATGTGTGCCGCAGATGCACAGGGCGTTGTCATAGTCCTTGGATATTGCGCCCCATGCCTGAGTACGCTCAAACACGGGGATGCCCTTGGCATGCGCGGCCTTGATCTCGGGGTTCTCATCATGCACCGCCGCAGTGCGCACGACAAATTCAACGTCGTCCGTGATGTTCTCCGCGTTGTGCCCGATGGCGACGGGGATGCCCTTCTTCCTGAGGTTCAGGACGTTGGAGCTTTCGTTCATGTCGGAGCCGGTGATGTTCAGCCCCATGCCGTTGAGCACTTCGGCCAGCGAGGACATGGACACTCCGCCTATGCCTATGAGATGCCCTTTCCTGCCGGGGGAAAGAAAATTTTCAAATTCAGTCATATATGTCTCCAGATATGGTTTTATTCTGTCACAGAAATGCTATTGATACGCCGCGGAAAAAATGATAAAATCATTTGTGCGGTACTGATTATAATACGCGCGCGGGTTTCTTGCAAGTATATATTATCCCGTTACTTTTCTATCAACAAACCGGAGAGAGCATAATGGCAAACGTGACTCCGCCGAAATATGTAAGACAAATACTGTTTTCGCTCCAGTCCCGGGGCTTTGCCGCCTATCTTGTCGGCGGCTGCGTGCGGGATATCCTCCTCGGTGTGCGCCCGCAGGACTGGGATATCTGCACCTCGGCGCTGCCTGAGCAGGTGCTGGATGTGTTCCCCGGCTCAAGGCCGACCGGGATAAAGCACGGCACCGTGACGGTCGTCATCGGCTCGCGCAGCGCGGAGGTCACGACCTTCCGCTCCGAGGGCGATTACACCGACCACCGCCACCCGAGCAGCGTCGCCTTCGTCGGCGACCTGACGACCGACCTCATGCGGCGCGACTTCACGATGAACGCGATGGCCGTCTCCGCCGACGGGCTCATCATCGACCCCTACGGCGGCGCGGAGGATATCCGCCGCGGCTGCATCCGCTGCGTCGGCGCGCCCGAAAAGCGCTTTGATGAGGACGCGCTGCGTATGCTCCGCGCTTTCCGCTTCTCCTCCCGCCTCGGCTTTGAGATAGAACCGGCGACCCTGGCCGCAATCGGGAAGAAAGCGCCCCTCGCTGCGGGACTTGCCGCGGAGCGGGTCAGTGCCGAGGTCGAGAAGATACTCCTCACCGCCCGGCCCGAAACGCTCAACACGGTGATCTCCCTCGGGCTTATCGATAAGTACCTTGACCGGCGCGCTGCACCGGAGAAAGAGCAGCTGCACCGCATCGCGTCACTGCCGAAGAAGGCGTTAGAGCGCTGGGCGGCGCTGTGCAGACTTCTCACCGTCTCAGGCGCGATAAGGAGCGCAGAGCAGTTTCTCACGGCGCTTCGGCTGGACAGCCGAAGCATCCGCTGCTGCAATGATGCGTGTGAAATGCTGGAGTCCCCCGCGCCGGGGAGCCCGCTTGAGTGGAAAAAGCTCCTGCGCCAGTACGGGGTCGACAGCGTCAGCTGCGCCGCGCGCTGCCATGACGCGCTCTGCGGCGGCAGCAGCTGCCGCGCGCTCAAAGCGGTGATAAAAAGCGGCGAGTGCTTTTCAATGAAGCAGCTTGCCGTCGACGGGGACGATCTCGCCGCGCTCGGTCTGCGCGGGCGCGAGCTTGGGGAAATGCTGAGCTTCCTGCTTGGCTACGTGATGGAGTACCCCGACAACAACCGACGCGAGCTGCTGCTGAGTCTGGCGTCGGCATCGGAGGAATAGCTTATGGACAGCTGGGAAAATTTAAAAAGAGACTGCGCCGCCTGCCGCGGCTGCTCGCTGTGCGAGACGCGGCGGAACCTCGTCTTCGGCGTCGGCAATGAACAGGCGCAGGTAATGCTCATCGGCGAAGGCCCCGGCGAGCAGGAGGACAAGCAGGGCATTCCCTTTGTCGGCCCCGCGGGGCACCTGCTGGACGATATGCTTCAGATGATCGACCTCGACCGGAGCAAGGTGTATATCGCGAACATCGTGAAATGCCGCCCGCCCGGGAACCGCGACCCGCTCGGCATCGAACAGGACGCCTGCTGGCAGTGGTTGGAGCGCCAGATAGCGCTCGTTCAGCCGAGGATAATCGTCTGCCTTGGGCGCATCGCCGCAATGAAAATCATAAAAGAGGACTTCCGCATCACCCGTGAACATGGCCAGTGGTTCGATATTGACCAGCGCCGCGTCATGGCGACCTTTCATCCCTCGGCGCTGCTGCGCGACCAGAGCAAGCGCCCGGATGCGTTCATGGATCTGCGCGCTCTCAGAAAGGAAATCAAAGCCGTCTGTGACGGCGTGTATTAAAAATCATCCTATGGTAGAATTCAAGACCGTCACCCTCGCGGACAAGGCGTGGGTGGACGAAATAGTTATGAACGAAAACAGCCGGAGCGCTGACTATAACTTCGGAAACATCTATATCTGGGACAAGCATTACCGCCAGCTTGTCTGCCGCTGCGGGGACAGGATGCTAACCAAACTGCGTTACGAGGGCAAGCCCACCTTTGTTTTCCCGATAGGCACGGGGCCGCTGCGCCCGGCAGTCGAGGCGATACGGGAGTTTGCCCGCTTCAAGGGCTACCCCATGACGCTGCGCGGCATAACCGAGGCACACCGCGAGATGCTCGATAAGGAGTACCCCGGCGCGTTCGAGTACAGCGAGGACGTCGACTGCGCGGATTATATCTATTCCGCCGAAAAGCTCTCCACCTATTCCGGCAAGGCTCTGCACGGGAAGAAGAACCACTGCAACCGCTTCGAGGCGGAGCACGATTGGGACTTTGTCCCGCTGACGCGCGAGCTTATTCCCGGCTGCCTCGATATGCTGAACATGTGGACGGAGGAGAACTACGCCCGTCTCGACGGCAGCATCCACTATGAGCATGACGCGATAATGCGCGCCTTCGCCGTGTATGAAAAGCTTGGTCTTGAGGGCGGTGTGCTGCGTTCGGGCGGAAAGATCATCGGCTTTTCCATGGGCGAGATGGCCGGGCGCGACACCTTTGACGTTCACTTTGAAAAGGCCGATATCGCCATCAACGGCGCGTACCCCATGGTCTGCCGCGAGCTTACGCGCATGGTCATGCAGAACCACCCGGAGCTTCTGTACATGAACCGCGAGGACGACATGGGGCTTGAATCCCTGCGCACCTCGAAGCTCTCGTATAAACCGGAGTTCATGGTCAGAAAGTTCACGGCGAGGATGCGCGATGAGTGACGCTGTTATCCGCGAGTACCGCGGCGGCGATATTCCGGAAATGTCCGCGCTGTGGCAGGCGGTGTTCGACGACAGCGAGGGACTCGTAAATTCCTTTCTCCAGCTGCTGCCCGATATGGGCACCGCCGCCGTCGCGGAGGTAAACGGAAAGATCGCGGGCGCGGCCTACGCCGTCACCGGCATGGAGCTTGTAAGCGCCAGCGGAAAGGTGCAGACCTGCGGATATATCTACGCCGTCGCGGTCGCACCGGAGTTTCGCGGCAGCGGTATAGGCCGCGCGCTCACGGAGCGCAGCGCGGAGCTTGCGCGAGATCGCGGCGCGGAGATCATCTGCACGCTCCCGGCGGAGGAGTCACTGTACGCATGGTATAAGACCATCCTCGGCACCGAGTGCGCCCTGCACCGGCAGCGCCTTGAGGCCGAATCTGCGGCGGCTGCTCCTCCTGTCCAAAGCCTCTCATCATCGGAGTACGGCCAGCGCCGCGAAGCGCTGCTCAGTGATCGCTGCCGTATGCGCCCTTCGCACACAACGCTGGAGTTCCAGCGCCGTTTCTGTGAAGAGCTCGGCGGAGGACTGTACGCCTGCGGCGGAGGGATATGCGCGGCATATCTCGAGGACAGAGCGGCGGTCATAAAGGAGCTTATCGCGCCCGACGGGACGGACGCCGCGGTCATCGCTGCGTCGATGGGTGCAGAGCTCGGCACGAAGCTCGCGGTATACTACCTGCCTGCGCCTGACGGGGAGCCGTATCTCGCGGCGATACCGGGCGAGATCCCATCCGACTGCGTGTGGAACATCACATTTGACTGACCTGCCCCGGAAATATTTCCGGGAACGCCGAAAATATTTTTGTATTTAACAATTCTGAAACAATTCTGCGGTTTAATACGAAACATCTTTCGGGTATATTAATAACTGCAAGTAACAGTTTTTCATCTTTTTCATTTTGTCCTCAACCATATAACGAAACGGAGCGGGTGACCGCTCCGTTTTGTTTTGCTTCCCCAAGAACCAAAGGTTCTTGGGGAAAAAGTTTGCGCTCAGACCTGTGCCTCGCTTTGCTCGACACTCTCTGAGCGAGAAGTATTTTTGCCGAGGTACACGCCCTCGGCAAAAATGTATTTGATTGATTTTTCGCCGTGCGCGGCGAAAAACTCTGAGAGGCTTTTTTCAGGCTTAAAATTCACAGCGGCGGCTGCATTTTTGCAGCCGCCGTCGGATTTCATTTTCAGCTTACCGTTTCCGCTTCTATTATCACGCGGCTGCTGCGGATGGAGAGCCGGTTCGCGCAGTAGAGACTCACTGCCTGACTCAGAAGCTTCCACTCTGCGTCCTCAAGCACACGGCGGCGCAGCGAATCCGGCGTGTCGTCCGGCATGACCTCAATGGCGCGCTGGAGGATTATCCCGCCGACACGGCCGTCGGCGTCGGCAAAGTAAGCCGTCGCCCCCGTTATCTTGACTCCACGCTCAAGTACCGCGCGCTGCACGTCGCCCTCCGCGTCCTCGAACGCGGGATAGAGCGCCGGGAAAGTGCCGATGATGTGGTTCTTGAACTGGTAAGGGATCACGCCCAGCGGCATGTCGTAGCCCGCGAGGATGACAAGCTCGATGTCCATATCCTTCAGCTTGTTCGCGACCGCCATGCTGTGGCTGGTCATGTTCGGGAAAAGCTCCGGATCGACCACATAAGCCGGGACTCCCGCGTTGAGCGCGCGCTTCATGGCGTAAGCGTCCTTCTCCGAAGAGATGACCGCAACCAGCTCAAAATCCGGTATTTCTTTAAAATACATGGAGTCAAGGATCGCCTGAAGCTTTGCTCCATCGCCTGACACCAATGCCGCCGCTCTGACCATATTGATCCACTCACCCTGTTTCTCTTCAAAAAAGAACCGCCGATTTAACAAAGCAGCTCTTGTATAAGCGGGAAAATCAGGCTATAATAGCGTGTATTTACGCGACGCCTGACTGCACCCGAGTCATTATATTATACTTTATATGTTCTCGCCGGTCAAGCGTTTGGAGGAAACCTTATGACAGAAATTTATATAATACGACACGCACAGGCCGAGGGCAACCTTTACCGCATGATGCAGGGCAACTGGGACGGGGACGTTACGCCGCTCGGCCTGCGGCAGATTGACGCGCTCGCCGAACGCTTCCGCCATGTGAAGATAGACGCGCTGTATTCAAGCGACCTTTACCGCACGCGCGTGACAGCCTCGGCGATAACGCGCTGGCACAGCATCCCCATGCAGCTCGACGCGCGCCTGCGCGAGATACATATGGGGTCTTGGGAGACGGAGTTCTTCGGGAACCTTGAATATGAGTGCCCTGAAAAGCTGCATGAGTTCATATTTGAACCGGACCGCTTCTCGCTTGACGGCGCGGAGACCTATGCACAGGTGGCGCGCCGTGCGTCCGAAGCGCTCAGAGAGATCGCCGCGAATAACCCTGACCGCACCGTCGCTGTCGTCAGCCACGGCGTCGCGATCCGCTGTATGCTCTCCGAAGTCCTCGGCATCCCCATCGGCGATACCGAGCACCTGCCGATCCCGTCGAACACCGGCGTCGTGCACCTGTTCTATGATAAGGGCAGCTTCACCGCCGACTATATAAACGACGTTTCCCACCTGAGCGGTGCGCTTGCTGCGCGCCCGGGCAATCAGATCTCCCTGCGCCATGAGTACATAGACCCCGCCGAGCACAGGGACTATTACATCTCCTGCTATGCCGACACGTGGCGCACTTCTCACGGCGACCTGCGCGGATTCGTCCCCGAGACCTATTACGCCGCCGCCGTCTCGCACCATGCGGACGATCACAGAGCCGTCTCCATTATTTATAATAAGGACGAGCCTGTCGGCCTTATCGACATGGACACCCGCCGCGGCGCGCATGCGCAGTATGGCTGGATAAGCCTGCTGTACCTGCGCGAGGATTACCGCAGCCGGGGCTTCGGCATCCAGCTGCTCGCGCGCCCGCTGCGCGATTATGCGGATATGCAGCGCAATGCCCTGCGCCTTTTGGTGTCCTCGGATAATGAACGTGCGCTGAAGTTTTATAAGCGCTGCGGCTTCCGTCAGCTCTCGACGCAGCCGGGCGCAGCGGGGGAGCTTCTGCTGATGGAGAGAAAGCTTGGGGGTTCGCGTGATGCGCGTGTATGAACGTCCGGCGCAGATCCTGAGGCCGGATATTGACCCCGCGCGCCGCGTCCTCGTCGTGTCGGATATCCACGCTAACATCCCGTATTTCGATGGGGTGCTCTCCCGCGCGGGCTTTTGCGATGACGATGTCCTCATCATCGACGGGGACTTTCTTGAAAAGAGTACGCAGAGCCTTGAGATGCTGCACCGCGTCATGGAGCTTTCCTCAAGGGAGAATGTCTACACCGTCATGGGCAACTGCGATGAGTGGTCGGCGATATTCATTGAGACACAAAGCCGCTGGGCGGACAGCATCATGAAGTACGTCAACTGGCGCAAAAGCGGCCTGCTGTGGGACATGATCCACGAGCTTGGGGACGACCCCGCGCAGATACAGGATTTTCAGGAGTATAAATTCAAGCTCGGCAAGGCTTTCCCGGACGAGTTTGCCTTTCTCGATTCTCTCCCGCACGCCATCGAGAGCGGGAACTATATCTTCGCGCACGCCGCCGTTTATCCCGGCAAGCCTCTCGAGGCGCACACCGAGGGCGAGATGCTGCGCTGCGACCGGTTTATGGATCTCGGCTTCAGCTTTGATAAATGGGTCGTCGTCGGGCATTATCCCGTCGTGCTCTACGGCGAGGACAAGGTCTGCGCAAACCCGATAATCGACCGGCAGCGCCATATCGCCAGCATCGACGGCGCGTGCGTGCTCAAGGACGACGGGCAGCTCAACTGCCTTATCATCTCCGGGATAAACGGCGACGATATTTCCTTTACATCCTATGACCGGTTCTCCGTCCGCACGGTGCTGAAGGCTCAGGCGGAGGGCGGACGCTCTTATTACATCCGCTGGGGCGACAGCCGTGTGCAGGTGCTTGAGCGCGGCGCGGAGTTCTCCCGCTGCCGCCATGTCCGTACCGGCTATGAAATGGATATCCTCACAAAGTATCTCTTCGAGCCGGAGGAGTTTACCGACTGCAACGACTGCACCGATTATGTCCTGCCACTGCGCGCGGGCGATAAGGTGAGCGTCGTGGAGGAGACCTCGCGCGGATATTTCGTCAAGCACAACGGCGTCTCCGGATGGTACTTCGGCGCGCTTGGCTGAGAGGTGCGCATATGGACATGAAAAATTATGTATGCCTTGCCGCTGTACTCGCGATGAGCGCGGTGCTCTTCTGCCTTATGGGCATCGACAAGCGCCTTGCCGTCACGCACCGGCGGCGTGTGAGCGAGAGGACGCTGTTCATCTTTGCCGCGCTCTTCGGTGCGCCGGGCGGGCTGCTCGGTATGTACGTGTTTCATCATAAGACAAAGCACTGGTATTTCCGCTGGGGCTTTGTGCTGCTCACAGCGGCACAGTGTGCTATAATATACTTTATTCTCAGGTGAAAAAAGATCATGGAAACAGAGACAAAAAAAGAAACAGCAGAGTATACGGACGTCGAGTCGCAGATCATAGACAGCCCCGAGGGCGAGTTCCGGATCCCTGAGGGCGCGGATATCGACGTCAGTGTTTCGGAGACTCCGGATAAAAAGCTGCACATAACCGAGACTGTGACCGTTGACGAGCATGAGTATCTCGAGTGCGAAAAGCGCTGGGTGTTCCTTCTGCTTATGATGGTCGGCGGCTTCTTCGGCGGCTTCACCTATTCTGTCCGCGGCGGAGTGTTCTGCAACGCGCAGACGGCAAACATCGTCCTTTTGGGGCTCTCGCTCGGCAGGGGGAAGTTTGCGCATGCGGCGTATTACCTCATCCCGATAAGCGCGTATCTGCTCGGCTCGTTTGTTTCGGAGCATATCGCCCTGCCGATAAAGCGCCTGCGGCTCATCCGCTGGGACACGCTCTTTATTCTCCTCGAGATGCTCACAGTCGTCGTGCTTGCGCTCATCCCGGAGACTGCCCCGTATCAGATCAGTCAGGTGATGATAAACTTCATCTGCTCCATGCAGTATAACACCTTCCGCCAGGCGCAGAGCGTCCCTATGGCGACGACCTTCTGCACAAACCACGTCCGGCAGGTCGGCGTTGCCATAAGCAAGGCCATCCGGCATAAGGATAAATCGCCCTACGTCTCCCGTATGCTTCTGCACCTTGGGATGCTCGGGATGTTCCTCGCCGGCGTCATATCCTCGGTGCTGCTCGCGGGCGTATTCCTCGGAAAGGCCATGTTCTTCGCGCTCATCCCGCTCGGCGTCATCGCCGCCGACCTGCTCCACGCCGACCTTACTACCGAAAAGAACATCCTCGACCGCAAGCCCCACGGGCATTAATATTAAAAACACCGCCGCGGCCATAACAGCCGCGGCGGTGTTTGCAGTGTTCGGATATTTCAGATGCCGTCGTCGGTGACGGAGTCGCTGCGGAACAGCAGCGATATGCACCAGAGCGCAGACAGGCCGACCAGCGTGTATATCACGCGGCTGACCGTCGCCGTCTGGCCGCCGAACAGCCATGCGACTATGTCAAAGCGGAACAGACCGACGCTGCCCCAGTTGATACCGCCGACGATTGCCAGCACAAGCGCTATACGATCCATTATCATGCAAATGGCTCCTCTCAAAATGTTTTCCCCAATATTCTTCCCAGCGGAAATTAAATTATACATTGTATAAAAGAAGTGTGCTTTCGACTTTCTTCGCTCTTTACAAAATAAAGAAAGAGTATTATTATTTAAGCACAGCTTATCCAATTGGCCTTTCATATGAAAGGCCGCGGCTCATATCTTTATCCCACAACCCTGTTTGCGGACTGATTTTTCAGTCCGCACTTTTTTATAGAAATGCTGTAGATTTTTATCCAAATATGCGGTAAACTATATAATCATATATCTTATTACAAACACGGAAAGGAGCGGGCATGAAAGTTCTCATAATAAACGGTTCGCCGCGCGGCAGGTTCAGCGTCACGCTGCAAAGCTGTCTCTATCTTGAACAGACTTTTCCTGAGCATGAGTTTGAATTTCTCAACGCCGGCTCCGGTATCCACGTTTTTGAGCGCGACATGAGCGGCGCGACCGAGGCCGTCGCCTCCTGCGACCTGCTCATCTTCGCCTATCCGGTGTATGATTTTCTTGTCCCCTCCCAGCTGCACAGGTTCATTGAACTGCTGAAGGTCTCGGGGGCTGACTTCACCGGCGTTTTTGCGTCGCAGCTTTCTACCTCGCTGCATTTTTATGACATGACCGCGCAGCGCTTCATTGAGGACAACTGCAATGATATGGGTATGCGCGTGGTTAAGGGACTCTCCGCGGGGACGGAGGATCTGCTGACCGAGCAGGGGAGAAGCGAGCTTGAGGCGTTCTTCCGCTATGCCGTTTTCTGCGTTGAGAATGAGATATCCGAGCCCTCGCGCAGCCCTGCGCCCGCGGCACAGAGAGAATATGAATGCTGCCTTGAGCCGTCAAAGAAGCCCGAGGACTATGACACCGTCATCGTCGGAGACCTGCGCGAGGAGGACGAGAGCCTGCGAGCGATGGTGAAGGACTTTGCCGCGGCCTTTCCTTATAAAACGCGCTTTGTGAACATTGCGGACTTTCAATTTAAGGGCGGCTGCCTCGGCTGCCTGAACTGCCGCTATGATGGCAGATGCGTCTATGACGACGGCTTTGATGCTTTCCTTGCGGACATTTACAGAGCCGACGCGATAGTCTACGCATTCACCCCGCGCGATCACAGCATGGGCGCGCGCTTCAAGATGTTTGACGACCGCGGATTTTTCACTGCTCTGCGCGATCGCGCGCGCGGCAAGCCCACGGCGTATATAATAAACGGCGGATATGAGGCCGAGGAAAACCTCATCGCTGTGCTGGAAGCGAGAGCGGAAATGTCGCAGAGCTTTCTTGCGGGCTTCGCGTCGAACACCGCGCAGCTCCAATCTGTCGCTAAAAAGCTTGCCTACGCCCTTGAGCATAGGTATGCTCCGCCGCAGGACTTCCGCGGCATCGCCGGGCAGAAGTTGCTGCGTGACTGGCTCTGGCCGGTTCGAGGAATATCCAGGGCGGACAACGAATACTTCAAGGCTCACGGTCTCTATGATTTCCCGCAGCGGAAATGGCTTTATTCGCTGCGCCTATCGGTTCTGGGACTTCTGATGCGCAATGAGAAGCTGCGTGCGAAGATCGAGCCGCGGCTCAACCACCGGCGGCTTGCCCCGTACAGAAAGCTCCTGAAGCAGAAGCGCGGAGGGGAAACACTATGAGCGTATTTGCTATAAAAATCCTCGCACTCGTGACGATGGTCATTGACCACAGCGCGTATTATCTCTACAGCAGCAGCCTTATAGGCTACGGACTGTATTTCGCCATGCGCACCGCCGGGCGGATCGCGTTCCCGCTCTATGCCTTCCTGCTGGTGAACGGCTTTGAAAAGACCTCGAATCGTGGGAAATATCTCTCACGGCTCGTGCTGTTTGCCGCCGTGTCGCAGCTGCCGTATACCATAGTTTTCAGTCAGGAGAATTACAGACTCTCGGCAGTAAGCGGCTTTGCACTCCTCTGGCCGTGGTATATTGCTGTCCCCGCAGTGCTCGCTGTGTGCGCCGTGTGGTATTTCTGCGTGCGCCGGGACACGTCGGTCGTCTCGCTTGCAGCGGCGTTCATGCTCGCCGTCGTGCAGCTGTCCGCCGGGGGAGCGTGCCTGCTCGGCTTTGAAACGAACGTATTCTATACCCTCGCCGTCTCGCTCGCGGGTATGTCCGTGCTGGCGATGCTTGTGAGCCGGCCGGCCAATTTCGGCCAAGCACTTGCGTGCCTTGCGGCGTTCGTTATCTGCGCCATATGTATTCTTCCGAATTCGGACTACGGCTGGTACGGTTTTGCACTGATGATGTTCCTTTGGTTCTCTCGCCGCTCAAAACCGCTTCAGGCAGCTGTGCTGCTGCTCTGGTGCTATGCCGAATACGTCGTTTATATCCACAACTGGGCATACTTTGCTGCCGCAGCACTTGCAGTGATCCCGGTGCTGCTGTATAATGGCAGACGCGGCAGACCCGTCAAGCTCTTTTTCTACATGATATACCCCCTGCATCTGGCGGTGCTCGGGGTGCTTGTACTGATTTCCGCCGCATTATGAATATAAAGATAAGCGAAAGGAACCCACTCCCGCATGTATTTCACAGACAAACTGCAGCCGCGTTACAGCGATTATGACAGATACAACAGGCTCTATCCGGAATCTATACTGAAACTTTTTGAAGCCGTGGCCGAGCACCATATGCACAGCATCGGCGACAGCGTAGTCAAAGGGGACGTCTCATGGCTGATAACCGATTGGCACCTTGAGGTAGAGCGCTACCCCGAAAGGGAGGAGGAACTGAGCGCCGCCACATGGATCCGCCGCTCGGAAAAACCCTATACGATGGACAGGCAGTTCGTCATGACAGCAGGGGATGAGCAGGTCATCTGCGCGAGCCTTACCTTTACTCTGTATGATATGCAAAGGAAGCGCCTTGTGCGCATCTCTGATGAGCTTTTGGATGCCTATGCCCCGGAGCAGGAGGGCGTTTTCGATGTCAAGCCGCCGCGCCTGCACGAGCCGGAGGAGCGTCTGTGCGAGCTGCCGCTCACCATCCGCCGCGCCGATCTTGACTTCAACGACCATGTACATAACACCCACTATCTCGGCTACGCGCTCGAAGCACTGCCCGATGAGGCCTACGGAAACGGGGAGTTTTCATCAATCCGCGTCATATACCATGCGCCCCTTGCGCTCGACACCAGGGCCGTTATCCGCGTGAGCGAAATCGACGGCGGCTATCTCTGCTCCATCCGCAGCCGCGACACGCTCCATACGCTCATCGAACTCAAACAAGCAAAATAAATTATATATAAACTGAAAGGTGGCACAGCATGCTTAAAATTCTTGTATGCGTAAAGCAGGTCCCGGATGTTGACCAGATGCGCATGGATCCCGAAACGGGCAACCTCATCCGCGCCGGTGTACCCGCTATACTCAATCCGCTGGACGCAAACGCTCTTTCTGCGGCGGTAAAGGTCAAGGAGACCTACGGCGCGGAGATCACGCTTATCACCATGGGGCCTCCCGCCGCGGAAGCGGTGCTGCGCGAATGCCTCGCCGTCGGTGCAGATAAGGCGATACTTGTTACCGACCGCGCTTTCGGCAACGCCGATACCCTCGCAACGAGCTATTCCATCGTCTCCGCCGCGAACACCGCAGGCAAGTTTGACCTTATCTTCTGCGGCAAGGAAACGCTTGACGGCGCGACCGGCCAGATGGGCAGCCAGCTCGCCGAGCGCTTTGACGCGGCGCAGATAACCAGCGCCTCCCTCATAAAGGACATTGATTTTGAAAACAGAAAGCTCACCGTTGAGCGCGAGCTTGAGGAGGGGACGGAGACTCTTGAGGTCACCATGCCCTGCCTCTTCACAATGGAAAAGAAGAACTACCCCCTCCGCCTTCCCAGCCTTAAAAACTGGATGGCCTCAAAGAAAGCCGTCATAACGACGCTCACCTCCAAGGACATCCCCGGCCTTGACCTTGACCGCATCGGCGACCCCGGCTCTCCCACAAAGGTGCCGCGCATGTTCCCGCCGGTCATGCCGGAGCCCGGCGTCATGCTTGATGAGGGCAGCACGGAGGCGACCGTCACAAAGCTCATTTCGCTTATCAAGGACTGAGAGGGGGAGCAGCTATGGATAAGAAGAACTTCAAGAACATGTGGGTATACATAGAGCATGACGGAAAGCAGGTCCACCCCGTCGCGCTCGAGCTGTGCTGCGAAACGCGCAGGCTGTGCGACGAATCCGGTGATAAGCTCATCGCCGTCATTGCCGGGACCCTCCCCGAGAGCGAGATCGATAAGGTGAAGGACTGCGGTATAGACGGCGTCATCTACGTCTCCGGCACAGGCTATGACAGATACAATACCGAAGCGTACACGAACCTTTTCACCGTTCTCTGCCGCAAATATAAGCCCTCCGCTGTCTTTGTCGGCGGCACGACCAACGGGCGCGACTTTGCCCCGCGCTTTGCGGCCCGCCTCGAGACCGGCTGCACCAGCGACGCGACCGAGCTCATCTATAACCCGGAGACTACCGATATCGAGTTTGTTGAGCCCGCCGCCGGCGGCAAGATCATGGCCGTCATAACCATCCCCGCGCTCCGCCCGCAGGTCGGCACCATCCGCCCCGGCACCTTCAAGTATGCCCCCGTCGGCAGAAAGGCCGAGGTAGAGGAGATACACGAGGAGGTCTCCTTCCCCGTGAGCGAGATACGCACAAAGTTCATTGGCTTCACCGCCGACTCATTCGACCCCGAGCTTGACATCGCAAACTGCGAGACTATCGTCTGCGTCGGCGCGGGCATGAAGAATGAGAGCCTGCCGAAGTACCGCGAGCTTGCGGCACTGCTCGGCGGCAAGATCGCCTGCACCCGCCCGATCGTTGACCGTGAGCTTCTGCCATATAAGCTTCAGGTCGGCCAGTCCGGCGTCATGATAAAGCCCAAGCTCTATATCGGCTTCGGCATCTCGGGCGCGGTGAACCACGTCACCGGCGTCGACGCGGGCAAGTTCATCGCCGTCAATAAGGATCCCCATGCACCTATCTTCAACTACTGCGACTACGGCATAGTCGGGGACATGGACGAGGTCTGCGACGAGATGATCCGCCAGCTCAAGAAATAAATATGGATCCGGGATAACGCTCATGTTATCCCGGATTTTTTGCCATTTGGGAAATATGTTCGACTTGACATTTGAAAGGAATGTTGTTATCATTTGACCGAAAGAGTAAATTCAGTCAAAAGTTTAAGGGGCGCGCACAGTGGCATTTTCAGAAGAGCAAAACGAATCGATCCGGAAAGAGCTGATTCGCGAGGCGCGGCACTGCGGCGTCACGATCGGCATGCGCAAGACCTCAGTCGAGCAGCTTGCCGAGGCGGTCGGCATATCCAAGGGCTCGTTCTATAAATTTTTTGACTCCAAGGAGCTGCTGTTTTTTGCCGCGCTGGAGGATATACATACCGAGGGCTACGCCGTGGCGCAGCAGGCGCTGCGGGATAACGCCGCACTGCCCCCTGCTGAGCGCGCGGAGGCGGCGATACTTGGAATGTGCCGGTGGCTGTCCGAGACGCGGGCGCTTGTCTTTATCGAGAACGATGCGGAGTTTCTGCTGCGCAGGCTGCCGCAGGAGGTCAAGTCCGCACATTACCACGACGATGAGGTACACATCCGCGCGCTTTTAGAGGGCAGCGGTTTGCAGCCCAAGGGCGGCATGGCCCTGGCCGCGGCGACGGTGCGCGGGCTTATTCTGACAGTCTCGCATCAGGAGCAGATAGGGGAGCTTTATCCAAAGGTTTTGGAGACACTTGTGCGCGGAGCGTGCAAAGAGCTTTTTTAGCTTGTCAAAGAAGCTCTTCGAGCTTCTTTGACAAAAGTGTTTGCACTCCGTTCTGCGCCTCATTGTCCGCTTTCAGCGGACAATTCGACACTCACTTCGTGAGAAGTATTTTCTCCGACGTACACGCCGCCGGAGAAAATGTATCTGATTTATTTTTCGCCGTGCGCGGCGAAAAACTCTGCGAGGCTTTTGGGGAACTTGTAAAACCACCAAGAGTTAGTCGCATCTAACTTATAACCGCGGGTTAAAGAAATTTAACAGAGAAAGAGGGAGCTTATGGAACGCAAGGACGCGATACGCAGTGCCTATCGCATGACGGGCAGCAACAGCTTTTATGACGGAATGATAACCTGCTCCACGCCGGGCGGCAAGGCAGTGTGCCGTTTGGTATGGGACATGGACAAGGCGGAGTGCGACGATTATCTTGAGAAAGCGCTCTCCGGCATCCCGGAGGGATTTTCCGGGAAATTGCTGGAGGTCCCCGTCGGCACGGGCATCCTGACCATGCCGGTCTATAAGACGCTGCCGGACGCGGATATCACCTGCCTTGACTATTCGCCAGATATGATGGGTCAGGCGCGCGAAAAGGCAGAAAAGCTTGGGCTTAAAAATGTCTCATTCAGTCATGGCGACGTCGGCGCGCTGCCGTATGAGGACGGGACTTTTGATGTAGTCCTGTCGCTCAACGGCTTTCACGCTTTCCCTGATAAGGAGGCGGCCTACCGCGAGACGCTCCGCGTACTCAAGCCCGGCGGGACATTCTGCGGCTGCTTATACGTTGCCGGTGAGTGCAGGAGGACAGACCGCTTTGTCAGCAGACTCTATGAGCGGATGAAGTTTTTCACCCCGCCTTATGAGACTGTATCGAGCCTGAAGGCGCGGCTTGAGAGCATGTACGCGGACGTGACCGTCGGTAACCTTAAAGGCATCGCATGGTTCGTCTGCCGGAAAGGGTGAGAACGCATGACGCTTGACCTTAAAAGCTACCGGCGGGACTGCCTGCTCGGTGCCCTCGGCGCGCTGCTGATGCTCGTCGGCGACCTGTGCCTGAGCGTTATCCCCGTGCACACCGGTGACATCGGACTGTTCGCGCGGGAATATTACCTGAGCGGAGCATACGAGCCGTGGCGGCTGCCGCTGCTGATAGCGACGGGGCTCACCGGCATGGCGCTGGGCTTCTTCACCGTGCGCGCCTGCCGAGACCAGATAAAGCCCGAGCACCGCAAGACGCGGCTTGCCATCCTTATCGGCGGCGTTATCTACGTAAGCTCCGCCGGGGCGCTGCATCTGTTCATCGGCAGCCTTGCCGACTGGACGAGCACGCTCGCCCCGCTTTTAGGCCGCGAGGAGACCGCGGCGCTCATTCAGGCGCAGTATGCGCGCCTGAACTCACCGATGCTGATCTCCTACGTGGGCATGTTCCTGCTCATCCTCGGCAGCGCCTACGCGGTGCTGACGGGGAAGACGGTTCTGCCGCGGCGGATGTTCATATTTCACCAGCTCGTCTGGCAGCTCGTATTTGTTCTGATCCCGGACATTCGGCAGCTGCTGGGCGCGGAGGTTTCCACTTGGGATTTTGTACTGAGCCAAGGCTCAGGGAACGCAGCGCTCTGCATCTGGATGGCGGCAAACGCCGTCTGGGCAGGGCGGCAGCTGAAGACAGAGGAGGTAAAATGACATGGATGAAAAAATAAAGCTCACCGGCGTACCGGAGACTATGTTACAGACGGTTTATGCCCGCGCTAAGGAGAGCCGCGGCCGCGGCGCGATACATGATGCGAAGGCCGAGGAGATCATCGGCGCGCTCGATTATGACTTCTCCCTCGCGGATAAGGACGCGCCCATGCACAGCGGCGTCATCGCCCGCACGATCGTGCTGGATAAGCTCACGTCGGCGTGGCTTGCGGCGCATCCCGGCGCGGCCGTCGTCAACATAGCCTGCGGGCTCGACACGCGCTGCTACCGCATGGAGGGCTATGCCCACTGGTATAACCTCGACCTGCCGGAGACTATCGCCGTGCGCAAAAAGCTCCTGCCGGAGACGGGGACTATCTCGCAGATCGCCATGTCCGCAATGGACGATTGGGGCAGAGAGATAGCCGAGCAGGGCACACCGGTGCTCGTCATCATAGAGGGGCTTACCATGTACCTGAGCGAAGCGGACGTGCAGCGCATCTTTGAAGTGATCGCCGGGCGCTTCGGGAGCGTGACCGTGTTCGTCGAGACAATGAACCCGATGGTCGTGAAGAGCTTCAAGGAAAAATCCATCGAGGGCAGCAACGCCAAATTCACATGGGGTGTGAAGAACGGCGCGGCACTCGTAAAGCTGCTGCCGGGCTTCCGTTTCAAAGAAGAGCACAGCCTGACCGAGGGCATGGCGCAGTTCGTGCCGGTCTATAAGCTGCTCGATAAGCTCCCCGCGATAAGGAATATTTCGAACAAGATCGTCGTGCTCGAGAAAGGTTGAGGTGAACGGAATGTCATTTTTTGAAAACACCCGCAAGCCGGCAGGACTCGGCGGCAAACTCATGGTGACGATGATGAACATCGGCCACCGCGCCCTTGCGGGCTGGGGGCTGCAATTTCTGAGCATCGCGCCCGACGCGAAGGTGCTCGACTGCGGCTGCGGCGGCGGTGCGAACATAAAAACGCTGCTGAAAAAATGCCCGCAGGGCATCGTGAACGGCATTGACTACTCCGATGTCAGCGTCGAGTGGGCGCGGAAGCTCAACCAGAGCGCGATCGCCTGCGGCCGCTGCACGGTGCAGCAGGGCGATGTGTCGGAGCTTGGCTTCAAGGGGGCGCAGTTCGACCTTGTCACGGCGTTCGAGACGGTCTATTTCTGGCCGGGGCTCCCGCGCTGCTTCGGAGAGGTGTTCCGGGTTCTCAAACCGGGCGGAACGTTCTTCATCTGCAACGAGAGCAGCGGCGACACCGATAAGGACGATAAATGGACGGAAATGATCGACGGCATGACCATCTACCGCGACGTCCAGCTCAAGCAGGCACTGGAGCAGAGCGGGTTCCACGGTGTACAGATACATAAAAACAACAAGGGCTGGCTGTGTGTAACGGCTAAGAAATGATGGGGAGAGCATGTCTAAGAAAGCGACCGGGTTCCAGAAAAAGGAAATGAGCAAAATGTACCGGGGCACGTAGATCTTCAAGCCCCTGAACATCGGCTGGATAGACGAAAATGTCGCCTGTGTGCGTGAATGGGTGGCGAATATCTTCTTCTACCGCAGGGGCGGCATCACCATAATGATCGACGCCGGGTACAATTATGAGCGCCTTGAGGAGAAAATGGGCTGGCTCGGCATCGACCCTAAGTCCATTAAGCACATCCTCATCACCCATCAGGACACCGACCATATCGGCGCGGTCGAGGCCGTACGTGACTATGCGCAGCTGCAAGAACCAGTTTTATTACGACCTCATCACTCCGCTGCCGGATAAGCTCGATGTCCCCGGCACGCAGATACATATTTTCTACGCGCTCAAGATGGGAGAAAAGTACCGCGAACGCTATGAGCGGCACTTCGCCCAGCCCATTATACATGAGCAGGATATGCAGCATGAGGAGCTGCTGGCCTGCCATCCGGAGGAGTGGGCACAGCTCGTGAAGAGCATAATCAGCTGAAAGAAGGTAAAAAGTATGAGTTTCTTTGCATCGGCACTGCGCGCGGCGTATAAGCTCAGCGGCGCGAAAAAAGCATTTACTCTGCCTGAGGAAGAGATACTGAAGGTCATCGAAAAGCAGAACCGCAGCCGCGGCGTCTTTACCCCGACGGATCACAAGGCGTGCTATGAGATGATCGACGTGAACGGCTTTCCCTGCCTTATCGTGCGGGCAAAGCCAGAGCCATCCGAGCGCGCTATACTCTATTTCTTCGGCGGCGGCATGGTCGTCGGCCCGGACAGGGGCGACCTGCCTGTCATGCGCAAGCTGATGCAGGACACCGGCTGCGACGTGTGGTTCCCGTTCTATCCGCTCTGCACGGAACACTGCATCACGGAGACCTATGAAATGGCCTATGAATGCTACCGGCGGATGACGGAGCTGTACGGCGGCGGGAACGTCAGCACCTGCGGCTTCTCATCGGGCGGCGCGCTCGCGCTGGGCATCGCCGCGCACAACAGCGCGCTCGGCAAGCCACTGCCGCAGCCGCGGCACATCGTTGCGGTCTCTCCCGGAGAGGTTCCATGGAACGACGCGGAGAAGGCGCGGATGCAGGCACTGAACAGTAAGGACGTTGCCATTGACTACGCCTTCATGGTGACGGTCGAAAAGTTCATGCGCCACGGACAGGATGGCGTACCGGATTATATGATCTCCGGTTCGCGCGGCGACTTCTCCGGTGTGGGCGATATCCACTTCTTCTACTCCTCAGACGAGGTGCTCTACGGCGCGCTGCCGGACTTTGAGGAAGCCTGTAAGCGCGCGGACGTTCCGTACACCGCCTTTGCAAGACCGAAGATGGTGCACTGCTACTGCATGCTGCCGTGCTTCAGGGAGGCAAAGGAGGACTTTGCTAAGATCGCGGACTTTCTGAAAAAGTAAGGATCGGAGCGGGACGCACTTATGAGGAGGCCGACAGGATCCTTTACGGCAAAGCCACGTGGCGCAGCTGGAAGAATCAGGACTATTACCTGATAGGCAAGAAAACCGACTATTCACTGTTTGAGAAAACGGACATGTACCTCTGGTACGGGATAAAAGGGACGGTCGACAAAAAGCTCTCGGCGGGGCTCGATGCGCTGAAAAAGAGCGGCTATCCGTTCGAGGTGAAGATATTCACCGAGCTTGGCCACGGCGGCCTTGCCGGGGAGCATCCGGAGGAATTTTCAAAGGAGGTCCAGGCGGCGCACCGGTGCAGTCTGGAAAAGGAGAAGCTATGAAAGACAGCGAACTGCAATTTGACCGAAGCTGCCATGTGCTTTATTCAAAGCAGTGCAAGAAGGAGATACTCGCGAAGATAGCCCTGCACTATCCGGAAGCCGAACGCGAGGCCGTCTGGGAAAAGGTGCAGCGGCAGTATGCGGATTTCCTCTCCGACTGGCGCACGGACCTCGGCGGGAAGAAGAACTTTCACAACGGTGCAGGCGGCACCTATGACTGCATCGCTATCATGAGCTATTACGCCGCGTGCAGGGACGTCACGACGTTCCGGGAGATAGAGGAGATGGAGGAAAACCTTATCCTGCCGTCATTCCGTAAGCTCTCAAAGTTTGTCGACTGCAACAAGCCCTTTTTCAAGAAGCTGATGTACAAGGCTTTCTGCACGGCGAAGAAGCGCTGCGATGAGTGGCACGATTACGAGATGGATGTCGCGCCGTTTGATAAGGATAAGCCCATCTATTATGAATTCACGGCCTGCCCCGCGGCGGAGTTTGCAATTAAGCACGGGCTGACGGACATCATGCCTGCCCTGTGCAATGTGGACTATGCGTCGATGGAGCTGATACACGCAAAGCTCGTGCGCACCACCACCTGCGCAAACGGCTGCAAGTGCGATTATACGATATGCGGGGATAAGGACCCATACGCAAAAGAGCATCCCGAATACCGGGATGAGCAAGGCTACAGGAGGAATAGGTAATGTTACTGACAACGATCATTGAAGGAATCGGACTCGGCGCGCTGCTGGTTTTAGTGTGCGCCGTCGGCATCCGCAAGGGCGCGGTGGGGCTGCTGCATCTCTATGAACCGGACGTGCAGGAGCGCTGCGTCTCTATGGGGCTCACGACGAAGGAGAGGATAAAGCACAACCAGATGCTTTTCAAGGTGGTGTGCCTGCCGATATATATCGCCTACATACTCGTGTGCGTATATGTCATAAATGGTGCGCGCGGCTTTGCCGCGGGCTTCTGGCCGATGCTCGTGATGCTGTTCGTGCTGAACCTTATCGACCGCTTTTTCATTGACGAATACTGGGTCGGGCACACAAAGGCGTGGACGATACCCGGCACCGAGGACCTCAAGCCCTATATCCCTATGGAAACCAAGCGCAGAAAGTGGCTGTTCGGCACGGTAGGCATGGCCGTCATCGCGGCGGTGCTGTCGGGGATCATGGCGCTGATCGTGAAATAAGGTGAGACTATGCGCTTTGAAACTTCAGGCGACAGAAAGAACCCCGCCGCGCTGTTCTTCCACGCAATGGGCGTGACCGGCGAGAGCAGCGAGCCGGTGGCAAAGCATATGCAGGATAAGTTCTTCTGCATCCTGCCCACCTCGACGGTCTACTGCGCCGGACAGAAATACATTAGTAAGGAGGACGAGGTCCGGCAGATCGAGGACTTCCTGCGCGGGCAGGGAATTGAGAGCCTTGCGCTCGTCACGGCGTCCTCCATCGGCGCAGACCTCGCCGCGGCGTTCCTGACGCGGACGAAGCTGCCGGTCGGGCACGTTTTCTTCGACGGCGGGCAGTTTGCGCAGATAGGCAAGGGGACGCGGAAAATAATGGGGCCGTTTCTGTATCTGGCGATAAAGAGCCTGTACTGGTCAAAGGGTGCGACGCTCAAAAAGATACTCTGGTGCGACGATGCTTCGATCCGCCCGTACTTCATCGCGGCGGGCGAGGCGCTCACTTACGGCAATATGCGCCGCCAAATGGAGGACAGCCTGGAGGATAAACCTTTCCCGGCACTTTCCGAGGAGCTGCAGAGGCACACCTACTTTGAGTTCGGCAGCATCGAGGATCATTACAAGTACCGTGACGCTGTGATGCAGGCTTACCCACACGGCAATTTCCCCGTGTTTGAGGGACATGACCACATGCAGTACCAGATACGCGACCCGAAAGGCTTTGCGGAAATGCTCTGCTTTATCGCGGAGCATGACCGTATGCCGGAGCTGGAATTTATCCAAAAGTGAGAGAGGCTTATGAAATATAAAATCGAGAAGAACACCGTGCAGGAAACACTGATGATCCCGCTTTATGGCCGCAAAATGTGCTCGGAGCTTTACCCGAGGCTCTACCGGGACGAGACGGCGATACGCCTTATGGACGAGGTGGACTATGACTTCTCCGCGCTGGAAAAGAAGTCCGGCAGCATGATGCAGCGCTTCGGCTTCCTCGAAGCCGCCATGCGGCAGAACGACCTTGCCTTTGAGGTGCGGGATTATCTCAAAGCCCACCCCAACGCGGCGGTCGTGAACCTCGGCTGCGGGCTGGACAACACCGGGCGCAGCTGTGATAACGGCAGCTGCAGGATATATAATCTCGATTTCCCGGACGTGATAGCCGTGCGCAATGAGCTGCTGCCCGCCGGGGAGCGGGAGAAGAACATCCCCTGCGACCTGAACGACACCTCGTGGTTCAGTGAGATAGACGCAGCAGACGGCGCGGTGTTTTACGCGGCGGGCGTGTTCTATTACTTTTTGAAGGAACAGGTCAAGGCGCTTGTGCAGAAGATGGCCGGGGCTTTCCCGGGGAGCGTCCTCGTGTTCGACGCGGCAAACGAAAAGGCCGTGAAACTCATGCTGAAAACGTGGATAAAGGACGCGGAGATAAAGGATGTCGGCGCGTATTTCGCAGTCGCGGACGCCGTGAGCGAGATCTCAGCGTGGGACGCGCGCCTTACGGTCTCGAGCCGTGGATATATGCTCGGCTACAATGATCTGAAAGATCCGTCCGTCAGCGGCTTTTTCCGTTTCCTGTCCAAGGTCGGCGACGGGATGATGAAGATGCAGATAGTAAAGCTCTCATTCTGAGCGGGAAAATAAAACATATTCGTTATATGGAGGAAGAGGAATGAAGTACATGGGAATGCCCATGGGTATGTGGGCGTTATTTGCAGGCTCGTTTAAGAAGCAGCTCGGCGTCGTGTTCGGCTATGACGAGGCTGTGGCAAAGGAAATTACAGACAAGGCAAAGCCTAAGTACAAGGAGATAATCACAGGGCTTCCGGAGTTTGAAAAGGCAGACAGGTTCAAGATGAATATCGTGAACAGCGCGATGCTCTGCGCGTTCATCCTTTCCATGCCGGAGCGCCCGCAGGTGGAGCCGCTGACGAAGTATTACGCGGACGCTATGATGACCGGACCCATGAAGTGGTTCTGCCGCAAGAGCGGGAAATCAAAGTTCACTCCCAAGGACATCGCCGGGATGAAAGCCACCGCCGCCCTGCGCGCTGCGGACAGGAACCCGTACTCATGGAACATGGAATATTACGAATACCCCGACGGCAGCGGCTACGAGGCAAGGTTTGACAAGTGCGGCATCTGCGCGCTGATGAAGGAGCAGGGACTGTACGACCTGATGCCCGCCATGTGCCACTTGGACTACACCATGGCCGAGGCCGGGGGCACGGCGAACTTTGTGCGCGAGTACACCCTCGCTTCGGGCGGCCCGTACTGCGACTGCGGGTATAAGAAAAAAGCGTAAAGCGCCCCGGAGGAGAACATGAAAGCAAGCTATCTGATCCCGGAGTTTAGGGAGACTGTGCACCGGCGCTTCCCGGAAAGGGAAGCGGAGCTGAACGCCGCGTTTGAAAAGAGAATAGCCGGGCTGCGCGCGGATACTGCCGGGGCTTCCAAGGAAAAGCGGCAGCATTTAGAGAACCAGATACTGCCGGGCATCGCGATATATGAAACCTTGCAGACGGTGATGCCCAAGGAGGAAGCGCTCCAGACCGTCCACGGCTATGTGGAGAAGCGCGCATGGCGGCTCAAGGGTATTATCCTCAAGCTTATGCGCATACCGGGCTTTTACAAAAAAGTGCCGGGCATTTTCGCAAAGCAGACGCCGAAGCTCTTCGGCACGGCGGCGGGCTTTGCCGCGACGGAGATACAGGTCACGGGCGGGGTCTGGCGCATAGACATGACCCGCTGCCCCTATCACGACACCTGCGTGCAGTACGGCTGCCCGGAGCTGTGCCCAAGCTTCTGCGACAGCGACGATATCACCTATGACGGCATGCACCCGAAGCTTTACTGGCACCGCACAAAGACCCTTGGGCGCGGAGACGACTGCTGCGACTTCTGCCTCAAGATCGCCGGGAGATAAGAAGATGTTCTGGGACAAGGTAGCATGGATATATGACGTGTTCGCAAACGTCATAAACAGGAAAGCGAACAAGGCGCTGTGCACGGCGGTGGCAGAGCTTATCCGCCCGGAGGATGAGGTGCTGGAATGCGCCTGCGGTACAGGGCTTCTCACGGGCGTAATAGCGCCGAGGTGCAGGACACTCACGGCGACGGACTTCTCCAAGGAGATGCTGAAGCGGGCGGAGAGAAAATACGGCAAGTACCCCAATATAAAATTCGAGCAGGCGGATATCACGCGGCTCGGTTATCCCGACGCGAGCTTTGACGCGGTAGTTGCGGCGAACGTCATCCATCTGCTCGACGCGCCGTATGCTGCGCTGCGCGAGCTTGACAGGGTATGCAGGCCGGGCGGCCGGCTGATCATCCCCACCTATATGAACCGGACCGAAAAGGGCACGACCAACAGCGTGTCCGACGCGATCGGCAAGGCGGGCGCGAACTTCAAGCGCGAGTTCACGCTGGATACATATAAGCAATTCTTTGCCGACGCGGGCTATATTGACGCGAGCTACACCATGTGCGCGGGCAGAATACCCTGCGCCGTGGCGGTACTCAGAAAGGAAGAGACACATGAAGGCAACAACGCTTGACGAGAGCGTGATACAAGACATCGGCCACGCCTTCGGCTACTATGACTACGGCACGGAGCGCGGCCTGATAAACGCTTTCCCGAGCCGGGAGGCGACGGCGGTATACATCAGCGGCTATGTGCGTATGGCGCTGCGCGGCGGCATACTTTATAACACCGGCGAGAACGGCGAGGCCTACATCGCCTATAAGCTGCCCGGAGAGAAGCTCAGCCTCAGCGCTATGATGTGCCTTGTAAAAGGGCTGTTCAGCTCAATGGGCTTCAAGGATTTCATGCGCTTTCTGCGCATCATGGGAAAGACAGAGCCGGGGCTCGACAAGCGCTTTGACAAGGAAAAGAAGCCCTATATCTTCGTCGGCATGGTCTGTGTGCGCGAAAAGTATCAGGGGCAGGGCTATATGCGCCGGGTCATGGAGCTTGCCTTCACAGAGGGCAACAGGCTCGGTGTGCCGGTGATATTGGAGACTGACGCAAAGTCAAAGTGCGACAGATACATCCATCTCGGCATGGAGCTTGCCGGGACACGCAGCTGCGGCGAGGCCGGGATGCTGTACGACATGATAAAATATCCGGAGGGAAAGAAAAAATGATGCTGTATTCTGAAAAATTAAAGCCGTTTTCCGCGGCGCATCCGAGCAAATATATAACGGTCGACGGCGCGCAGTACCGCTATATTCTGGATGGGAAAGAGGACGGCAAAACGCTGGTGTTCTTAAACGGCGGGATGAACACGCTTGAAATGTGGATGGACTATGTGGACGCCCTTGCCGGGGACTGCCGCGTGCTGCTCTTCGATTATCCGCAGGAGCTGCCGACAAATCAGGCGCTCGTCACCGGGATGCACTCTTTCTTCAAGGAGCTTGGGATAGAGGCTCCCATCTTCGTCGGCGCGAGCGACGGCGGTATGGTGGCGCAGATATATGTGCAGAAATATCCCGGTGAAGCGGGCGGAATGATCCTTATCTCCACCGGCGGCATGGATGAGGCGACGCTGAAGAGCCTCAAAAAGAAATACCGCCTTGCGCCGGTCATGCTGTGGTACATGAAGCACTGCAACTATGAAAAGCTCAAGCCGACGCTCATCAAGGCCGGCATGAGCCATATCCGCAACGAGAGCGCCGAGGAGATAGCCTACGCGCAGGATATGTTCGAGACGATATTCAAAGACTTTAAGCAGGAGAAAGACGTGCATATCTCCGGACTGCTGGCGGATCTCATGAACCAGAAGCCGGTGACGGCGGAGGACTTCGCAGCGCTTGAGGGGAAGATACTCCTCATCCTGCCGGATCAGGACTTCTTCTCCGGGAAGATGCAGGAGGATCTCATACGGCTGATGCATGAACCGAAGATAAGCTACGTCTCCGGCGGGCACCTGTCGACGGTGCTGAAAACGGACGAGTATATCAGAACGATACGTGAATTTCTGAAATGATAGTATTGCAGTTAATTTTATATTGCCTTTTATTCACCGCAATGGTGAAAATTGCCGTGATCGGCGGCGCGGTCAATGGACTGTACTTTTATCCCAAGGCGATGCAGGAGCGGGCGATAGAACTCGGCATATCCGACCGTGCGACGATAGACCGCCGCTTCAAGTGTTTTATGACCGCATTCTACATCGTGATGCTTGCCGCGCTTGTGCTGATCATCGGTGCGTGGAACGGAGTTACCGGCTTTGGCGAGGCGTACTTACAGGCGCTGCTGTTTCTTGAGGTAATGAATATCTACGATGGCGTTGTGATCGATAAGCTCTGGGTCGGATACAGTAAATTCTGGGTGCTGCCGGGGCTTGAGGATATGCCGTATGTGCAGACATGGCGGCAGGTGCTGAAAAAGCGGAGCATGCTGGCGCTGATATGGGCCGCGGGAGCGGCGCTCGTCGGCAGTATTGTCGTTTTGATTTTCTGAGAAGAAAGGAATCGCTTAGATGAAGAGAGCCTATTCAAAATCGTCCTACGCGAAGCCTTGCGAGCAGCACTGCCGGGAACAGTACCCCGATGAGGCGGAGCGGATATTTGCAAGCGCCGAGGAATACTGCCTAGGCTTCATGAAGGACATGCCCGACCTCGGCGAGAACATGATGGCGAAAAACATACTGGACTGGTTCACGATCATCGCTTTTTATGAGGCGAGCGGGCACCGCATGGACGGCGAGGTGTTGGGTAGGGACTGCTGCGACTATTGGTACGTGGGCGACAGGAGCCCGGTGCTGAAAGACTACGAGGGGCTGCGGGAAATTTAAGCGCAATAAGGAGAAACAGCCGTGATAGAGATCATATACCATGACGGTACGAACGCCATACCCTGCCCGCCCGGACAGACCGGCGGCTTTGAAAACGCCGACGGAAACGGCGAGGTACACTGCTATCCGCTGCTGGACGGCGTGAGCGCGATGCTGATGCGGCTGGAAATGGAAGCCTACACGGAGCTGCGCACGCAGAAAGGAATGCTGGAAATAAACTTCTGCGTGGACGGGCGCTTTGAGACGCATTTCTCCCTGCGCGACCAGGTGCTGCTCAAGCCCGGAGACATGGCGATAAGCTGCTATGACGGGGTACACGGCACACGTTCGGAGTCCCGCTTCCCGCTGGGCTACTATGAGGGGATATGCCTCGAGATAGACCCAGCTGCGGCGCTGCGCTGGATAGAGAAAAACGCCCCGGCCTTTTCCGTGGATTTCGCGGCGCTCCGGCAGAACCTTCTGGGGAACAAATGGTACATGTACGGCGCGGCGGGGCCGCGCTGCGAGCATGTTTTCCGCGAGCTCTACGAGAGCGCAGCATACCTTGACTACGGTTTTTTGCAGCTCAAGGTCATGGAGCTGCTGATGCTGCTCGGGCGCATACCGCGGGATAATTCTTCCGAGCCCTACCGCTCGGCAAAGCAGGCGGAGTTGATACGCCACCTGCGCGACCATCTGCTGACGGACAGGGAAGGCTATGTGTCGCTCTCACAGCTGGCGGCAGAGCACAATATATCGGTATCGCATCTGCAGAAGCTCTTCAAGCAGGTTTACGGCGTGCCGGTGTACCACTACATCAAAGAATACCGGCTGGAGCAGGCTGCGGTGGAGCTTGTGCGCAGCGATAGGCCTGTGACGCAGATCGCGCAGGACGCGGGGTATGACAACGCCAGCAAGTTTTCCGAATGCTTCAAAAAGCGCTACGGCGTTACTCCGACGCAGTACCGAGCCCGTGCAAAGAACGCGTCAAAACGGGACAGTTAAACCAAAACGGAGTAGTCATCCGGAGAGATATGTGGTAGAGTACCCAACGGTTAGAGAAGCTTAACCGAAATCTCAGGAGGTACGTTATGAAAAAGAAATTTATTTCGTTGATGCTGTGCGTGTTCTGCATGCTGTCCTTCATTGGCTGCGGCCAGACCGCGAACGACGCGGCTGCCCCGACAGCGGAGCCTCAGGCGACCGAGACTGTGCAGGAGACTGCGGCTGCGCAGGAGACGCCCGCTGCCGAAGAAGAGACAGCGGAAGAATATCTGCCGTCGATAAGCGGCACCTATGTTGAGCTGTTCCCGGAGCTTTCAAAGGCTGAGTACAGGGATATATGGATCGAAGCGACCACGCCGCTGGTCGGCGCAGAGAACGCGGAAGCTGCGACTGACATGCTGCTTGCGATGTGCATGGCGGAGCCTTACGGTGCGGAAGCTGCTGAAAAGTACACCGCCGACCCCGACAGCATGGCGTTCAATTGCTACTTCCTCGGCGGTGTTGAGAAGTTCGTGATGGACGGATACACGATCACCGGCCTTGACGAGCAGGGTCAGGAGGTCTTTTCCCACAGCTACAAGCCGATGGACATAGAGAACGAAAACGGCTTCATCTTCTACGAGAGCGAGGATGAAAACTCCGGCGAGTTCACTTATTTCGCCTTTTCTCCCGACACGATGGAGAGCACCTATCATCTTGAGTTCCGCTACGCTGAGGATGTGAACGACCTGCAGAGCTGGTTCGAGGGCAACTACGCCTACTGGAACGCCGCGGGCATCGCCGAGGATTACGACCTTGAGACGATGAAGAACGTCATCGAGCTCTTCGCGACCGAGAATCTTTCCTCTGCCGAATAATCAAGTATATGCGCAGACGTTTCATCTGAACGTCTGCGCATGGATTATCAACAGTTCTCCGGCAAATTAAAATATAGAGGTGAGCCATTTGAAAAAAGGATCCGATCTGTCCCGGCTGATGAGCTACGCCGGCGGGCATAAGGCGTTCACCTATGCCTCATGGGTGCTCTCGGCTGTCAGCGCGCTGATGGCGCTGGTACCGTTTCTGTATATATGGATGATCCTCCGCGACGTGTTGAACGCTGCGCCGGATTACTCCAAGGCTGTTAACATTCCGCACTACGGCTGGATGGCGGTGCTGTTCGCGGTGCTGTCATACCTCGTCTATGTGCTCGCGCTGCTGTGCTCGCACACGTCCGCGTTCCGCGTGGCGACGAACCTGCGCCTTGCGGTGACGGAGCATCTGGCAAAGCTGCCGCTGGGCTTCACCGAGCGCTACGGCAGCGGCAGGCTGCGCAAGGTGATCCAGGAGAGCACCGGCGCGGCGGAGACCTACCTCGCCCATCAGCTGCCCGACCAGTACGGCGCGATGGCGACGCCGGTCGGATTGCTGGTGCTGCTGTTCGTGTTCGACTGGCGGCTCGGGCTTCTGAGCCTTGTGCCGGTGGTGCTCGGCTTTGCAATAATGAGCGCCATGACGGGCAAGAGGATGGAAGAGAAGATGCGCCAGTACGGAAATGCTCTGGCTGCGATGTCGAACGAGGCGGTCGAGTACGTCCGCGGCATACCCGTTGTGAAAACCTTCGGGCAGTCAGTATTCTCATTCAAGAAGTTCAAGGCAACGATAGATGAATATGAAAAGTGGGTCGTCGCCTACACGATGGAGCTGCGCATGCCCATGATGTTCTACACTGCGGCTATAAACGGCGTGTTTGCGTTTCTCATCGCGGGCGGGCTGCTCTTTACGAAGAGCGGCGTCACGCCGGAATTTCTGCTGAACCTGCTGTTCTACATCATCATCACGCCGGTCATCTCTCTGACGCTGACGAAGATCATGTACATGAGCGAGAACAAAATGATCGTCGCCGACGCGCTCAGCCGCATAGACTCTGTGCTGGACGCGGAGCCAGTGTCCGTAAGCGATGAGCCGCAGCACCCGAAGGACGGCTCCGTGAAGCTCTCCGACGTACACTTCAGCTACGATGGCGAGACGGAGGTTATAAAGGGCGTCTCGATGGACATTAAGTCAGGGCAGACCGTGGCGCTCGTCGGCCCCTCGGGCGGCGGCAAGTCGACGCTTGCGAGCCTCATGTGCAGGTTCTTCGACGTGCAGAGCGGCAGCATTTCCATCGGCGGCGCGGATGTACGCGCGGTGCCCAAGGAGGAGCTGATGGACACGGTGTCCTTTGTGTTCCAGAACAGCCGCCTCATAAAGGGCAGCATCCTTGACAATGTGAAGCTCGGCAGGCCTGAAGCCACCGAGGAAGAAGTCCTCGCTGCGCTCAAGGCTGCCCAGTGCATGGATATCATTGAAAAGTTCCCCGACGGCATACATACCGTTATCGGCTCGAAGGGCGTGTACCTCTCCGGCGGCGAGCAGCAGCGCATTGCCATTGCCCGCGCTATGCTGAAAAACGCGCCGGTGCTTATCCTTGACGAAGCCACGGCCTTTGCCGACCCCGACAATGAGGCCAAGGTACAGGCAGCGTTCGCGGAGCTTGCCAAGGGCAAGACCGTTATCATGATCGCCCACAGGCTCTCGACTGTCGTGAACGCAGACTGCATCTACGTCGTGCGCGACGGGCAGATAGAGGAGGCCGGGACGAAGGACGAACTCTGCGCCAAGGACGGACTCTTCAGCAAGATGTGGCGTGACTATCAGTCGTCCGTTGAGTGGAAGGTCGCAAAGGAGGGATAACCGTGATAGAAAGAATCCAGAAAGCAACCGCAAGCTCCCCGGAGGGCGCGCGGGGACTTATAAAGGGCGTGCTGGCCTGCGCGCTCCAGAATGTCTCTTTCATGCTGCCGACAGGTCTGCTCTATTTCCTCGTGAAGGATCTGATGGAGGGCACGACCGCGGGACGGACTGCGTTCTATGTGATAGGGTGCGTCGTGTGCTTTGCGTTTATCCTGCTGACGACGTGGTTCCAGTATAACGGCACATACTTCACAACCTACAAGGAAAGCGGCATACGCCGCCTGACTCTCGCCGAGCGCCTGCGCAAGCTCCCGCTGTCCTTCTTCGGCAAGCGCGACCTTGCCGACCTCACGAGCACGATCATGGCCGACTGCGAGGTGCTGGAAAAGACCTGCTCACACTTCATCCCCGGCCTGTTCGGTTCGATTATCTCGACAGTGCTGATAGCGCTTGGCCTCTTCGCATTTGACTGGCGCATGGCGCTCGCGGCGCTGTGGGTAATCCCGGTGTCCATCGCTATCCTCCTTGCCAGCTACAAGGTGCAGGACCGCGTGCAGGCAAAGACCATGGCGGTAAAGATGACCTGCGCCGACGGCATTCAGGAGTACATCGAGACGATCCGCGACCTGAAGGCAAGCAAAGCCGAGGGCGCTTATCTCGACGGGCTTTCGGGAAAGATACGCGCGGTGGAAAAGCAGACGATCTCCGCAGAGCTTACAAACGCGGTGTTCGTCACATCTGCCGGCATGGTGCTGAAGCTCGGCATCGCCTCCGTCGCGCTGACGGGCTCGGTGCTGCTGATAAACGGGAGCATCGATGTGCTGACGCTGTTCATGTTCCTGCTGGTGGCGTCGAGACTTTACGACCCGATGCAGGGCGCGCTTCAGAATCTCGCGGCAGTCATCGCGATGCGCACGAACGTCGCGCGCATGAACGAGATACTTGAATACCCGATCCAGACCGGCAGCGAGGAGCTTACGAATCAGGGCTGCGATATAGTGTTTGACCATGTCGGCTTTGCCTACGACTCCGGTGAGACGGTACTGAAGGACGTGTCCTTCACCGCAAAGCAGGGCGAGGTCACGGCACTCGTCGGCCCATCGGGCGGCGGCAAGACCACGGTGTCCCGTCTCGCGGCGCGCTTCTGGGATCACCAGAAGGGGAGCATCACGGTCGGCGGGATGGACATTTCCAAGGTCGACCCCGAAAAGCTCATGGGGCTGTACTCCATCGTGTTCCAGGATGTGACGCTCTTTGACAACAGCATCCTTGAGAACATCCGCCTTGGCCGCAAGGACGCGACCGACGAGGAGGTCCTCGAAGCGGCGCGGCTCGCAAACTGCGACGAGTTTGTCGAGAAGCTGCCCGAGGGCTGGAACACCGACATCGGCGAAAACGGCTGCGCGCTCTCCGGCGGCGAGCGTCAGCGCATTTCCATTGCGCGCGCATTCTTGAAGGATGCGCCGATCATCCTGCTGGATGAGGCGACCGCGAGCCTCGACGTTGAGAACGAGACGCTCATTCAGACGGCGCTGTCAAGGCTTGTTCAGAACAAGACTGTGCTCATCATTGCGCACCGTATGCGCACTGTCGCGGGCGCGGATAAGATAGTCGTGCTCTCCGACGGCGTAGTCGCCGAGCAGGGCGCGCCTGACGCGCTCTACGCGCAGGATGGGCTTTACACCCACATGGTGCAGCTCCAGACCAGCAGCCAGAACTGGGCAATCTGAGCCGCGGAAACATGAAGGCGGTGACGGCTTATGCGCCGTCACCGCCTTGTCGTTCTTGACAAAGGCGGCGAGTGATGATACAATTCATCCGTTAATGTTCCCGCGCGGCTGACGGCGCACTAGGGGCTGCATAAGGAGAGTTACCGAAGCGGTCATAACGGGGCGGTCTTGAAAACCGTTAGGCGGCAACGCCACGGGGGTTCGAATCCCTCACTCTCCGCCATACACAAAAGCTCCCACCATAGGTGGGGGCTTTTGTGTATAATGAAAGCCATTTGGATTCGAACCCGAGCTTCAGGCTTGAGCTCCGTCACCACCGGGATGCGGGTGACCGACATGCGCGGCGAAAACTTGTCCTTTATCCGCAGACCGTTCTTCTGAATCTCCTCCGCCCAAGCGCCGCGCGCTAGCAGGGTAACGTCCTTTCCCGCGCGGAACAGGTTGCGCGCAAGATTGCAGCCGATAACACCGGCGCCGAATACCAAAATCCTCATAGTAAGATCCTCCGTGTTTTTTACTGTGCATCAGTTAACAGCATCTAACTGATGCGCCATAAAATAGCCGCCGTTTCGGCAGCAGAAAAAAACATAAATCATTTTCAACGGTATTGTAGCACTGGCACCGCTTTTTTGCAAGACCGCATCAGCTCAAAGCTGAGCCCCCGGAGCGGATGCTCCGGGGGCGAGAACCGAAATCTTATTACTTGCCGACGGACTCGAACTCCTCGACGATCTCCTTTTCGGGAGCGGGGGTCAGGAGACTCACGACGACGATGACGATCGCGGAGATAACGAACGCGGGCAGCAGCTCATATATCGCGAAGATGCCGCCGAGAGGAGCAATGAGATACTTCCAGACGAACACCATCACGCCGCCAACGATCATGCCGCTCATGGCGCCCCACTTGTTGCAGCGCTTCCAGAACAGGCCGAACAGCATCACGGGGCCGAAGGTCGCGCCGAAGCCTGCCCATGCGAAGGAGACGACGCGGAAGATGGAGCTGTTGGGGTCGCTTGCGAAGATGACGCCGAGGATCGCGACGCCGACGACAGTGACGCGGGCGATGGTCATGGTCTTCTTATCGGAAAGCTTGACGCCGAAAACATCGGTGAGGATATTGTGAGTCACACCGGAGGCCGCGGCAAGCAGCTGCGCGTCAGCGGTGGACATGGTAGCGGCGAGGATACCGGCAATGATAATACCTGCGACGATTGCGGGGAACACGCCGTGGGTGGACAGGAGCGCTGCGGAGTTGACGATCATGTTCTCCGCCTCGGCCTCGGTGCCGGGCATTACGAGCGCGCCGGCCTTGGCCATGCTGTAGCCGATGATGCCGATAACGACGGCGACGCTCAGGGAGATAACGACCCAGACGGTGCCGACGCGGCGGCTGATCTTGAGCTTATTCTCGTCCTCAGCAGCCATGAAGTGGATAAGGATATGGGGCATGCCGAAGTAGCCGAGGCCCCACGCCAGAGTAGAAGCGATCTTGAGGGCGGAATAGCTTCCGGCGGAGCTTGCGTAAATATCGGTGCTTGCGGTGAAACTCAGGTAGCCGGGGATATCCTTGGCGTTTGCGACAACGGCGTCCCAGCCGCCGGCGGTGTTGATGCCGAAAATGAGGATGATGACAAGTGCGGCCGTCATAACAATGCTCTGGATAAGGCTCGTGACGGAGGCCGCCATGAAACCGCCGGTCGCGCAGTAGGCAACGATGACAGCGGCGGAGATTATCATTGCCGTCATGTAATCAAAGCCGAAGAGGCTGTTGAAGAGCTTGCCGCAGGCGGCAAAGCCGGAGGCGGTGTAGGGCACAAAGAACACGATGATGACGATCGCGCCGATGGTCTCAATGACCTTGGTGTTATCGCGGAAACGCACGGCGAGGAAATCAGGCACGGTGATGGAATGGGTCTTTGCGGAATACTGTCTCATTCTCTTGGCGACGATGAGCCAGTTGAGATATGTACCCAGTGCCAGACCTATTGCCGTCCAGCCCGCTTCGGCAACGCCGCAGAAGAAGGCAAGACCGGGAACGCCCATCAGAAGGTACGCACTCATATCGGAAGCCTCGGTGCTCATCGCGGTGACGATAGGGCCGAGCTTTCTGCCGCCGAGGTAGAAGTCCTCGGTCGTGGAATTCTTAGAATACATTATGCCTATCGCCAGCATACCCAGCAGGTAGACAACGACGGAAATAAGGATGCAGATCGTTGATGTGTTGAACATGGCTTTTCACTCCTCTTTCAAATACAAGTGGTATTTTACTCTTACAAAGTTTTTTCGCAAGCGGCGCAGGAAAAAAAACAGCTTGCAAACAAGCTGTTTTTTCCCTATAATATAACTCACCATAATGTTGTTCATATCAAGATGATTTTTTTTCATGCAGGAGTCTGACCATGAGTATAGACAAGTACCGGACATTGACCGCCGTTGTTGAGACTAAGAGCCTGACCCGCGCTGCGGCGGAGCTTGGCTGCACGCAGTCCGCCGTGAGCCACAGTATAGACGCGCTTGAAAAGGAGCTGGGCTTCGCCGTGCTCATCCGCAGCCGCGCGGGGGTGCGGCTTACCGAGGAGGGCGAGCGGCTCATGCCCGCGGTGCGCAATCTCTTAAGCAGCGCAGAGCAGCTCAATCAAACCGCCTCGGCCATACGCGGGCTGGAATCGGGCACGGTGCGCATAGGCGCGTTCACCTCCGTCGCCGTCCACTGGCTGCCGACGGTGCTGAAGGAGTTCCAGCACGACTATCCGAAGGTCGACTTCAAGCTCCTCAACGGGGACTATCACGACGTTGAGCAGTGGCTGTCGGACGGCAGCGTCGACGTCGGCTTTGTCGCGATGCCCTCCGCCGTCGGCTGCGAGTGCATCGCGCTGATGGAGGACAGGCTGCTCGCGATACTCCCGAAGCACAGCCGGTACGAGAGCTACCCGAAGTTCCCGCTCATCGAGTGCGAGCATGAGCCGTTCATAAGTCTGCTGGAGAGCTCCGCGCACGACGCGCGCCGCGCGCTCGACGCAGCAGGCGTCAAGCCGAACGTGCGCTTCTACACCAAGGACGACTATGCGGTTATCGCCATGGTCGAGCAGGGGCTGGGCATAAGCATAATGCCGGAGCTGCTGCTCAAGGGGCGGCACGACGAATTGCAGGTCATGCCGCTCATACCCGAGGCCAAACGCACGATCGGCATCGCCATTGCCGCCGGGGACAAGGCCGGCCCCGCAACGCGGCGTTTTGTCGACTACGTTGTAAAATATGTTTCGGAAATAAAATGAAAAAGGAGAAACATCATGTCGCTGCTGTTCGGTTATCTCACTCTTGCCTGCTTTATACTGCTTGCCGTAAAATACCCTCTGAGGATAGCGGGAGCGCATAAGGCGAACGCCCTTCTTATGAAGCTGCACGAGGCTGCGAGCGGGGGCTTTCTGCTGTTCGCGCTTATACACGTTTTCTTCACCTTCAAGGCTTTAGCGATCCACGGCGTGTGGCTGCCGGTCATGGGGGCTGCGGCGCTCCTGACGGGCCTTGTGCTTATATATGCATGTCACATGACCAAAGATATCAGGAAGAAAATGTGTTGGCACCGCTGGTATTCGCTTGCTCTGCTTATGTTTATCGCGCTGCATATGGTGCTGTATTTTATATAATTTGTTTATATAAAATATCGCGATAAAAAGCAGCGGCAGCCATGGAAGACGGCTGCCGCTGTGTTTTACCGCTGTTCGTTTATATAGATGTTTGCCTTGCTCTGGATGAGCTTTGCGACCTCCTCGGCGCTCTTCTGACCGGAGAAGTACGCCGCGGCCTGCTCGGTCACAATGTCCGCGATGCTCATGTCATAGTTCATAAGCTTGGTGGTGTCGGCTATCGCCTGACGCAGCTGGTCGGCCTGCTCCTGAGTGGTGGCGTATATCGTATAGGTATTGACGCCGTCGGAGATCATGCCCTTGGAGACGGGGATGCGCTCGCCGTTTTCGTCGAGCATGTAGTTGCCGTTCGGGTCCTTCTCGTACTCGACGACCATGGAGTCGGCAAGCTGCTTTTCAAAGACATTCATGTTCGTCGGCAGATAGGGCACGTCTTTCTGGTAGTCCTCGGTCAGGAAGGTACGGAGGAACTGCCATGCCGCGTCCTTATGCTGGCAAGTGCTGCTCATGGCGTAGGAGGACTGTATGGTTATCATGTTGCCCACGCCGTGCATCGTCGGGAAGCCCTTTATTGTGACGGGCGCGCCGAACGTCTGCTCAAAGTTATTGTACATATAGTCGGCACTGAAGAAGTTTGCCGAGGTCAGCATCTGCTTGCCCTCGCGGATGCGGTTGGCGGCGGTGTCCTCCTCGGTGTACTCGGCGTTCTCGTAGTCGAAGTCCGTTTTGTTCTGGTTAGCGAACTCAAGAAGCTTCACGAAGTCCTCGCTGTCAAAGCGGCACTCGCCGGTGCTCCAGTCCATGTAATCGTCCATGTCGAGCGCAAGGCACAGCGTCAGCAGGGTGTTGCGGTCGTAGCCGTAGTCAAAGCCCTCGCAGCCCTCGGGCATTTTCGCGAGCGCTTCATAGTACTCGTCATATGTCCAGCCCGGGGTGTCGCCGACGATCGACGTTGCGCCGACAGCCGAGAGGATGCCGAAGCCCGCGCAGGCGGTGTAGAGTCCGCCGTTTACTTCGAGCGCGGCAAAGACATTCGGGAAGTAATCGCTGCGGTCCAGCTCGCTGTCCGCGTCTATATAGGGGTAGAGGTCCTCGAGCAGCCCCTTTGCCGCGTACTGGCGGTACGGGGTCTGGGTATCAAGGGCAAGGATGTCAGGCATGTTGCCGGCCATGATCTCGGTGTTGAACTTGGTGAGACCGGCGTTGTAATCGTCCTCGGTGTTATATTCGGAGTAATCAATAAGGTCGACGCGGTACTTGTCGTTCGATCGGTTGAAGTCTATGACGGCTTTCTGGGTGCTGTAGTCCACATACATGGTGGCCATGCTCAGGCTGATCTTCTGCGGCACGGAGTCATAGGGCACCTTGGTGACGGTGACATAGTCAAGGCTGTAGGTCTCGGCCTTGTCGTCGTAGCCGCCGGTGAAGCCGCTGATCGTCCCGTCGTCGGACACGTTCACGAGCGCGAGCTCGCTGCTGTCAACATCGCAGCTTATCCAACTGAACAGCTTCTCCGCCGTCTCGGTCTCAAGAGAGTAGCCATAGAAGTTGACGCCGCTGGTGTAATACAGGTCGTAATCCCCACCACCGCTGATGAGGTTGTAGGCGTCGAACGGCATGGTGTAGCTCGTGCTGTCGAAGGCTCCGGCCTTGCTGTCGACGATATTGAGCGCGAAGTCATGGCTGCTCATGTCCATCGCAAGCACGCCGATGCGCCCATCGCGCAGAGTCGCGATCGAATAGATATAGCCGTCGACCGGGATCTCGTATGCGAGGCTGCCGTCGGGCGCGAACGCGGTGATCTTGATGCTGCTCATCACAAGGGCGTTCCCGGATTCGTCGAGCACGAACTGGCTGACATAGAAGTCATCATTCGAGGTGTCCGCTTCGAGCTTCGCGCTGCTCAACTCCGCGCCGGTCTTGTCGAGCACGCGCAGATAGTAGGCATTCTCGCTCTTGTAGTAGTTGTAATAATCGTCGCTGTCGCTCTTGATATCGGCAGGAGCGTCCGACCATGAGAGGTAGACATTCTCGATGACCGTCAGGCTGCCGTCGTCGTTCACGGCGATACCGGCGATGCTGTGGCTGCTTGCGTAGTCACGCTTATCAGCGTTGCTCTGATCTTCCTCGACTGGGACGTAGCTTTCAAGCTTCGTCACCTTGCCGCCAAAGTCCGTGAAGGTGATGTACGGCGCGTACACGTCATACTGCCCCTCATAATCGGGCGTCACGCCCTCGGGTGTATTGTCGCCGACCTTCTCATTGCCGACGCTGTAGAACCCGTCGGCGGTCACGGTCTGGGGCTGGGAGTCATCCTTGCTGTTTTCGCGCAGCTTTGTGAAGCTCGCGCTGTAAACAAATTCCGGGGTCGGCTCGGTATTCTTCGTGCCGGTCTGTTTAGTATCGCTGCCTGTGCTCCCGCTCTGGCCGCAGGCGGCAAGGCTGAATATCATGTACAGCGCCATAAGCAGTGCGGCACAGGATCTGAATTTATGCTTCATGTTGACCTCCTAGTTGATTTGATACGCCCTGCATTATAGCACATGTTGTTATGTAAATTTCTTAAGTTTTCATAAACGATGTTTAATTCGTCTTAATGAAAATAAAATCAGCACCAATCAGGTGCTGATTTCTCATTTTACTTTTTTGCCGCCATTTTGAATGCGAACACGATGTTCACGATGCTCAGTGCGGCGACAGTGCCGACGAGCGCAAGCTCAAAGCTGAAGGGGATAAGGTTCCGCATAAGTACGATGATGCCAAGCAGGACAATATCTACGGTTATGCGCAAGAGGTTTGCGATGAGCATGGCGGAGTCCTTGTTCTTCTTTATCGCGGCCTTTGTGATGGAGCAGTTTATAAAAGCGCCGATGCAGCCCCAGACGATCCCGACCAGAGCGCCGATAACATATTTCATAATGCGTCCCTCTTTGTTTTTTTTTAAATGTAAATCAAATTCTACCATAACTGCGAGCTTTTGCCAAGCACGGATCATCAGGCATTTCAAATTTCCAATGCAGCATTTGCCGCGGCTATTTTTTTGCCTGGCGCAGATAATAACAGCGTCGAAAAATTCGACAAAATAAAAAAGAGAGAGGAACGATATCCATGAGCCCTAAGGAACTGCTCTATATTGAGGACGCGCTCGGCCATACCCAGTATCTCATGACCCAGTGCCGCACCGCCGCAAGCCAGCTTACAGACCCCGTACTGCGCCAGCAGGCGCAGCAGCTTCTCAACGGCAATCAGAGACTGTTCGCAAAGTTTTACGAGCTTGTATAAGGAGGCACGGCAATGAACGACAAAGACATTATGGAAGGCATACTTCTGACCACCAAGGGCGTGTGCGACCTGTATATGCACGGTTCCATCGAGTCCGCGACACCGAACGTACACCAGACCTTCAATGCCGCGCTCAACGATGCGCTGTGCATGCAGAACAACATCTATAACGAAATGGCGCAGCACGGCTGGTACCCCTCGGAGCAGGCACAGCCGCAGCAGATCCAGCAGATAAAGCAGAAGTTCTCAAGCGTGCAGTAAACAGCGGCATGAAAATCCCGGATGGAAGCCTTGCTTCCGTCCGGGATTTTATATGGTGCTGTATCACGGCTTTCTGCCATTGCAGAAATAGAACACGGTGAGAAGTCCCGGCCCGCAGTGCGCGCCGATGACGACGCCGAGGTTGCTGATGGTTATCTCGCCCACATCGGGAAACGCCGTGCGGACTTCATCACGCACGTGCTCGGCGTCCTTGAGGCAGTCGGCATGGAGGATGTGCATCTCAAGCCCCTTGGTGTCGACCTGCTTGAGGTCGTCCGTGATGCCGCGCAGTATCTCTGCGAGCGCCGCCTTCCTGCCGCGCACCTTCTTTGCCACGTCGAGCGTACCGCCGTCAGGGACGTACAGCACGGGCTTTACCGACAGCAGCGACCCGACCAGCGCCGAGGCGTTCGACACGCGGCCGCCGGCCTTGAGATAGTTGAGGTCGTCCACGGTGAAGCGGTGGGCAATTTTGAGCTTATTCTCCTCGCCCCATTTGATGACCTCGTCATAGCTCATGCCCGCTTCCATGCGCTTTACCATGTTCTCGACCAGCAGGCCGAGACCGCCGGAGATGCAGAGTGTGTCCATCACATAGAGCTTGCGGTCGGGGTGCTCCTTGCACGCCATCTCCGCGCCGATGAGCGCCTTTTCATAAGAGACGGACATCTTCTTCGACATATCGAGGAAGATAACGTCCTTGCCGGAATCGAGCAGGGAATTGAAAAAGTCGCAGTATATATACTCGTTTATCATCGAGGTCTTGAGCAGATCCCCGTTATTGCGCATTCCCTTGTACACCGCGTCGCGCGACTCCTCGCGGCAGTCGTCCTCATAAAGCTTGTCGCCGATAGTGTAGCTGTAGCTGATAAAGGGTATGCTGTGTGCATCCAGATAGTCCCTCGTGAGATCAGAGGTGGAAGATGTGGCGATGATATAGTCTGACATGGTACCAGTCCTTTCCAGTCTGTGTTTGAAAGTTAGCATTGAAGAAATACTTCAAAAATTAGTATAAAAAATTTTGCACCGGATGTCAATTCAAATATTTTTGAACCTGCCCAAAATCCGCGCGCATTATTGACTTGGGTACATGAGGCATGATATAATTTATCTCACAGTAAGGTTTTTTGACGGTTTGGGCACAGGTTGATTCTGTGCCTTTTTATATTGGCAGCGCTGTTTTATGGAGGTTTTGCGTATGTCGGACAGGCTTGGAGAATTGAAAACGGTGCACGTGAGCGCGTCTGTGGACTATGACGTCGTCATCGGCGCGGGGCTGCTCGATGAGCTTGATACGTTTGTCCGTCCGTTCTGCGCCGGGAAAAAGGTCGTGCTCGTTTCGGATGACGAGGTTTTCCCGCGCTACGGTTCGGCCGCGGCCGCTGCGTTTGAGGGGGCGGGAGCCGAGGTGTTCACTTTCGTTTTCAAAAGCGGCGAGGAGTCAAAGTCGTTTGCGACCTATGAGGAGCTTACGGAGTTTATGTGCCGCTGCCGCCTCAGCCGCAGCGACATTGCCGCCGCGCTCGGCGGCGGGGTCACGGGCGACCTGACGGGCTTTGCCGCGGCGACCTACCGGCGCGGCATGGATTACATCCAACTGCCGACGACGCTGCTTGCGGCGGTGGATTCCTCCGTCGGCGGTAAGACGGCGATAAACCTGCGCGCGGGGAAAAACCAGCTCGGCTGCTTCCACCAGCCCGCTGCGGTGATCTGTGATACGGATGCCTTCTCCACGCTGCCCGAGCGCGAGGTGCGCAGCGGGAGCGCGGAGATAATCAAGTACGGTGTGATCGGGGACGAGGGTTTCTTCGAGTCGCTGGGCGAGGAGCCGATATCCGCGCGCTATGAAGCGGTCGTGGAGTGCTGCGTTTCGATGAAGCGGGACTTCGTCGCGCGCGACGAGTTTGACCGCGGGGAAAGGCGGTACCTGAACTTCGGGCACACCATCGGCCACGCCGCGGAGCGGTGCAGCGGGTATACGCTCCCGCACGGCTACGCCGTCGCGATGGGCATGGCCGCGATAAGCCGCGCCGCGGAGAGCTTCGGCATAAGCGAAAAGGGCACGGCGGAGCGGATAGAGAAAATGCTCAAGCGCTATGGCCTGCCGACAGAGATAAACTTTGCACGGGATGATATGCTCGATGCAATGCTGTCGGACAAGAAGTCTGACGGGAGCAGCGTCGCGCTGATAGTCCCGGAGCGGATAGGCCGCTGCCGGATAGAGAACGCCGGGGCAGCAGAGCTTTGCGAATGGCTGAAAGCGGGCGGAATAAAATGACTAAGCTTATCGAACCCGGCGCGCGCCGCGGAGAAGTCCGCGCGACTGCGTCAAAATCCCAGGCGCACAGGTACCTTATCTGCGCTGCGCTGACAGGGCACACGGTGCGGGTGGAAAACGCGGGAAGCTCGCAGGATATCCGCGCGACACTGGCGTGTCTGAGCGCGCTGCTCTACGCGGATGGCGGCACGCGCCGCCTTGACTGCGGCGAGAGCGGCACGACGCTGCGCTTCATGCTGCCGCTTACGGGCGCACTCGGCGCTGACGCTGAGTTTATGCTGCGCGGGCGTTTGCCGGAGCGGCCTATCGAGCCGCTCGCGCGGGAGCTGTGCGCGCATGGGATGAATATAGAGCACCGCGGAAATATACTGCGCTGCTCCGGTGCGCTGCGTCCGGGGGCTTTCACGCTGCCGGGGGATGTGTCGTCCCAGTTCATATCGGGGCTGCTGATGGTGCTGCCGATGCTCCCGGGGGACAGCACACTGAACATAACGGGACAGCTCCAGTCCGGACCCTATGTCGCCATGACTCTTGAGGCGCTTCGGCTCAGCAGAATAAGCGTGACAGAGACTGCCGACGGCTATCATATCCCCGGCGGGCAGAGTTATGACGCACCGGAGATGATGACTGTCGAGGGCGACTGGTCAAACGCCGCGCCGTTTCTGTGCATGGGCGCGCTGTCACACAGCGGCGTTGCCGTGACGGGGCTGAACCCCGAATCTGTCCAAGGCGACAGAGCCATAGTGCAGATACTGCGCGAGCTTGGCGCAGTTGTTGAGGTATGCGGTGATCGCGTGAGCGTCCGCCGCGGGACGCTGCACGGAGCAGTGATAGACGCGGCGATGATACCGGACATTATCCCCGCGCTCGCAGCGCTGTGTGCGGCGGCGGACGGGGAGACGAGAATCATAAACGCCGGGCGGCTGAGACTGAAGGAGTCCGACAGGCTCGGCGGCACGGCGCGGCTGCTCCGCGCACTCGGCGCGGACGCGCGTGTTGACGGGGACAGCCTCATTGTCCGCGGCAGACCGGAGCTTTCAGGCGGCACGGCGGAGATAGAGTCCGACCACCGCATGGCGATGGCGGCGGCTGTTGCGGCCTGTGCCTGCCGCGGGGCAGTCACGGTCACAGACCCCGGCTGCGTCAAAAAATCCTATCCCGGCTTTTGGGATGATCTTTCCTCATTGGAGGCAGATAAATGAACGGCTTTTACGGTGAATGTCTGCGCCTTGAAATATTCGGCCAGTCGCATGCGGAGTCCGTCGGCATGACGCTTGAGGGCGTACCCGCCGGGGCACGTGTGGACCTTGACGCGCTCCTGCGTTTCATGCAGCGCCGCGCGCCGGGGAGGAGCGAATACGCCACGGCGCGCCGCGAGGCGGACGTGCCGGAGTTCACTTCCGGGCTGCGCGATGGTGTGACGGACGGGATGCCCATCACAGCGGTCATTCGCAACACCGATGTGCGCCCACAGGATTATGACGCGCTGCGTACCGTGCCGCGCCCGGGGCACGCGGACTATTCGGCGTGGCTCAGGTACGGCAGCATACCAACGGGCGGCGGAGAATTTTCCGGGCGCATGACGGCGCCGCTATGCATCGCGGGCGGGATATGTTTGCAGCTGCTTGAAAATGAGGGCGTGAGCATCCGGGCGCACGTTGCCGAGATAGGCGGCGCGCACGATGAAAAAGCGATGCACGATAAGATCATGCAGGCCAAGGCGGAGGGGGACTCAGTCGGCGGTGTGATCGAGTGCGTTGCGGAGGGAGTCCCGGCAGGGCTCGGCGGCGCGCTGTTCGGCGGCATGGAGAGCCGTATATCCGCCGCGGTGTTCGGCATCCCGGCGGTAAAGGGCATAGAGTTCGGCGCGGGCTTTGCTTCGGCATGCCTGCGCGGCAGCGAGAATAACGATGAATTCTGCATCAATGGCGGCAGGATAGAGACGCGCGGCAACAACTGCGGCGGCATCCTCGGCGGCATCACGGACGGTATGCCGCTTGTGTTCCGTGCAGCGGTGAAGCCGACGCCGTCGATAGCGAAGCCGCAGCGGAGCGTCGATTTGCACACGCTTGAGGAGACGACGATAGAGATACACGGCCGGCACGATGCGTGCATAGTGCCGCGCGCGGTGCCGTGCGTGGAGGCCGCGGCGGCGATAGCGATATACGATGCGTGGCTTGCGCGCAGAGGAGATACGGAACGGGCATGAAGCTTGAAGATTACAGAGAGAAAATAGACACGGTCGATGAAAAGCTCGTCGCGCTCTTTGCCGAGCGGATGGAGCTTTCGCGCGCCATTGCGGAATATAAGAAAGAGAACGGCCTGCCGGTGCTCGACGCTTCGCGCGAGAAAGAGAAGCTGGACAGGGTCGCAGAGCAGTCGCCGGCGGAGCTGCGGGAGTATACGCGCAGGCTCTATGCGCTGCTCTTTGAGCTGAGCCGTGATTACCAGCGGGAGCTTATCGGAAAGGAGCGCGGCTGATGCTCAGATGCGGACTGCTTGGGGAGAAGCTGGGGCACAGCTATTCCCCGGAAATACACAAAATGCTTGCCGGGTACGAATACCGGCTCTATGAGCGCCGAGCGGAGGAGCTTGAAAGCTTCATAAGAGGCGGCGAGTGGGACGGGCTGAACGTGACCATGCCGTATAAAAAGGCCGTGCTCCCGTTCTGCGATGAGCTGGGCGAGCGCGCGCGGCTCTCCGGCAGCGTGAACACGCTGGTGCGCCGCGCGGATGGCAGCATCTACGGGGACAACACGGACATGTTCGGCTTTGAAAGCCTGCTGCGCGTGAACGGGATAGACCCCGCCGGGACTAAGGCGCTCGTGCTCGGCAGCGGCGGAGCCTGCGCCTCGGTGCGCGCTGTGCTCGACAGCCTCGGCGCGGAAACCGTAGTCATAAGCCGCCGCGGGGAGGACAATTACAATAACCTTGAGCGCCACCGCGACGCGGGGATTATAGTGAACACTACGCCGCTGGGCATGTACCCGAAGAACGGCGCGCAGGCGGTCGACCTGACGGAGTTTCCGAACTGCCGCGCGGTGCTGGATATCGTATATAACCCGGCGCGCACGGCGCTGCTGCTTCAGGCGGAGGAGCTCGGCATAAAGCACGCGGGCGGGCTGCATATGCTCGTTGCACAGGCGAAGAGAAGCAGCGAGCTCTTCACCGGCGCACGCATCGACGATAATGAGATAGGCCGCATCGAACGGGCACTTATGCACCGGATGATGAACATCGTCCTTGTCGGTATGCCCGGCTGCGGCAAGACGACCGTCGCGGGGATGATCGGCAGGATGACATGCCGCCCCGTGCAGGATGTGGACACTATGATCGAGCAGCGCGCGGGGATAACGATACCTGAGATATTTGCCCAAAGCGGCGAGGAGGGCTTCCGCGCCCTTGAGACGCAGATAATAACCGAGGCCGGGGCGCAGTCGGGAACGGCGATCGCGACCGGCGGCGGGAGCGTGACGCGGCAGGAGAACTATGCACCGCTCCATCAGAACGCCGTGATCGTCTGGTTACAGCGCGATATCGATAAGCTCCCGCGCGACGGACGCCCGCTGTCCGCCCGCGCCGACCTGAACGAGATGTACCGCCGCCGCGCGCCGATGTACTCGGCGTTCGCGGACATGACCGCCGACAACAACGGCACGCCCGAGGCCGCGGCGGAGATGATACTGGAGGCGCTCAAATGAAGTTTCTGATAATAAACGGGCCGAACATCAATATGCTCGGCATCAGGGAACCGGAGATATACGGCGCGCAGAGCTATGCGGCGCTCACGGAGCTGTGCCGCAAAACCTGCGAGGCCGAGGGCATAGAGGTGAAGATGTTCCAGTCGAACCATGAGGGCGCGATCGTGGACGAGATACAGGCGGCCTATGGCGTCTTCGACGGGATCATCATAAACCCCGCGGCCTATACGCACACGAGCATCGCGATACTCGACGCGCTCAAGGCCGTTGCGCTCCCTGCGGTGGAGGTACACATATCGGACATCGAGTCCCGCGAGAGCTTCCGGCAGCTGTCCTGCGCCGGTATGGCCTGCGTCAAGACCTTTGCCGGCCTCGGCTTCGACGGCTACGTGCAGGCGATACGGTTCTTGAAGGGGTATGTGCTCAAGAATACGGAGCGGGAATTGAAAAGAGTGTGAAAAGAGTCGGTGCAGTTAACAGCTTATATGTTAACTGCACCGACATTGATATGAAAATAAGTGTTAGAATGAAATATCGTCAATACTATATTGGCTTGACGAAACATGAGCCCGATATTCGGGACAGCCATGACCATTTACCCGATTCCTTATAGTTGTTTCCCACTCGTTCCCACATAATATTCGAGTCGACATCTATTGAATCAATAATTGCTTGAATCGTTAATTGTAATTCTGGTTTGACTTTTTTCGGGACAGTGTAAACAACATCAGCGACATCTTTCCAATTTTCGCCTGTTCGCTCTTTGACTCGAAATAGTGTGATCTTTTTTTTCTCTGCAAATGTCATATTTTTGCTGTTCTTTTTTGTGTGCTTCTTCGGTATCATGCCACGCTGCACCGTCAAACTCAATCGCAAAATGGATTGACGGTACATAAATATCCAGCTCCATACCGTTATCACAATTGCTGAAAAAATAAGAAAAACCGCTCCTTTCGGAGCGGTTTTAGATGTTTTATAAAGAAAATTATGCGTTGCGGACGGAGTCGATGTGGCGGGTGAGGTCAAGCATCTTGTTGGAGAAGCCCCACTCGTTGTCGTACCAAGCGACGAGCTTGACGAAATGATCGTTGAGGGAGATACCGGCCTGTGCGTCGAAGATGGAGGTGTGCAGATCGGTGCGGAAGTCGGAGGAGACGACCTCATCATCAACATACTCCAGAACGCCCTTCATGGAGCCTTCGGAAGCTGCCTTCATAGCGGCCTTGATATCGTCCATGGTGGCTGCCTTCTCGAGGCGGACGGTCAGGTCAACGACGGAGACATCGGGAGTGGGAACACGCATGGACATACCGGTGAGCTTGCCGTTGAGCTCGGGGATGACCTTGCCGACTGCCTTTGCAGCGCCGGTGGAAGCGGGGATGATGTTGTTGTAGATGGAGCGTGCGCCGCGCAGATCCTTCTTCTTGGGGAAGCCGTCAACGATGGCCTGGGTAGCGGTGGAAGCGTGAACGGTGGTCATGAGGCCTTCGACGATGCCGAAGTTGTCATTGATGACCTTTGCCATAGGAGCAAGGCAGTTGGTGGTGCAGGAAGCGTTGGAGACGAACTGCATATCCTTGGTGTACTTGTCGAGGTTGACGCCGCAGACGAACATCGGGGTATCGTCCTTTGCGGGGCCGGACATGATGACGACCTTTGCGCCGGCATCGATGTGAGCCTGTGCCTTTTCCTTGGTCAGGTAAACGCCGGTGCACTCGAGAACGTAGTCAACACCCAGCTCGCCCCAGGGAATGAGGGTAGCGTCACGGTAGGACTTATCGGAGAGAACCTTGACGACCTTGCCGTTAACGGTAACGGTGCTGTCCTCGTCATTGCCGACGACTTCGCCGTCGAAGCGGCCGTGAACGGTATCGTACTTTACGCAGTAAGCGATGTGGGAAGCGGGATGGCCGGGAGCGTTGATGGCGACGACTTCGATGTCATCAGACTTGATGGCTGCTCTGAAAGCGAGAGAGCCGATGCGGCCGAAACCATTGATACCAACTTTGATCATTGTAATATCCTCCATTTTTAAGAAAATACGAAATTGATCCATATATAGACCCTGCGCGGCGGAAAACGCCGGGCAGGAAATATATGCTTTATTCACGTTCAAATAATAACATATAATATTCGTAAAAATCAATATGAAAAGCCCAGTTTCCGAAATAAAATGTGCCGAAATTTCGATATTTTATCTGCTGTTTTTCTGCTCGCTCTTGTTTATTTTGTCCAGCTTTGATAAAATATCCGTACAAAATGCCGCAGGAGGAATGTTGATATGCTTATGATCTCCGCCGATGTCCTTGCGTTGTCCAGTGAAGCCGCCGTGCTCGTGCGCAGCGGGAGGATACAGTTTGCAAACTCCGCCGCGAAAGCGATCCTTGGCGAAGGCTGCGTCGGCAGCACTGTAAAGAGCGTGTTCGGCGTTGAGATAGCCGAAGCGCAGGCCGCTTCCTTTGTCGGCGACCTGCCGATAGGCGGGGTGCGCTACATCATCCGCGTGACCTCAATGGAGGGAGTGCGCGCAGTGTTCCTCACAAAGCATGAGGAGTCCGCCGCGCTTATAAACGACGCGCTGATCTACTCCCTGCGCAATTGCCTGATGGGGCTGGGCGTCACGACAGAGATGCTCCGCACCCGCGCCGAGGCGGCCAAGGATACAGAGCTTCTCGCAGGGCTCGCCTCCGTGACGCATGACTATTACAGGATAAACCGTATGCTCTCGAACGTCACTCTGATACGCTCGATAGACGACGGGAGCCTGTTCTTCGTCCCGCGGCCGACCGACCTTGCGGCGCTGCTGGCACAGCTGGCCGATGCCGTGAACTTCATAAGCGACGGGCCGCGCGTCGCCTATTACGGCCCTAAGGAGCTGACCGTGAGCATTGACCCGGCGCTTGCTGAGAACCTTGTCCTGAACCTTATTTCAAACAGCCTCACGCACGCCGCGGGCTGTACGAGGATCAGCCTGCGTCTCATAGAGGATCGCGAGCGGGTCGTGATCTCCGTCAATGACGACGGCTGCGGCATTGCGCCGGATAAGCTGCACTTCGTGTTCGACCGCTACCGGCACGGCTTCGGCATCTCGGACATAGACCACGGAGCAGGGCTTGGACTCACCGCTGCGCTCGCGATAGCAAATCTCCACGGCGGCACGCTCCTGCTGGAGAGCCGGGAGGGCAGCGGCACGACCGTGAGGGCGTCATTCAGCAGAAACCCCGTGCCCACGCAGCTGCTCTGTGCCGCGCAGGAGGAATCGGAGCGGGGTATGCGCACCCTGCTGACCGGCCTTGCCAATTGCCTGCCGGATAGCTGCTTCGACGAAAAGTACGCGGAGTGATACAGATCATCCCCCTGCAAGGGAGACTAAGCCTGCTCTGCAAGGTATATGCTCATCCTGCTCTGTATTTCCCGCGCCGCATCCTCGGCAGTTCCCTTGCCCTCAAGGTACGGGGTGACTGCCCACGTGATTATATCGATAACTGCCTCGTCCGTGCACACGACCTTGTCCGCGCCGTACACGATGCCGCGCAGGATCTCGGCGTCCTCCTCTGAGAAGTACGGATAAGGAAGATTTTCCCCGCTCGTGTCGCGGTTGAGCTCCGCCTGCATCGCCTGTTCAAAGGTCTCTTTCAGAACGGGGATGCCATTGCGGATGCTGGGCTTTTCCTCGCTGCCGATGAAGGTCCTCAAAAATCGCCATGCCCCGTCGCGGCTGCTGCCGGAAGCGAGGATACCCACGCTTGTGGACACGCCGCCGGTGCGTATATCGAGTTCTTCTGAAAGATATCCCGAAGAGCCTGAAACTCCGGGCTTTCCGAGCTTGAGGAAATAGCTTCCGTTTCCTGCCGCGTCAGGAAAACCGGCGACCGAATAGTCCCCGCGCATGGTCATATGGGTCCTGAACCCAATGTCCCAGACCAAGTCATAGCTTATGCAGCAGAGGGCGCTGCCGCGGGCGTATTCCACGGCGCTCCCGGTCATTTGCTTCAGCAGTGAGAGCCATGAGACGAAAGCAGGGGAGTCGAAACTGCAGGTGCCGTTAGCCATGTCGATGAACTCCGCCGTCGCCGCCCATGAGAACAGCAGCTTCATGTTCTCCGGGAGCGACGGTACTTTTAGCTCCGGGTTCTCCCGTATAAGCTGCTCGACGCCGCTCGCCGTCCATGTATCGTCACCGGCAAATTCCGGGTGCGTATACATGGTGAGGATGGTGTACTTGTCGACATACTCATATAACCCGCCGTTATTCATCATGCTGCTCAGCAGCGTGGGGATGAAATCATCGCGGCTCAGGGTGTCGTCTGCGTCGATGTACGGGAGCAGGTCGACAAGCAGCTGCCTGTCGACAGCGCCGCCGGGCAGCAGGCTCGTGTCTATCAGGTCGATGTCGCTCCCCGTTGCGATAGACATCAGCATTCTGTTGCGCTCGTTTTCATCATTGCAGATATACGGCCTTACCTCGACGCGGTACTCGGGATCACTGTTATTGAACCTGAGTATCGCGTCCATCAGTTTATCCGAACAGATATACGAATGTATGGCGGAATTGTTCTGCACTGAGCTGTCCCCAAAGCAGGCCAGCACCAGGGGCTTCTTTACCGGCACCGGAGCCCTGGAGACCTTCGTTATCCTGTCAGTCATGTGGAAAATATCGCCGCTTGAGTTTTCCAGACCATCCCATCCGTAAAGGCGGCTGTAGCTCAGCGAGACGTCCATCCATGAAAACAGCTCTGTCTCCTCGTCCGAGAGGGATACCGAATACAGGGTGCTGTCTTTCGTCGTCAGAAAGCGCCCAAGGCAGCTGCCGTAAACAGGCTGATCCTTCATTTTGCTGACCGTGTCCGTATATTGGAGCGCGGCCTTATCCAAGTGAGCGACGCCGTCGTACGTGCCTACGTACATTTCGCCGTCTACGTATACATGGAGCCCACCGCCCAGTATCTCAAGCGGCGGTGTGTCAATGACTTCGGCCATGGGATCGAGCAGATACGTCGTCTCTCCGTCGCTGAGGAGCGCGCGGTCTTTGTCCAGCGCGATGAGCGCCATGTAATAGGGCTGGTGCTCGTCCCATGCAAGGTATGAGCATGTCTGCTCCCCGGTCTCTGCGTCTATGTACACAAGGTAGTAATTCAGCGCCCGCGAATGGTCGCCGGCGCTTATCTCCGCGTCCATATAGCTCTCTCTCAGCACGACCCAGAATGAGCCCTCAGCCGCGGAAAAGAACTCTACCGTGGGGCATATCGCAGGCTCGGTGCCGAGGTCGTACCGCTGCCATGCGTCATTGAGCGTATCATAGCTTGCGACTGCGATGCCGCCGTCGGTCGTGTATGCCGCGGTGTGGAACCAGTCCCCGACCGGGGCGCTGCATTTGAAGCTCTCGACCCATTCGGGAGTTTCGACTTCTGTGCTTACATAGCCCATGACGGTCTCCGTGGGCATCTGAGGTTCGGCAATGGTTATTGGCTCTGCCGCTGTGTCCGCCGGGCTTTGCGCGGCGGTGGATGCGCCGACTGCGCAGCTGCTCAATGTAAGCAGTACAGCGGCGATGAGCATGGCGCAGATGAGCTTTATGTGTTTTCTCATAACTCCTCCATATAAGTCAAATGTTGCAAGTGCCGGCTGACCTTTCCATATATGCCAATATTTGAGACGAATGATAAAGCGATAATGTTCCCTGGGCATTGCCGCAGAAAGAGTGTTTGACTTGCGCAGAAAACACGGCTATAATAAAATCAGAAAATATGGAGGGAGGCAGAAATATGTGTACGGCTGATGCGGGGCTGATCGCCCGTGAAGTTTACAGTGAATGCAGCAAGGTGTTCCCCGGCAGAATACGCGATGCTTATCTGTACGGCTCGTATGCCCGCGGTGACTTTGACAGCGAATCGGATATAGATATTCTGCTGACCGTGGATGCTGACAGCACCGAGATATCCAGACGCAGATATGATCTTGCGGAGATAACCAGCAGCCTCAGCCTGAAGAATGATATAACCGTGTCTGTGACTGCGAAGCCGCTCTCTCAGTTCAGGCAGTATTCCGAGGTCTTGCCTTTCTACAAAAACGTCTTGCGGGAAGGGATAAACTATGCGGTATGAAGAAAAGAAAGCCCTGTCGCACGCGCGCGTATGGAACATGCGGCAGAGTGCCTTTCCGCTGCAAGCAGCCTGCTTTTGAGCGGGAACTATAAAAGCGCGGCGAACCGCTCATATTATGCTGTTTTTCATGCAATGCGTGCGGTGCTCGCGTATGATGAGATCGATATGAAAAAGCACAGCGGAGTGATCGCTGAGTTCCGGCGGCTATATGTCAAGACAGGTGTTTTTGACGGCGATATGTCCAAGACGATCTCAGTGCTGTTTGATGTCCGCACAGAGAGTGACTACGATGATTTCTTTATCATCTCAAAGGAAGATGTAATACAGCAGGCAGAAAGCGCACAGCATTTTCTGAGTAAAAATGAATATCTATCCGCTGATGAGCCCACGGTTTGACCGTGGGCTTATTTCTTTTACCCGCCCGATATTTAACATTTTCTTTATGGCATTGCCCGCGGTTTTGTAACAAAAGCAAAAAACGAGTGTCAAAAATCTGCCAAACGGCGGGGAAAGCTGGTGGTTTTGGCAATGGAATATTCCCGGGCACTGTGCTATAATATGGTACAATGCGTGAGAATTTGAAGATTCGCAAAACAGTCGGCAAAACCGATAATTATATGTTAGATCGGGGGAGGAGACATGAAGAAAGTAGAGTTTACAGAAACAATACTGAGGGATGCGAACCAGTCGCTTATCGCGACTCGGCTGCCGTATGAGAAGTTTGCGCCGATGCTGGCGGAGATGGACAAGGCGGGGTTCTATTCCGTGGAATGCTGGGGCGGCGCGACCTTTGACGTGTGCCTGCGCTTTCTCAATGAGGATCCGTGGGAGCGCCTGCGCAAGATCCGCGCGGCGATGCCGAACACCAAGCTCCAGATGCTCCTGCGCGGGCAGAACATCCTCGGCTATAAGCATTACAGCGACGATATCGTCCGCCGCTTCGTGCGCGCGTCCGTCAGAAACGGCATAGACATCATCCGTATATTCGACGCGCTCAACGATACGGATAACCTCAAGGTCGCAATAGAGGAGACCGTGAAGTCCGGGGCGATGGCCTCCGGTGCTATCTCCTATACCACGAGCCCCGTACACACTCTGGATAAGTATGTCGAGCTTGCAAAGGAAATGGCCGCGATGGGCGTGAGCTCCATCTGCATAAAGGACATGGCCGGTATAATGACGCCGCAGAGCTGCTATGACCTCGTCTCCGCGCTTAAAGACGCGGTCGACCTGCCGGTCGTGCTGCACACGCACTGCACGACGGGGCTTGCCTTCATGACCTACCTCAAGGGCATCGAGGCCGGGGCCGATGTTATCGACACCGCCATATCCCCGTTCTCCGGCGGTACCTCGCAGCCCGCGACTGAGACGCTTTATTACACCCTCAAGGAAATGGGCTATGACATGAGCTTAGACCCGGCGATCCTGCACAAGATGGCGGACTACTTCAAGCACGTCCGCGCCGAGTACATTGCCGACGGCACTCTTAACCCCATTTCCCTCACGACAGACACCCAGTGCCTTACCTACCAGATCCCCGGCGGCATGCTCTCGAACCTGCTCAGCCAGCTCAAGATGATGAACAAGCTGGATAAGTTCGATGAAGCGCTTGAGGAGACCCCGCGCGTGCGCAAGGACATGGGCTATCCTCCGCTCGTTACCCCGACGAGCCAGCTCGTCGGCACTCAGGCTGTGCAGAACGTCCTCGCCGGTGAGCGCTATAAGAACGTCGGTGCGGAGATGCGCGCATACTGCCGCGGCGAATACGGCAAGACCCCCGCACCCATCGACCCTGAGGTCAGGGCAAAGATCCTCGGCGATGAGAAGCCCATCGAGGGCCGCTATGCCGAGACCCTCCCGGCGGACACCTTCGAGAAGGCGCAGGCCGAGCTTGGGGACACCGCAAGATGCGAGGAGGATGTGCTCAGCTACATCGCTTTCCCGCAGGTCGCGGAGAACTTCTTTGAAAAGCGCAAAGAGGCGGAGGAACACAGCGTCCGCTATTCAATAGAGCAGATCTGAGGAGAAATGAATTATGAATGACCTTATAAACATTTCTGTCGGCGACGCCGCGATGACGGCGCTGCTGGGCTACGCGGTCGTGTTCATCGGAATCATAATGCTGATGATCCTTGTGATGTTCGTCGGCGACCTTATGTTCAAGAGCGCAAAGCGCAAGGCGGCCAAGGCTCCCGCAACTGCACCTGCTGCACCTGCCGCACCGGCAGCCGCTCCCGGCACTGCCGGAGAGCTGAAGCTCTATGACACCGATCCGAGAGATGCTGCAATGGTCATGGCCATTGTTGCGGATAAGCTTGGGAAACCTTTAAATGAACTGCGCTTCAAATCCATCAGGGAGGTCAAGGACAAATGAAATACAAAGTAACTCTTAATAACCGCGTATACGAGGTAGAGGTAGAGCAGGGCGAGGCCATGCTCGTGAACGAATATGAGCTGGCAGCTCCCGCAGCCGCAGCACCTGCTGCCCCCGCCGCAGCACCTGTTGCCGCAGCTCCCGCAGCTGCACCGGCAGCCGGGGCACTCGCCGCGGGCGAGGTCGTCACGAGCCCTATGCCCGGCAACATCCTGAAGATAAACGTCACGCAGGGTCAGCATGTCAACGAAGGCGACGTGCTCATCGTCCTTGAGGCCATGAAGATGGAGAACGAGATCTCCGCCACGAAGTCCGGCACGGTAGCGCAGATCAATGTTACCAAGGGCGCGGTCGTTGAGACCGGCACTCCGCTGGTCGTCATCGCATAAGGAGGAGAGCTATGGACGTTCTTGGAGTGTTCTATAAGCTGTGGTCAGAATCGGGCTTCTCGGCCTTTTTCATGGACGGCGGCTGGAAGAACCTTATCATGATCCTCATCGCCTTTGTGCTTCTGTACCTCGGCATCGTCAAGAAGTTCGAGCCGCTGCTGCTCGTCGGCATAGCCTTTGGCTGCCTGCTGTCGAACCTGTCGTACTTCGTTGCTCTCGGCGGCGGCAACGCTCTGTATCACCCGGAGCTGTGGGAGGCTTTCCTCGATGAGGCGAGCCCCTTCTATCACAGCTACGGCCACATTATGAGCAACGCAGGTCTCCTTGACTTCTTCTATATCGGCGTCAAGGCCGGTATCTATCCCTCGCTCATCTTCATGGGCGTGGGCGCGATGACGGACTTCGGCCCGCTGATCGCAAATCCCAAGAGCCTGCTGCTCGGCGCGGCGGCGCAGCTGGGCGTGTTCGTCGCGTTCTTCGGCGCGATCCTCCTCGGCTTCACCGGCCCTCAGGCTGCCTCCATCGGCATCATCGGCGGCGCGGACGGCCCGACCGCGATCTACCTTACAACGAAGCTCGCACCGGAGCTGCTCGGACCCATCGCCATCGCGGCGTATTCCTACATGGCGCTGATCCCGCTGATCCAGCCGCCTATCATGAAGCTCATGACGACGGACAAGATGCGCAAGGTCAAGATGGTTCAGGCGCGCGAGGTCTCGAAGACCGAGAAGATAATCTTCCCCATAGTCGTCAGCACCTTCGTCATCCTGCTCCTGCCTTCGACGGCTCCGCTGATTGGCTGCCTGATGCTCGGCAACCTCTTCCGTGAGACCGGCGTTACCGACAGACTCTCCGACACGGCGCAGAACGCGCTGATGAACATCATCACCATCTTCCTTGCGACGAGCGTCGGCGCGACGATGGGCGCGGAGACTTTCCTCAACATCCGCACGATATACATCATCTTCCTCGGACTTGTGTCCTTCTCGATATCCACTGTCGGCGGGCTTCTCGGCGGCATCGTGATGTACAAGACCTCCGGCGGCCAGATCAATCCACTCATCGGTTCGGCGGGCGTGTCCGCGGTTCCTATGGCGGCGCGCGTGTCTCAGGACGTCGGCCGCAAGTACAACAAGAACAACTACCTGCTCATGCATGCCATGGGCCCGAACGTTGCAGGCGTCATCGGCTCCGCTATCGCCGCCGGTTTCCTCCTCTCCGTCTTCGGCTAAAGCATATCCGCAAAACGATAAAACGCCATCGGTCACTGACCGATGGCGTTTTAAGTATATGCGTTTGAATCAATCGTTCCAGGCGTGGATCTGCTCGCGCAGCCACTGTGCCCATTCGTCTATGCCCTCGCCGTTTCTTGCGGAGATGGGGATGATCTTCATGTTCGGGTTGAGCTTGCGCACGTACTTCTTGCAGGCTTCGATGTCGAAGTCAAAATACGGCAGCACATCTATCTTGTTGATGAGCAGCACATCGCAGATGGAGAACATCAGCGGGTACTTGAGGGGCTTGTCGTCGCCCTCGGGGACGGAGAGTATCATCGCGTTCTTGACAGAGCCGGTGTCGAACTCGGCGGGGCAGACGAGGTTGCCGACGTTCTCAAGGATGGCGAAGTCGATATCGTCCACGCCGAGCCCCTCGAGTCCCTGACGGGTCATGCCCGCGTCGAGATGGCACATGCCGCCGGTGTGGAGCTGGATGACCTTCGCGCCGGTCTTCTCGATAGTCGCGGCGTCAACGTCGGAGTCAATGTCGGCCTCCATGACGCCGATGCGGAACTCGTCCTTCAGCGCGGCGATAGTCGCTTTCAGGGTCGTGGTCTTGCCGGAGCCGGGGGAGGACATGAGATTGAGCAGGAAAGTCCTGTCCTTCTTGAGCTGCTCGCGAAGCAGATCGGCCTCACGGTCGTTGTTTTCAAATACGCTTTTTTTTATTTCGAGTATTCTGTAGCCTTCCATATTGCACCTCTGAAATCAATAAAAATAAGTAATTGCAGTATAGCACAAATCAGTTGAGTAATTCAATAGTCCGGCGAAATTGCGCGTCAAATTCCCGCTCGGCGCCGCCGTCAGTATCCGCGAAGCTGAGCTTTCCGCAGTCGTACAGTTCGAGCAGCGGAGAATCTGATGCGGAGTCAAGCTCACTCACCGGGACGAGCCCTGAGTCAAGCGCAAGCTTTGACAGCCACTCCCTGCCGCATAGCCAGTCGATGAAAGCAATGGCCGCATTGGAGTTCCGATTCTCATTGTGGAGCACTGCGATCCCTAAAAGCTCCGCCGGGCGCATATCGCTGCCGCCCTCGGGAAGCGGCGCGAGTGACGCGGAGAGCGAGGAGGGGAGACCACCTCCGACCGCGGTCGACTGTGCCAGCATACACGGAAGATCACCCGGCAGGGACTCCGCCGCGGAGAGCCCGCCGTTATACGCGCATTGGGCAAGTGCGTTATATATCTTCACATAGTCCTCAGCCCTTGCGTCGGGCGCGGCGGGATCAAAGTCCGCGCCGAGCGAGAGCAGCGCGCCGCGGAACACGGCTGCGTATGAGTCCGCTGCAATGAGAGGAGCGCCGCTCGACGCGGCGTAGTCCTGAGCTGTATCGAGCAGGGCTTCAAGGCTGTCCCATGATGCGGGCAGTCCCGCCGCTTCGCACTTGGCGGTATCTGTCAGCAGCACCGTCACCCTGGCACCGAGCGGAAAAAAGTATTCTCCAACGCCCTCAAGCCCGGAGACGTCCCGTGTCCAAATATCCGCATCCGTCTTGAACCTTGCAAGCACCGCGCGCGAATCGAGCTGCACGGCCTTAGCATGGCTGCACAGCAGCAGATCAGGCATATCCGTTTCAAACGCCGCGCCGAGGGCGGCCTCGTCCTCAAAGCTCTGCACCGAAACGGGGCGCGCCCGCTTTCCGCCGCGGCGGTTATAGTCCGAGACGAGGGACACCAGCGCCTTATCCGAGCAGTCCCCGGATATGTACCATAGCCTGAGCGGCTGGGCGGAGGAGCTGCCGGGGGAGAGCATTAGAAACAAGCACATAGCAAAGGCTGCTACGAGCGCGGCAGCCGCCGCGAGACGCCATTTTTTCATCATGTACTCCATTCGTAAAGAAATGACTTGTCTGTATTTTATCACTCCGCAGCGGATATGACAAGCCATTTGATATTTCGCGGCGGATGTGGTAAAATCTCCGCGAAAGGATCAGGAGGTATAAGCAATGAAATATAAAGCTGTTTTGTTTGACATGGACGGTACCGTCCTCAATACGCTCGGCGACCTTGCCGCGGCGGTGAACCATACCCTGCGCGAGTTCTCTATGCCGGAGCGCAGTATAGCCGAGGTCGCGGCGGCTCTCGGCAACGGCGCGGCCTATCTCATCGCGCACACTGTCCCCGATGGGACGCCCAAGGAGCTGACGGACAAGGTGCTCGCGGCCTATGCGCCGTACTATGATGCCCACTGCGACATTCTGACCGGCCCCTATGACGGCATAGTCCCGCTGATGGAGAAGCTGCGAGACAGGGGAGTGAAGCTCGCGGTCATTTCCAATAAGCAGGACACTGCCGTAAAGCCGCTGGCCGAGAAGTATTTTCCCGGGCTTCTTGAGATCGCCGTCGGCGAGAGCGCCGAGGTGCGCCGCAAGCCGAACCCGGACGCCGTGCTTGCAGCGCTGCGTCATATCGGTGTCGAGCGCGAGGACGCGATATACGTCGGCGATACCGAGGTCGATCTTCAGACCGCGCGCAACGCCGGGATGGAGTGCGCATCTGTCGACTGGGGCTTCCGCACGCGCGAACAGCTCGTTGAGATAGGCGCGGAGCATATATTCGATACCGTGCAGGAGCTTGAGGAGTACCTGCTGAAAAATTAATAAAGATCAATACCATCAGATAACAAGAGCACACACGCCTGACAGCATGTCTTTCCGGCGCTTTTTGCCCTTTGAGCTTTGATGGGTTACGACACATCAGCATCTCAAAAGACAAAAATCACTCGAAAATCCAAAGCTGTCAGGTGCAAGCAGTTTTGCCGGAGCAGAAAAGCGGTCAGGCAATGAAAAGCCCGCAGGTAATACTTTGTGTATTGCCAAGGGCTTTGAAGCGGCATGGGCGTTTTTCTGCCCGTCAAAACCGTGTGTGTCCTTGTCATCTGATGGTATAGAAAGGCGTGCTGCATTGATTTGCAGCACGCCTTTTAACGTAAATTTATAAAGCCGTCTTTTTTATCTGCGCCCAACGGCGGGGATACTTCGCCGGGGTGTCTGAGACCTTGCGGATGATGACGGTGCTGTGGACGATGTCCGTGCCGGGAATGCGGTAATCTGTCCGCTTCTCAACGCTCCCGCCCAAAAGGCGTATCGCGTTTGCGGCCTCCTTGAGCTCCGCATCAAGCTCCGGGCCTTTCATGGCGATGAATGCCCCGCCGCGCTTTACGTAAGGCAGGCACAGCTCGCACAGCAGGTTCAGCCTTGCGACCGCGCGGGACACGGCGAAGTCAAAGCTCTGGCGGTATCCGTCCGGTATCTCCTCCGCCCGTGCGTGGACGCACTCAACATCGTCAAAGCCGAGCTTCGCGCAGGTATCGCGCAGAAAGCCGATGCGCTTATCGAGACTGTCGAGCAGCGTGAGCTGCATATCCGGACAGGCGATCTTCAGCGCAAGGCCGGGAAAGCCCGCGCCGGTGCCGACGTCTATCACGCGCGAGCCAGCAAAGTCCTGCATGCCGAGCAGCGCCGCGCAGTCAAGAAAGTGCAGGCGCGCCACATCCGCTTCACCGGAGATGGCGGTGAGGTTCATGACCTTGTTCGTCTCTTCAAGGTTTTCGTAGTATATACGGTAGCACTCCGCGGCTCTGCCGTCAAGCTCAAGGCCGAGCTCGGAAAAGCCTCCGCGCAGAATGTCTTCAAGCATAGTCTCTCTCATTTATAAAAGTTGTGGTGGCCGATCGTCTCGACGAGCTCCAGCGAGGAATCAAACCAGCCGCTGCCGTAGTCCGGGTTCACGAAATACAGGCAGTCTCCCACGGTGCTGCAGCCCTCAAGGCAGAGATAGGCCGCGATGGTCGCCTGCTCCGTCGGCTCCATAAAAATGCCGCCGGTAGATATCGGCTCGAACTGGATAGTGTGCTCCGTGTCGTATATCACTTCAAATATCGTGTCGGGAAAATCTGGGGAGCTCAGCCGGTTCATAACGACATTGCCGACGCCTATCTGCCCCGCGAGCGGCTCAAACTTTGCTTCGGCATTGATTATCTGCGGCAGCCAGTACAGCAGCTCGGCATCGTAATTGAGTTCATAATAGTTTGCCCCGCCGGATATGACGGCGAGCTTATCGGTCGGAAGCTCCAGCCGGGCAGCGGAGACACTGACCTCTATGCCGAAGAGCCGCTCGATCGTATCACCCGGCAGATAGAGCACATCGCCCCTGACGAGCCAGCCGTCCGGCGCGTATATATACCGTCCGTCGGCTTCAAAGTACCCGTCGCCCTTGTGCCCGGTAAGCACCGCGCCGGGGACGGAGAGCGTCAGCGTGCCGTTATCCTCCGACCAGCTCATGCTCATATCCGCCGCGGCGCACACCGCTTCGGGCGGGAGAAACACGGTCTCACCGGAAACATACGCGCGCGCCGAGAGCAGCCCGTCGATATACACCGGCATGGACTGCACGTCCCCGCCGTCTGCCGCCGCGGCAAGGCCGGGGCAGAGCAGGCAGAATGCCAGCAGCAGGGTGAGCGCAGACTTACGCATTCTTATACTGCTTGAGCGCCTGCGCAATCTGGTCGGGGCAGGAGGTCGCCTTCAAGCCGCAGCGGATTCCCTCCATGCGGCTGATGGCTTCGTCCACGTCCATGCCCTTGAGGAGACTCGAAATGCCCTGCAGGTTTCCGGAGCAGCCGCCCGTTACCTTGACGGATTCGATCTTCCCATCCTCAACCTCGATATCCATAAGCTGGGAGCATACTCCCTTGGGTCTGTATGTGATCTTCATATTGAAACTCCTTTTTCTATTTGTAATAGTAAGCTAACTATACCATGTCGCCCGTTCTTTTTCAAGTGTACCTTTCCTCGCTGAGATATTTCTCCGACGAGGGGCATATCTATCTATATGAAATACTGTAAGAGGGCGGGTGATAGATTGCGCAGGGTCAACAAGCTTATCATAAGCGGGCTGACAACGATGGGTTTATATTTCCTCTCGGCGAGCGGGATATACGCGAGCCTTGAAAACCGGCTCGGCTTCGATGCCGCGCCGAAAAGAATGAGGAACGTCACCGTGGTCGAGGCCGCGGCTCCGATAACAACTCCTGCACCGGTGCCTGCCGCGGCTCCGCTTGCCGTGCATATTGAGCAGGAACCCGCGGCGGAGGTCACAATGGAGACAGCTTCGCCGGTATCGGAGCCGCCGCAGCCCGGCACGGAAACCGTGCTCATAAGCGACAACGGCGAGACGGTTTTAGAGACGACGATCAGCGGCGGGCTGAGCATAAAGAACGAGACGCAGTATTGGGTGGACGCTGCGCAGATAATCGAGACCGGCCCGGGGCTCACGCTCCCGGACGGCGAGCCGCAGATACTCGTGATCCATACCCATTCGAGCGAGGCCTATACTCAGGCAGGGCTCGACCATTATGAGGCGAGCGACACGAACCGCACCGAGGACACGAACTATAACATCGTGCGCATCGGCGATGAGCTGACCGATATCCTCACCGGCGCGGGGCTGAACGTGATCCACGACCGCGGCATATACGATTACCCGAGCTACACCGGCTCATATAACCGTTCGGGCGCGGCCATTGCACAGTACCTCGAAAGCTACCCGAGCATACGTATAGTGCTCGATATCCACCGTGACGCGCTGGGCTCTGACGGCGTGGTGTACAAGACCATGGCCGAGGAACAGGGCGTGTGCGCAAGCCAGATAATGCTCCTCGTCGGCACGGACGAGAGCGGGCTTGAACACCCGGACTGGCGGCAGAACCTCGCCCTCGCGATGTATATGCAGAACGCTGTCACTCAGGCAAACCCGACGCTGATGCGCCCGGTCGACCTTGTGCGCCAGCGCTATAACCAGCACCTGAGCACAGGCTCGCTCATCATCGAGGTCGGCAGCAGCGGCAATACATTGCAGGAAGCCCTCGCTGCAATCCGGCTCTTCGGCAATGCCGTCGCCCCGGCGCTGTGCGAGCTGGTCGCCGCAGAGGAACCGGCGGAAGAAGCAGTGGAATAAAAAATCGAAAAATTTTTTATTTTACCCCTTTACAAAACCGGGAAGCTGTGCTATATTAATTCCAGTAATGAGAATCATTATTGATTTGAGAGGAGGAACAGCATGGAGACCGTGAGAAAAAAGAGCCGCAAGCGTGAGGCGATGCTTGCCGCCCTGCGCGCGACTACCGAGCACCCGACGGCGGAGATGCTGTATAACACTCTCAAGCCGGAGTACCCGGAGCTTAGCCTCGGCACGGTGTACAGGAACCTGTCGGTGCTGGCTGAGGAGGGCCTCGTCGTGAGCGTCGCCCATGTGAACGGGCAGGAGCGCTATGACGCAAGGGTCGAGCCGCACACGCACTTCATCTGCCGCCGCTGCGCCCGGGTCATCGACCTGCTCGAGCTTGAGGACGCGATAAGCGGGATGTACGGCGAGATCGAACACCGCTTCGTCTGTCTGCCGGAGAGCCATACGCTGACGGTCAGCGGCCTGTGCCCCAACTGCCGCGCCGCGGCTGAATGAATTTGCTTTTACCCGCATAGCTGCGGTAAGAGATATATGTATTGAGATAATAAAGAATTTTACTTGAGGAGGAAATTTACTATGAAGAAATGGGTTTGCCCCGTATGCGGTTATGTTCACGAGGGAGATACTCCCCCTGAGTTCTGCCCCCAGTGCAAGGTTCCCGGTTCCAAGTTCATCGAGCAGAAGGAAGGCATGAGCTGGGCAGCAGAGCATGTTGTCGGTGTCGGCAAGCAGTTTGGTTCCGATGTTCCCGAAGAGGTGCGCAATGAGATCATCGAGGGCCTGAGAGCAAACTTCCAGGGCGAATGCACCGAGGTCGGTATGTATCTTGCGATGGCGCGCGTCGCGCACCGCGAGGGTTATCCCGAGATCGGTCTGTACTGGGAGAAGGCCGGCCTTGAGGAGGCCGAGCACGCCGCAAAATTCGCCGAGCTTCTGGGCGAGGTCATCACTGACAGCACCAAGAAGAACCTGACCATGCGCGTCGAGGCCGAGAACGGCGCGACCGCCGGCAAGTTCGAGCTTGCAAAGCTCTGCAAGAAGTATAATCTCGACGCTCTGCACGATACTATCCATGAGATGGCGCGCGACGAAGCCCGCCACGGCAGAGCATTCGAGGGTCTGCTGAACCGCTATTTCAAGTAAGGAGAAGATATAATGGCTAAGTTTGAATGCCCCTGCGGCTATGTTTATGATCCTGCCGTTGGCGATCCCGATGGCGGCATCGCTCCCGGCACCGCCTGGGAGGATGTTCCCGAAGATTGGGTCTGCCCGGTCTGCGGCCTCGGCAAGGATGCTTTCGTCGAAGCGTAAGTAAATGGATATACAAAAACAGGACGGAGCTGCTCCGTCCTGTTTTTGTAGGCTCTGTGTCAATAGTTGGGGTAGAGCTTAGCAAGAAATAGCAGAAAGGCGTGAGCGGTGTGCCGCACACGCCTTTGCTGTATATAAAACAGCTACCTGAGATTTTAAGGTTTTTGTAAGAAAATGGAGAAAAAGTAAAAATTAGGCAGTATCGTTCCTTGAGGGAGCAGCATACTGCTCCTAAGCTGAAAGCATCTTGAATAGAAAGAGAGTGCAAAAGATGTTTTCAAAAGACCTATCCACTTCCATTCTTCAGCTGTGCAGCGGCCGCGATCTCAGTTACGAAAAAGCCGCAGAGCTTTGTGGCTTCAGCCCAAGATACTTCGGCAGTGTTGCCAGAGGACAGACCAACGCATCGATCATTGTCCTTGAGAAGCTGTGTAAGGGCTTTGAGCTTACACCAAACGAACTGCTGAGGATCCCGCCGCTGTCGGATTCCAGGCTGCCCATGGCCGTTGCGGAGAGCCGTTTTATCTGTGGACTCGGCTGCTATCCCGTGTGCCCGTACTGCAAGCTGACGCTTGACCGAGAATACCAGCATTTCTGTGACCGCTGCGGGCAGGAACTCGATTGGAAGGATTATTCCAACGCGATCATTATCTTTCCCAGTCGGTCATGAAGCGCAGTGAAGGATCCTGTTCCTAAAAGTGGGGAAGCTTCTGACGCCGAAGCAAATGCGCTTGAGTACCTTGGTCTTGTTGTTGCAGCCCTCGGTGAAGCCGTTGGAATATGGCACATCAAAGCTGTTGAGGATATACTCGGACCAGTTGCGCACGGCGGTTATGCAGGCTTCAAATTCAGGGATATGGCTGTTTTCAGCATGGAACAACCATAAGGCGAGCCGTTCTTTTGCTGTTGCCGAATCCGGAGAGCGCATAAACTCTAAGAAGTCGTTCTTAAGATCATAAGCTATTTCAAGACGTGTAGATAAACCGAGGATGATCCTCAGATGTTCACGTTCCTCGTCCTTCAGCTTTTCCTTATTTTTGCACAGCAATCTCCTTGAATGCTTGCAGAACTTTCTCCACGCGGCCGAGAGCGCTTTCTGTTCTGCCTTCCTCACATTCTCCAAAGCCCATATGGCCTGACGGACTACGTGGTACCGGTCGATCACTATTTTGGCATTCGGAAAGCATATTTCAGCAGTCTCTTTGAAGTAACGGTTCATGTCGATCACTACATACTTCACGTCTTTTCTGTTCTCAAACGTAAGGAAATACTTGATCAGGTCGCTCTTTTTGCGGTTGGGAAGTATGTCCGCTATCTTCCTGTTTTTTGCGTCGGTCAGGATAGTCTGGTACTTTTCGCCGCCCGCATTGCCATTGAACTCATCTATGGACAGCACCTCCGGAAGCTCCTTGCAGGAGTAATTCACGAGCTTGAAATACCTC
>QAMJ01000013.1 GCA_003150355.1 Clostridiales bacterium | reverse complement strand
GTGGAACGAGAAGAAAGACGCTGAAGACACAAGAGAACAAGACAGAAAGACGGCATGAAAAAGTAAGGGAGTGCGCTCGGCGCACTCCCTTTTCATATTCATTTTTCGTAGGTCTGGTATTCTGTGACAGCGTTCAGATACGCCTCAACGTCGCCATTCAGAACGAGGTCTGCATAGGCCAGCGGGTCGTTGTAGATGAGATAGTCCAGCTCCGCCCGCTGGAAGCGGTTGTCCGCCACCTCGTTCTCCACGGCGGTGCAGTCGATGGAGCAAATGCTCCCGTCCGTGAAGCGAAGCTCCACACAGGCGGTATCCATATTGAACGCGCAGCTTATGAGTTTTTTCATGGGTATATCCTCCTGAATTTGATGTTATTCTATCCCGAAACTAAACTTCAATGTCCTTGATAAAAACAAGAAATCCGAACCCATTCCCTATCGGAATCAAGTTCGGATTTCTCAAGTATGGTGGGGGAAGGTGGATTCGAACCACCGAAGGCATTGCCAGCAGATTTACAGTCTGTCCCATTTGGCCACTCTGGAATTCCCCCATATTAACTTGCGTTGGAGCTGGTGGACGGATTCGAACCCCCGACCTGCTGATTACAAATCAGCTGCTCTACCGGCTGAGCTACACCAGCATCTAAACCGACACTGCCGTCAACCCCTTCGGATCTGCAGCGCTGGGTTCCGACCGCTCGATAATAATAGCAAAACAGACACAATTTGTCAACAGTTATTTTTGTGATCGGGCGGAAAATTTTCACAAATGTATCCGGCAGAGTGCCGTATTTGCTTTATCGGCCATTCTGTGGTAGAATGCAGGAGCATATCCATGCAGAGATACAAACGGAATGGAGCATCAAATGAGAACAGCCCGCAGAAACAAAACAGCGCTTATCCTTGTCACAGTGATCCTCGCCGCACTCGTAGCCGCGCTTGTAATAGGCCTGCTGAGCAAAAAAGAGCCGGAGGATCCGCACAAGGGGCAAGTGTATATATACGACGGGTTTGACTGGATATGGATGACGCCGCTTGAGGGCGTCCCGGCAAACGAGCTTACTGAAGAATTCTTCTCTTCAAGCAGCGGGCGCATCGAATATACAGGAAGCGACTATGACGTTCTGCGCGGGGTAGACGTTTCGGAGCACCAGCTTGATATCGACTGGAAGCAGGTCGCCGCATCCGGTGTCGACTATGCCTATATCCGTGTCGGCTGGCGCGGATACACCGAGGGCGGGCTTTTTGAGGACGTGTATTTTGAACGCAACATTCAGGGTGCGCTCGATGCGGGACTGCACGTTGGCGTGTACATGTTTTCTCAGGCTGTGACAGTCCAGGAGGCAATTGAGGAGGCGGATTTCGTCCTTGAGCGCATTGGGAAATATAACGTCACGCTGCCGGTCGTATTCGACTGGGAGAAAATAGAGGCGGCCGAGGCGAGGAGTCACGGGCTTACGATGGAACTGCGGACAGACTGCGCGAGGGCCTTCTGCGAAACGGTCAAAAGCGCCGGGTATGTGCCGTGTGTGTACTTCAACCGTAATCTCGGCTATTATGGCTACGATCTGACGAGGCTTACCGATTACGAATTCTGGTTTTCCCTGCCAGAGAGCGGCTTCCCCAATTTCTATTATGCGTGTGACATGTGGCAGTACAGCTTCACTGAAACCGTCCCCGGCATCGCCGAGCCGACGGACATGAACCTGTGGTTCATAGCAAAGCCCAAAGTGTCTCCCTCTCCTGATGCAGAGAAATGAGAAACTAAATACTTGAAATTTTGCTGTAGATGATATATACTTCTCTACGGTATGCCGGTGTGATGGAATGGTAGACGTAGCGGATTCAAAATCCGCCGGTGGCGACACCGTGTGGGTTCGAGCCCCACCACCGGTACCAAATAAGCAACGCCCCCACCCGTGGGTGTTGCTTATTTCTTGCCTTTGGGGCTCGAACCCGAGGGCTCTTAGCAAAGCGCTGGGAGCGCTTTGCAACCCGAGGCGGCCTGCCGCGCACGGCAGGTCGAGCCACACCGCGTCGTCGCAAGCTTCGTATCGCTTGCGACGACTTTTTATGCTCTGCATCAAAAGTCATCTCGCGCTCACTCCGCTGCTCCTCCTTTCCGAATCAAACCCACTTCGTTGGGCTTTGATTCGGTTTTTGTGTCCTCAAAATTGGCTGACCCTGCCAAATAAGCAACGCCCCCACCGGGGGTGTTGCTTATTTCTTGCCTTCGGGGCTCGAACCCGAGGGCTCTTAGCAAAGCGCTGGGAGCGCTTTGCAACCCGAGGCGGCCTGCCGCACACGGCAGGTCGAGCCCCACCGCGTCGTCGCAAGCTTCGTATCGCTTGCGACGACTTTTTATGCTCCGCATCAAAAGCCATCTCGCGCGCACTCCGCTGCTCCTCCTTTCCAAATCGAGCCCACTTCGTTGGGCTTCGATTTGGCTATATCACACTCCTCTACCAAAACAAGCAGCGCCCCCAACTTGGGGACGCTTCTCGTTTATTACAATTTGCAGTTTGAATCGAGCTGGCGCGAATGCACTCCCCTGTCACGGTCTCGGCGAAGCCGACGGGGACGGAGAGGGCGACGCGGCGGCGTTTGCATCCGTGCCGGGGACTTCCATCGCCAGATACTGCTCGACTATTTCGAGCACGGATTCATCCTTCAGGATCATGGATATCTCTATGCGGCGGTTCGCGGCCTGTCCCTCGGCAGTGTCGTTGCTTGCGACGGGGCGCATCGCGCCGTAGCCCGCAGCGCAGAAGTATTCGGCGTAGCCGTCGAGCTTTGCGCCCTTTCCGGTCAGGAGGTATTGCAGGACGGAGTTTGCCCTGTCTGTCGAGAGCTGCCGGTTAGTCTCGGCGGTACCGGTGATGTCCGTGTGACCGGAGATGACGATGCTGTCGACGTACTTTGCGTTCTCCTCATTGCTCAGGAACTTTACGAACACGTCGATAAGCTCATTGAGCACGGCCTCGCTCTCGGGCTTTATCTGCGAGGAGCCAAGGTCGAAGAACACGCCCTCGTTGAGGATGATGTTGCCGTTGTCGCCGACGCTGACCTTGCTCTCGTCGCCCATGACATCGACGATGCTGTCGCGTATCTGTTCGAGTATCGACATGCGCAGCACGGCGATGCTCTGCATCTGGGTGCGCATTTCAAGAAGCTCGCTGTTTGCGGCCTGAAGGTATTTCTCCTGATCGCCGATGAGCTTCTTCTGGTTGTTTATGGTCTCGGTCTGCTTGTCGATCTGTAGAGTGTAGCCGTTTATCTCGCTCTGCTTGAGCTTCAGCTCCTCGCTCAGATCGTCCAGCTGCGCCTGCGCCGCGCTGACCTGAGTGCGCGTATCCGCAAGCACCTCCTGAGTATTCTGCAGGTCGTTGCCGGTGATGAGGTTCTGGATATACGAGATGAGCATGAGAAAAAAGAGGATAAGCGCGACCGTGCTCATCATGTCGGCGTAGGTCGGCCAGAAGCCCTGTTCGCCGCCGGAGTCCGCCGAACGCTTTCCGGTGCGTAAGCTCCCGCGTCTCATTGTTTCCCGCCCTTCTCAAGGATGCGCGAGACCTCGCGCAGACCGGAGACAAGGTCGCGCACCGTGACGTCGAGGCGCTCGACCGTGCCGCGCAGGTTGTAGTTGAACTCAGAGAAGTCGCGCACGCCGCCGTTGAAGCTGTCGACTGTCTTGTTGAAAGCGGTGATGGGCGCGCGGCTGGAGTCGATTGCGGTCTTGAGATCGCCGGTCGCGTTCTGGAGCGCGCTCTCCATGGTCTTGGACGCGCTGTCCATCGCGTGCACCATCTGCTGCACCATCTCGCTCTCGTCCTTGGCGCGCTCGGTCGGCAGCGTCGGGGCGACGGTATGGTCGAGCCACAGCTCAAGCCGCGCTTCGAGCGTCTCGCGCTCGGCCTGCGGGCTGAATATGGAGCGCAGCAGCGTAAGTACGATGGAGCAGGCAACGCCGACGAGCGAGGTATAGAACGCGACGCCCATGCCTGAGAGCGCCGACATCAGTCCGCCGCCGACGCTGTCGAGCACGCTCAGCCACTCGGAGGTGTTCGAGTAGCTGATGAGCTCGGTAAGCGAGGAAACAGAATGGCTCAGGCCGAGGAAGGTACCGAACAGGCCGAGCGTGACGAACAGCGACACGGCGTTTGCGAGAAAGCGCTCGCACAGCAGAAGCCCCGAGAGCTTGGTGCTGACAGCGTTTGAAATTATCGCGGGGGTGTTGACATTCTGCCCGTATTTCTTATAGGCGTCGGCAAAATCGTTCACAGTGAAGCGCAGGAAGCCGTTATCCCGGTCAAGGCCGCCCTTCACCATCCCGGCAAGCCCCTTGTATCTGCCCCATGTGTAAAACAGCAGCAGTACCGCGAGCACAAAAAGGATGGCTATCGCGGCGATAACGATGATGCCCGACGCGGGCATGCTGGCCAATACGTTCATAGTAGTTCCTCCTTGTATATTTATTGGGGGGATTTATTAACTAAGCTTATCCAATTCGTCTATCAGCTCTCCGAAGAGCGCAAGGGCAGAGTCTATGCTCTCAGGGCGGCTCATGTCGACGCCCGCGATCTTGAGCAGCGATATCGGGTCGGTGCTCGATCCGCCGGAGAGGAAGCGCTTATAGTCCGCAACAGCCGGTGCGCCCTCGGTCAGGATACGCTCGGCAATGGCGACGGCGGCGGAGAAGCCGGTCGCGTACTGGAAGACATAGTAGTCATAGAAGAAATGCGGGATGCGCGCCCACTCAAGGGCGATGCCCTCGTCACAGACCATGTCGGGGCCGTAATAGAGTTCGTTCAGCGCCTTGTACTTTTCGCAGAGCACGTCGGCGGTCAGCGCCTGCCCCGCTTCGGACATGCGTCCCATCTCAAGCTCGAACTCGGCAAACATCGTCTGGCGGTAGACCGTGCCCTTGAACTGGTCAAGGAAGTGGTTGATGAGGTAGGCGCGCTCCTTCTTATCCTGCGTACGGCTGAGCAGATAGCGCATGAGCAGCACCTCGTTGCAGGTGGAGGCGACCTCTGCGACGAAGATGACATAGTCGCTGGTGTTCACGGGCTGGTTATGGCAGCTGTAGTAACTGTGCAGCGCATGGCCCATCTCGTGGGCGATGGTGAACATGGATTCGAGATTGTCCTTCTGATTAAGAAGCACATATGGGTGCGGGCGGGAGCTTCCGGAGGAGTACGCCCCGCTGCGCTTGCCGCGGTTCTCGTACACATCGATCCAGCGGCTGCTGAAGCCCGTTTCGAGCAGCTTGGTATAGTCCTCGCCGAGGACGCTCAAGGCTTCGAGGACGGTTTTCTTCGCCTCGTCATAGCTGATGGAGACGGCGGCGTCCGGCACGACCGGGGTGTACACATCATACATGTGCAGTTCATCCACGCCGAGGAGCTTCTTGCGCAGCGCGACATAGCGGTACATCTTGTCCATGTTATTGTGGACAGTGTCGATGAGGTTGAGGTATACGCTCTCCGGAACCTCGGTCGCGTCGAGCGCAGCGGCAAGGGTCGAGGGATATTTCCGCGCATCGGCAAAGAAGCGAAGCTGCTTAAACTGCGCGTCAAGCGTCGCGGCGACGGTGTTCTTAAACTCGTCATAGCGCTTATAGCAGTTTTCAAAGGCGCTCTTGCGGAGGACTCTGTCCGAACTCTCCATGAGAGGAACGAGCGTCCCGGCAGAGAGCGGGTGAGACTTACCCTCAGCGTCGACCGCGTCATCAAAGCGCAGGTCGGCATTTCTCAGTGCGCCGCAGATAGAGTCCGGCGCGTTGGCCATCTCCCCGGCAGCGGCGAGCAGGCGCTCCTCGGCGGGGGAGAGGATATGCTCCGCGCGGCGGCGCAGGCGGTACAGGTTGCGGCGGTAGATCTCAAGCTCCGGGCACTCGCGGTAGAAGGCATCGAGCGTCTCTTCGGGGATGGCGATAAGCTCCGGGGTCGCAAAGGACGCGGCACCCGAGATCGCGACGCAGCAGCCGACGCCCTTGCTGCGCATGTCCTGATAGCGGGAGTCCGCCGTGTCCTGATCTGCCTTGCACCCAGCGTAGCCCATCAGCTTTTCAAGGCGCACGGAGACCTCGTCGTCCAGCTGCATATACTCCAGCAGCCTCTCGGCGCTCTCGCCGAGCGTACCCTCGTACTCCGCAAGCTGCTCCGGTACCTGCATCAGGGCTTCGTATTCGCGCAGCCAGTCCTCATCGCTTTTGAATATATCTGTCAGATCCCATGTGAACTCCACGGGGATCTCGTTTCTTTCGGGGATCCTTTCAGCGGTCATAGGCACCTCCAAGAACAAAATTTATGCAAGGTAATTATAACACAGCCGCCCCGGCTCTGCAAACAGCGTACATTTAAAGAATATACTAATATACTGTGAACAATCAAGCAATCGAATTTGAAAGGAGCAGCCATGCAGATATATATTGTGCGTCCCGGGGACAGTCTATATTCCGTCGCCCGGCGCTTCGGTACGAACGAGAGCCGGCTTGCGGAAATAAACCAGCTGAGCGATCCGTCGCGTTTGGCCATCGGGATGAGCCTTGTGATCCCCGGCGGCGAGGAGGCCGCGCGCGGCAGCATCGAGGTAAACGCCTATGATTATCCGAATGTGTCCTCGGAGGTACTTGAAGAGACGAACCCATATCTTACATATCTCTGCCCGTTCTGCTGCAGCGCACGGGCAGACGGCTCGCTCTCCGGTATCGACGACGAGAGGCTCATCTCCATCGCGCGTTCCGGGCAGACAGCCCCGCTCATGGTCGTGACGAATCTCAGCGAGTCGAGCGGCTTTTCAAGCGACATCGCGCACAGTCTGCTGACCAATGAGGCGGCGCAGAGCGCGCTTTGGGAGAACATAACGGCAGTGCTGCGTGAGAAAAATTATTACGGGCTGAATATCAATTTTGAATACATCTACCCCTTTGACCGGGACAGCTACAGTCAGTTTGTCGCCCGGGCGGCGGAGCGGATGCACGCCCTCGGTTACCCAGTCTCGACGGCGCTCGCCCCCAAGGAGAGCGCGGAGCAGGGCGGGCTTCTCTACACTGCGCATGACTATGAAGCGCACGGCAGGTACGCTGACCGGGTAGTGCTGATGACCTATGAGTGGGGCTACACCTACGGCTCGCCGCAGGCGATATCGCCCGTGAACCGCATACGGCGTGTGCTGGACTACGCCGTCACTGTTATGCCAGTGGGGAAGATACTCATGGGCTTTTCAAACTACGCCTATGACTGGCTCCTCCCGTGGCGGCAGGGACAGGCGGCGCGCATACTCTCAAACGCGGCGGCGGTGGAGCTTGCCATATCCCGCGGTGCGGAGATAAAGTATGACTATACCGCGCAGGCGCCGTGGTTCAATTACGCCGATGCCGCGGGTCGTACACACGTCGTGTGGTTCGAGGACGCGCGCAGCGTTGTTGCGCGGCTCCAGCTCGTCGGCGAATATTCCCTCGCGGGGATAAGCATCTGGACAGCGGATAAGGTCTACCGTCCGGGGCTATATGCGCTGCAAAGCATGTACAGCGTGGAAAAGCTGCTTTGATATTTATATTTATGACGTTCCAACAGCCTCGCCTATTCCCGTTTCTCCGTTTTTGTGCTATACTATATTTACAACACAAAGGAGGAGGAAAGCATGAAAAGACGCATCATTCATATAGACGAGGGAAAATGCACCGGCTGCGGCCTGTGCGTCAATGCTTGTCAGGAGGGCGCGCTCGCGCTGGTGGACGGCAAGGCAAAGCTCATGCGCGATGATTACTGCGACGGGCTCGGCAACTGCCTGCCGAACTGCCCGGTGAACGCCATCAGCTTCATAGAGCGTGAGGCCGCCGCGTTTGACGAAGCCGCCGTCCTCAGCGCCCAGCGCGAGAAGCTGCGCGCACAGGCCGCGGCGCATGGCTTCACCGGCTGCCCCGGCTCAAGGGTCAAGGCGATAGTACACACGGCGGACACTGCCGAGGATGTGCCCGCCGCAAAACAGCAGAGCCGGCTCTCACAGTGGCCGGTGCAGATAAAGCTTGTGCCTGTGAATGCGGCATTCTTCAACGGCGCAAAGCTCCTCATTGCGGCCGACTGCACGGCTTACGCCTACGCAGGCTTCCATGAGGATTTCATCCGCGGGCGCGTCACGCTCATCGGCTGCCCGAAGCTCGACGGCGTGAACTATACCGATAAGCTCATGGATATCATCTCCTCGAACGATATCCGTGAGGTGCTTATAGTGCGCATGGAAGTCCCCTGCTGCGGCGGGCTGGAGCTTGCGGCCAAGAACGCCCTGAAGGCAAGCGGCAAGTTCATTCCATGGAACGTCGTGACGATAGCCTCCGACGGCCGGATAGTGGATTAACAGCGGCAATATAATATAATGAAGAGCCATCCATTTTGGATGGCTCTTCATTATATTAACAAAAAACTCCTCCGGGTTTCCCCGGAGGAGCACCCCCGCAAATGCCGTGCTGGCTCAATTATAACCTGCACAATAGGGCAGGTGGGTCGCCTAAGTTCTGTTTCGCTGCTTCCAACTTCCGACGTAAGCCGGGAGGCCTGCAATCCGCAGATTCAAATCGGCATCCCTTATTAGAGATGTGGGTTTAACGAGCCACAAGGTCTAAAACAGACGACACGCACACAGCAGGAATTTATTTTTCTCTGTACCGCCGGGGGCAATAAAGCATATTCACCGCCCGGAGCAAAAATGCCTCGATGGAAACTTATTCCTCGTCCTCGTCGTCAAACAGGAGAACGGCAAAATGCTCATACACATCCTGAAGCTCATCCTCATCGTCGATGGACTCGAACAGCTCATCCCCGTTTTCGTCGATAACAGAGCGCAGGATCACAAGACCGTAGTCCGGGTCGTTCTCATCCATGTCGGCGGGGAGAAAAGCCACAAAGGTCTGTCCTTTATAATCCATGGTATCAAGGAGCTCAAGCTCGAACTCAGTACCGTCATCGTCAACTATAGTGATAAAATCGCTGCCGAAATCTTCGCTCATAAATATAACCTCCGTAATGGTATCTGAAAGTATTGTATACCATTACGGAGAATAAATCAACAGTTTCCGAACATGACGCGCTATTTCTTTGCGCACCCCTGTCACGAGCCGAGGTCCTCCAGCAGCATGAGCAGCTCATCCTCGCTCTCCACGGGGATGCCGCCGCGCAGCATCGCGCGGTCGGCCGTGCGCAGGCAGGCCGTCTCGATCGGCGTGACAGCCAGCGGCGTCTTGTCCCGCCGGGAGGAGAACACGGCGACGTGCCCGCTGCTGTCGCGCAGGTAGTATTCCGCAAGGGGCGCACTGTCCATGAACTGCGCGTATATCTCTTCCGGAACAGCGGAGGAGGAAAAGTGCATGCTCCGGTAGGCCGCAAGGCAGGAGCAGACCGCTGCGGACATCAGGCACAGCAGAAGCCCGGTTTTTATTTTAAGCCCCATGTCGAAGGCTCCCTTCATCTGTGTTTGCAGGTTCTGTCATATGAAGTATCTGCTGGGAATGGTAAATTATACATTGCTTTTCTTGTACTCAGGTAAACTGGGCATAATTGTGAAAAAGGACAGTAACGGGCAGCCGCGCATAATGCGGCAAGAGCAGATGCCGAGAAAATTCGAGTTCCGATGACGCCACTTTTTTGCAGGAATACTTTGTGTATTTCAAGAAAAAGTGGCTAAATCGGGGCGTGAATTGTCCGGCAGATGCCGCAGGCGTGTTATGCGCGGCTGCCCTAATAGAAAAATTTACAATTACTCTACCGGAAATTGACAGCCTGTGTTATAATGTTATTTCAGTATATAATAGGTAATAATGCACAGCCATGCGGGACACCGCGCCCGCTTTTCAGTTTCCTGCAAGAAGGAGGTATGCTGAAGCCCAATGAGCAAGAAAAACAAACCGGAGCAAGGCTCCGCGAAACCGGGCCGCATCGCAAAGAAAGCGGCGAATATAACCGTAGATATGGTCTCGACCACCGTCAGCACGGTGCTCAAGGCAGTGGGGACGGTGCTGCTCATCCTCCTTGTGACGGGGATGATGTTCGCCTGCGTCTTCGCCTACTATGTCAAGACCTGCCTCACCCCGAACCTCGACCTTTCGCTTGAGGACTTCAAGCTCAATGAATCGAGCACCATCTGGTATCAGGACTCCGTCGGTGAGTGGCGCGAGCTCGCCACGCTCTCCGGCAAGGAGAACCGCATCTGGGTCGACTATGACCAAATCCCGTGGTACATGGAAAAGGCGCTGGTCTCCATCGAGGACAAGCGCTTCTATGAGCATAAGGGCGTTGACTGGTACCGCACCGCCGGCGCGTTCGTCACGATCTTCACCCGCGGCGAGAGCGGCTACGGCGGCTCGACCATCACCCAGCAGCTCATAAAGAACCTGACCGGTGAGAAAGAGGTCACGATCCAGCGCAAGCTCACCGAGATATTCTCCGCGCTGGAGCTTGAGAAGAAGTACGACAAGCAGGAGATCATGGAATGGTACCTCAACGCCGTGTATTTCGGCGAGGGCTGCTTCGGCGTACAGACCGCGGCGCAGACCTATTTCGGTAAGGACGTTTCCGAGCTGTCGCTTGCCGAGTGCGCCTCGATCGTCGGCATCACGAACCTGCCCACGTATTATGACCCCTTCTATAACCGGCAGAACAACAAGGAGCGTCAGGAGACGATCCTGCGCGAGATGTACGAGCAGGGCTATATCGACTATACCCAGTACCGTCAGGCCGTGGATGAGGAGCTTGTCTTCACTCACACTCCCGACGAGGGCTATACTCAGGAGATAATGTCCTACTACACCGAGACGGTCATTGACGATGTCACGCAGGACCTCATGAAGCAGAAGGGCATCAGCGAGGACACCGCGCGTACCCTGCTCTATAACGGCGGCTACCAGATATACAGCTGCCTTGATGCGGACATTCAGGCCAGTGTCGACGCGGTCTACAGCGACCTCTCGGCGATACCGCAGACGGCGTACAGCGACCAGCAGCTTCAAAGCGCGATAGTCATAATGGATCCGTTCGAGGGCAAGATACTTGCGCTCTGCGGCGGCGTCGGCGAGAAGACGATAAACCTCGGCCTCAACCGCGCCACCGGGACCTACCGCTCCCCCGGCTCCTCTATAAAGCCGATCGCGTCCTACGGCCCTGCAGTCGACCTTGGGCTCATAACTCCCGATACGCTCGTGAGCGACTCGCCGAACATCACCCTCAAGGGAACGAGCTGGTACCCGAATAACGACAGCTACACGAACTACGGCCTTATCACCATATACACCGCGCTCCAGTACTCGCTCAACACCGTCGCCGCGCAGATAGTCGATAAGCTCCCCATGGGGCCGCAGACCTCGTATGACTATCTGACCACTCACCTCGGCGTGACGAGCCTTGTTCCGGAGGACTGCGACTATGCGCCCATGGCTCTGGGTGAGCTGACCTACGGTCTTACGGTGCGCGAGATGGCTCAGGCCTACTGCCCATTCGTGAACGACGGCATCTTCACCTACAGCCGCACCTACTCCCTTGTCACCGACAAGGACGGCAACGTCGTTATCGATAACGCACCGAGCACCATTCAGGCCTTCAAGCCAAACACCGCCTACACCATGACTTACATGATGCAGAACGGCGTTGAGAACGGCACCGGCGGCGAGGCCGCGCTCTGGACGATGCCTGTCGCCGGCAAGACCGGCAGCTCCAGCAACTATCAGGATCGCTGGTTCGTCGGCTGCACGCCGTATTACGTCGCGGCAGTCTGGACTGGCTACGATATGCCCGAGCGCATCCACGCCAGCGGCAACCCCGCGGCTCAGCTCTGGAAAAAGGTTATGACCCCCGTGCATGACGGCCTGCCCTGGGAAGCTTTCACTTACCCCTATCTCGGTGAGAACACCGGCATTTTCGGGTATGATGACAGCACTCTCACCGACGATGATTACCTCGACAGTACCGACAGCGAGGATAACTACGGCAACGGAACAAGCTCCAGCCGCGACAACTATATCCCCGGCGGGAACTCGAATGGGAATTCAAACGGGAATTCGAGCGGGAATTCAAACTCCGGCACGGTCAATGATCCGTATTCCGACAATTTTCTCAGCGGCGGGGGCGGCAGAATGAGCTGGTAAGCCCCCGCAGCCTCCCCAAAAAAGATACGTTTTCCGTGCGATTTCGCGTTTTCCATTATTTTACGTTGACAAATTTATTAATTTGAGTTACAATTTGATTACATTACTGGAGGTGCTTATATTGGCTAAGACATTGGAGTACAAGGGACATCCCCTCCAACGGAAGGACAATATCATTTATTACGGCAGCTTTGCTGATAAGTATATCATCATGCTGCAGGTCTTGGATACCAAGAAGGTCGGCGACCTTGACGTTGCCACCAGGGTATCTATCCAGCTTCAGCTTACGGACGCGAGCATCAAATCACGGGATCGCGTTGTGAAGAAGTCCGAGAAGGACGGCCTTTACGCCGCGATAGACGTCGCAGCCGTTTGGCTGGAAAGGGCCCTTTCCTCCAGATAAAATAAAAAAAGGATCTGGTTCTTATGCGCAAAAAAGCTTTGAGGATCTCCGTCGCGGCTGCGCTGATAGCCTCGATGATGAGTGTTCCGGCCTATGCCGAGAGCGCCGTCGTCACCGGCAACGGCGTCAACATGCGCTCCGGTCCCGGCACGAACTATCGGGTGATAGACTCCCTGCCGAGAGGGGCAACTGTCAATGTCAGCGACAGATCCAACGGCTCATGGTACGCGGTGGATTATAACGGCAGCAGCGGTTTCATGTCCTCCTCATATCTGAGCATAACCGAAGAGGACTACAGCGGCGTCACCACCCCCAGCGGTGAGGGCAATGCGTACATCAATGCGATGTATGTCCGCTTCCGCTCCGGCCCCGGTTCGGATACGTCGATCCTCGGCGAGTATAACCGCGGCAAGTCCGTGACCGTCACCGGTACATCCGGCGGCTGGACGGCCTGCATTATCGACGGTCAGTCCGGGTACGTGTACTCCGACTATATCAGCTCCGGGGGCAGCTATACTCCCTCCCCCGGCGTGGATTACGGCAACGGCCCCGAGGGCGGGCTTGAGTTCGGCGGCGTTGACAGCAGCGGCGGATATACCGAGCCCGAGCAGCCGGACTATAACGATGAGCCCGAGGCCACTCCCGAGCCTACCCCCGATGTGGTCGCGGATCAGGCTCAGGGTTATATCTGCGGTGACTTTGTCCGTTTCCGTACCGGCCCCTCAAGCAGCTATTCCATCATTGATTCCTACAACCGCGGTACGCCTTTGAGCATCACCGGCGTTTCGGGTGACTGGACGAAGTGCGTGATTGCGGGGCAGGAGGGCTTTGTCTACTCGCTGTATGTGACCCGTGCCGACGGCAGCAATGCCGGTGACGGCGGGGTCGAGATCGATCCCGATAACGGCAGTGAGCAGCCTGAGGAGCCGCAGCCGCCCGAGGTTCCCGATGAATCCACCGGCTCTGAGGGCTATGTGAGCGCCAACAATGTGCGTATGCGCAGCGGCGCGTCGATGAGCTCCGGGATACTGCATGAGCTCTTCTACGGCAACAAGGTCACCATCGTCGGCACTGAGGGCGAGTGGACAGCCGTGTATTATAACGGCGAGTACGGCTACATATATTCCAGCTATGTAAAGCAGGGCAGCCTCAATTATTCGGACATCATCAATTCCGGTGACAGCAGCGAGCTCGGACGGCAGATTGCGGACTACGCGCTCCAGTTCGTCGGCTACAATTACTGCTGGGGCGGCACCTCGCCGAGCAGCGGCTTTGACTGCTCCGGCCTCGTCTACTATGTGTACAGCCAGTTCGGCTACACGCTCAACCGCGTCGCCTGCGACCAGGCCAATAACGGTGTCTCCGTAACCGACCTGCAGCCCGGCGATATCCTCTGCTTCTATTCCGGCGGCAGCTACATCGGCCATGTCGGCATCTACATTGGCGATAATAAATTCGTCCATGCGCAGAACTCCGCGACCGGCGTTGTCGTGACAGAGCTTTCCGGCTACTACGCGAGCCGCGGCTATGAAGCCCGCCGCATAGTGTGACGCAACTGAATAACTTACCTAATAAGGCCGCTCTTCCGAGCGGCCTTATTCGTTGGCTTCCAAGCACCAAAAGACCTTCGGATCTCTCCGAAGGTCTTTTTTGCTAATTAAGTTTTCTAAACTTAGGCTCACACTTCGGCGCCGTAGATCAGATCGGGAACAATGTTGATCAGAGTCGGGCAGAAAGTGAGCAGGAGCAGGACGAGTATCAAGCAGACGATAAACGGCCAGACCTCCTTCAGGAAATCGCTTATCGGGCACTTGGTGATGCCGCAGGTGGTGAACATCATGGAGCCGAACGGAGGAGTGATACCGCCGATCATGATGTTGACAATCGCGACAAGGCCGAAGTGGTAGACGCCGATGCCGAGGCTTCTTGCCACAGGCAGCAGCAACGGGGTGATGATCATCAGAGCCGCGCCGCCCTCAAGGAACATACCCATGATGAGCAGGATGACGTTCGTGAGCATCAGGAACGCATACTTGTTGGAGGTGAGGTTCAGAACGGCGGTGGTGACGATCTTGGGGAGGTTGATCCAGGTCATGTACTGTCCGAAAACGGAAGCGGAGACCATGATCAGAACGACGCTCGAAGTACCGGCAATGGTATCGAGGACGATGGGGACAAAGTGCTTGCGGAAGGACAGGCGCTTATAGACGAGCTTGCCTATAACGAAGCAGTACAGAACTGCGACAGCGCCGCCCTCAGACGGGGTGAACATGCCGAAACGCATACCCAGGATGATGCCGAAGGGGAAGAACAGACCCCAGAAGGAGTCGAGCGCCTGCTTGGCAACGACCTTTGCAGGGGGGAACTTCTCTCTCGTGGTGGGGTAATTGCGCTTCTTTGCAATGATCGCAACAGTGATCATCATCGACATAGACATCAGGATGCCGGGGACATAACCGGCTGCGAAGGTGCGGCCGAGGGATGCCTGCGCGATGAGGCAGTAGACGATGAGGTTAACTCCGGGAGGAATAACGGGCGTGGCAGCTGATGAGGCCGCGGTGATAGCCGCGGAGAAGGCCTTGGAGTAGCCGCGCTTTTCCATCTCGGGAACCAGCATCTTGGACTGCATGGCGCAGTCAGCGTTTGCGGAGCCGGAGCAGCCGCCCATCAGCATGGACAGCAGGACATTGACCTGTGCAAGGCCGCCGCGCATATGACCGGTGACGCATTCGCAGAAGTCCATCATCTTGTCGCTTATGCCGCCGAAGTTCATAACGGAGCCGGACATGATGAAGAACGGGATAGCCAGCATGGAGAAAGACTGTGTAGAGTTCATGACCTTCTGCAGCAGCAGCCAGCACTGGGTGCTGGGGTCAAGAACGAGGAAGTAGAAGAATGTGGAGCCGAACAGTGCGTACACTATGGGCAGCCCCGCGAAGTAGAGTATGAATACCAGAAATACAGGGATCAACTGTGTAAATGTCAATGTCATCAGAAGTTCCCTCCTTCAACCTGATATTCGTCGGGGTCGTCGTTTTCTTTCTTCTTGATTATGTGCAGTCTATCGGTCAGGAAGAAGTAGATCGAGTAGATCGTGGACAGACCGAAGCCGAGGGGAACCGCGATGCCGGTGAATATCTTGGGCACACGCAGAATATCGGTAACTGCGGGCTTGAAAACACCTCTGACATAGAGGAGGTTATAGGCATACTGAGAGCAGATAACGGTAAGCATGATGAGGATGGCAAGCTCAATGATGCTGACGATGAACATGAGCGTTTTCTTTGTCTTGCCATGCAGCAGGTTGACGACGATGTCAACGCCGAGGTGGGCATGCTTGCGGTAAGCGTAGGCGCTGCCGATGAAAACCGTCCAGACAAACAGGCTCGTGACTATCTCCTCGCTCCACTGAAGCGGAGAGCTGAGCATGTAGCGCATGATGACATTCAGGTTAACTATAATGACACAGGCCACGAGGGTCGTGCCGGTAATGACAGCGTCGAGGTTTTTCAGTATGTGCTTAAAGGTTATTTTTTTCTTCATTAACAGGATCCTTTAGTAGCAGATTTTGAATAACTTCAACTTATTTGGGCATTTCTCGCGTTTTGTATAAGTGTTCTGTTAAAAAGCCTCGCACGCGCGTAAAGACTCTTAACAAAGCTCTAAACATCCGACACGGACTGCCTGAAAGGCTTCAGGCAGTCCTGTCGTAAACAGTTATTGTGCTGATGCTAAAGTAATAACTTAAGCGTTGTTTGCGCGATACTCGGCGACGAGGCCCTTCAGCTGGTCATATGCCTCGTAGGTGGAGCCGTACTCTTCAACGATCCAGTCGATGACCGGCTCGCAGGCCTTGGAGAAAGCGTCGAGGTCGACTTCGTTCCAGGTAACGCCCTGGCTCTTCAGGAACTCGATCTGGGTAGCTTCGTCGTCCTCGCAGGAGGTCTGCTCCCACATGCCGCACTCATAAGCGCAGTCCTCAATGATCTTCTGGTACTTCTCGGGGATGGTGTTCCAGCAATCCTCGGAGATGAACAGCCAACGGGTAGCGATCAGGTGGTTAGTCTCAGCGACCTTCTTGACCAGCTCGTAGGGGTTGCCTGCGCCGGCGAGGGTGGAGACGGAGCCTTCGAAGCCTTCAACAACGCCGGAAGAGATGGCGGAGAGGCACTCGGTGAAGCTCATGGGGTTAGCGGTTGCGCCAAGGCACTCAAGGGTCTTGGTGAACAGCGCGGAGGAAGTGGCACGGAGAACGTGGCCCTTCAGATCCTCGGGAGTCTTAACATCGAGGTTGGTGACGACGGAGCGGAAACCGAAGGAGTAGTGGGTGTCAAGGATGTGGATGCCCTGAGCTGCCAGTTCCTTCTCGAGGTTTGCAACGAAGTCGGAATCCATAACGTAGTTGTACTCGGCGTTGCTGCTGTAAAGCATCGGAGCGAGAACCATAGCGGCGTCGCCTGCGTAGTCAGCAAACAGAGAGGGCTCTTCAAGACCCATCCAGTTCTCGCCGTTGACGGCACGGGTGACGGAGTCGCCGTAGCAGTCAAGCTCGTTCTGGCCGTAGTAGGTAACGGTGATGTGGCCGTCGGTCTTCTCGGTGATCATCTGAGCGAGCTTCTCGGACGCCTTGTAGTTCCACTCGGTGGGCTGGAAGACGTTGGAGAACTTGAGGTCAAGATGGAAGTCATCAGCGGGATCTGCCGCTGCAGCGTCAGCTGCGGGAGCTGCATCGGTCTTGGCCGTATCGGCTGCGGGAGCGGAAGCGTTGTTGCTGCTGCCGCATGCGCACAGTGCAAAGACCATGACTACTGCCAGAAGCATTGCGATAATTTTTTTCATTTGTCTCTCCTTAGTTCAAAAATTTTTCGTTTTTCAACTCTCTGCTGCGAGCTTACATATCTCCGGACTTGTCCGCGCTCCCAACCGCTCATGCAGGATACCCGTCAGCTTTCATCTCTGAAAGCTGAAAACAGGACGTCCTGTTTTCGCGTCTTGGTTTGTGCAGATGCCGTCCGGTGCATAGGCAAGCTGTTAACAGATTGTTAACGCTCATGTAGCATACACCATGTTTTCGGTAAATGTCAATCTGATTTCTTGTGATTTTTGTCAAAAAGCGCAAAGATTGGCGTTTTGCTACAAAATGCCTTTGTACTTTTGTCATAAATAACTTTTTAACAATTGTTTCAATTTCTTTTCCAATGATGTAAACTTGTTCCGGCAGATTCTGCCTATATCTCTATTTCACAGGAGCCGCAATGGTATTATACGAAGCACATATCAAGCACACCGAGGAGAGCCTTACCGCCCTCGCGCACATGCAGTATGACCTTTTCTGCACCGGCAACCGCATCGGCAGGACGGCTATAGCAGCCGGTCTGTTCGTCTTCGGTGCATTGAACTACACGCAGTGGTGGGGTCTGCTGCTGATTGCCTACGGCAGCTATCTCATCTCCAGCAAGTATGCCGCCGCGAACCGCACCGCGAAGAAGCTCGCCCAGCAGATAAAGGAGTCCGGCGGAGAGTACCCCTCCTCCAAATATATTTTTGAAGAGAACCGCATGCGCATCATTACTCTTCCTAATAATTCAGAGCTTGACCCCCTCCCCTATTCCGAGGTCGTAGGGCTCGGAGCGGATCTGTATAACTACTATATCTTCCGCACAGAGTTCGGTGGATACATGATCCCAAAGTCCGAACTCGGCGATAAGAGCGATGAATTCCGTCGCTTTATTGAGAAGAAGACAGGCAAGCTTTTTGTGAGCAAACGCAGCCGTTTTGTGCGTCTGCGCGAATGGATGCACCGCCGTGATAACGAGCCGTATCATCTCTGAGGCAGGGCACGGTTTTTTACTATTATAAATAATGCTTCAAAACATGGAAGCATAAGCAAACCGGGCAGGGGTATTTCCTGTCCGGTTTACTCATGCCAAAGTTCGGGGACATCCACAATTTTTCTTCATGGTTTATCTACCTGATTTAAAAAACTTTTTACATCCGCTTCAGGATTTGTTAAGCAATATGTGGTAGTCTATTAGCGTTGACAAGTCGTTAGCCAAGCGACCCGTCCCGCCGGAGCTGTCCGGGCGCAGCGGTGATGTCCGGGTGCAACCCGGAATAAAGCCTACGCCGCTGTGCCATTGGCAAAGGCAGCTTTGACGCATAAATATTACTTGAGCGCAGTCCAAAACGGCGGACCGCGCTCAAGACAATTTTATGGGCAGCACCGCGCAGTAAGCCGGCGGTGCTGCCCTGTCATCTTCTATTTTCCGCTTACCGTTTCAAGGCCAAAATAACTCGCGATAGCGTCATTCGGCCATTCGTTCTCGCCCTCGGCTATATCCGTAAGCTCGTAAGCCGGACTGTATTTCGTGTCGGCCACAAACTTTTCCAGAACTATACTCGTCTCGCCGTTTGCCTTTGCTTCCGCGATCTGTGTGAGCCTTTCGTTGGACTTCTTATATACCACCGCCACATCAAGCACGCCAAGAACAAACGAGAACGCAAACAGCGCCGCCAAGACACCCGCAAGTCCTGATACGAATGAACACCTGCGCGCGAACATTCCGGAGAGCAGCACTGTGCCTGCAACTATCGTCCAGCAGGCCGACGCGCACATAGCCCTGTTCGGGAAATACTTTGCAAACGCAAACACCGCGATCGATACAAGCCCGCCGAGGAAAGCGATCGCCGCAAAACCCACCGGTCTGAAATCTCTCTCGCCCTTCGGTTTTGTCAGTTCCGTTTCTATTGCGACCGCAAATATCAGCATAAAGGCGCAGTATAGCTTGCCAAGATGCAGCTTCGTAAGCTCAACAGCGTATTCAAAGCTTCGGGCTATCGCGGATAGAGAAAACTCCCCCGCCCTGCCGCTGAGCTCAGAGGGCGACAGCATCAAAAACACATATCCCAAAATCGCAGTCACCAAAGCTGCCGCGAGAAACAGCGGTACTTTCCTTTTCTGAATGTACCCCCCCACCGCGAGACAAAACGCTATAAAGAGCATTGCAAGAGAACTGCTCTCGGAATACGCTCCCGCGGCAAAGGCAAAGACGACATACACCGCTTTTACCCAGCTCTGTGTCCTGTGTCCGCTGCCACAAAACTCGCGGTAAAACGGAAACACAAACAGCAGCGAGAACAGCATCGCCCAGCCATAGCTGAACGCTCCGTCAAGCCAGAGAAAAACCTCGCCGAACTGAGGCACGAAGTACCAGAGCGCCAGCACCGCTATGGCCAGTACGAAAGCGTTTTTTCTCTCAAGGCCGAAGTCCGAATAAAGCGAAGTGAGAAAAACAAAAAGCGACGCGGCAAGTCCGTTTGATATGTTGAACACCGCCTTCGGCAGCATCAGGAAAAACTGGACCATGCTGTGTGCGATGACCCGTCCGTTTATCGTTTCCCTGTGCGCCGCCATCGATCCAACGATGTCCCCGACAGACTCGATCCTACTATAATCTGCAAAGCTGAAGCTATAACTGTAATCATCGGCGATCATCGGCGTCAAAAACGAGAGCAGGGTCATGAACAAAAACACTGCAAGCAGGATAAAGCATATTGGTTTTTTATCTTTGGTTATCTTCATTCTTAACAATTTCCTCCTGCGTCCGCCCCTTGCGGCGCGCCGTCCGCTGTGCAGGCATATACAGTGTACATTACATTTTTGGTGAATGTCAATTCATTTTTGCTTTAGGCGCGTTCTCAGTCGTGCCGTATATCGGCATCAGCAGCTTTTTATCTGTCAGCACCCTGCCGAGGCAGCGGCACTGCCCGCGCTCTTTTCGGTCGATGCGGATGTTCTCGCTCTCCCGCCGCGGGTTTGCGCACAGCAGGTACAGCGCGCCCGTGTAGTCCTCGCACCACTGGCGGCAGTAGACCGCGCCGCGGTAAAGAAACAGCCCCGCTTCCCCCTCCGCCGGTGTCTGCTTACGGCTCACGCATACGCGCCCTCCCCTTTTTATGTATGGCTCCATGCAGTCGCTCTCCGCGATGACGCAGAAGTCCGTACCCTCCGGCAGACCCGCGGCGTCCTCAAGGCAGTAATCCTCCCGCACAGCGCTCACTCTCCTTTTATATAATACGCATATAAACTAAACCATTTGCGCTATACAGTCAATGCTCAGTGCCCATAAAATGTAAAATTTTAATCAAGAAATTTGAAATACTCTTGGCAAAATCAAAAGCCGTGGTAGAATGAATCTTAAATGAATTTAATACCCTCGGTTGACAAGAGCGCACACGCCTGACAGCGTGTCTTTCCGGCGCTTTTTGCCCTTTTCGTCTTGATGGGTTACGACACATCTGCGACTCAAAAACCAAAAATCACTCGAAAATCCAAAGCTGCTAGGTGCACAGCAGTTTTGCCGGAGCAGAAAAGTGTTCATGCAACGAAAAGCCCGCAGGTAATACTTTGTGTATTGCCAAGGGCTTTGAGGAAGCATGGGCGTTTTTCTGCCCGTCAAAACCGTGTGTGGCCTTGTCAATCGAGGGTATTTTTAAATTTTAGTTTTCAAAAGGCGGTGCTTAGCTTTGATCCTTCTGTTTCTGCTGCTGTCGCTCGCGGCGGTAATTATATATGTACACTTCGCGGGCTTTGTGATGTGGAAGACTCTGCTGCTGTTTGCCGGCTGCTTCATCGCGCTGAACATTCTGTTCCTGCTGTTCTGGGCAGTCGTCGCGATCTTTGTCTCGACCGCGAAGCCCATCACAAAGCAGAGCGGTATCTGCCGTCTCGGCTGCATTTCCGTCAGCTCCGTCATGTGCGGCTACGCCTGGGTGCACGCACACATCCACGGCATGGATAAGCTGCCCACCGGCGAGCGCTTTCTGTTTGTGTGCAACCACCGCTCGATGTTCGACCCGCTCATCGTTATGAGCAAGCTCCAGGAGTATAACATCTCCTTTATCTCCAAGCCCTCGAATATGCGCATCCCCATCGTCGGGCGCGTGTCCTACGGCGCAGGCTTCCTGCCCATTGACCGCGAGAATAACCGCAACGCCCTCAAGACCATCCTCACCGCCGCGGACTATCTGGAAAAGGATATCTGCTCCGTCGGCATCTACCCCGAGGGTACGCGCAGCAAGACCGGCTCCATGCTGCCTTTCCACCCCGGTTCTTTCAAGATCGCGCAGAAAGCCGGCGTCCCGCTGGTCATCGCCTCGATAAGCGGCAGCGAGAAGATCAAGCGGAACCTCTTCCTCCGCCCCACCAATGTCGATCTCAGCATTCTCGACGTCGTCCCTGCGGATAAGGTCAAGGAAATGAGCACGAACGAGCTTGCCGATTACAGCCGCGGCCTTATCGAGCGCAGCCTTCCCAAGGCTGTAAAGGAGGCTGTATGATGCGCGTCGCACTTGTTACCGGCTCCTCCCGCGGCATCGGCGCGCAGTGTGCCCGGGCTCTTGCAAAAGAGGGCTACGCCGTGTGCATAAACTGCGTTGAGCGCACCGACAAGGCCGAAGCTCTCGCGGAAGAACTCAAGGCCAACGGCGCGAACGCCATCTGGCAGCAGGCGGACGTGGCCGATGCACTGGCCGTGCGCGAAATGGTCGCACGCACGGAGCACGAGCTGGGGCATATCTCTCTGCTCGTCAATAACGCCGGCATCGCAAAGCAGCAGCAGTTTCAGGATATTGAGCCTGAGACATGGAAGCGCATCTTTGATGTAAACCTCGGCGGCTGCTTCAATACCATTCAGGCCGTCCTGCCGCATATGCTGCATGAACACTCCGGCTGCATCATCAATATGTCCTCCATCTGGGGCGTCCACGGCGCGTCCTGCGAGGTCGCCTATTCGTCCACGAAGCACGCCATCGTCGGGCTGACGCGCTCCCTCGCCGCGGAGCTTGCGCCCTCCGGCATCCGCGTCAACTGCATCGCCCCCGGCGTTATCAACACCGATATGGTTCAGGTGCTCGGCCGCGAGACGCTTGATATGCTCGCCGATGAAATACCGCTGCGCAAGCTCGGCCGTCCCGAGGATATCGCCGAGGCCATGCTGTTTCTCGCAAGGAGCGAGTACACCACCGGTCAGGTCATCTCCGTCGACGGCGGGTTTATAATCTAAATTTTATAGTTTGAAACTGCCCCGCCTGACGTGCTTTCTGCATCAAGTGGGGCAGTCTTATTACAGCTCCTCAGTCTTAAAGGTGGTATAACCCTCGTAGTAGTAGCTGTGGTCTATGCCTTTCATATATATCTCGCGGTTGTCCACGTCATCCGTCAGTGCCGCTTTCAGCAGCACCTTGATCTCCGTGTCCCGAATCGGGCTGCGCTCCATGGCAAGCAGGTAATCCTCCTTGTCTACCCGGCTCCAGTCCACGACCTTGCCGATGCCGTTTTTCAGCATCAGGTCAAGCCAGATTCGCATGCTGCGTCCGTTGCCCTCCCGAAACGGGTGGGCAATGTTCATTTCCACATACTTCTCAATTATCTCGTCATATGTCGACTGCGGCATTTTGTCAATGTTCGTAAGCGCCGCGTCAAGATACATCAGCGGCGCAAAGCGGAAATTGCCCTTTGCGAGATTCACCGTGCGCATTTCGCCCGCGAAGCCGTAAATATCCTCAAAGAGATACCTGTGTATCTCCTTCAGAGCCGCGAACGTGCCGACGGGCAGCGCGGCGAGAGCGCCGCTTTCAAACATCTGCACCGCTTTCTTCTTGCTTATTCTTTCTTCCTCACGGGCAAGCTCCGCCGAATCGGTAATGCCCAATTTGTTTTCAAGCGCCATAGTGTCCCTCCGTCCGCCGGATAGAAATAGGAATTGATAGTATAATTATATCCTACTTGGCCGTCAAAATCAATCGCTTCTCTCCGGTGGCTTCGGGGCTGTCTTACGCAACTGCCAGCAGCACCGCGCACACTATCGCGACTGCGCCGCCTATCACGCTCACGACCGTGTAGATCTTCTTGGATTCCGGGTCGTGCTTTTCTTTCGAAAGATAGTAGATACCCGCGCCGACAACGGGGTTCAGTGTCCCGATTATCGTCAGCGTTATCGCGACAAAATTGAGTGTCATCGAGAGCGTCATGTTGAGCTTGATTGTCGCCGCGCTCTCCTCGCGCAAGGTGTCCGACAGGGCAAGGAAGCCAATAAACTCACCTTCCGCCGCCACGTATGTGGCCGTGCATCCCCGGTCGATATAGTCCCCCGCCTCGCCCGGCATGGTCATTTCAACGCCGTGCTCAAGCAGCAGTGCCGCCTTTCCCTCAAGGATGCACTTTCCGTCTATCCGGGCGCACACGCCGCGCCCGGGCAGCATTTCGAACTCCTCCGCCGCGCCCAGCACAGCGCCGCTTTTCCATAGCTTGCTTCATGTATGAAGCTCCTTTCTATACCTTATGTGGTATAGGTATATTATACATATAGGGGTATATGTTGTCAAGTATATAAATAAACACCAGCCCTGCGGGCTGGCGTTCAAAAGCTTTATTGCATATTTGCAAAGCGCTCCACGGCTTTTGTGAAGCTCTCTATCGTCTTATCGGCATCGCCGTGCTCTATCCCGTCACGGACGCAGTGCCTGATGTGTCCCTCGAGCACCACCTTGCCGCAGCCGTTGAGGGCGGATTTCGAGGCATTTATCTGCGAAAGAATATCCTCACACGGCACGTCCTCGTCTATCATCCGGTCGATTGCCTGAACCTGCCCGATAATTTTTTTCAGGCGGCGATGCAGGTTTTCCGCATCCATACATTGTTTCATAAGCGCATCCTCCTATACTGTAAGGGGTATATGTTGAAAGTGGTATGTCTTGATTATAATTTTCGGTGCGGCGCTTGTCAACCGTATAATTTTCATCGTATCTGGTGAGACTAATTTCAGCACCCGGTATATTATTTTACATATTATGTATTGGGCGACTATTCAGGCGGCGGCAAGGCCCCGCCGCAAAGTCGGAGTGTGAATTCAGTCATGGTCAGACGAGGAGATATCTATTACGCCGACCTCAGCCCGGTAGTGGGCAGCGAGCAGGGCGGCATGCGCCCGGTGCTTATCGTCCAGAACGACACCGGCAACAAACACAGTCCCACTGTGATCGCCGCAGCCATAACCAGCCAGATAGGCAAGGCACGGCTGCCGACGCACATAGAGCTTCACGCCCAGAGTGTGGGACTGAACCGCGACAGTGTAATTCTTTTGGAGCAGATACGCACGATCGACAAGTCCCGTCTGCGCGAGCGGATGGGTAAGCTTGACGACGGAACCATGACCGCCGTTGACAACGCTCTGGCCGTCAGCTTCGGCCTGCTCAACTGAGTCGGCTTTATACGGATCAGCCTGAATCTAATAAATCTCCCGCCCATATAATTGGACGGGAGATTTTATTTTGGGGGCGACGCTATGGACTATCCGCTTATGATCGACGGCAATGACGCCGGTACTCTCTCCGTGAGCGAGGAGGGGCTCTACACTTGCTTTGAAGCGCACGCCGTGGAGCATGACGGGCTTGTGCGGCTCTGGGTCTGCGGCGGCGGAGAGTGCGCATACCTCGGCGTCATGCAGCCGTGGAGCGGCGGACTGTATCTTCGCCGCCGCCTGAGCCGCCGCGAGCTGAAGGACTTCCCCGCGCAGATAGAATACGCAGCTGACCAAAGTGATGACAGTTTACATAATTCAAAAAGTTCTGCTGCAAAGCCATATATCGAGTCTGCCGCTCCCGCCACAAGTTTACATAATATATGTGTTGATTCACTCACGCCCTCCTGCCCTTTCCCGGCTGATATCCCCGAGGACGCTCCGTCCCTGCAATGGTTCTCCCGGCGCGACGGGACTCTCGTCTCCTTCGACGGTATAAGCTGCCTTGTTGCGCTGCCGGCAGAGCTGCGCCATGCCGACCGGCGCGCCGTCATACGCGAGATCGCCGGACGAAAATACATGGTATTCCGCTATTGAGTATTTCGCGTTTTTGTTATATAATACAAAATTACTTAGAGATAACTCGGAGGTACATAACATGTTGATGAATGATCTCATCGTAAAGAAACGCGACGGCGGCGAACTGAGCACCGAAGAAATAGATTTTATGATACAGGGCTATACCCGCGGCGAAATTCCGGATTATCAGATGTCCGCTATGTGCATGGCCATTGTTTTCCGCGGCATGAGCGATAAAGAAACTCTCGACCTCACCATGTCCATGATGAACTCGGGCGAGACTCTCGACCTCAGCCCCATAAACGGCATCAAGGCCGATAAGCATTCCACCGGCGGCGTCGGCGATAAGACGAGCCTTATCCTCTGCCCGATGGTCTCTGCCTGCGGCGTGAAGATCGCGAAGATGTCCGGCCGCGGCCTCGGCCACACCGGCGGCACGCTGGACAAGCTCGAGAGCTTCCCCGGCTTCAACATCAGCATCGGCGAGCAGCGCTTCTTCGATAACGTCAATAAGCACGGCATCGCCATCATCGGCCAGACCGCCGACCTCGACCCGGCGGATAAAAAGCTCTACGCCCTGCGTGACGTTACCGGCACCGTGCCGAGCATCCCGCTTATCGTCAGCTCCATCATGTCAAAGAAGCTGGCCTCCGGAGCGGACGTTATCGTCCTCGACGTCAAGTGCGGCGACGGCGCTTTTATGAAGACCGTTGACGAAGCCAAAGAGCTTGCCCGCGGCCTGACGCGCATCGGCAGACTCGCCGGGCGCAAGTGCGCCGCCGTCATCACCGATATGGATCAGCCCCTCGGCTGTGCTGTCGGCAACTCTGTTGAGGTCAAGGAAGCAATCTCCGTCCTCAAGGGCGAGACTAAGGGCGACCTGCTCGAGCTGTGCCTGACGCTCGGCAGCTGCATCCTCACCGAGGCCGGTATCGCCGAAAGCATTGAAGACGCACGCGCCCTGCTCACGCACGCGGTTGAAAGCGGCGCGGCGCTCAAGAAGCTTGCCGAAATGGTCTCCGCACAGGACGGTGACGGCAATGACGTCTATGACACTTCGCGTCTGCCGGATGCAAAGGTGAAGCTCGAAGTCCCGTCCGAGGTCTCGGGCTATATCGGGCGCATCCTTGCCGAGCATGTCGGTCTTGTGTCGATGCACCTCGGCGGCGGCAGAGCCACCAAGGACAGTGAGATCGATCTCTCCGTCGGCGTTATCCTGCATAAGAAGGTCGGCGATAAAGTCGAAAAGGGCGAGAGCCTTGCTACCATCCACGCCTCCTCCGAGGAGAAAGCGCAGGAGGCGGCAAAGCTTCTGCGTGACTGTTATCAGTTCTCTGACACGCCCGTTGAGCGCCCGGAGTTTATAAAGGCGATCGTCCGTTAAGTCCGGAGGGCATATGAAAAGAGCACTGATCGGCGGCTTTATCTCGCTGCTCGGCACCATCTGGGGTCTCGCCATAGCAGTGGCAGCCTCGAATAACCTCGTCTCCGGCTGGACTACCCCGCCGGGGCGCTTCCTCACCACCGTGTCGCAGATGGGCTTTGTCCCGCTGTTCGTCATGGCGATCGTCCTCATCGTCCTCGGCCTTGTCATAATGGCGATAGAGTATTTCAAAAAAGACAAATGGTAAAAACAGATCACCCCTTATGAGCTTTCCACTCATAAGGGGTGATTTTTATGGAGAAAAATCTGAAATCGTGTATTTATCTGCTCAGCAGTACCTCGTCGCTCTCAAGCGGGCTGCTGGCGATCTGTGCGAACATCTCTATAAGCTCGTGCTTTGAGAGGTGCTGCTTTTCCTCGCCGCGGATATCAAGGATGATCTTGCCCTGGTTCATCATGATAAGGCGGTTGCCGTGGCGGATCGCGTCCTTCATGTTGTGGGTAATCATCATGGTGGTCAACTGGTTCTCCTCAACTATCTTGTCGGAAATTTCCAGCACCTTTGCCGCCGTCGCGGGGTCGAGCGCCGCAGTGTGCTCATCGAGCAGCAGGAGCTTCGGCTTCTTGAGCGAGGCCATCAGCAGCGTCAGCGCCTGACGCTGGCCGCCGGAGAGCAGGCCGACCTTTGCGGTCATTCTGTCCTCAAGGCCGAGGCCGAGTGTGCTGAGCTGCTCGCGGAACTGCTCGCGCTCGGCGTTGGTCACGGCCCAGCGCAGCCCGCGCTTTTCGCCGCGGCGCATGGCGAGCGCCATGTTCTCTTCGATCTGCATGTTCGGCGCGGTGCCCATCATCGGATCCTGGAACACACGGCCTATATACCCGGCGCGCTTGTGCTCCGGCAGGGCAGTGACGTCCACCCCATCAAGGATGATGCGCCCGCTGTCGACCGGCCATACACCGGCGACGGCGTTGAGCATCGTGGACTTGCCGGCTCCGTTGCCGCCGATGACGGTCACGAAGTCGCCCGGCTCAAGGTGGAGGGAGAGCCCTGCGAGGGCTTTCTTTTCATTTATCGTGCCCTTATTGAAGGTCTTGTAAATGTTATCGAGCTTAAGCATGGCTGTCCTCCTTTGCGCGCAGGCGCTTGAAAGATGTCTTGCGCTGTTCGCGCAGGTACGGTACCGCGAGGAAGAGCGCGACGATCACTGCGGTGATGAGCTTGAGGTCGTTGGAGTTGAGCCTGAGCCACAGCACCAGCACGACCACGAGGTAGTACACGACTCCGCCGATGACGACGAAGGACATCGTGCCGAAGAAGTTGAGGTGCTTGCCGAGTATCGCCTTGCCGAGCACCTCGCCGATGATGACGGCCGCAAGGCCTATGACGATTGCGCCGCGCCCCATGTTGATATCGGCGAAGCCCTGGTACTGGCTCATAAGTCCGCCGGAGAGCGCCACGACGCCGTTGGATATCGCAAGGCCGAGGATCTTCATCGCGCCTATATCGATGCCGAGGGCGCGGCTCATCGCGGGGTTCGAGCCGGTCGCGCGCAGGGCGGAGCCCTGCTCGGTACCGAAGTACCAGTAGAACACACACACCAGCACGAAAGCTATCACAAGGCTCGTGAGGATAGAGAAGGTGATATTGCGCGAGGAGAGGATGAGGTTATACTTGTCGACGCTCAGCGCCTTGTTCGCGGCCATGCCCATGATGCGCAGGTTTATGGAGTAGAGCGAGAACTGCGTCAGGATACCGGCAAGGATAACGGGGATGCCGAGCTTGACATGCAGCAGACCCGTGCAGAGCCCCGCGAGTATACCGGCGATAACGGCCACGAGCATTGCCAGCCATGCAGGCCAGCCCGCGATAATGAGCATTACCGTCACGGCGGCGCCGAGGGTAAAGGAGCCGTCGACTGTCAGGTCGGCAACGTCGAGCAGCCGGAACGTGATGAGCACTCCGAGTGCCATAAGACCCCATATAAGTCCCTGAGCAATGCCGCCGGGGAGGTTTTTTGCCAGCTTCAGCAGGCTGAGTGATGCAATGTAGGCGCTGATCGTCATGATTACACTTCCTTAATTATTTTGCAATTGCAACGTAGTCTTCGGGAACGGTGATGTTGAGAGCCTCGCAGATGTCTGCGTTGTATTCCTTGGTGAATGCGGGAGCGAAGCGGACTTCCATGGTGGAGATGTCTGCGCCCTCGGTGAGGATCTCAGCTGCCATCTCGCCGGTCGCGCGGCCGAGGTCGTAGTAGGAGATGGAGAGGGTCGCCGCGCCGCAGCCGGAGGCGATGCCTTCTTCACCGGCGACGATGGGGATGCCTGCGCTCAGAGCGACGTTGTTGATAGCTTCGGTGCAGGAAGCAGCGGTGTTGTCGGTCGGGATGTAGAGCACATCGGAATTGGAGCAGGCGTTTGCGGTGACGGAGGAAACATCGTTGGAGTCAGCGAAGGTGTAGCGCTCAACGCTGTAGCCCATGTCGGTGAGGAGGGCTTCCATGCTGTCGGCCTGGAAGATGGAGTTAGGCTCGCCGGAGCAGTAGAGCAGGCCGATGGTCTTTGCCTCGGGGAAGAGCTCCTGGATCATCGCGGCCTGACCGTCGAGCGGGGCGAGGTCGGAGGTGCCGGAGATGTTGGTACCGGAAACGCCGGTCCAGTTGTCAACACCGAGCGCCACGCCGTAGTCGGTGATGGAAGTGCCGAGGATGGGGATGGTGTTCGTTGCGGAGGCAGCCGCCTGTATAGAGGCGGTAGCGTTAGCCATGATGAGGTCGACCTCGTCGCTCACGAACTGGTTGCAGATCAGCGAACAGGTGGCGGAGTCACCGGAAGCGTTCTGCTCCTGGAAAGTGACCTTGTCGCCGAGCGCTTCGGTCAGGGCATCCTTGAAGCCCTGAGTCGCGGCGTCAAGCGCGGGGTGCTGGACGAGCTGGCAGATGCCGACGACGAAGGTCTTGTCGGCGGAAACGTCCTCGGCCGGAGCCTCGGTGGAAGCTGCGGGAGCTTCGGTGGCTGCTGCGGGAGCAGAGCTGCCGCAGGCTGCGAGTGCAAGCACCATTGCAAGCACACAGATGAGAGAAATAAGCTTTTTCATTTTGTGATATCTCCTTTTGGAAATTTAACGGGGAAACAAAAAAGCTGCACAGACAGAAGTCCGTGCAGCTTTGAATGATCGAATCAAGATTCAAACCATGAATTCCGTTCTAATTGCAGCACAAACTTCTATTACTCGACATAAAAAAGTAATAGTAAAAGCCATATGCAACTGCAAAGACGAACTTTATCATGACTTTGCCTCCCTGTTTGATGGTGCAGACTTTAGCACTTTTAGTCGCTGAAGTCAATACCTTTTTCGCATCAAATTTTTCTTTTGGCCTTTTGCACTATTGCCTTTGACCTTTGCCGCAAAAACTTTGTTGCATTTTTATGCACGGCAGTTATAAAACCTGCCTGTAACGGAAATAATTCCCTATGACAACAACGCGCCGCGCGGCTCTATCCGGCGGCGCAGACCGCACAGACAGGTCGGAAAGGCGAAAACATGGATAAAAAACGCAGAGCCGTCAGGATAATTTTGACTGCGCTTGGCGCGGCGGCGGTACTGGCGATCACCGCGGTGAGCGTATATATGCTTTGGGAGAAGCCCCCGGCGACGGCGGCGGAACCGGAGAAGCTCGGCGGCACGCTGCACACGCCCGATGAGCAGACGAGCACTCCGCAGCAGAGCCCGTCGCCCTCTGGCAGCGGGATGGAGCGAGGCACGGCATTCAGCACGAGCCGTCAGGACGGGGTGTATACCATTCTCCTCGTCGGCAATGACGACGGCACCGGCAATACCGACACCATCATGGTCGCAAAGCTCGACACCGTGCGCCATACTCTCAACGCCGTTAGCATCCCGCGCGACACCCTCATCAATGTCGACACTCCCGTGAGGAAGATAAACAGCGTCTATTGGGGCGCGCGCAACAACGGCAACGACGGCATCGAGGCGCTGCGCCGCCATGTGCGCAAGCTGACGGGCTTTGACGTGGACTGCTACGCCGTGCTCGACCTGACCGCCTTTATAGAGGCGGTCGACGCAATGGGCGGGATATGGTACGATGTCCCGGAGCGCCTGTATTATGACGGCGGCCCTGTCATCGACCTTGAGCCGGGCTATCAGCTCCTTGACGGCGAGCAGGCCATGGGGCTCGTGCGCTTCCGCTACGGCTATATGAACGGTGACCTTGACAGGATAAATGTGCAGCACGATTTCCTCAAGGCCGCGGCGGAGCAGTTTCTCAGTCAGGGCAGCATACCGAACGCCTCAAAGGTGATAAGCATCCTTGCCGGGAGCATGGACACGAACCTCACCGCGGCAAACATGGCGTATTTTGCGCGCCAGCTCATGATGTGCTCAAGCGAGGATATCAATTTCTATACCGCGCCGAACACTCCCATGACCGTGCAGAATCTGAGCTACACCTTCCTCGACCTCTATGACTGGCTCGCGATGGTGAACGACTGCATCAATCCCTACTCAACGCCTGTCACCGAGGGGATGCTCGACCTTGTGTATCTCTATAACGGCAGCGTCTGCTGCACAGGCGTGCTCAACGGCGTGGGCTACTTCAGCATGGGCGGCGGCAAAGCCCCGGCTGAGGACTCTGAAGATGAGTACACCGGTGATGATTACTACGAGGAACCTGAGGAGGAACCGGCAGAAGAGCCTGAGGAGGAGCCGGAGCCCGAGCCGACGCTCCCGCCGCTTCCCTCATCCACTCCCTCGAATGACGATTGGCTCATAACAACGTGAAAGAACCGCTGCTTTTCGCAGCGGTTCCGATAAGATCCGGACTGCTGCAATATATCGCGGCAGTCCATTGCGCGCAGCTTCCGCAAAAAGCCGCGTCTATTATGGCTAAACTATATACTGTTATTTCTCAAATATCAACAGTTAATTGTAAAATTATTTAATGCCAGCGCCGCTCCGCATAAAATATACTCAGGAAAAGGAGTGGCTCTGTATGTCGGAACAGGAAATGACAAAGGCTGATAACAGGCAGCGTTACATCGAGCTTGGGTACAACATTGCCTATTACCGCAAGCACGCGGGGCTTACGCAGGAGCAGCTTGCGGAAAAGGCCGGGATAAGCCGCCCGCACATGGGCGCGATAGAAGCGCCGAATCTCTGCCGTCCCATTTCGCTGGAGCTGCTTTTCAATCTCGCCGACGCGCTTGGCGTCGAGCCGTATAAGCTGCTTGAGTTCAGGAACGGGAAATAAGCAAGCCGCCCCCGCGTAGCTTCCGCGGGGGCGGCTTATGTTTTTTCTGCTTCTCTTACAGCTCTTCGACTGTGAGCACGTCCTCAATACCGTTGAGCTCCTTGATGACGTCCTCGTCCATCTGCTTCTTGTTCGCGCGCATGGTGATGACGGCGCAGTAGTGGTGCTCGTCGTCCTTGCCCGCGATGCGGTTTATTTCGATCCCGCCGAGCTTTATGCCTTTGTCGCGTATGGCGCGCAGGATGTTCTCAATGACCTCCGCATGGGCATATTCGACGTAGAGGTTCACGTCGTTTATCTTCCTGGCGAAGCGGTACTCTATCTTTATCAGCAGCAGCTCCGCCACCAGCACCATCGCCGTCGCGAATATCGCGCACTCGACATAGCCCGCGCCGCAGACAAGGCCGATTATCGCGGCCGTCCAGAGCCCGGCGGCGGTCGTCAGGCCCTTGACGCGCTGGCGCTTTGTGACGATTATTGTCCCCGCGCCTATGAAGCCTATACCGGCAATGACCTGCGCGCCGAGACGCGCGACGTCCGTATACAGGTGCATCGTCAGGAACATGTACTGGCTCGTCAGCGTCGTCATCGCCGCGCCGAGGCAGATCAGTATATGCGTGCGGAAGCCCGCCGGGCGGCGCTTGTATTCGCGCTCAATGCCTATGAGCCCGCCGCAGAGCACGGCGAGGACAAGGCGGAATGCGACCGCGAGAGTATTCATTTCACGCGCAAAATCAAAAATATGAAGCATGTCCTTCGCCTCCTCAGACCTCTTCTATGGATATCACGCCATCGAGCGTGGACAGTGCCGCCAGAAGCTCGGTGTGCTGGCAGCGCATCGGCAGGCGGATCGACAGCAGTGAGTTTATCTGCGAGACATGATCGTTCTGCTGCTTGTCCAGCTCCACCTCGTAGATCCGCACCTCCTCGCGCTTGAGAAAGCCCAGGACGCTGCCGAGGTTTTCTATATTGTCGACCTCTACGTATATCGACATATTCACTGCCTTTGACATGATAAGGTTCTCAATGTACGGCAGGAACTTCATGCTCATCACTATCAGCAGGAAGCTTATCAGCATGCACTCATAGAAGCCCGCGCCGATAGCGAGACCCATGCAGGCCGAGGCCCACAGTCCCGCAGCGGTCGTCAGCCCCTTGACCTCGCGGCGGCCCGTGACGATTATCGTCCCCGCGCCGAGAAAGCCTACGCCGTTGATGACCTGTGCACCGAGACGGGACACGTCTGTCTTTATCCCAAGGCTGTCGCCGATCTCTTTCCACGGCCCTTCAAACATGAGGTTGAGGTACTGGCTGAGCATGATCGTCAGCGCCGCGCCGAGTGCCACCAGCATGTATGTGCGGAAGCCCGCCGGACGCCCCTTTTTCTCGCGCTCGAAGCCCACAAGTCCTCCCGCGGCCATCGCGCAGAGCACCCGCAGCATCATCGACCAGATATTCAGTTGTCTTAAATACTCAAGCCAGTCAAGCATCAAACGGTTCTCCATTCATTGGTAATGAAAAACACGCAGAGCGCTGATGCTTTCAACGCTCTGCTGAAATCGCCCTCGACTGAGGGTGTGGTAATTATATCACTTAAAAGTTTTTTTTCAAGCGTTATAAACGCCAAAATAATTCCCTGTTTTTTATTGAATCTTAACAGAAAATTTGCTCAATAAGTCCCGGAATCTGTTGAAGTCGGCGTATCTCGTAATCTGGCTTCAAACCGCTCCGGTTCTCCTCGTTTTTGGGGTTGAACCAGCAGGTCTTTATCCCTGCGTTTACACCCCCGCGGATGTCCGAAGTCAGGCTGTCGCCTATCATTATCGCCCGCTCCTTTGAGAAATCCGGTATACGCGCAAAGCATGCGTCGAAGTACCGCGCGTCGGGCTTATCGTAGCCGATGCGCTCGGAGATAAATATCCCCTCGAAGTATTTTTCTATCCCGGAGCTTGCGAGCCGCCCGTCCTGCACCTGCGCGTTGCCGTTTGAGCAGATGAACAGGCGGCACTTTCCGTAAAGCGCTTCGAGCATCTCCTCTGCCCCCGGCATGAACCAGTGCCCGGTCGAGAGCACCTCCTCATAGCGATCCTGCACCTCGGCTGCGGGGACTTCGCAGCCTATCTCGTCGAACAGCTCCTGGAAGCGCCCGACGAGCAGCTTTTCCCGGCTCATCTCCCCGCGCTCGAGCATCTCCCAGTAGCGCTTGTTTATGACGCTGTAGCGCCGCAGCAGCTCCTCCGTCGGCTCTATTCCGTATTCCCGGAAAGCCGTTGTGAGCGCGCTGCGCTCGGCAATGTCGAAATTCAGTATCGTGTTGTCAAGGTCGATCAGCACTATCGGCCTGCTTTTGTTATTCTCGGTCATCTGTCTATTTTTCTCCTGTCATGGCCTTTATCGCGTCCGCCGCGGGCTCAAGGTGCATCCCGAGCGACGCCTTTACAAGCACGCTGTCACCCTTTTTTATGTATTCCGGCAGCGCCGCGACGAGCGCGGCCTTCGTCTCAAAATACACCGCGCGGCTGCCCATTGCCTCCGTCAGGTATTTTGACATCGGCCCGTAAGCCATGACGAGGTCGACGCCCTTATTCAGCGCGTACTCGCCGAGCTCCCGGTGCATCTGCGCCGAGCCCTCGCCCATCTCGCGCATATCGGACAGCACGCAAACATGCCGCCCCGGCAGCTTCATAAGCGAATCCACCGCACAGCGCATGGAATCGGGGTTTGCGTTGTAGCAGTCGTCCACCAGCGTCACAAAGCCCGTGTCCGTGACCACTCCGCGCCGCCCCACGGTCTTGTACGCCGCGATGCCGCGCTCTATTTCCTCATCGCTCAGCCCCATCACGAAGCCGACCGCCGCGCCCTCGAGCGCCGCGTAGACCATGTGCTGCCCATATGCCGGGATCTCCGCTTTGATGCTGCGTCCGTTATAGCTTATCCTGCAGCGTATGCGCCCATCAGTCAGCTGCTCGATGTCCGCGGCTTTCACCGCGCAGTCCTCACCGAGGCCGTAGCTCACGAGCTTCTGCGGGCAGGCGAGCTTACAGAGCATCGCGTCGTCCCCGTTATATATGACCGTCCCGTCCTCCGGCATGAAGGCGAGCATTTCCGTCTTTGCGCGGAACACCCCCTCAAGGTCGTGCAGAAACTCAAGGTGCGCGTGGCCTATCACCGTGAACACCGCGACCGTCGGCTGCGCTATCCGCGCAAGCGCCGTCATCTCGCCAAAGCCCGATATGCCCATCTCAATGACCGCGGCCTCATGCTCCCGCTCGATGCGCGATACCGTCATCGGTACGCCGATCTGATTATTGAGGTTCCCCTCCGTCTTGAGCACGTTCATGCGCTGTTCGAGCACGGACGATATCATTTCCTTCGCCGTCGTCTTGCCGACGCTGCCGGTTATCCCTATCACCGGTATGCTGAGCCCCCGCCGGTACTCGGCGCATATTTTCTCAAGCGCCGCCTGAACGTCGTCCGCCAGTATGACCGGCCCCGATACGTCCTCCGGCAGATATTCCGCAAGGCAGCAGGCCGCGCCCGCCTCCAGCGCCTTTGCGATGAAGCGGTGTCCGTCCACGTTCTCTCCCCGGTAGGCGACGAACATATCCCCCGGCTGCACCTGACGGCTGTCGATTATCGCGCGGCCTATGGGCGCATCGCTGTATTGGGTAAGGCGGCCGCCGCATATCGCCGCCGCGCGTGAAACTGTCATTGTCTTCATAGGTCTTTCCCCCTCTTTTACCCGCTAAGTATAACATACGCTGATAAAATAGGCAAAAGTATTTAAGGCATCTCTTAGCCCCACCCGCAAAAAAGTAGTGCATATGCGCGGCGGATATGTTATAATAGATGATGAATTATTTTGTACAGAGGTTTTTGCTATGAATTATGTTGTGGTGGATTTGGAATGGAATCAGGCGATGAGCTCCAAGTCCTCCGTGTTCAATAAGCTGCCGATCCACCTCGGCGGCGAGATAATCGAGATAGGCGCGGTCAAGCTCAAGGAGGACATGACCCCCGGCGAGGAATTTACTATCGACGTCAAGCCCGTGTACTTCCGCCGTATGCACTATAAGGTCAAGAAGATCACCGGCTTTGATAAGGAGCGTCTGGCTCACGGCATCGCCTTTGCCGACGCGCTCGAGCAGTTCCGCGCATGGTGCGGGGACGGGGTCACCTTCATCACTTGGGGCAATGACGATCAGCGCATCATGGAGCAGAACATCATCATCCATGACCTTGACTGGGACTGGATCGGCGGCTGGATAAACCTCCAGCTCATCTATAATCTCCAGACCGGCGGGGACAAGAACCAGAAGTCTCTCGCCAGCGCCATGGAGCATTTCGAGATTGAGCAGACCCGCGTCGCGCATGACGCTCTGGGCGACGCGTACAACACCGCGCTCGTCGCTTCCCGGCTCGATATGGCCGATGGGCTCCGCCTGTACCCGGACGCTGCGCGCATCCTCGCCTCGCGCATGCCGAACTTCAAGCCCCCTGTCGAGAATGAAGGACCGGACACACTCTGCCATGAGAGCTTCGAGGGCTTTGAGAGCAAGGCTGTCGCCTTTGCCGACGAGCGCGTCACGAAGCTTGCCTGCCCGCACTGCGGTGGGGAGACCGCCTGCCTCAAGTGGGTCAATCAGGGCGATCAGCGCTATATGAATATCTACACCTGCCCCGAGCACGGCGCATTCCTCGTGCGCGCGAAGTTCCGCAAGAATACCGAGGATAACACATGGTCTGCAAACAAGCTCGTCTATGAAGCCGATGAGGACATGCAGAGCTTCTATAAGACCAAGTCCGCGCAGGCGCGCCGCCGCAGCCGCGGCCACTCCCACCGCAAGAACCGCCCGGCGTCAAAGCAGTAATAATATATGATGTGCGCGCTGCATACGCAGCGCGCACATTGCATTTCACCCGGCCTATGGCCAGATATAGTTGCAGCGGCTGCCGAAAGCAGCCGCTGCTTTTTGTTTTGTTTACAGTCCCGCGTCCATCGCTTCCGCTCTGTCGAGCAGCATCTGCACGAACTCGTCGTTCCACACTCCGGTGAAGTGCAGCAGGTCGATGACCGAGAAGCGGTTGCGCATCAGGTGGCAGTTTGTGATCGCCCACCTGACGGTCTTCTCGTCGACCGGGAAGTTCAGCACGCTGTAGCGGCACGGGGCATTCGCCTTGTGCATGCACTCGGCGATGTACTCGGGCTTCTTGACCCACGGCGCGACTCTTTCCTTAAACTCGTCGAAGTCAGCAAGGAATGCCTCAAACTTTTTGCGGTTCGCCGTCCACGCTGCAAGCTTCTTCTGGTAGTCCGCCCAGCACTCGTTGGAAGCAGAGCCCGTCTCATCGAGCCACGCGAACGCGCCCTTGACTTTCGGCTCCATCTCCTCAGCCGTCGGGTAGCAGCAGTCGAGGTCGACAGCCCTCGGGTCGAACTCGTTGAGCAGGTAATCCCAGATGATGCAGGAGATTATGCCCGATACCGCGACCTGCGTGCCGTGGTAGCAGATGCCGGTGTGGCGCACCTTGGAGGCCATGTCTATCAGATGGCTCATGACATGCTCCGAACCGGAGGCCGGGGAGCTCTCGTCCGCAAGCCCCATCGAAAGGCCACTGAGCGTGAGCACATTTGCCAGATCGCCGAGAACCTTGCTGTCACCGGCTGCAAGCTTTTCGGAGTTTTCGAGCAGCTCCTCGCACTGGGTGCGGATCATATCGGACGGCGCGGTGTGGAAGTTCTTCCCCACGCCGAGGACGTTTCCGAGGTACCAGTCGACGGGAGCTGTCCATGTCGCGATAAGGTCGCCGTAGCCGCTGACGTTCATCTCCGCAGGAGCCGCGGCAATGATGTCCATGTCGATTATGAGTATCAGCGGATAGCGGGAGTGAACGGTTCTCTTGACGCCGTTAAAGAGCATAACGGAGGAGTTGTCGGAGAACGCATTTACGGAAAGCGCCGTCTGCATGATGACGAGCGGCAGCGGGTTTTCCTTGTTGTAGTAATAGGTGGAGTATTTGCACAGGTCGCAGATAGTTCCGCCGCCGATGCCGACGACGCAGTCGACGCCCTCAAAATGCGCCTGGATCTTTTCGGCGTTCTCGGGAGTCGCGTGGACTATACTGTCAGGCTCGGAGATAACGAGCCATTCGACCTCATACTCTGCCTTGAGCAGAGCAAGTATTTTTTCCTTGACGTTTGCCCCGGCCGTGTCGAGTATCTCGGTCGGGCCGGTGACCATGAGCACCTTTTTCCCATCGGTGAGCGCCTTTACCGCATCGCAGATGCCCGCGGCGGCACCGTGGCCGATGTTTATCTTCTTCATGCCGATGTCGCAGAGCCTCTCGGAGTTCTCCTGCGCCATCATTATCTCATGCAGCTCGTCAAGCTTTGTTGCGTCGGCTCGCGCCAGACGGTTATCGATCATTGTAGTTCCCCATTCTGCCGCTTGATAAGTCAGCGCAGCCGGAAGCCCGATCCCCGTAAGCGGCAACGGGGTTTCCGTAACTGCGCTGCTTTTTTAGGTTTTATGGGGCAGCACCGTACAATGCTTCTTTTCCTACCGCATTATGCGGCGTTGCCATTACTCGAAATCGAGCACGCGGAGCATGCGGATAAGAGTCAGGCGGTTGCGGATAGCCGCCGAGATCTCCAGCATTTCATCCGCAAGAGACGGATCGATGCCAATGTCCTCCGGTCTGTACTTGCAGTGGCAGTCGGAGTAAAGCTTCTCCATCTCCTCAACGGGCGGGATCTGCGCGATCAGCTCGCGTATCTCGTCCCAATGGTCAACGATGTTCTGAGACGGGAAGGTCGCCAGTACGTCGTTCTCGTTTTCCTTCATGATGCCCGGCATAAGTCTCTCGCCGAACTTCTCGCGCACCCATTCCTCCGTCAGCGGCTGGAACGGCTTTGCCTTCGGCGTCTTCTTCGCCAGCTCGTGGTAGACCTTGATGCACTCGAAAGTGCCGACGCCCACGCATTCGCCGTGGATGCCCTCGGCCTTCTCGAACCTCGGCGGGTGCAGCTCGACCAGATGCGCCATCAGGTGCTCGGCGCCCGATGCTGCACGCGAGTGGTTGAGCAGCTGCATCGTCAGGCCGCTCTCCATCTGCGCCATCGTCATCGCCTCGTGGTCTGCGACTCCCGTTGCAGCGTACTTGTCAGCAGCCTCGCGCATCAGCTTCAGCGCGTGCTCCGCAAGCTCCGCCACCATCGGGCAGAAGTATTCACCCGCGACCAGATGCGCGATGCGCCAGTCGGTCAGCGAAATGTACTTTGCGAGAATATCGTTTATGCCGCTCGCGACGAGTCTTGCCGGTGCGCCCTTGATGATGTCAAGGTCAGCCACAACAAGGATCGGCGCGCACATCGGCGTGGACTTCTTCTGGCCGTTGAGTATGGCCGAACAGATGTTGGCCGTGAAGCCGTCGGATGAAGCCAGCGTCGGGATCGCAACAAAGGGGATGCCCAGCTTATATGCGGGGTAGCGGCCGAAGTCCATGATGGTGCCGGCGCCGAAAGCGACTATGACCTCCGGGTTATCCAGCTGCTTCATCATTTCCTCGATCAGCGTATCCTCAGCGTGCAGGCCCTTCGCCTCGAGCACGATCTCCTGATCGGCCTTGACGTGCTTGCCCTCGGTGAGCTGGTACACCATCGTGTCGTACACTACGGCGCGGCGCTTACCCGCAAGCCCCACGTCCTCCATGTACTGCTCGAAGTTTGCCAGAGCGTTATACTCGACGACGACCTTTTTCGTCTCAAGAGTGTGCTCCCTGCCGCAGACGCATTTGCCTACGTATTTTTCGCAATCCATTATCATACCTTTGTTCCTCCGTTCGTATTTTTATGCGTCAGCAGTGTCCAGCCGGGCATATCCGTCCCAGGCAAAGAGCTGCTTGACGCTGTCATCACCGCTGCACGCGGTTATTTCTGCAATGTAGAATATATGATCTGTGACTTCCTTCATGTCGGTCAGTCTGCATTCAAATACGACGCGGCTCCCGGATACGATCTTGGGCGCGATCTCGCTTGCCGCTTCAAGCGGTATCGAGAACATTTCCGCCTTGTTCACGTCACGGCCGGAGCAGCTACCGCAGCGCAGCGCGGCTTCCCTGAGCTCCTCGCCGACGATGTTCAGCGCGAACTCGCCGGTCGACTGTATAAGCTTTCCGCTTGCGCCCTTTTTCCCGAGGCAGACACCTATCATCGGCGGCCTGTTGGACAGAAAAGTCCACCATGACACGGCCATGAGATTTGTGCTTCCGTCCTCTTTAAGGCTGGACAGCAGCGCGAACGGCGACGGGGCCGTAAGCCGCTGCGCCTGTGCGGCAGTAATTTTTTCCACTGTTATCTTCCTTTACTTTTTTGCCATGTAGTCCGCAACAGCCTGAAGATTCTCTCTGAAGCTGCCATCGGCAACGAACTTCTTCTCGAAAAGCGCGGAGCCCATCGTGAAGGTCCAGGGTCCGATAGCGAACATGGTGTCGATACGTGCGAAGCTGTTGATGGAGCCTGCGATGCAGATCTTTGCGTCGACTGCCTTGCAGAAGTCGTAAGCGAGCTTCTCGCCGTCGACGACGTGGCGGTAGGCAAGGATGTCGAAGCCCTTGATGCCCTTTGCCATGAGGTCCTTCGCGTTCTGGATGATCTCCTCATTGGTGCCCTCGAGGATGCTGGGGCTGCCGGAGACCTTGCCGACGAACGGGAGGTAATCCATGCCGTTGTCGCGCAGGAGCTTTGCGACGGAGTCGTAATAAATCGTGCCCATCAGGTAATCGAAGCCGCAGTCGATAGCGGTCTGTGCGCCGTCGAGACATGAAGCCTCGTCATAGGTGACGACCTCGAGGAAGGTGGTCTTGCCCGCTGCCTTCATTTCGGCGGTGAGCGCCTTCATCTCGTCCTTGGGCAGGCCGACGTTTTTGAAGCCCCAGTACTTGACTTCTTCGATATCCTTGCACTGCTCAAAAACTTCGTGCGCGTTCTTGACGGTAACGTCATGGTGGGTAAGCATAATAATGATTTCGGGTCTCATTGTTTTTCCTCCTGAAACAGTAACAATTTGTTTTGAAATGTCCTGTTATTCAGCGGTTTTGGGTGCGCTGCTCATATAAATGATATTGGAAACCCGACCCGAAGTCAATTATCATTATACACCCGATTTCATCGAATGTGTAGCATTTTTTTCTAAATTCCGGCACCGCGCAAAACGTATTTAAAATTGCGCGTTTTGATCAAAATCTTTCGTCCCTTTCAACAAATTTTGTGTCCTGAATTTTACATATCATACATCGCCGATGTGAAATGTTCCGAATTTAACATAAAAATTTCAACAAAACTCTGTACAAATGGCCAAGTTTGATATAAAATAATCTCATCTTTTTCGAAGGATCGATAACTATGAAAACAGATAGGAGAGAGCACAAGATCATAAGCCTGCTCGAGAGCCGCGGAGAGATGACCGTCAACGATCTCAGCCGTGTCCTCGATGTCTCGCTTTCAACACTTCGCAAGCAGCTTGCGGTCATGCAGTCCAAGGGGCTCGTCATCCGCACCTACGGCGGCGTCATGCCCGTCAACCGTGTCCCGGACGAGACCTTTGACAGTAAGCTCCATAAGAACATGTCCGAGAAGCGCCGCATCGCCGTAAAGGCGCGCACCATGATAAACAGCGTTGAAACCATCTCGCTCGGCAGCGGCACTACCGTCTTTGAGCTGAGCAATCTTCTTGCCGATATCCCGCACGGCATCATATACACCAACTCCATGCAGGCGGCGGACTATCTCGCGCGCTGTGCGGGGCTCGAGGTTCATATATGCAGCGGCGTCATCCGCAGCCATACCGGCACGATAATCGGCAATGAGGCCGCGGCCTACTTCAAGCAGCTCCCGCAGGTCGACTATGCCTTCATCGGCTGCGACGCTATTGACAGCAGCGGCGACGTGTACAGTGAGAACATGGCCGTCGCGCTCGTTGAAAAGACCGTGCTCCTCAACGCAAAGCACAAGTATATTCTCTGTGACTCTTCCAAGATCGGCAAGACCGCCGTCGCCCACATCGTGAATCTCCGCGAGTGCGACGGGATAGTCACCGCGAATCTTGAAAACGGCATCGCCGAAAATTTCAAGTTCCTCACCGAGGTCATATACGCATAAAACGTCAGAAGAAGCTCGTACCGCTCCGCTTCGATCAGAGCAGTTTGAGCCGATATGAAAATGCCATCCCCCGGCAGAGCTTCATTGCTCCGCCGGGGGATGGCTGTTATTCATCTGTTGTCCACGGTGCATTGCCGTATTCTTTCGCTCAGCTCCTCAGCGCGTCCGGTGTCCCCTGCCGCGTCGAAGTGCTCGTACAGCGCCGTGCATATCGCGGAGTAGACCGTTTTCTTGCTGTCGGAGAGTTCCCCGGTGTCGACGCTGACCGCCGCGTCATACGCGCCGTCGTAGTCGCCGCCCTCATACAGCGCACCGGCTTCGAGGTATGCCTTCGTCTCCGGCTTGTATTTCTCCATCCACGCCGGGGCGAGCATCATTTTCTCCGCAAAGGCATAGTTCCCCCTCGATGCGAAATATTCGGACACTGTCCCCGATATGAAGAATATCGAGACCAGCAGCACCGCGCCGAGCACTACCCGTATCCAGTTCATTCTGCCGAGGGTCCTGTAAGTCCTGTCGTACCGTATCTGGCGGTACACGCTGTATTTGTTATCCATCGTAAAGCTCCGAAAAATAATGCTATTCATTTACGTATCATCTACGCGCAAAAAGCCTCGCAGAGTTTTTTGCCCGAAGGCAAAAAATCAATTAAATCCATTTTCTCCGGCGGCGTGTACGTCGGAGAAAATACTTCTCACGGAGTGAGTGTCGAGCCTGCGAGGCGCGAACGAAGTGCAATCTTTTCGTCAAAGAACCAGAGGTTCTTTGACGAGATGCACAAAAAGCGGACGGCGTCCGCTTTTTATGCGTTTTATAGATGCTTTTTACATCGGTCCGAGCAGCAGGTCGGGCAGCCAGGTGCAGAAGCCGGGAACAAAGGTCACGAGCGCGACGACAACGATGTCGACAAGGATCATGACCATCATCCACGGGATCAGCTTTGTAACGCCCGTCTTGACGACAGTGACCGTGACGAATAGGTAGCTGCCGACAGGAGGAGTCAGACCGCCGATAATGGTGCATATCGAGAACATAAGACCGAACTGGACCATGTTGCAGCCGAGCTGCTGGAGCAGCGGGAACACCAGCGGCAGGATAACGGGCATGACCGCGACAGGCTCCATGAAGCAGCCGATCAGCAGAACGAAGGCCGCTATGAGCAGCTCGATAACGATGGCGCTGCCGGAGGAGACGTTCATCAGCCATTCCTGGAACTTGACGCCGAAGCCCTCGACCGTGAATATGTATGCGAACACGGTGGATGCCGCGTACAGGGACAGTACCTGGCCGGTACCCTCAGCCGCGCTGAAGAGAACCTTCTTGATCTTTGCGAAGTTCAATTCCTTGTAGCACACCACGCCGACGAACAGACCGTAGACGCAGGCGATAGCGCCGGCTTCGGTCGGGGTGCAGAAGCCCGCAGTGATGCCGACGATGATGATGAGCGGCATCAGCAGTGCCCAGAAGCACTCGCCGAGGGAGCTGATAACAGCCTTGAGGTGGAACTTTCCGCCGTAGTCGATGTTGTGCTTCTTCGCGTAGAAGTGGCAGATCACCATCAGGATAAGGCCGATGGCAAGGCCGGGGGTGTAACCGGCAAGGAACATACGGGTGATGGAAAGGCCGGTGATGGACGCGAAGATTATCATAACGTTGCTGGGCGGGATGATAGGCGCGGTGGACGCGGCGCCCGCGATCATTGCGCCGGTGAACTCTTTCTTGTAGCCGATCTTCTCCATATCGGGCGCGGTGATGGAGCCGATAGCCGCGACAGCCGCGGTGCCGGAGCCGGAAACAGCGCCGAAGATCATGTTCGCCGCAACGCAGACGATGCCGACACCGCCGCGCAGCCAGGAGAACAGGGACGAGCAGAACTGGATGATGCGCTTGGAAAGTCCGCCCTGGTTCATGATCGAGCCGGATATCATAAAGAACGGTATTGCCATCAGCGTGAACGAATTGACGCCGCTGATGAAGCCGCGGCAGTTCATATACATCGGCAGTCCGCCATCGCCGAGCAGCACAGCGAGGAAGCCCGCGCCGAGCAGGGAGAACGTGATGGGAACGCCGAGTAGCATCAGTGCAAGAAGAGAAATACAGGCAATTATTAACATTATTCTATCTCTCCTTCATTGATTTTCTCAAACTCGGTTTTTTCAACAGTGTTTGTCCAGAGTGCCTTGACCTTTACCGGCGTGATGCGCAGGTAGCCCAGCACCATAGCAATGGAGCCGACGGGGTACGACACATACAGCACCCACAGCGGCAGGTGCGTGGAGGTGGAGTATCTCGGTCCATAGATCTTTACCATTTCAATTGCCGCCGGCATGAGCGCCAGCAGGAAGAAGCAGGCCAGCGTGCGCGTGATCGCGTAGAGAACCGCCTTGACCTTGGGGTTCTTTACGAGCTCCTGCAGCAGGTCGAGCGTGACATGGTCGTCGGCTCTTGCGGTGAGCGATGCGCCCACGCAGGTGACCCACACCGCGCAGTAGATGATGATCTCCTCAGCCCATCTGAAGGAGTGATGCAGCGCATAGCGGGAGAAAGTGTTCACAAAGCAGACCACTATCATTATCCCCAGCAGCAGCGCGCACAGGTATTTGATGGCGATCTCGACGCAGTCGTCGATTTTATAATAGGCATTTAAGAGTTTTTTCATAATTCACTCTCTTTCGGTTTCGGATTGGAAACGGCGCTTACTTTAAGAATACCTGAAATTCCGGAGAGCCGGGCTGGGCTCTCCGGAAAGCGATTTGCGGAACGATTATTTTGCGTTTGCAGCGACGTACTCGAGAGCCTCGTTGACGATGTCCTCAACGCCCCACTCGGCTATCTTCTTCTGCTGGAAAGCCTTATCAGCGTCGATGAACTCCTGAAGAGCCTCGGCGGTCGGGGTCACGACCTCAACGCCTGCGGCCTTGATGACTTCGACTTCAGCAGCGTTTGCGCCGACGCGGTCGACGCACTGCTCGATGCACTTCTCTTTGAAGACGTTCTTGATGATGTCCTGATACTCAACGGGCAGCTTCTCAAGGTTGGTCTTGTTGATCATGAGCAGGTTCAGGGATGCGATGTGGTAGGTCTCGATGTAGTACTTGAAGGACTCCTGCTGGCCGCGGGCGGTGATGGAAGCGGGATCGCTCTCGAAGCCCTCGATGGTGCCGTTAGCAAGAGAGGTGATGACCTGGGAGGAGGACATAGCGGTGGGAGAGCAGCCCCATGCCGCAACGGTCTCCTGGTAAACGTCGGAGGAAGGAACACGGATCCTGAGCCCGTCGCAGTCCGCCATGGTCTCGACCTTGTGCCCCTCGGTGGTGAGCAGGCAGCGGATGCCCTGGCTCATTGCGCCCAGGCAGTACAGGTCGATGCCCTTTGCCTCAAGCTGCTTGTTGGTGAGTTCGGGGAGGATCTCGCCGAGAGCGTTCATCTCGGAGTAGTTGGTGACAACGTAGGGGAGCTCGGACCAGCCGATCTCATCGATGCCGCCGACAGTGCCCCAGACAGAGGGGCCGGAAAGGCTCATGTCGAGAGTGCCTGCAAAGACCTGCGGGATAAGCTCATCCTCGCCGCCCATGGTGCCGTCGGGAACGCAGTTGATCTTGATGTGGCCGTCGGACTGAGCCTCGACCTCTTCGATCGCCTTCTGGATCCACTTCTGCTCATGGCCTACGCCCGCGAAGATGTGGTAGAAGTTAAGAGTGTAAACGGTGTCGTCAGCTGCGGGAGCTGCTGCATCGGCTGCGGGAGCCTCGGCAGCGGGCTTGTCGGAGCCGCCGCATGCCGCCATGGCGAGGACCATAACGAGCGCCAGCGCCAGGCAAAGCATCTTCTTCATTTTCTGCATACTTTTTTCCTCCTGTTATGTTAGAACGTTAATGTCCGTCATAGGCAGCCGCACCCAAAACGTTGCCTCGTCAGGACTTTTTCCTCTCAGTTTGCGAGCAACAAACTTTCTGGAAGAAAAATACCATCTAACTTTTTTGATGTCAATTCTGTCAAAAAATGCGCAATGCCCTGAAATTCACGATTTAAAAAGTGAAATAACCGAACCGTGCATTTTGGGTGCTTTTTTCGCGTTCGTTGTATAATCACTATAAAATTTGAAATAAAAATTCTGTGAAATCCTACAAAAAATTTTTTTGCGGCTTTTGTCTCTGAAAGCGCGCAGCTCATTGATACATAAGGCTTTGCGCATTTCTTGGCTTTAATTTTTTGACCAGAAAAGCCCCGCAGAGTTTTTCGTCCGGTTCTTTGACAACGCAAAAAAATCTCCCGCACCTGACGGTGCGGGAGATTTTATATCGCATTAATAGTAACGCTTATTCTTGTTCTTGCGTGCGGCCTCGGACTTCTTGCGGCGCTTGACGCTGGGGCTCTGGTAGTACTCCTTCTTTCTGAGGTCGGCCAGAACGCCGGACTTTGCGCAGCTGCGCTTGAATCTCTTCAGAGCATTGTCCAGAGACTCGTTTTCCTTGACATAGATTTCAGACATTTATTTCCCTCCCTCCAAATACGCCTTGCGGCGCTTCAAGGGCCAATGAATTGGCTTTTTAACGTTAGTATTATAACGGCTGAAGCGTCCGTTGTCAACAATTTTATCAGGCAGAGTTTTTTATTTGAGGATGAGGTTCACGATCTTGCCCTTGACGACGATGGTCTTGACAAGGGTCTTGCCCTCCATCTGGCGCTGGATCTTCTCATCGGCGCAGGCCGCGGCGATGATCTCGTCCTCGCTCGCGTCGGTGCTGATGCGGATCGTGCTGCGCAGCTTGCCGTTTACCTGCACGGCCATCTCTCGCTCGGCGTCGATGGTCTTGCTCTCGTCGTACTTCGGCCAATCCATCTGCATTGCCATCCTGCCGTACTTTGCTGCAAAACCCATCTGCTCCCACATCTCCTCAACGATGTGCGGCGTGAACGGGGAGAGCAGCAGAAGCAGCATCTCAAGGTCGCCCTTGGTCAGGCCGTTCGAGTAGAACTCATTGACCATAGTCATGAGCGCGGCGATAGCGGTGTTGAGCTTGAGCGTGTCTATATCCTCGGTGACCTTCTTTATGGTCTTGTGGATGATGCTCTCGTTCTTCTTGGATATCTCACCCTCGGTGACGATATCCATCAGGTTCCAGCAGCGGTCGAGGAAGCGCTTCGAGCCCTTGACTGCGTCGTCAGACCAGGTCGCGGTCTTCTCAAAGTCGCCGATGAACATGATGTACAGGCGCATCGTGTCCGCGCCGTAGGCCTTCACGACGTCGTCGGGGTTGACGACGTTGCCGAGGGACTTCGACATCTTGACCGCCGTGCGCTGCGCCTGTGCGCCGTACTTCTCTATGAGCGCCTGCTTCTCTTCCTCGGTCGCGGCATTGCCGACGTAGTGCGGGTTCTTGCCGAGGATCATGCCGTGGGAGGTGCGCTTGGCGTAAGGCTCCTTGGTGTGCACGACGCCGATGTCGTACAGGAACTTGTGCCAGAAGCGGCTGTAGAGCAGGTGGAGCGTGGTGTGCTCCATGCCGCCGTTATACCAGTCTACCGGACCCCAGTATTCCTCAGCGTCCTTGCTGACAAGCTCATTGTCATTGTGCGGATCCATATAGCGCAGGAAGTACCAGCTCGACCCTGCCCACTGAGGCATGGTGTCGGTCTCGCGCTTTGCAGGGCCTCCGCAGCAGGGACAGGTAGTGTTGACCCAGTCGGTCATCTTGCTCAGCGGGGATTCGCCGTCGTCGGTCGGCTCGTAGGATTCCACCTGCGGCAGCACCAGCGGCAACTCGCTCTCGGGCAGCGGCACCCAGCCGCACTTCGGGCAGTTGACAAGGGGTATCGGCTCGCCCCAGTAGCGCTGACGGGAGAAGACCCAGTCGCGCAGCTTGTAGTTGACCTTCTCCTTGCCCCAGCCGTGCTCGATAGCGTACTCGCGCATCGCGGGAATAGCTTCCTTGACGGTCATCCCGTTGAGGAATCCCGAGTTTACCATTATCGCGCTGTCGTCCTTTGCGACGAAGGCTTCTTTAGTGACGTCGCCGCCGGAGACAACCTCGATGATCGGCAGGCCGAACTTCGTTGCGAAGTCCCAGTCGCGCTGGTCGTGACCCGGAACGCCCATGACGATACCGGTGCCGTAGCCCATGAGGACGTAGTCGGAGACGAACATCGGAACGGGCGCGCCGTTCACGGGATTGATGGCCTCGATGCCGTCAAGGCGCACGCCGGTCTTGTCCTTGTTGAGCTCGCCGCGCTCGAAGTCTGACTTGCGGGAAGCCGCTTCCTTATATGCCTCGACCTCGCCCCAGTTTGCGATGCTGTCCTTCCACTTGTCGAGCAGCGGGTGCTCAGGCGAAATGACCATGTAGCTCACGCCGAAGAGCGTGTCGGCACGGGTCGTGAAAACGGTGACGTCGTCGCCGACGTTTGTCTTGAAGGTGACCTCGGTGCCGGTGGAGCGGCCTATCCAGTTCTTCTGCTGGATCTTGACGCGCTCGATATAATCCAAATCATCCAGATCGTTTATGAGCCTGTCGGCGTACTTGGTGATGCCGAGCATCCACTGGCTCTTTTCCTTGCGCACGACGGGCGAGCCGCAGCGCTCGCACACGCCCTCGACGACCTCTTCGTTTGCCAGCACGCACTTGCAGCTGGTGCACCAGTTGACAGGCATCGTGGTCTTGTACGCAAGCCCCTTCTTGAACATCTGAAGGAATATCCACTGCGTCCACTTGTAGTACTTCGGGTCGGTCGTGTCGACGCAGCGATCCCAGTCGAAGCCGTAGCCGAGCATCTTGAGCTGACGGGTGAAGTTCTTGATGTTCTGCTGGGTGACGATCGCCGGGTGGATGTGGTTCTTTATCGCGAAGTTCTCGGTCGGCAGACCGAAAGCGTCAAAGCCTATCGGGAAGAGGACGTTGTAGCCCTCCATTCTCTTTTTGCGCGTGATGATGTCCATCGCCGTAAAGGGACGCGGATGGCCGACATGCAGACCGGCGGCGGAGGGGTACGGGAATTCGATAAGGCCGTAGAACTTGGGCTTGTCGCCGTCAGTCACCGCGGCGTAGGGCTTGCTCTCTTCCCAGCGGTCCTGCCATTTTTTCTCTATTGCAGCAAAATCATATCTCATGGTGAATCAACTCTCCTGATCTAATTTTTATTTTTAGTCCGAATGCCCCTGTAGTCAGGGGCTCGCAAGGGATGAGGGATCCACCACCTCTGCGTCGCTCCAAAGCCTCTCAAGGTTATAGAACTTACGCGCCTCATCCGTGAACACATGGACGATAACGCAGCCGAAGTCCATCAGCACCCAGATGTCCGAGCGCAGACCCTCGCGGCGCACCGGCGGCTCGCCTGCCTCCGAAAGCTGCTTGTCCACCTCGTCCACCAGCGCCTTTATGTGCGTGGAGGAAGTACCGTTGCAGATCACGAAGTAATCCGCAAGCACCGTCTGCTCCGTAGTCCTGAGCACCTTTATGTCTCTTGCTTTCTTGTCCTCCAAAGCTTTTGCGGCTATGGCGGCTATCTGTTCGGCTGTCAGCATGTCGCGCTTCCTCCTTGTTCTTTTTTATACCACTGGTACGCATCAACTGTATCTTTATAGGCGTCCTCGCCTCTTGAGCGTATCTCCTCAAGGCTCATCCGAAGCCCCAGCTCCATTGCCCTGTCAATGTCATCAAAGCAGAGCTTACGCAGCGGCTCCACGCCCTCAAAGTCCCTCGTCGGCTCGGTAAAGTCGGCAAGGTAGATTATCTTTTCCATCAAGCTCATGTCCGGTTTCCCGGTCGTGTGCCAGCGTATCGCGGAATATATCCCGTCCGGTATCCCGAACAGTTCCCGCGCAAGCGCAGCGCCCGTGCGCGCATGGAGTATCCTCGGGTTTCGCCTTTCGGCGGCGTCGAGAATAATACCATATTTATCGCACATTATCAACTGTTCTTCGTCACTGAGTTTTTTCGTTATATCGTGCAGTATGCCCGCCTCGGCCGCTTCGTAGACGTCCGCGCCCCAGCGCCGTGCAAGCTTCACCGCCTGCTCCTCACAGCCCGCGACGTGCCTTGCGCGCTTTTCCGTGAGGTACGGCCGCACCTTTTCCCGCAGCCAGCGCAGCCCGGGCTTTGCGGCGTACCAGCGGTTCTTGATTATCAGCGAGTATACCCCGTCGTCCAGAAGCTCCGCGCCCCCGGCCTTCGGCAGCATCGCGCGTATCTCCGCCGAGCTCATTGGCAGCGGCTCATGCTCTATGAGCCTGATCCTCGCGCCGTCCTCGTTTTCAAGGCTGCGCTTGAATGAGAGTATCTCTCCCCTGTCGTCCGTCTCGCGTGATAAGACCGCCAGTGTGCAGTTATCCAGCAGGTATTTATACTCGTGCCATTCGCGGAAGCTCAAAAACATGTCCGTCCCGACGACGAGATAAAGCTCATCCTCCGGGTATTTCTCCCGCAGTATGCTGATCGTGTCGGCGGTGTAGCTCTTGCCCTCGCGCTCCATCTCCATCGGGGAGACCTCCGCGCCGGGTATGCCCGCAAAGGCCAGCCTGCACATTTGGAGCCTTGCCGCAGCGTCCGGGCTCCCGGCTGCCGCCGCCTTGTGCGGGGCGATGTTCGTCGGTATTATCAGGAACCTGTCCGGTCTCAGCGCCTCATATACCGACTGCGCCGCCGAAACATGCCCCAGATGCGGCGGGTTGAAGCTCCCGCCGTAAATGACCGTCGTCATTTTTTCTTATCCTTTACCAGCACTATCTTCGGCTCTTTCTCGTTGCGCTTGTAGAGCACGAACTTCGTGCCGATGACCTGTACGCCCTCTGCCCTGCACTTCTCGCAGAGCTCGTCGCAGGCTTCGCGCGCGGTGAGCATCGAGTTTTCAAGCACCTTGCCTTTCACGAGCTCGCGCGCCTTGAGCGCCGCGGATACGGAGTCTACAACGCTCTCCGTTATCCCGCCCTTGCCTATCTGGATTATCGTGTCTATGCTCATTGCCATGCCCCTTAGCTGGGCTCTCTGTTTACTTGTTATCGCCATTATAATACCTCTTCAGTTCTTCGGCAAAGGCTCTCAGCGCCTTGCCTCTGTGGGATATCGCGTTCTTTTCGTCCGGTGTGAGTTCTGCCATGCCGCGCTCCACCACATCGGGCTTGAACACCGGGTCATAGCCGAAGCCGCCGTCACCCTTCGGGCCGTGCATTATCTCGCCCTCGCACTCGCCGCGTGCGCGCAGCACCGTGCCGTCCGGCATCGTGCAGCATATGCAGCACACGAAGCGCGCGCTGCGGTTCTTCTCATCGCCGAGCTTATTGAGCAGGTAGTTGTACCTGTCCGCGTCGGAAGCGTCATGTCCGGGGCCGTAGCGCGCCGAGTATACGCCCGGTTCGCCGCCCAGCGCGTCGACCACAAGTCCCGAATCGTCCGCGACCGCCGCGCAGCCGAGCGCGTCGGTGACGGCCTTGGCCTTGAGATAGGCGTTCTCCTCAAAGGTCGTGCCCGTCTCCTCGACGTCGAGATGCAGCCCCGCCTCGCTCTGGCTGAGAAGCTCTATGTCCATGCCCTCGACAAGCTGCCTGAACTCGCGCAGCTTGTTTTTGTTGTTGCTTGCAAGTATAAGTCTCATTTGAACAGCGCCTCCACAAAGTTTTTCCCTTCAAACGGGATGAGGTCGTCCACCTTTTCGCCGACGCCGACGTACTTGACCGGCAGCTTCAGCTCCTGCGCTATTGCGAAGACTATGCCGCCCTTGGCCGTGCCGTCAAGCTTTGTGAGCACGATGCCCGTGAGCCCCGCCGTATCAAGAAACTGCTTTGCCTGTATCAGGCCGTTCTGCCCCGTCGTCGCGTCGAGCACCATCAGCGTCTCAACGTCCGCGCCGGGAAGCTCGCGGTCGATGATGCGGCGCATCTTTGAAAGCTCGTTCATGAGGTTCTGCTTGTTGTGCAGCCGCCCCGCCGTGTCGATTATTATAACGTCCGCGCCGCGGGCTTTGCCCGCGCATATACCGTCGTATACGACCGCCGCGGGGTCGCTGCCCTCCTCGTGGCGCACTATGTCAGCGCCTGTGCGCTCTGCCCATATGCCGAGCTGTTCAGCTGCGGCTGCGCGGAAGGTATCGCCCGCGCACAGCAGCACCTTCTTGCCCTCGGCTATCAGCATCGCGGCAAGCTTTCCTATCGTCGTCGTCTTGCCGACGCCGTTTACGCCCACCATCAGTATTACCGACGGCTTGGTCGAGAGCTTCAGGCTGTTGTCGCCCGTTTCGAGGTACTGCATCAGTATCTCCATCAGGCATTCCTTTGCCTTGTAGCCCTTGGTTATGTTGCGGTCAAAGCACATCAGGCGCATTTTTTCAATGACCTTGTCGGTCGTCTCCGCGCCGATGTCGGACATGACGAGCAGATCCTCCAGCTCCTCATAAAAATCGTCGCTCTCGAATTTGTAGTTTTTGAAGAGCTCTTCAAGCTCCTCCATATTCGTGCGGGTCTTTGTGAGTCCCGAAAAAATCTTGTCAAAAAATCCCATGCCTTGACCTCCTGTATTTTATTCTGTGTGCTCTTGTCCTGTCCGCCGCATCAAAGCCTCCCCTGAAAGGGGAGGTGGCACGGCGAAGCCGTGACGGAGAGGTTTTCACTGCGTTATCGTCTTCTGCGCGTCCTCAAGGTCGAGCTCGATGACCGTCGATACGCCCTTTTCCTGCATCGTCACGCCGTAGAGCATGTCGGCCTCTTCCATCGTGCCGCGGCGGTGCGTGATGACAAGGAACTGCGTCTTGTCGGACATGCGGCGCATGTACTCAGCGTAGCGCGTGACGTTCGCCTCGTCCAGTGCTGCCTCAATTTCGTCCATCACGCAGAACGGCGTGGGGCGCACCTTGAGTATCGCGAAGTACAGCGCTATCGCAACGAACGCCATCTCTCCGCCCGAGAGGAGACTCAGGTTCGTCAGCGCCTTGCCCGGCGGCTGCACCTTTATCTCTATCCCGCAGTTGAGCACATCGTTCTCGTCCTCGAGCCTGAGCGCGGCTTTGCCGCCGCCGAAGAGCTCAAGGAAGGTCTGGCGGAAGCACTCGTCTATCTCCTTGAAGCGCTCGACGAAGACCTCCTCCATCTGGCTCGTGATCTCCTTGATGATGCCGACAAGCTCGCTCTTCGCCTTTGTCACGTCGTCGCGCTGTCCGCTGAGGAAGCCGTAACGCTCGCTGACTCTGTCGTATTCCTCTATCGCGCCGAGGTTCGGCGTGCCGAGGGCGTTTATCTGGCGGCGCAGCTCGCCGATGAGCTTGTTTGCTTTCGGCAGGCTCTCCACCGGCTGGCGCATCGCCTGCGCCGCAGTATGGCTCAGCTCATAGTTTTCCCAGAGCTTGTCCATTATCTGCTTTTCTTCCATGTCGGCGGCAAGCTTCTTCTGCTCTATCTTCGCGACTTTCCGTTCGAGGTCGAGAATGTCGCCGTTGCGCTCCTGTGCCTCCTTGTCGGCGCGGGTACGCTTGCCCTCAAGCTCCATCTTGCTGCGGCTTATCTCGGCGATCTCGTTCTTGATGGCCTTGGCTTTCTCATTTATCGCGGCGATCTCCGCTTCCTTTTCTTTCAGCCGCTCGTTGAAGCTGTCTATCTTTCTCTGGTAGGCTTCCACTGCCTCGCGCCGCGCCTGGCTGTCTCCGGTGAGGCTTTCGAGCAGGAGCTTCAATTGCGCCGCGGAGCTTTCCACCGCGCGTTTTTCCGCTTCAAGTGAGGAGAGACGGCTCTTTATCTCCGCCTGTTCCTCCAGCTTCATGTCCAGCTGGTAGCGCACAGCGGCAAGGTCGGTCTTCGCCCGCTCAAGCTGCTGGGTATAGCTCTTCTCGTTTTCGGCAAGCTTTTCGCGCTGCTTTCTGAGCTTTTCCAGCTCGTTTGCACGGGAGATTATGCCCGTGCCCTTTGCGCTGCTGCCGCCGGTCATTGAGCCTCCGGCGTTAATAAGCTGCCCGTCGAGCGTCACGATGCGCAGACGGTTGCCGTTATTCTTCGATATCCTTATCGCGTCGGTCATCGCTTCGGCAATGACCGTCCTGCCGAGGAGGTTTTCAAAAATGTCCTTGTACTTCGCGTCATACTGCGCAAGCTCCGAGGCGATCCCGACAAAGCCGGGGTCGTTTACCGGCGCGTCGCGCATTACATTGCCGCGGATCGTGTCCACCGGGAGAAATGTCGCGCGGCCTGAGTCGTACTTTTTCAGCAGCTCTATTGCGCGGCGGCCGTCGTTCTGCGTATCGACGACGATGTTCTGCCCCGCCGCGCCGAGTGCCGTCTCGATAGCAAGGGCAAATTCGTCATCCGCGCGGATGAGGTTTGCCACCGGCGCATGCACGCCCTTGAGGTTCCCGCGCCCCGCTTCGCGCATGACGGTCTTGACGGCCTTGGAGTAGCCCTCATAGTCCTTCTCCATTTCGGAGAGCATCGCGATGCGCGAATCCATCGACCGTGCTTCAACTGATATTTTGTTAACTCTATCGCTGAGCTGGGCGACGCTGCTCTCTCTCCCGCCGAGCTTCATGCGGCAGCCCTCGACCATGTTGGAGTTTGCGGTGAGCTCTTCGCGCACCGTGGTCAGCTCGTGGTCGATTTCGGCCATGCGGCCAAGGCTCTCGTCAATGCTCTGCTGCACGCCGCGCACGCGGTTTTCCTGCTCGGCAATGTCGCCGAGCATGCGGTCCATGCTCTCCTTGCTGCTCTTCACGTCCGCGCGCAGCACGGCCGCCATGCTCTCGCACTGAGCCGCCTGACCCTCCGCCGCGGAGAGCCGTTCGCGCGCCTGTTCGGACTCGATGTCCTTGCGGTGCATACGCTCGCTGATGCTGCCGGAGGAGGCATAGAGCGCCTGCAGCTCATCCTTCGCCTGCTCAAGGCTTTTCTTCGTCTGCTCATATTCGGCGTTTACAAGCTCCGACTGCTCATGCAGCTTATCGAGCGTCGCCATCCATGCCGAAACTTCCTGCACCTTGAGTTCATCTCGCAGCCTAAGGTACTGCTTTGCCGTCTCCGCCTGCTTTTTCAGCGGGCCGACCTGCATTTCCAGCTCCTCTATCTTGTCATTAATGCGCAGGAGGTTTTCTTCCGTCTTTTCAAGCTTGCGCTCCGCTTCCTCTTTTCTGTAGCGGTAGCGGGAGATACCGGCGGCTTCCTCAAAGACCTCGCGCCGGTCGGTCGAGCGGCTTGAAACTATCTCGCCTATCCTGCCCTGGCCGATGATGGAATACCCATCGCGTCCAAGGCCGGTGTCCATGAGAAGGTTGTTGATATCCTTGAGGCGCACGGATTCGCGGTTGATGTAGTATTCGCTCTCGCCGCTGCGGTAATAGCGGCGGGTCAGCATTATCTCACTGCTGTCGGAATCGAAGATGTGGCCTGAGTTATCGATGATGAGCGAGACCTGCGCATAGCCGAGAGCGCCGCGCTTTTCGGTGCCTCCGAAGATAACATCCTCCATTTTGCTGCCGCGCAGCGCCTTGGAGCGCTGCTCGCCCATGACCCAGAGTATGGCGTCGGATATATTGGATTTGCCGGAGCCGTTCGGCCCGACGATCGCGGTTATATTCTTTTCAAAGGTGAGGCGGGTCTTGTCCGGGAAGGACTTGAACCCCTGAATTTCCAGTGCTTTTAAATACAAACCAAAGTCCCCGTTCAATTTCAAGGCAGCGCCGCATAATACGCCTGCCGCATTATGCGGCGCTGCCCAAAGTACAAATTTATCAGGTTATTATATTACATTTCCCGCGGCATTTCAATGTCGAGTATTTGAATTTCTTGCCCGGAAAGCTCCGTCTTTTCGGTTATTCTGATGTTTTTCAGGCCGAATTCCTCCGTCAGCGCTTTGGTGCTGCAGCGGTGCTGCCCCGCCATCTGCGAGGCTTTGCCCCTGCCGACGGCAAGCGTCACGGTGCTGCCCGGCGTGATGCCGTCCAGCAGCTCCCGCGCCTTCTGCAGCATGATACGCGAGCGCACCAGCTCTCCGAGTGCCGGGTGATACGCACCGCCGGCAGCGTCGCCGCCGGAGAGGTCGTCCGTCGGGTTCAGGCCGAGGCGGATGATAGGTATGCCCGCCGCTTCAAACAGCGGTACGAGCTGCGCGCAGACGCTGACCGCGTCCTCGACAGTGTGTTCCCTGTACTTCCCCGCTCTCCACATGTCGTAAAGCGCGGTGTCGCGGACGATGACCGTCGGGTAAATGCGCACGCCGTCAGGTTCGAGGGCAATTATCTTCCTCGCCGTCTCAATGTCCTTCTCCGCTGTGTCCCCGGGAAGCCCCGTCATCATCTGGAGGATGAGCCTGAAGCCCGAAGCCTTGATGAGCTTCGATGCGCGCTCCACATCCTCCGCCGTGTGCCCGCGCGCCGAGCGGCGCAGCACCTGCGCGTCCATCGACTGCGCGCCGAGCTCGACCGTCTCAACGCCGTAGCGGTGCAGGCGTTCGAGCACCGTCTCATCTATCGCGTCGGGGCGGGTGGAAAGGCGAATAGCGTTTATCTCCCCGCGGTCAAGATAGGTCTTTGCCGCGCCCAAAAGCGCCTCCTGCTCCGCCGCCGGGATGGCCGTGAAGCTGCCCCCATAAAACGCCAGTTGCCGCTTTCCTCCCTTTGGGAGAAAGGCGGCTGCGTTCTCTATTTCGTCTATAACGGTCTGCGGCGTGGCGGGCTCAAGCTGCCCGGAGATGCGGTTCTGGTTGCAGAACACGCAGTTATGCGGACAGCCGAGATGCGGCACGAAGACCGGGATTATGCTTTCTCTGGCGCTCACTGCTTCAGTGCCTCCAACGCCTTGCAGGCGGCCATCTGCTCGGCCTCCTTCTTTGACCTGCCGCTGCCCTCGCCGGTGGGTACTCCATTTATGAGCACGCGGAAGGTGAAAAGCTTGTTGTGATCCGGGCCGGATTCACCGATAAGCTCATAGCTGATGACCTGGTTGCTGCGGCGCTGTATAAGCTCCTGAAGCTCGGTCTTATAATCGGCGATGTGGTGCGCTTCGCCAAGCTCCGCCCCGGCAAGGACGTTTGCCATGATGAAGCGGCGCGCTTCGTCGATACCGGAATCGAGATAGAGCGCGGCAATTATCGACTCGACCATATCCGCGAGGATCGACGGGCGCTCACGTCCGCCGGTGTGCTCCTCGCCGCGGCCGAGGCGCATATACTCGCCCAGACCGAGCGAGAGCGCGGTCTTATGCAGGCTCCCCTCGCACACGAGCTCCGCGCGCAGGCGGGTCATCCGACCCTCGGGCAGGCTCGGCTCATGCGAGTAGAGAAACTCTGCCGTCACGTAGCCGAGAATAGAGTCGCCAAGGAACTCAAGGCGCTCATAGCTCTGGCAGGGCGTGCTGTGGCGCTCGTTGGCATAGGAGCTGTGCGTGAGCGCGGTAACGAGCAGGCCGCGGTTTTTGAAGCGGTAGCCGATCTTCTCTTCAAGTTTATCCATTACTGTTCAGCCTTCAGTTTCATATATTCGATATTGGCCTTGATATCGTCGATGACGCCTGCGTCGACAAAGGTCATGGCCTGACGCACCGCGGCAAAGATGCAGGCCGCGTTCGAGGAGCCGTGCGCCTTTATGACGGGCTTGGATATGCCGACGAGCGCCGTGCCGCCGACCTCGTTGACGTCCATCGACTTCTTCATTATGCCGAGGTCCTTTTTCAGAACGGCAGCGGCAAGCTTGTTCTTCATGCTCTTATAGAACACGCCCTTGAGAGACTTCATCATATACTTGATGACGCCCTCGGTACTCTTGAGGAGAACGTTGCCGGTGAAGCCGTCTGTCACGACGACGTCTGCCGCGCCGTTAAACACTCCCGTGCCCTCAACATTGCCGATGAAGTTTATCCTGCCCTCTTCGTCTGCGTTTTTCAGCAGGGCAAAGGCCTGATGCTGGAGCTCGCCGCCCTTTGTGTCCTCGGTGCCGACGTTCAGAAGCCCCACGCGCGGGTTCTCGCAGCCCATCATCTTCTTTGCATAGAAGCTGCCCATATAGGCAAACTGGAGAAGATACTCGGCGGTACACTCAACATTCGCGCCGCAGTCGATGAGCATGACGCCGCGCTCCCCTGCCGGGAGAACGGGAGCCATCGCGGCACGGCGGATGCCGCTGATGCGCTTGACGATAAGCGTCGCCCCGGTGAGGAGCGCGCCGGTACTGCCGGCGGAGACGACCGCATCGCCCTTGCCGTCACGCAGGAGATTGAGCGCAACGGTCATGGAAGAATCCTTCTTGCGGCGGGTGGCAGTGCTGGGGTCATCCTCCATGGTGACGACCTCGCGCGCGTCGACTATCTCAAACTCGCCCTCCGCGCAGCCCTCTTTTTCAAGGCAGGCTTTCACATCCTCGATACGGCCGACAAGGCAGACTTCCACGCCGAGCTCGCGCTTTGCGCGCACCGCGCCCTTTATGATCTCCTCAGGGGCGTTGTCGCCGCCCATTGCGTCAATGATTATCTTCACAGTGAAAAACCTCCTTAGCCTTCAGGCTCTCTATGATCTCAAGGGAACGCTTCGATATCTCGGCGTTCTTGTTTCTCTTTCCTTTCACCCTGTAGCCAAGGGGACTGATGATGCCGAAGTTCACATTCATCGGCTGGAAATCGCCGACGCTGCCGCCGGAGACATACAGGCTCAGCGCGCCTATCGCCGTCTCCTGTGGGAAATCCACAGGCTCCATGCCGAGTACGCGCGCCGCCGTCTCGATGCCGACGAGCATGCCCGAGGCCGCGGACTCCACATAGCCCTCGACGCCGGTCATCTGCCCGGCAAAGCTGATGCGCCCATCCGTGCGCAGGCGGTAATACCGGTCAAGCAGCTTCGGGCTGTTGAGATATGTATTGCGGTGCATGACGCCGTAACGCACGAACTCCGCGTTCTTAAGCGCTGGTATCATGGAGAACACGCGCTTCTGCTCGCCCCATGTCAGGTGCGTCTGGAAGCCGACGATGTTATAGATAGTCCCGTCGGCATTGTCGCGCCGGAGCTGAACGACGGCATAGTTCTCTCTCCCCGTGCGCGGGTCGATAAGCCCGACGGGCTTCAACGGGCCGTAGCGCAGGGTGTCCACCCCGCGGCGCGCCATGACCTCGACCGGCATGCAGCCCTCGAACACGCCGCCGTCATCAAAGCCGTGTACCTCCGCTTCTTTAGCATGGGTCAGCTCCTCGACGAAGGCGAGGTATTCGTCCTTATCCATCGGGCAGTTCACATAGTCCGCCGTTCCCTTGTCATAGCGCGAGGCGAAGAACGCGGAATCCATGTCCACGCTCTCAAGCGTCACAATGGGGGCGACGGCGTCATAGAAATGCAGGTCGCTGTCCGGACAAAGGGCGGCTATCTTCTCGGCGATAGCGTCGCTCGACAGAGGCCCGGTCGCGATGACGACCTCGCCCTCCGGTATCTCCGTCGCCTCGGCGCTCACGACCTCGACATTCGGGAGACTCTTTAATTTATCGGTGATGTATTTTGAAAAGCCCTCGCGGTCGACCGCCAGCGCGCCGCCCGCGGCGACCTTATTCGCGTCCGCGCTCTCCATGATGAGAGAGCCCATCGCGCGCATCTCGGCCTTGAGCAGACCCACGGCATTGGTGAGCTCATCGCTGCGCAGAGAGTTTGAGCAGACGAGCTCGGCAAAGTTCGGCGAGGTATGCGCCGGGGTCATTTTCACCGGCTTCATCTCTATGAACTTCACATTTATGCCGCGCTTTGCAAGCTGCCACGCGCACTCGCTTCCCGCAAGCCCCGCGCCCAGAACGGTAACCGTTTTCATCTGTTATTCCTCTGTATCCGCACTTTTCTTCGTGCTTGTCTTTTTTGCCGCCGTGGCTTTCTTGGCGGTCGTTTTCTTTGCAGTTGTTTTCGCCGCGGTCTTTTTCGCCGTGGTCTTGGCGGCCGCAGTCTTCTTCGCAGCCGTCTTCTTGGCGGGCTTCTTCTCTTCTTCACCCTCGGCAGCGGCGGCCTTTTCCGCAGCCTTTGCGGCCTTCTCGGCGGCTGCCTGTGCCTTCTCCTCGGGCGTCTTTTTCTTGAAGGTGCGCTTATCCTCGGGGACGAAGTTCGGGCACTGCTCGTTTATGCAGAAGGACTTGAGCGGTCCTCTGCCGCTGTGCTTGAACATGGTCTTGCCGCAGGCGGGGCAGAAGTCCTTGGTGGGAACGTCCCATGTGATGAAGCCGCAGTCCGTGCCGCGTTCGCAGGCGTAGAACACATAGCCCTTCTTCGAGGTGCGCTTGAGGATCCTGCCGCCGCACTTGGGGCATTTGCCGGGCATTTCGACGACGATGGGCTTTGTAAAGGTACAATCCGGGAAGCCGGGGCAGGCGAGGAAGTACCCGAAGCGGCCCTTTTTCACAACCATCTGGCGGCCGCAGACGTCGCAGTATTCATCGCTGAGAACGTCGGGAACCTTGAGCTTCACGCCGTCCATGGCCTTTTCGGCCTCGTCCATCTCCTTGCTGAAATCTCCGTAGAAATCAGCGAGGACGTCGCGCCACTGTGCCTTGCCGTTTTCTATACCGTCAAGCTCCTCCTCCATCTGATTGGTAAACTTGAGGTCGACGATATCTGCAAAGTGCTCCTTCATAAGCCCGGTGACGACTCTGCCGAGCGGCGTGGGCTTGAGGTACTTGCCCTCTTTTATAACATAGTCATGGGACGTAATAGTAGATATAGTCGGCGCGTAGGTGGACGGGCGGCCTATGCCCTTTTCCTCCATGGCGCGGATGAGCGTGGCCTCGGTGAACCTTGCGGGCGGCTGGGTGAACTGCTGCTCGGGGATGAGCTTTTCGAGCGTCAGCGCCTGACCCTCGCTCAGGCTCGGCAGGGGATTTGCAAGCTCGCTGCTCTCCTCGTCCTTTGCCTCCTCGTACACGGCGGTGAAGCCCTTGAACTTCATTTCCGAATAGGTCGCGCGGAAAGTGTAGCCCGCGGAGGAAACTTCGACGGCGACGTTATCGTACTTCGCGTTTGCCATCTGGCAGGCGGTGAAGCGCCCCCAGATAAGGCGGTAGAGCCGGTACTGCTCCTGCGTGAGGTCCTTGCGCACAAGCTCCGGCGTGAGGTTCACGTCCGTCGGGCGGATGGCCTCATGCGCGTCCTGCGCGCCGGCCTTGGTCTTGAAGTGCCGGGGCGAGCCGGGGTAATACTCGGGGCCGTAGTGCCCGATGATGAAGTCCTTCGCGGCAGCGAGCGCTTCCTCGGAAAGGCGGAGGGAGTCGGTACGCATATAGGTGATAAGGCCGATGCTGCCGTGCCCGCTTATCTCAACGCCCTCATAGAGCTGCTGGGCGATGGACATCGTGCGGCGCGGGGTCATGCTCAGGCGGCGCGAGGCCTCCTGCTGGAGCGTCGAGGTAATGAACGGTGGTGCGGGCGACTTCTGCTTCTCGCCGCGCTTGACGCCGGATACGGTGAAAGGCTGCGCCTGCACGGCGTTTATGACCTCGTCGACCTCGTCCTTGGATCTGAGCTCCTGCTTTTTATCGCCCTTGCCGTGGAAGCGGGCGGTGAACACCGCGTCCTCCGCGCCGCAGTTGAGGCGCGCGTCGAGCAGCCAGTACTCCTGGCTCTGGAAGGCTTCGATCTCCTCCTCGCGGTCAACGACCATGCGCGTGGCGACGGACTGCACACGTCCCGCGGACAGCCCTTTTTTTATCTTGCGCCAGAGCAGCGGGGAGAGCTCATAGCCGACGATGCGGTCAAGTATGCGCCGCGCCTGCTGGGAATCGACAAGGTTCTGGTCGATGCTGCGCGGGTTCTTGATGCTCTCGGTGACGACCTTTTTGGTGATCTCGTTGAAGGTCACGCGCTTGGCCTTTTCATCGTCAAGCCCAAGCAGCTCCTTGAGGTGCCATGATATGGCTTCGCCCTCGCGGTCAGGGTCGGTCGCGAGGTAGACGGTCTTTGCTTCCTTGGCTTCCTTCTTGAGCTCGTTTATGAGCTCCTTCTTATCCCGAACGGGGATGTACTGCGGCTCAAAGCCGTGCTCTATATCAACGCCCATCTTGCTCTTGGGCAGATCTCTCAGATGTCCCATCGAGGCCGTGACCTTATAGCCGCTGCCCAGATACTTCTCAATGGTCTTGGCCTTGGCCGGTGACTCGACTATGACCAGATCCTTCGCTTTTGCCATTATCTATCCTCATTTCATTGCCGTATTCAGGCTCACTCTCCGCCCGGGTACGCGGCGGATGTAGCCCTTGATCTCCAGCACCGTCAGCTGCGAGAGCACCTTTGCCGTGCCCAAACCGGTGCGTTCGATCACATCGTCGATATGCGCCTGCTCACCGCCGATGGCCGTGATTATCTTCAGCTGCTCCTCATTTAATCGGGAGAGCTGTTCTGACAAGTCAATATATCCTTTGGTTATGTTGTTGTCAATCTCTTTTTTTGTCGAAACCGGTGTTTTTTCCTGCTTTGCAGCAGGTTTTGTCCGCTCAGGCGGTACGTTTTTCACTTCCTCCGGGACGCTGACTCGCCCGCTCGGCTTCACTATTTTGTCCGGAAACAGCGCTTCGAACTCGCACATAACGTCCCAGCCGCTTGTCACGGGCTTTGCCCCGTCCTTGATGAGGCGGATGGTGCCGACGCTGTTCTCGGCATCGGCATTGCCGGGGACGGCGAATATCTCGCGCCCCTGCTCGAGCGCCTCCTGCGCAAAGAGGAGACTTCCGCTGCGCTCCGGTGCTTCGACCACGACGACGCCCTGAGAAAGCCCCGCGCTCACGCGGTTGCGGTCGCGGAAGAAGAACTTCTGCGTGACCGTGCCGGGCGGGTACTCGCTTATGAGCGCGCCGGTGGCGGCAACGTCCCTTTGCAGGCGGTTATCCTCGCCGTGCGGCGTACCGAGAACACCGATGCACCTGCCGCCTGCGAGCAGGCAGCCCTCCGCCGCGGCGCGGTCAACACCCTCGGTGAGCCCGGAGACGATAATGCCGCCGCATTTGACGATTTCAAAGGCGAGGGTACGCGCCATTTTGAGCCCGTACGGGCTTGCACGGCGTGTACCGACGATCGCTATCGCAGGGGTTTCGTCCACATTCGGGAGCCGACCCTTGACGTACAGCACAGGCGGCGGAGCGTAGGTATTGCAGAGCCAGCGCGGATAGCGCGCGTCCTGCATGGTGAGGATATCTATCCCCTGCCGGTCGCACTCGGAGAGGATATTATCGCAGGCGCTCATGTCCCGTGCTTCGAGCACTGCCGCGTCGTTGGCGCTCACGCCGGGCACGGTCCTGAACTCGCCCTCGGGCGCGAACCACGCGCGCTCGGCGTCGCCGTAATGGTCGATAAGCGCGGCCTTTGATGCCGGCCTCACATTGGTCAGGCTCGACAGCCACAGCCAGTATTTTATTGCGGACATCTGCCTCACCTGCCCTCTCAGTTTATCTCACGATCTCCCACATGACTATCGCCGCGGCGATCGCGGCGTTGAAGGATTCGCTGCCCGGCGTCATGGGGATGATGACCTCCCCGTCGCACAGGCTCAGAAGCTCCGCGCTCAGTCCCCTGCCCTCGCTGCCGATGGCGACGACAGCATCTTTGAGCTCCGCCGTGCGGATATCCGCCGCGCGCTCGGAGAGCGCCGCGCCGTAAAGCTTCATGCCGCGGCTGTGGATATATTCCGCGGCGGCGGCTATATCCATGCGGACGATGTTTTCCCGGAAAATGGCGCCCATTGTGGCGCGGGCGGTCTTGGGACTGTAGACGTCCGCACACGCGCCGCAGAGGATCACGCTGTCAAAGCCCAGCGCCGCCGCCGTGCGGATGACAGTGCCGACATTGCCGGGGTCCTGCACGTTTTCAAGCAGGACGGCGCGGCGCATTTCCACGTTATGCCCCTCGGGCATTGCGAGCGTGAACACCGGGCCGGGGCTGTTCTTCATCGGGGACGCGTAATCGAAAAGCTCCGCCGGGGCGATGTACTGCTTCGCGCCATCGAGCCCCGGAAGCTCTTCCGCCGCGTCCTTCCACAGCACCGACTGCACCCGCGCGCCCTTATCGAGCGCTTCGGCGAGCAGCTTCATTCCGTCGCAGAGGTACTCCGCGCAGGCATAGCGGTACTCAGCATCCGACGCGAGTGCGCGCAGATGGGCGATATATTTGTTTTTCCTCGAGCTTATGCGTTCCGCGTCCATTGAAAAGCCTGCTTCCCCATTTTAATTCCATTTTAATTATTATAGTAGGCTCTATATTAATACAGCTTTTTGAATTAATCAAGAGTATATTGGGTTATAAATGATCTTGGCAAAACCATCAAAATATATTGAGGCAAGGCGCAAAGGCAGAACAGCACAGTGTGCCGAGAGCAGATACCGAGAGAATTTGTGTCCTGATGACGGCACTTTTTTGCAGGAATACTTTGTGTATTTCAAGAAAAAGTGACTAAATCAGGGTGCAAATTATCCGGCAGCTGCCGAGGACGCATTGTGCTGTTCTGCCTTTAAAAAACTATTTTATGTTCTGCTGTTTGCACCAGATGCTCATGACGAGCTTCACGGGCAGGAACTTGACGAGACGCACCTGACGGCGCACGGGGCGGCCGAGGATGGAGACGAGCTTTTTCTTCCCGAGATCCTTCATGGCCTGCGCGGCGACTTCGTCCGGGCCGTACCACTTATCGACATAGTGGATATACTTATCGTGCTGTGCGACCTGCTGGAACTCCGTCTTTATCCAGCCGGGGCAGACGCACATGACATGGATGCCTTTCGGGCGCAGCTCACGCCACAGCGCGCGGGAGAGGCTGAGGACATAGCTCTTGCTCGCGCCGTACACCGCCTGGTACGGCACGGGCTGCCACGCGGAGTTCGAGCCCATGTTGACGATGCTGCTGCCGGAGGTCATATACGGCAGACTGACATGGCACATGGCCGTGAGCGCAAGGGAGTTGAGCCGCGCGCTCGCGAGGAGCTTGTCAAGCTCCTTTTCCTCAAAGGGGCCGAACACGCCGCAGCCCGCGGCGTTGACGAGGATGCCTATCTGCGGCTGCTCCTTTTCGAGCAGCGCCTTATATTCATCGATGCTGCATAGGTCAGAGAGGTCAAGCGCGATGGATCGGATGGGATTGCGGCACTTTGCGGCAAGCTCCTCAAGGCGCTCACGCCGGCGGGCAATGACCCAGATCTCATCAAAGGTATCGTACTTGTCCACCGCGTAGACAAACTCGCGGCCTATCCCGGCGGACGCGCCGGTTATAACTGCTATCTTCATAATTTCTCCTCCTGTTTCTTCACGATGCGCGCTGCGCACGGAGTATCTCGACCGCGCGGCGGGCGGCAGCAGCGGCGTCGGGCGTGTAGCTGTCCGCGCCGATCTCGTCGCAGAAGCCCTGAGTGATCGGCGCGCCGCCGATCATTATCTTGATCCGGTCATGCAGGCCGCGCGCGTTCACAAGCTCGACCACGCGGCGCATCTCCTGCATAGTCGTCGTCAGCAGCGAGGAGCAGGCGATGATGCCGCAGTCGTTTGCGACGGCAGTATCGACGAACTCCTCCGCCGAGGTGTCCACACCGAGGTCGATGACCTCTATGCCGCTGCCCTCCATCATTATCTTCACAAGGTTCTTGCCGATGTCGTGCATATCGCCCTTGACAGTGCCGAGACAGGCGCGGCCTACCGGCTCATTGCCCTCGCCGGCCATGAGCGGCTTTAAGCGCTCCATCACAGCGTTCATGCAGCGGGCAGCAATGAGCATTTCCGGAACAAAGGCGCGGTTTGCGGAGAAAGCATCACCCAGCCGGTTCATGCCCTGGATGAGCCCGTCGGAGAGGATGGCCGCTGGGGCGTACCCCTCCTTAAGCGCCTCATCGCAGAGCGCGAGCAGCTTCTTCTGCTGCCCCTGCTCGAGCGCCGCGGAGATGCGCCCCATGAGGTCAAGCGGCTCGCCCGTCTCCGCCGCTTTCTGCACAGGCACGGCCTTGGCGCTCTCGGCAGAGCGGCGCGGCACCGGCGGAAGAATGACCGCCGGGACATGCAGGCGCGCGTTATATTCGTCCACGGCCTGATCAAGGTACTGATCCACATGCTTGAACACCGTTCCCGGCAGACCGTAGGTGATGCTGGGGATAAAGTGCCCGCCGGGGCAGCAGCGGCGCAGCGTATCGCGGGCGTAGGCAAGTATCTCCTCGGGCTGCGCATCCGCGCGGTCGATAGCCGCGCCGAAGCCGCCCATGAGAGTGAGTCTGCCGTTCAGGTGCTGCTGGAGTGCGGGGATGTCATTTTCCGGGAGCGTGCCCTGCCAGACCTGGATACCGATCTCCGCCATATCGTCCACTATCGGGACAAGGTATGAGTCGGCATGGTGGATGGCGATCACACCGCGGGAGCGGATATAGCCGTAGAAGCGGCGGTAGGGTTCTTTGAAGAACTCGCGCCACATATCCGGCTTCATAAACAGGGCATTCTTCGTGCCCCAGTCGTCATGCGAGAAAATAACGTCCGGCTTCAGCCCGTCGATAAGGCGGCGGACATAATCAAGGCGGTACTCGGTGATGGTCTCTATAAGCTCGTGCATCTCGTCCGAGTGCTCGTACAGGTTTGTAAGCGTGTCCTCAAAGCCCATGAGGAAATGGCACTGCTCGAATATGCCCGTGCCCATGAACCCGGCAAGCAGCCTGCCCTCGGCTTCGGCGAGCGCGGCGTGCTTTCGGCAGGCGTCCCACCCGGCAGCGCAGGCCGCGTCAAGATCAGGTGCATGGACAGTCTCTCTCCAGCGCGTGATATCCGGGCAGACTGTCACGCCCTCGCCGTGCACGGGCATGGGGCCGGGCGCGTCCTGCGGGAAGCTGATGGTCGTCCCCCACCGGTCAACGCTGACCGTGCCGCGCTTGCGGTTGCCGCGCAGATAGGTGTTGATAGGATCGTCCAGACACATATGCAGCGCCTCATACTGCCTCAGCTGGCGCTCCGGCTGGCCGTCTGGCTTGATGAGCTCGAGGAATATCTCTTTCGGTGTGGACATAAGGTGCCTCCTTCAATAAAGAACACATGAGGTAAAGGTCAGGGTGCGCGGGCCGTAATTATAGCTGAGCCCCGACTTTGTGCAGACGTCGCTGACAAAGAGCCCGTAGGCCTCCATCGACGACAGCCGCCGGTTAGGGTAGCGGCAGGGGCGGTCGGGGTAGGTGCAGGTCCTGCACAGCGTACACGTCCCCGCAGTGAGCGGCAGGCAGTCCGGGTACACGAGCCGCGCCTGACGGGCAAAGTCCGCAAAGCGGCGCTTATGCTCCTCGGTGAGCCTCATTATGCCCTGATAGTCAAACTCATCCGCAAGCTCCGCCGTGCTCTGCACGAGGATGCCCTCCGAGTACATCTCGATGCGCGCTCTCGTATGCTCGAGAGTCCCGCAGCCAGGCGGGCATGCCCAGCTTCTGCCGTACCTGCCGCAGCGGTCGGCCTCGCACATGGCGCGCACCTCCTCCAGCGGGGTCAGCGCGGACATATTCACCGGCGCAGCGGCAGTGAAGCCAAGCTCCCGGCTCAGGGTAAACAGCTCCGTCATACGTAATGCCTCTTGACAGTTAAATCGGTTTCCGCGTAAAATGTAAAATAACTTAACGACTTCTATTATATTGGCGGGTGAAGCGCGTGTCAAGCATTCAGATCATACAGGGCGGCAGAGCCGCGGCAGCTTCTGTGCAGCCGGGAGAGAACCTGCTCTCCGCGCTTCGGCGCGCTGGGTACTCTATTCCCGCTGCCTGCGGCGGCAAAGGGCGCTGCGGCAAATGCCGCGTGCCGGTGAACGGCGTGATGCGCCTCGCCTGCAGGACGATGCCGCAGGATGGCGACACGGTCGAGCTGCCCATCACCTCGGGCGGCATCGTGCTCACAAGCACCGGCGCGCTGCCGAAAGCGCAGCCGGGCGGTACGGGACTCGCCGCGGCGGTCGACCTCGGCACGACGACTGCGGCGCTGCGGCTGTTTGACCGCGCGTCCGGTGAGCTCCTTGCCGAGGCGCAGGGCTGGAACCGTCAGGCTTCATATGGGGCGGACGTTATCAGCCGCATACAGTATACGCTTGAAAACCCGGACGGCCTTGCGGAGCTTTCCCGGTGCATCCGCGGGCAGATCACGGAGCTACTCCGTCAGGCGCTCGGTGACGCCGGGCGCAGCAAAACCGAGGTGCGGGAGCTGGTGCTCGTTGGTAACACGGTCATGCAGCATATCTTTGACGGCAGGCCGGTCGGCTCCATCGCACGCGCACCGTTCAAGCCCGAGATGCTTTTTGAAGACACACTCGGCGCGGCGCTTGACGGCATCCCCGTGCGTCTCGCGCCATGTGTGGCGGGCTACGTCGGCGGGGACATCACCGCGGGGCTACTCGCCGTTGGAATGGCGGAGCGCCCCGGGGAGCGGCTGTTTCTCGATATAGGCACGAACGGCGAGATGGCGCTCGGCGGCAGCGGCGGCATCCTCTGCTGCGCCGTGGCCTCGGGGCCTGCGTTCGAGGGCGCGGGCATAAGCTGCGGCATGCCCGGCATCACGGGGGCGGTGAGCCATGCGGTCTATGACCGCGGCTTCATGCTCGACGTGATTGGCGGCGGAGAAGCTGCCGGGCTGTGCGGCTCCGGGCTTGTCGATCTGGCGGCGGTGCTGCTGGAGCACGGAGTGATAGCCCCCGGCGGGCGGCTCCTCCCCCCGGAGGAAGCACCGGAGCATATGCGGCGCTACCTGACGCGGGACGAAAACGGGAACGGCCTGTTCCACCTGACACAGCAGGTGTCCCTCACGGCAGCAGACGTGCGTAATTTGCAGCTTGCCAAAGCCGCGGTCGCTGGCGGCATCCGCGTGCTGCTGGAGCAGCGGCACATCACAGCGGATGAGCTTGAGAGCGTGGAGATTGCGGGCGGCTTCGGGAATTACCTCAAGCCCGAAAGCGCCGTGCGGATAGGGATGCTTCCAAAGGGAACTCTCGGCAAGCTCCGCGTCATGGGCAACACCGCGCTTGCAGGCGCGTCCATGCTCGCGCTTGACGGCGCGAACTGGGAAAGGCTGCGGAGCATCCCTGCAAAGTGCCGGGACATAGAGCTATCCGGCAGGGACGATTTTGCTGACGCTTTTACGGATAATCTAACTTTCTGATACACTGATACACGGAGGACAATAAAATGGAAATGCGCTTTCCCATCATTCTTGACGGCGCAACCGGTACGCAGCTGCAGAAGCGCGGCTTCACCGGCGACATGAGTGCCGAGCAGTGGGTGCTTGAGCACCCGGAGAGCATCCTTGAAGTTCAGCGCGCATACGTCGCAGCGGGCTCAAAGATCCTGTACTCCCCCACTTTCGGCGCAAACCGCCAGAAGCTTGAGGACAGGAAGATTTTCAACCGCACGGCGCAGATGAACCGTGAGCTTGCCTCGCTCTCCAGGCAGGCGGCGGACGGCCGCGCGTGGGTCGCGGGTGACATTGCGCCGACAGGACGCTTCCTCGCGCCGCTCGGAGACGCCGCATTTGAGGAGCTTGTGGATATATACACCGAGCAGGCCGCGGGGCTTGAGCAGGCGGGGGTCGACCTCTTCGTGATAGAGACGATGATGACCCTGTCCGACGCACGCGCAGCAGTGCTCGCAGTGCGTAGTGTGAGCGACAAGCCTATCTTTGTCACCTTCACCTGCGACGAGAGCGGCAGGAGCCTGACGGGCACGGACATGGCCGCGGCGCTGACCGTGATGCAGGGCATGGGTGTGAGCGCTTTCGGGCTCAACTGCTCCACCGGTCCGGACAAGATGCTGCTCCAGCTCCAGCGGCTGCACCGTTACGCGCGTATCCCGCTCATCGCAAAGCCGAACGCTGGCATGCCCGAGGTCGTCGGCGGAAAGACCGTGTACGACTGCCCTCCGGAGCACTTTGCATCATACGTACCGGAAATGCTCAAGGCCGGGGTCGCGGTGTTCGGCGGCTGCTGCGGCACAGACGAGGGACACATCGCCGCGCTGCGCGCGGCGCTCGACGGCGCGTCGTATAACCGCCCCGCACCGGAGTTTACAGACCTGCTCCCCGCGGCGACGGAAAAGGAAGCCGTGTATCTCCCGACGGATGCGGGGCACGGCGCGGTCATCACGGCAGGCGGCAGCACCGAGGCCGCGATAGAAGAAGCTCTCTCGGACGAGTGGCCGATGGCCGCATTCGGGCTGAACGACTGGGCAGACGTTGACGCGCTGGCGGACTATCAGTATATGCTGCGAAAGCCGCTGTGCCTTGTCAGCGGCGATGCGGAGCTGCTGGAGGCCGGGCTGCGTGTCTATCAGGGGCGCGCGCTGTACGAGGGCAGCCTGACAGACGAGGCGCTTGCCCCGCTTCAGGACAAATACGGACTCATCATATAAGTCTTTATATCAAAAGCTCCCGCGGTCTAATGGCCGCGGGAGCTTTTGATGTTATATCGTTTGTGGGATAAGCGTCAGCTCTCGGTGACGAACTCGTCCTCACCGGTGACCTTCTTCTCGAACTTCGCCATGAAGAACGGGGAGAAAATACCGGCAATGCTGAGGATGATGAGCACCCAGCTCACGGGAGACGTGAACAGGCAGCCTATGTCGCCGCCGCTGACGCGCAGCGCGCCGCGCAAGCCCTTTTCGCTGATGGGCCCGAGGATGAGCGCGAGGACGACCGCCGCGTTATTCAGGTCAAACTTGCGCATCAGGTAGCCAAGGCCGCCGAAGATGAGCATAACGACAACGTCGCTCAGGTTGCGGTGGATGGCGTAGGAGCCGACGAAGCACAGCACCGTGACTGCAGGGATGAGGATAGCATCAGACAGGCGGGAGATCTGCGCGAAGCCGCGGCAGCCAAGCATACCGATGGCCAGCATGAAGAACTGCACGAGCACGAAGCCCGCAAAGAAGGTATAGGTCATGGGAGCGTACTTAGTAAACAGCTCCGGTCCCGGAGCAAGACCCTGAATGACAAGGCCGCCCATGAGAACTGCCGTGACGGATTCGCCGGGGATGCCGAGGGTAAGCATCGGGATAAGGGAGCCGCCGGTGACGGCGTTGTTCGCAGCTTCGGAGCCGCAGACGCCTTCGATCGCGCCGTGGCCGAAGTCTTCCTTATGCTTGGAGAACTGCTTTGCGCTGTTGTAGCCCATGAAGCAGGCAATGGATGCGCCCGCGCCGGGGAGTATGCCGATGATGTTGCCGATGATCCAGGAGCGGATGACCGTGGGCATGAGGAACTTTTTCTCTTCCTTGGTCAGCGCGATCTTATCGGTGAACTTCGCGGCCTTGGCGCGCTGCTTTATCGCCTTCTCGGCGAGGATGAACACCTGAGACATCGAGAAGAGACCGATCAGCGCGCAGGTGACGTTGATGCCCTCGGCGAGGAAGGCCTGACCGAACATGAAGCGCTTGGTGCCGTCGATGGGGTCAAGGCCGATGGTGGAGATAAGCAGACCGAGCGCACCGGACATGAGTCCCTTGACCATGGACTTGCTCGAAACGCCGGCGATGATGGTAAGACCGAAGATGCCGAGCCAGAACTTCTCCGCCGACATGAACTTCAGCGCGAGCTGAGCCAGCAGCGGGGAGAAGAAGTAAAGCGAAATGCAGCTGAGCAGGCCGCCCCAGAAGGACGACCAGCAGGCCGTCGCCAGCGCTTTACCGGCCTTACCGTTGAGCGTCATCTGGTAGCCCTCGATAGCCGTTGCGGCGGAAGCCGGGGTGCCGGGGGTGTGGATGAGTATGGCGGAGATGGAGCCGCCAAAGATAGCGCCGCAATAGATAGCGCCGAGGACGATAAGCCCGGTATCGGCGGGCATGGTGAAGGTGAGCGGCAGCATCAGCGCAACGCCCATCGCGGCCGAGAGGCCAGGCAGACAGCCGATGACGATACCGAGGGACACGCCGCCGACCATGGCAAGAAGATTTATCCAGGTGAGGGCGCTGATAAAGCCCTGACCCATCTGCTGTAAAGTCTGAAGCATGTATCGATCCCTCCCTTAGAACAGCAGTCCCTTAGGCAGACGCACGCCAAGGAACACGACGAAAGCAAAATAGATAAGCAGCGTCACGGATGCGACCGTGATGAGCGACGGGACTATCTTCACCTTCAGGTACAGCAGAGAGGCGAACATGAAGATAATGGTAGCGGAGAAGAAGCCAAGGTACTTTATAAGGAAGAAGTAGGCCAGAGTGAGCACGAGCGAGACGATGAACTGCGCTGGCAGGAAGCCCGCAAACACCTCATCCGCGCCGCTCTCAACGCCGAATTTCTTCGCCGCGAGTATCATCTGCACGAGATAGAGCGTGGTCAGGCCGAAGAGCAGGACGATGGTGAACATGGGGTACTTCTTGCTTTCGGCGGTGAGCTGGTAGCTGTAGACATAGAAGAACGCGCAGACGGCGTACATAAAGCCGACAACGCCTATGTCCGTTTTCTTCATTTTCAAACGAATATACCTCCTGTCAAATTTCTCAATTCCCAAAAGTATGACCGGGCGGGCAAGCCCGCCCGGTCACGTATAGCTCAGTCAGAGGATCATTCGTACCAGAAGCCGTTGGAGAGGCCTTCGGTGAACGCCTGCTGCTCCTCTATCAGAGCGGCGGTAGCGGCAGCGTCCTTATAATCGGTGACGAACTCGGAAGCGGCTGCAAGGTAATCCGCATCTTCCATGGTGGCCTTGAATGCAGCCTCATAGAAGGCGACGACCTCATCGCTCACGCCGGCGGGAGCGACGATGCAGCGGGAGGAGCCGAGCCACTTGTCATAGTAGCCGCACTCGCCGAGAGTGGGGACATCGGGGAACTCGGGCAGTCTCTCCTCAGAGAAGGAGGCGAGCACCTTGACGTCGGTACGGCCGGCGATATCGGCAGCCTTGACGACGCACCAGTCAGCCTCGCCGCCGAGCAGGCTCAGCAGCTCATCAGCGGTGTTGCCCTGGGGAAGGTCGGTGTACTTAAACTCGGCGGAGTTGGCGAAAGCCTGTGCGCCGATGTGGTTGGAGGCCTGAGCGCCGTTGGTGGAAGCGACGGTGGTGTTCTCCTTGGCGTAGGCGACGAGCTCATCGATAGTGGAGAAGCGATCCTCATCCGCACGGACGATGACGAGAGAGGTCTCGGTGACGTGGTTGCAGATGGCCTTGAAGTCGGCAGTGGTGTAGGTGCCGAGGCCCTTGACGATGGAAGAGTTGAAGTTCGGCAGGTTCATGAAGCCGATGGTCATGCCGTCGGGATCAGCCGCCGCGAGCTGGGACCAGCCGAGGGAGCCGGAGCCTCCGTCAACGTTCTCGATAACGACAGTCTGGCCGATGTACTTCTCGGCGTACTGGGCGAGGACGCGGGCGGTAACGTCAGTGCCGTTGCCGGCCTTGTAGGCGACGATCATGGTGACGGGGCCGTCGGGAGCCCAGCCGGTGCTTTCGGCAGGAGCAGCATCGGCAGCAGTGTCAGCTGCGGGCTTCTCTGCGGGAGCCGCGGTCTGGCCGCAGGCGCAGAGTGCAAATACCATGCAGAGAGCAAGGATCAGTGCAAATACTTTTTTCATTTTTATCCTCCTGTTTTGTAGGTTCTGACATATCTGCCAGCCTTAAATGTGTGAACATTATATGAACCTGACAACATTCCGTCAATAGACTTTACACGTTCTTGACGGGCTTTTAACGGCTCGCGGTGTGTTCTTTTCGGCTTATTTGCAGGGTGGGAGCATATCTGTACGCATAACCTGCTGCGCAAAAAATCCGCACCGGAATACCGGTGCGGATGATCGCATTAGGTTTATTGGATTCAGCTCTCGGTGACGACCTCGTCCTCACCGGTGACCTTCTTCTCGAACTTTGCCATGAGTATCGGGGAGAATATGCCGACGATGCTGAGGATGATAAGCACCCAGCTCACGGGGGATGTGAACAGGCAGCCTATATCGCCGTCGCTGACGCGCAGCGCGCCGCGCAAGCCCTTTTCGCTGATGGGTCCAAGGATGAGCGCGAGGACGACCGCCGCGTTATTCAGGTCAAACTTGCGCATCAGGTAGCCAAGGCCGCCGAAGATGAGCATGACGACAACGTCGCTCAGGTTGCGGTGGATGGCGTAGGAGCCGACGAAGCACAGCACCGTGACTGCAGGGATGAGGATAGCATCAGACAGGCGGGAGATCTGCGCAAAGCCGCGGCAGCCAAGCATACCGATGGCCAGCATGAAGAACTGCACGAGCACGAAGCCCGCGAAGAAGGTATAGGTCATGGGAGCGTACTTAGTGAACAGCTCCGGTCCCGGAGCAAGGCCCTGAATGACAAGGCCGCCCATGAGAACTGCCGTGACGGATTCGCCGGGGATGCCGAGGGTAAGCATCGGGATGAGCGAGCCGCCGGTGACGGCGTTGTTCGCGGCTTCGGAGCCGCAGACGCCTTCGATCGCGCCGTGGCCGAAGTCTTCCTTATGCTTGGAGAACTGCTTTGCGCTGTTATAGCCCATGAAGCATGCGATGGATGCGCCCGCGCCGGGGAGTATGCCGATGATGTTGCCGATTATCCAGGAGCGGATAACGGTCGGGGCAAGTATCTTCTTTTCCTCTTTCGTGAGGGCGATCTTATCGGTGAACTTTGCGGCCTTGGCGCGCTTCTTGATCTCCTTCTCGGCGAGGATGAACACCTGAGACATCGAGAAGAGACCGATCAGCGCGCAGGTGACGTTGATGCCCTCGGCGAGGAAGGCCTGACCGAACATGAAGCGCTTGGTGCCGTCAATGGGGTCGAGGCCGATGGTGGAAATAAGCAGACCAAGCGCACCGGACATGAGTCCCTTGACCATGGACTTGCTCGAAACGCCGGCGATGATGGTAAGACCGAAGATGCCGAGCCAGAACTTCTCCGCCGACATGAACTTCAGCGCGAGCTGAGCCAGCAGCGGGGAGAAGAAGTAAAGCGAAATGCAGCTGAGCAGGCCGCCCCAGAAGGACGACCAGCAAGCCGTCGCAAGAGCCTTACCGGCTTTGCCCTGCAAGGTCATCTGGTAGCCCTCGATAGCCGTTGCGGCAGAAGCCGGGGTGCCGGGGGTGTGGATGAGTATGGCGGAGATGGAGCCGCCGAAGATAGCGCCGCAATAGATAGCGCCGAGGACGATAAGCCCGGTATCGGCGGGCATGGTGAAGGTGAGCGGCAGCATCAGCGCAACGCCCATCGCGGCCGAGAGGCCAGGCAGACAGCCGATGACGATACCGAGGGACACGCCGCCGACCATGGCAAGAAGATTTATCCAGGTGAGGGCGCTGATAAAGCCCTGACCCATCTGCTGTAAAGTCTGAAGCATGTATCGATCCCTCCCTTAGAACAGCAGTCCCTTAGGCAGACGCACGCCAAGGAACACGACGAAAGCAAAATAGATAAGCAGCGTCACGGATGCGACCGTGATGAGCGACGGGACTATCTTCACCTTCAGGTACAGCAGAGAGGCGAACATGAAGATAATGGTAGCGGAGAAGAAGCCAAGGTACTTTATAAGGAAGAAGTAGGCCAGAGTGAGCACGAGCGAGACGATGAACTGCGCTGGCAGGAAGCCCGCAAACACCTCATCCGCGCCGCTCTCAACGCCGAATTTCTTCGCCGCGAGTATCATCTGCACGAGATAGAGCGTGGTCAGGCCGAAGAGCAGGACGATGGTGAACATGGGGTACTTCTTGCTTTCGGCGGTGAGCTGGTAGCTGTAGACATAGAAGAACGCGCAGACGGCGTACATAAAGCCGACAACGCCTATGTCCGTTTTCTTCATTTTCAAACGAATATACCTCCTGTCAAATTTCTCAATTCCCAAAAGTATGACCGGGCGGGCAAGCCCGCCCGGTCACGTATAGCTCAGTCAGAGGATCATTCGTACCAGAAGCCGTTGGAGAGGCCTTCGGTGAACGCCTGCTGCTCCTCTATCAGAGCGGCGGTAGCGGCAGCGTCCTTATAATCGGTGACGAACTCGGAAGCGGCTGCAAGGTAATCCGCATCTTCCATGGTGGCCTTGAATGCAGCCTCATAGAAGGCGACGACCTCATCGCTCACGCCGGCGGGAGCGACGATGCAGCGGGAGGAGCCGAGCCACTTGTCATAGTAGCCGCACTCGCCGAGAGTGGGGACATCGGGGAACTCGGGCAGTCTCTCCTCAGAGAAGGAGGCGAGCACCTTGACGTCGGTACGGCCGGCGATATCGGCAGCCTTGACGACGCACCAGTCAGCCTCGCCGCCGAGCAGGCTCAGCAGCTCATCAGCGGTGTTGCCCTGGGGAAGGTCGGTGTACTTAAACTCGGCGGAGTTGGCGAAAGCCTGTGCGCCGATGTGGTTGGAGGCCTGAGCGCCGTTGGTGGAAGCGACGGTGGTGTTCTCCTTGGCGTAGGCGACGAGCTCATCGATAGTGGAGAAGCGATCCTCATCCGCACGGACGATGACGAGAGAGGTCTCGGTGACGTGGTTGCAGATGGCCTTGAAGTCGGCAGTGGTGTAGGTGCCGAGGCCCTTGACGATGGAAGAGTTGAAGTTCGGCAGGTTCATGAAGCCGATGGTCATGCCGTCGGGATCAGCCGCCGCGAGCTGGGACCAGCCGAGGGAGCCGGAGCCTCCGTCAACGTTCTCGATAACGACAGTCTGGCCGATGTACTTCTCGGCGTACTGGGCGAGGACGCGGGCGGTAACGTCAGTGCCGTTGCCGGCCTTGTAGGCGACGATCATGGTGACGGGGCCGTCGGGAGCCCAGCCGGTGCTTTCGGCAGGAGCAGCATCGGCAGCAGTGTCAGCTGCGGGCTTCTCTGCGGGAGCCGCGGTCTGGCCGCAGGCGCAGAGTGCAAATACCATGCAGAGAGCAAGGATCAGTGCAAATACTTTTTTCATTTTTATCCTCCTGTTTTGTAGGTTCTGACATATCTGCCAGCCTTAAATGTGTGAACATTATATGAACCTGACAACATTCCGTCAATAGACTTTACACGTTCTTGACGGGCTTTTAACGGCTCGCGGTGTGTTCTTTTCGGCTTATTTGCAGGGTGGGAGCATATCTGTACGCATAACCTGCTGCGCAAAAAATCCGCACCGGAATACCGGTGCGGATGATCGCATTAGGTTTATTGGATTCAGCTCTCGGTGACGACCTCGTCCTCACCGGTGACCTTCTTCTCGAACTTTGCCATGAGTATCGGGGAGAATATGCCGACGATGCTGAGGATGATAAGCACCCAGCTCACGGGGGATGTGAACAGGCAGCCTATATCGCCGTCGCTGACGCGCAGCGCGCCGCGCAAGCCCTTTTCGCTGATGGGTCCAAGGATGAGCGCGAGGACGACCGCCGCGTTATTCAGGTCAAACTTGCGCATCAGGTAGCCAAGGCCGCCGAAGATGAGCATGACGACAACGTCGCTCAGGTTGCGGTGGATGGCGTAGGAGCCGACGAAGCACAGCACCGTGACTGCAGGGATGAGGATAGCATCAGACAGGCGGGAGATCTGCGCAAAGCCGCGGCAGCCAAGCATACCGATGGCCAGCATGAAGAACTGCACGAGCACGAAGCCCGCGAAGAAGGTATAGGTCATGGGAGCGTACTTAGTGAACAGCTCCGGTCCCGGAGCAAGGCCCTGAATGACAAGGCCGCCCATGAGAACTGCCGTGACGGATTCGCCGGGGATGCCGAGGGTAAGCATCGGGATGAGCGAGCCGCCGGTGACGGCGTTGTTCGCGGCTTCGGAGCCGCAGACGCCTTCGATCGCGCCGTGGCCGAAGTCTTCCTTATGCTTGGAGAACTGCTTTGCGCTGTTATAGCCCATGAAGCATGCGATGGATGCGCCCGCGCCGGGGAGTATGCCGATGATGTTGCCGATTATCCAGGAGCGGATAACGGTCGGGGCAAGTATCTTCTTTTCCTCTTTCGTGAGGGCGATCTTATCGGTGAACTTTGCGGCCTTGGCGCGCTTCTTGATCTCCTTCTCGGCGAGGATGAACACCTGAGACATCGAGAAGAGACCGATCAGCGCGCAGGTGACGTTGATGCCCTCGGCGAGGAAGGCCTGACCGAACATGAAGCGCTTGGTGCCGTCAATGGGGTCGAGGCCGATGGTGGAAATAAGCAGACCAAGCGCACCGGACATGAGTCCCTTGACCATGGACTTGCTCGAAACGCCGGCGATGATGGTAAGACCGAAGATGCCGAGCCAGAACTTCTCCGCCGACATGAACTTCAGCGCGAGCTGAGCCAGCAGCGGGGAGAAGAAGTAAAGCGAAATGCAGCTGAGCAGGCCGCCCCAGAAGGACGACCAGCAAGCCGTCGCAAGAGCCTTACCGGCTTTGCCCTGCAAGGTCATCTGGTAGCCCTCGATAGCCGTTGCGGCAGAAGCCGGGGTGCCGGGGGTGTGGATGAGTATGGCGGAGATGGAGCCGCCGAAGATAGCGCCGCAATAGATAGCGCCGAGGACGATAAGCCCGGTATCGGCGGGCATGGTGAAGGTCAGCGGGAGCATCAGCGCAACACCCATCGCAGCCGAGAGGCCGGGCAGGCAGCCGATGACGATACCGAGGGACACGCCGCCGACCATGGCAAGAAGATTTATCCAGGTGAGGGCACTGACAAAGCCCTGACCCATCTGCTGTAAAGTCTGAAGCATAGTCTATCCCTCCCTTAGAACAGCAGTCCCTTGGGCAGACGAACGCCGAGGAACTGAACAAACGCCAGATATATAAGCAGGTTGACTGACACGACCGATATAACGGAGGCCAGCACCGGAACTTTCAGATAGAGCAGGGACGCGAACATGAAGATCACTGTAGCGGTAAAGAAACCGAGATACTTCATCATGAGGAAATAGACGATGGTAAGTGCGAGGGAGACAAAAAACTGCGCGGGCTTGAAGCCTTCGAACACCTCATTGACACCGCTCTCGACGCCGAACTTCCGCGCTGCGATTATCATCTGAACGAGATAGAGCGTAGTCAGACCGAAGAGCAGGATGATGGTGAACATGGGGTACTTCTTGCTCTCGGCGGTGAGCTGGTAGCTATAGACATAGAAGAACGCGCAGACGGCATACATGAAGCCGACGACGCCTATGTCCGTTTTCTTCATTTTCAAGGGGTACTCCTCCTTAAAGAAAAACGGGGCAGGCATGCCTGCCCCGTTCAGGATCAATTAACAGGTTAATATAACGTATCTGATTATTCGTACCAGAAGCCGGTAGCAAGGCCTTCGGTGAATGCCTGCTGCTCCTCGATCAGAGCGGCGGTAGTGGCGGCATCCTTATAATCGGTTGCGAACTCGGAAGCGGCTGCGAGGTAATCTGCATCTTCCATGGTGGCCTTGAATGCGGCCTCGTAGAAGGCGATGACTTCATCGCTCACGCCAGCGGGAGCAACGATGCAGCGGGAGGAGCCGAGCCACTTGTCATAGTAGCCGCACTCGCCAAGAGTCGGGACATCGGGGAACTCGGGAACGCGCTCGGTGGAGAAAGCTGCGAGAGGCTTAACATCGGTACGGCCGGCAATGTCGGCGACCTTTGCAACGCACCAGTCAGCCTCGCCGCCGAGAAGGCTCAGCAACTCGTCAGCGGTGTTGCCCTGGGGAAGATCGGTGTACTTGAAGTCAGCGGAGTTGGCGAAAGCCTGTGCGCCGATGTGGTTGGAAGCCTGTGCGCCGTTAGTGGAAGCAACAGTGGTGTTCTCCTTGGCGTAAGCGACGAGGTCATCAATGGTGGCGAAACGGTCGTCGTCAGCGCGGACGAGAACCAGAGAAGTCTCGGTGACGTGGTTGCAGATAGCCTTGAAGTCGGCAGTGGTGTAAGTGCCGAGGCCCTTAACGATGGAAGAGTTGAAGTTGGGCAGGTTCATGAAGCCGATGGTCATGCCGTCGGGATCAGCAGCGGCGAGCTGGGACCAGCCAAGGGAGCCGGAACCGCCGTCAACGTTCTCGATAACGATGGTCTGGCCGATGTACTTCTCAGCGTACTGAGCAAGAACACGGGCAGTAACATCGGTGCCGTTGCCGGCCTTGTAGGCAACGATCATGGTAACGGGGCCGTCGGGAGCCCAGCCGGTGTCCTCAGCGGGAGCGGCATCGGCAGCAGTGTCAGCTGCGGGAGCCTCGGTCGCTGCGGGAGCGGCGGTCTGGCCGCAGGCGCAGAGTGCAAATACCATGCAGAGAGCAAGGATCAGTGCAAATACTTTTTTCATTTTATCCTCCTATTTATTGTGGAAACGGCTCGCACCGTCCCCAAAATGTATGAATATTATATGAACTTAACAGCTTTTTGTCAACATGTGCTTTTTCTTTCTGCCTTTTTAACAAATTCATCCTGAAATTTTTCAACATATTAACAAGACGTCTATCGTTATAAAGAACCAGGCGCGGTTCTCCTATGCGGAGAGCCGCGCCCGGTATTCAGTCATTCTTCATATTATGTCTGCGCTCAAGCAGATCGCGCAGCGGCGGGAGCAGCACAAAGGTAAGGACGGTGTTTGACACGCAGTGTATCACGTCGTAGGGTATGCCGGATATCCACCACGACAGCGCCATCTGCCAGCCGCCGATAAACAGATACGGCACGGCGCACATCGCGCCGAAGAACAGGCCGTGCGCCCCGGCAATCGCCGCCCAGAGTGCGCGGCTGCGGCTGCTGCGGAACGGGAGCGCGATGAGCACGGCGATCGGCCAGACATAGAGATACATCAGGTTCCATATCCCGGCGCCGTACAGCGCGATCTCCAGGAGCGCAAAGCCGAAAGCGGGATAGAGCGCCTTCACTCCATAGATTATAGTCGCCAGAAGCAGCAGAAGCGTGACGGGATGCACATTCGGGATGACGCGCAGGCACTCCTTGCCCGCAACCATCAGCGCGCAGAACAGCGACAGCTCCGCGACCTCGCGGATCGTGAGCTTACCAGCCGACATTCAGGACAAAATCATAGACATCGCCGTCGGCAACGGGCTGGCTGTCCACACCGAGCTCGGCAAACGTGCCGTTCACGCTGTAGCCCCACCATTCCTGCTTGCTCTCATCCGCGGCTTCGCCGTCGACGGAAGTCACATAGAGCCCGTACTGGCTCTCCGTGCCCTCGATCAGGTTCTCCTGCTCGAGCGCCGCACGGAGATATTCGGCGTCTGTATATATGGTATAGCTCGCATCGTCCCCATTAAGGTGGTCGATGTTCACGACGATCTCCTTGCTGCCCTGATGGGTCTCGGGCTTTGCCGCCTGCCACACGAAGAGCGCGGCGACCGCGAGCACCAGTACCAGCGCAAGCGCGATAATGCCTTTTTTGTTATTCTTAAACATAAGCTTCCGTCTCCTTTTTTACGATCCAGCGACAGCATAGCACAGAATCCACCCCGCGTCAATTGACGAAAAAACGCTGCGGGCAAACTGCCCACAGCGTTTTGACAGAGCCAGCCAATTTTGAGGCCGAACAAAAACCGAATCAAAGCCCAGCCGCAGGCGGGTTTGATTCGGAAAGGAGGAGCAGCGGAGTGAGCGCGAGATGACTTTTGATGCAAAGCATAAAAAGTCGTCGCAAGCGATACAAAGCTTGCGACGACGTGGTCCGAGTGACTGGAGTTGAACCAGCGGCCTCTTGAACCCCATTCAAGCGCGCTACCATCTGCGCTACACCCGGAAATATCTGCATTGATTTTCAACGCTCGATTATATTAGCACAAAGCCCGAGAAAAAGCAATACCCAAATTGCTATTTTTTATCTGTTTTTCGCCGGTATTATCCGCCGTTAACAATAATCTTGCAAAGGTACGGCGCGTTTGGTATAATTACTTGATTATATGCACGGGTATTGCCCGTGACCGGCGGCATGGTGTGCATGCTTCCGGACGGAGGGAACATGAACGAAAGCGGAAAGCTCCGCCGCGGCCATTTGTCCAGCACGGCGGCGCTGATAATAACGGATATACTTATTATAAATATAGCGGCATTCGCAACGGTGGTGCTGAGGGTCGAGTTCGACTTCCCGCTCATCTCGGCGCTCGGTTTCTTCGAGGCGCTGAGATACTGCTGCATCCCCGGATCTATCATGTCGGTGCTGGTGTTCAGCGCGTTCCGGCTCTACAGCAGCCGCTGGGAGTACGCCGGCGAGCGCGAGGTGTTCTACCTCGGCTTTGCCTCGGTCTGCGCCTCCGCGCTGTATTACACCTCAGCGCTGGTCATGCGCCGCTCCCTGCCGCGCAGCTTCCCGTTTATCTGCACGCTGCTGCTCTTCGTGCTGCTGTCGCTCTCGCGCTACATATACCGCAGGGTAAGTCAGGGCAGGCACCTGCATGAGCACCCTGTCGCCAAGAAGCGCACCCTCGTCATCGGTGCGGGTACAGCGGGCGCCATGGCGATACGCGAGTTTGACGACAACCCCGCCTCGCGCAACACCGCCGTGTGCCTTATAGACGACGATCCCAGCAAGCAGGGCTCACGCATAAGGGGCGTCAAGGTCGTCGGCGGGCGCGATATGATCGCCGACGCCGTCAAGAAATACGGCGTTGAGGAGATCATCTTCTGCATCCCCTCGGCTCCGATATCCGTCAGGAACGAAATTCTCGAAAAATGCAGCATCCCAGGCGTCGCGCTCAAGACTCTGCCGACGCTCAGCCAGCTCGCTAACGGCGAAGTCACGCTCCAGCAGGTCAAGAACGTCAGCATTGACGATCTGCTTGGCCGCACGCAGGTGTGTACCGACAACAGCGCTATGGCCGATAAGGTGCGCGGCAAGACAGTGCTCGTCACCGGCGGCGGCGGTTCGATAGGCAGCGAGCTCTGCCGTCAGATTGCGGCGCTCAAGCCCGGCAGGCTCGTGATCTTCGACATATACGAAAACAACGCCTATGATATCCAGATGGAGCTCAGGCGCAGGTACCCGGAGCTTGACCTTGTGGTGCTGATAGGCTCGGTCAGGGACGAGCAGCGCGTGCGCTACGTGTTCGACAGGTACCGCCCGGCGGTCGTGTGCCACGCCGCGGCGCACAAGCATGTCCCGCTCATGGAGGACAGCCCTGCCGAGGCTATAAAGAACAACGTTTTCGGCACCTACAACACTGCGAAAGCGGCGGGCGACTTCGGCACTTCCCTGTTTATCCTGATATCCAGCGATAAGGCCGTCAACCCCACGAACGTCATGGGCGCGTCAAAGCGTCTGTGCGAGATGGTCGTGCAGTCGATGAACGGTCACAGCGGCACAAATTACATCGCCGTCCGCTTCGGCAATGTCCTTGGCAGCAACGGCAGCGTTATCCCGCTGTTCAAGAAGCAAATCGCCGAGGGCGGCCCGGTGACGGTTACCGACAAGCGCGTGACGCGCTTCTTTATGACGATCCCGGAGGCTGTTTCGCTCATCCTGCAGGCCGGGGCTTACGCCAAGGGCGGCGAGGTGTTCGTGCTCGACATGGGGCAGCCCGTGCGCATTGACGACATGGCGCGCAAGATGATCCGCCTCAGCGGCTTTGAACCGGATGTGGATATCAAGATAGTCTACACCGGGCTGCGTCCCGGCGAGAAGCTCTATGAGGAGCTGCTGCTCAAGTCCGAGGGGCTTCAGAAGACGGACAACCACCTTATCTACATTGGCCACCAGATGATGTACACTCCCGAGGAGATAGACGAGAAGCTTGAAAAGCTCCGCGGCGTCATATATGCCGAGGCCCCGGAGGTCCGGGAATGCGTGCTGTCGCTGATACAGGAACCGGCGGATAAAATGTACGACGAGATCCCCACCGGTGAGGAAAAGGAAACCGCGACGGTCTGAATTGAATAACGAAATATAAGTATCCGGCAGTCATCTTATAGCGGATGACTGCCGGATATTTTACCGCTTATTTGCTTTTTTCTTCCGGCCGAGGCTCCTCCCAGCCGCGCTCAAGCAGCCAATAGCTGTGCTCGCCGCGGTCGTATTCGCCGTCCTTGGCCATACCGCGCTCAAGCTTGAGCCGCGTCTCATAAGCGCGCAGCTCCTGGATCGTGAAGCCGAGCCCCAGCTCCTCCGCGACCGGCAGCAGAGCAAACTCTGTCAGCGCCTCGCGTATCTCATAGCTGCCGGGGTACGCCGCGACATTTTCCTCCACGCGGCTGCGCACCGTGGGGTCGGAAGCATATATCTCGAAAAATTTGCCTACGTTTTCTTTCATTGCCTTCTCCGTTCAGAAAAAGAATCTGCCGCTATTGTTGATGTATCTGTCGTTTGCCGAAAGGCGGCGCACAAGGATCAGCGATACGACGAACAGCAGCACCACGAACACCGCGAATATCCCGCTGACTCCCGCGTCTTCATAGGTTGCGATGAAGTCATAGCAGCCGTGGATAAGCGCGGGCAGCAGCAGCGCCATAGTGCGGCAGGTCCTGGAGCGGCTCTCAAAGCCCGCGCCCTTCCAGCGCTTTGCCATGCCGTACCACGCGCCCATGAACACGCCGAAGCAGGCGTGCCCCGGCACAGCCGTGACCGCACGGACAAGCGCCGTGCCGAAGCCGTACATCGCGACATAGCCCAGGTTTTCCCACAGCGCAAAGCCCAGAGAGACGGACACACCATAGACCACGCCGTCAAACTGGCAGTTGAAATTAATGTCGCGCCATGTGCGTTTCTTGAGCAGGAGATACTTCGCTCCCTCCTCCGAGAAAGCGACTATGCCGAAATACAGCACGGCATTATACGCAACGCTCCCCTCAGGCAGGTAGTTACCCAGCACCGCGGTGCCGACCTGCTCGAGCACCATTGCTATCGCCGTCGACAGCACACCGAAGAACACCAGCGAGAGGATCAGGGAAACAGGCTCCTTCTCAAGCCGGTCGGCCTGATAGACCTTTATAAGCAGCACAACGGCGGGTATTATCGCCGCAGCCGCAAGGACGGGATCAATATAGTATATCGCCATTGGTTCGAGTCACCCCGGGTATCTTTTTATTTTACGGACTCAAAATCGGTCGTTCCGTTCACAAGCTTGCCGTCTATAAAGGTCGCCATCAGCTTGAGATCCTTATTGAGCACGAGGAAGTCCGCGCACTTGCCGGTCTCGAGCGAGCCGATGCTGTCAAACACGCCGATATCCTTTGCGGGCGTCTCGGTCATGGCCTTGACAGCAACCTCGAGCGGCACGCCGTAGGACACGACATTGCGCAGCTCCTGAAGCAGATTGCTCGACGAACCGGCTATCGTGCCGTCAAGCAGCGTTGCGCGGCCGTCGCGCACGATCATCGGCAGACCGCCGAGATTGTAGCGCCCGTCGCAGAGCCCGGCACAGCGCAGAGAGTCGCTGACGATGATGAGCCTGTCGCCGAACATCTTATGTACCGCCACTATCATTGCCGGGTGGATATGCACGCCGTCACAGATGAGCTCGACATTCGCCCCCGCCGTGAGCGCCGCGCCGACAAGGCCGGGCTTTCTGTGGTGGAAAGGCTCCATGCCGTTGAAGAGATGCGTCACATGCGTCGCGCCCGCCTCAAAGCCGGCCATGGCCTGATCGTAGTCCGCGGTGCTGTGGCCGAGGGACACGGTGCAGACCTTCGACGCCTCGCGGATAAAGTCCAGCGCGCCCTCGACCTCCGGGGCGACGGTTATGAGGCGCACCATTCCGCCGCTCAGCTCATTGAGCTCATTAAAGAGCGCAATGTCCGGCTTGCGGATGTTATCGGGGTTCTGCGCGCCGCACTTGCCGCGTGAAACGAACGGGCCCTCAAGATGCACACCAGTGCATTTGGCCTCGCCGCCGAAGCGCTCATAGGCGCGGATGTTCTTCATCGCGCTTCTCAGCTCGTCCGCGGGGACTGTCAGTGTCGTGAAGCAGAAAGACGTGACGCCGTTGTCCGAATAAAACTGCGCCAGATGATGTATCTGCTCGGCGGTGCAGTCGCTCGCGTCTATCCCCATGGCACCGTGAGTGTGCACGTCGATAAGGCCGGGGATGATATACGCCCCGCAGGCGTCCATTCCCTCGCCGGGAGAAAATGAACGTATATGGCTGTCAAATTCGATGGATGCGCTTTCAAAGTGTCCGTTGCGGTATACTTTTGCATTGTTGATTATCATGCTGAAAACCTCCATTCATTGTTGTTTTATTGCCGTATATTTCAGTTGTATAGCTGTTTATAGAATATCACCTATCCGCGCCGCCGTCAAACCAATTATTTTCCGACAAAGAGCTTGAAGCTGCTCCCGCCGCAGCCCGTGCAGCGCAGCGCCCGGCCGCGCCCGCGCAGCAGCAGGTCGACCGCCTTGCCTCGGCGCATGTACCGGCTCTCTCTGCCGCAGCTTTCGCAGCGGATGATGTACTTTGCTTCCGCGCGGCGGCTCTCCGCCGCCTGTCCCTTCTCCGGTGCGAGCCGCTCGGGTGAGCACCCGATGCGTCGGCACATGTCCTTCCACACCCTGTCGTGCCCATGGCGCTCTCCGGGATGGAGGAGATACACAGCAGCACGAGCGTACTCGTGGCGCACGGTGTCCCAGAACTGCTCGTCGTCCTCCAGTATCAGATGTGAAAGCGTGATGCACAGGCCATCCTTTCCTCCCCGGCGCGGGCAGCGGAAGCTGCCGAGCTGCTTCACCGCGCGCTTTGATATCTTCAGCTCGATCCCCGAGGTGTCGAGCCCGCAGAGCCTGTCGAGCCTGTCATACTCCGCGCGCACCTCTTCAAGACTGTGCATTTCCATCTCGCTCCCTTGCTGATTCTATTCGATTTCAGATTAACACAGCAGGCATTGTAATGCAAGGCCGTGTTTTATCAATTAATATTTTTCATAGATATGCGCGTATCATTTCATTAATAGCCGTTATATTTCACATGGAGTGAACATTACAGCAGCCGATTATTCTGCACTATGCCGAAATGCAAAATTTCTCTTGCAATTGCGCTTTTTCGGTGCTATATTTCTCACATCGATTAAATACCGGCCGGGTCTCAGCCGTTTTCCCCGCAATTTCCCCTTAAAGCTGGTGCCCAGGATTCATTACAAAAGCGTCATTATCAATGCCGTTTCTTAATGGATAAAAGTTTGACATATATTAGATTTGTACATATCAGTCATTCTTGTCAACCGGTATCTATCAAATAAGGAGGATACAAGCATGCAGGCATTTATCGATTTCTTCACCGGAGCTCTTAACGACTTCGCGTGGCTGTATATGTTCCTGCCCTGCGTCATGGTCGGCGGCATACTGCTGACCGTCCGCACCAAGGCAGTGCAGTTCAGCCACTTCGGATACGCCATGAAAAACACCGTCGGCAAGATGTTCAAAAAGACGGAAGCCGGCAAAGGCGCCGTCACGCCGCTTCAGGCCGTGACCACCGCTCTTGCCGCCACTGTCGGCACCGGCAATATAGTCGGTACCTCGCAGGCCATCGCCCTCGGCGGCTACGGCGCTGTGTTTTGGCTGTGGGTCGCCGCGCTGCTTGGCATGGTCATAAAGTACTCGGAGGTCGTGCTCTCCATTCAGTACCGCCAGCGCGATGAAAAGGGCGACTGGGTAGGCGGCCCGATGTATTACATCGCCGGCATCGGCCCGAAGTGGAAGTGGCTGGCAATGGTGTACGCAGCTCTCGCCGGCATCGCGTGCTTCGGCATCGGCAACATGAGCCAGGTGAACGCCATCACCGGCTCCATCACGAACGCCATCACCGCCTTCTTCACGATAAACGACAGCGGCATTACCGTTATCCACTGGGTCATCGGTCTGTCCCTCGCGGCTCTCGTCGCGCTGATCCTGCTCGGCGGCATCAAGCGCATCGGCAAGGTAGCTGAAAAGCTCGTCCCGATCATGAGCGTGTTCTACGTGCTCGTCTGCCTCGGCGTCATCTTCTCCCACGCCGGGAACATCGGCGGCGCTTTCGCAAAGATATTCACCGCCGCGTTCAGCCCGCGCGCCGTCCTCGGCGCGGCCTCCGGCATCGCGCTCAAGGAAGCGCTCGTCTGGGGTCTCAGGCGCAGCGCATTCTCGAACGAAGCCGGTCTCGGCTCGGCAGCTATCGCTCACGCCGCAGCGGAAACTCCCTCGGCCGTGCATCAGGGGCTCTACGGCATCTTCGAGGTCTTTGTTGACACCATCGTCATTTGCAGCATGACCGCGCTCACTATCATATGCAGCGGCGTCGATATCAACTTCGGCGTGAAGCCCGGCTCCGAGCTCATCACCGCCGCCGTCGCAACGATATTCGGCGACAAGCTCGCGGCGCTCTTTGTGGCCGTTGCGCTGATCCTCTTCGCGTTCTCGACCGTCCTCGGCTGGGCACTCTACGGCAGCCGCTGCGCGCAGTACCTGTTCGGCACCAAGGCCATCAAGTTCTATCAGGCAGCGTTCGCGATCGTCATCGTCATCGGCTGCGTCTCCCCGATAGACATTGTCTGGAACATCGCCGATACCTTCAACGGCCTCATGGCCATCCCGAACTTTGTGGGTCTGTTCGCGCTCTCCGGCGTCGTGGCAAAGCTCACAAAGGAGCACTTCTCCGATCCCGCAGCGATGCTCGAGGACGAGATGTACACCTGATAATATTGATAACTGTTAAAACGCCATCGGTCAATGACCGATGGCGTTTTAGATTATGAAAATATAAAATCGACGGTGTCGTTCACATACTCGCTCATGCGCGCGGGATCCTTGAACATGTGATCCGCGCCGTTTATCTCGATGAGCATGAGGTCGTTTTTCTCCGCGAAGCGGCGCACCGCGTCTATCGGCACAGTCTCATCCCGTGTGCCGTGCATGATGAGCATACTGTCGGCAAAGGCGGAGAAGTCGTACTGCATAATGTCGTTCTCGGCAAGGGAATCCAAGAACTGGCGGTTGATCTTAAACTTCTTCTCGAAGCCGACGACCGCGTCCTTCCCCCGGCGCAGCTTGTCAAGGTCATTCTCCGTCAGGTACAGGCCGGTGAATATCTCATGCAGGTTCACCGCCGGGCAGCGCAGCACGACGCTGTCAAAGGGGCTGCCGTGCTCGTGCATATACTTGAGCACCGCGTAGCCGCCGAAGCTCGTGCCGTTGAAGCTGATGCTCTCGGGGGCAAACCTTTCACGGGCATACTCCAGCACCGCCGTCAGGTACGTGTCACAGTCGGCGAGGGTGAAGCGCGGCTTAACATCCTCACCGTGGCACGGCCAGTCAAAGGTCAGCAGCGCCGCGTCCTTGTGCACCGGGAGCATACGCTCCGCCACGCGCTTTGCCGCCGCGTTCTCCTTGCTGCCGCCGAAGCCGTGGCAGGAGATAATGAGTTTTTTTATTGAGTTTGCATCAGCGCAGTACAGCTTGCATTTCACGCTGTAGCCGCTGCCGACAATGTCAAAATACTTTTCTTTCATAGCTTTGCCTGCGGCATATTCCACTTGAACACCGTCGCCAGAATACGCAGCGCGGTGATAAGCACCGTTATAATGATCGTCGACAGGGTCTGATCGACGCCGAAGCGCAGCAGCAGATAGTACCCTATCGCGCCGACGATGGACGCGACGGCGTATATCCTCTTACGCAGCACCTTGGGCATCGCGTCGATAAGCACGTCGCGCAGCATACCGCCGCCGATGCCGGTCGTCATGCCCATGAGCACCAGCAGGAAGGGGTTGCCCATCCCGTACTGGTCAATGGCCATCTGCACACCGCTGACCGTGAACACGCCGAGGCCGAGCGCGTCGAACACATTCACGACGCTGTCGAGCTTATCGCGGTTCTGGCGGTAATGCTCGCGGCGGATGCATGCGTCAAGAAACACCAGCAATGCGCTGGCCACGGCGATCGCCACATAGGCATAGCTTGTGAACATCCGCGGCGGGAACCAGCCAAGCAGCACGTCCCTTATGACGCCGCCGCCGAGCGCCGTTATGACTGCGAGAAACAGCACGCCGAAGAGATCGGCTCCTCTCTCCATCGCGGCCATCGCGCCGCATATGCCGAAGGCGATAACGCCTATGACTTCTAACCAGAACATTTCGGGATACCGGAAGCTCCTCTTAAATATTGAACCTGAAGTTGGTGATGTCCCCGTCCTGCATGACATAGTCCTTGCCCTCAAGGCGGAGCAGCCCCTTCTCCTTTGCCGCGGCCATGCTTCCGCAGGCCTTGAGATCGTCAAAGGCAACTATCTCGGCGCGGATGAAGCCGCGCTCTATATCGCTGTGGACCTTGCCGGCGGCCTTCGGGGCCTTCGTGCCGCGCGTGATGGTCCATGCGTGGACATCGTCCTCACCGGCGGTGAGGAATGAGATATAGCCCAGCAGGTCATAGGAGGTCTTGATAAGGCGGTCAAGCCCCGTCTCGGTCAGGCCGAGGTCTGCCATGAACATTTCGGCCTCGTCGGGCTCCATACCGGCGATGTCCTCCTCGAACTTTGCCGCGACCGGCAGCACCGCCGCGCCCTGCTCGTCCGCTATTTTCTTGAGAGCGGCAAAGTTTGCGTTGGTGTCAAGGTTCATCATGCCGTCCTCGTCGAGGTTCGCGGCATAGATCACGGGCTTTACGGTCAGCAGGCCGCCGTCAACAAGAATGTCGCTGTCCTCATCGGTGAACTCAAAGCTGCGCGCGGGCTTCTCATCGGTGAGGTGGGCAATAAGCGCTTCGCACATTTCGCACTCGCGCTTATACTTCTTGTCTCCGCTCTTTGCGTTCTTCTTCGCGCGCTCAAGGCGGCGCTCGACTATCTCGATATCCGCAAGGATCAGCTCGAGGTCAAAGGCCTCGGCGTCGCGCTTCGCGTCGGCAGGTTCGAGGAATATCTCGTCGTTATCAAAGCAGCGCACAACGTGTACCAGCGCGTCGGTCTGGCGGATGGACTGAAAGACCTCGTTGCTCTTGCCGGTACCGACGTTCACGCCCGCGACGTCGACGAATTCTATCGTCGCCGGGGTGTACTTCTTCGGGTGGTAGTACTCCGCGAGCCAGTCAAGGCGCTCGTCCGGCACCTTTGCCGTGCCGATGTTGGGCTTTGCCCCTGCCATCGCGTATGCGCTCGTCTCGGCTTTGGAGCCGGTGAGGGCGTTAAACAGAGTGGTCTTGCCGACGTTGGGCAGACCCGCTATGCCAAGCTTCATATATTCTGCATCTCCTTAAAGTCTTCTATATAACACATTGATTATAGCAGATGCCGTCCCTACTCTCAAGCCGTTTTCGCAAAAAATGCTGCGTCAGCCGTTCTCCGCTGCGGTCTTAGGCTCAAATCTGCGCGAGGGCTTATAGTACATAAGCGCGACGAAGATCATGAGCGCAGTCGCCGCAAGGCTTATCGGGTAGACCATCATGACAGAATGGAAGGTCTGCACATTTGCAAAGACCGTGTTCACCCACAATATTCTTATTCCGCACACGCCGAGCATCGTCAGTACGGCCGGCGTCAGCGATATGCCGAAGCCGCGCAGGTAGCCGGACATCGTGTTATACAGCAGGCTGAAGACATGCGCCAGAAGCACCAGCCTCATACGTGTGTAGCCGAGGGCAATGACCTTGGGATCGTTATTGAAGAGTGCGAGCAGCGGATGCCCGAAATGCAGGATGAGAGCCACCGCGATACCGAGCACGATATAACCCTCCAGCATGGACAGCAGCAGCGTCTTTTTGCAGCGCTCAAGCTGTCCTGCGCCGTAGTTCTGGCCGACAAAGGTCGTGCAGGCCTGGCTGAAAGAGTCAAGGACGTTAAACGTGATGACCTCCATGTTCCATGCCGCGCTCGACGCCGCCATGACAGTGGTGCCGAGGCTGTTGATGGCCGACTGTATGACCATGTTCGATATCGAGAAAACTGCGCTCTGCACCCCGGCCGGCAGGCCGATGCGCAGAATGTGCCGCAGGCTTCTCATGTTTATGCGCAGCTTGGAGATATCAAGGCGGATATAGTCGTTCGCCTTTTTCAGGCGGAAGAACAGGATCACCGCGCTTATCGCGTTTGAAATGACCGTCGCGATCGCGACGCCATCCACCGTCATGCCCAGCACGATGACGAAAAACAGGTTCAGTATCACATTAATGACGCCGGATATCGCGAGCGTCGCAAGCGGCACCTTAGTGTCGCCGATGCTTCTGAATATTGCAGCTTCAAAGTTATAAAGCAGGATGACCGGCATGCCGAGCAGGTATATCCGCAGGTACAGCAGCGCCAGCGGAAGCACCTCATCCGGTACGCTCATCATGCGCAGCAGCGGCTCCGCCGCGAGCTCGCCTATAAGCGCTATCACAAAGCCGCCCAAGACGGCAAACAGCAGCGCCGTGTGTACCGCGCGCTGCGCAGCGTCCGTATCCTCGCGCCCGATCGCGCCCGCGATAACGACGTTCGCGCCGAGGGCAACGCCGGTGAAAAGGTTCACCACAAGACTCACGACCGAGCTGTTCGCACCCACCGCGGCGACTGCCGCCGTGCGCGCCTCCCCGGCAAAGTTGCCGACGACCGCAAGGTCGGAAGCATTAAACAGCTGCCCGAGTATCGCCGTTGCCGCGACAGGCAGCGCAAACAGCGGGATCTTGTTCCATATCGGACCATGCAGCATATCTATGCCGCTCTTTTTCATTTCCATTCTTCTTTCCATACTTTTTTCACGAACCGGTAGTATATTACTCCGCATTTCATATGACAAGCCCCGATCAGTGAACTTTTTATGAATTTATATTGTCAGTAAAATAACCGGTCGGAATGCAGAAAACACGGGTGCGGTAAAAACTACCGCGCCCGTGTGGCTTTATATATTATTCTTTGCTCTCTTCGCTGCTCGGCTCTGCCGGCTTATCCTCACCGGTGGTCTCGCTCTGCGTTTCGGGCTCTTCCTTCTTCTCCTCGGCGTAGCCGTCGGTCATGGATATCTTGCGCGCGGGGCGCTCGATGGTGGTGTCCTCCCTGACCTTGCGCGCCTCCTGCGGGGCAAGAGGCATGAACTCGCCATGCTCGAAGTAGTAATTGAACTCCTCGGCTTCCATCGTCTCATGTACCAGCAGGTACTCAGCGATGGCGCGCAGCTGGTCGGCATGCCCGGTAAGGATGCGCTCGCACTCGGCGGCGGCCTTATCGAAGATCGCCTTGACCTCCTCATCGATGATACCGGCGGTCTCCTCGGAATAGCTCTTGGTCTGGCCGAAGTCGCGGCCGATGAAGATGGAGTGGCCGGAGCTGTCAAAGGATATGGGGCCGAGCCTGTCGCTCATGCCGTAGCGGGTGACCATGTCGCGCGCGATGGATGTGGCCTGATGGATGTCCCCGGAAGCGCCGGTGGAGATATCGTCAAGGAACAGCTTCTCGGCCATTCTTCCGCCGAGAGCCATGACGATGTTCTCGAACATCTCGGACTGGGACTTGAAGTTTTCAAGATCCTCCTGTGGGCGCATCAGCGTAAAGCCGCCTGCCATGCCGCGCGGGATGATGGTGATATAATGCACCGGGTCGACGTGCGGCAGATAGTGCGCCGCGACGGCGTGGCCGGATTCGTGGTAAGCGGTGAGGCGTCTCGCCTTCTCGCTCATCTTGCGGCTCTTCTTCTCCGGACCCATCTGCACCTTGAGTATGGCCTCGTCCACGTCCTCCATGTTGATGAAGCGGTGGCGGCGGCGCACTGCGAGCAGTGCCGCCTCGTTCATAAGGTTCTCAAGATCGGCGCCCGCAAAGCCGGGAGTTCCCTTGGCGATGGAGTTGAGGTCGACATCCTCCGCAAGCTGCTTGTCTCTGGCGTGGATCTTCAGTATCGCCTCGCGCCCGCGGATATCGGGCAGGCCGACATATACCTGACGGTCAAAGCGGCCGGGACGCAGCAGCGCGTTATCAAGGATATCCGCTCGGTTCGTCGCCGCCATGACTATGACGCCCTCGTTGCTGCCGAAGCCGTCCATCTCAACGAGCAGCTGGTTGAGCGTCTGCTCGCGCTCATCGTGTCCGCCGCCGAGACCGCTGCCTCTCTGGCGGCCGACAGCGTCGATCTCATCGATGAAGATGATTGCCGGGGCGACCTTCTTTGCCTGCTCAAACAGGTCGCGCACACGGCCCGCGCCGACGCCGACATAGAGCTCGACAAAGTCAGAGCCCGAAATGGACAGGAACTGCACACCGGCTTCGCCCGCGACAGCCTTTGCAAGCAGGGTCTTACCGGTTCCCGGAGGGCCGACGAGCAGCACGCCCTTGGGTATGCGCGCACCCATCGCGGTATAGGCCTTGGGGTTCTTGAGGAAGTCGACGATCTCGGACAGCTCTTCCTTCTCCTCGTCGCAGCCCGCGACATCGGCAAAGGTCTTCTTGTTCTTCTCATCGCTGCCGAGGCGGGTGCGCGCCTTGGAGAACTTGGCGATACCGCCCGCTCCGCCGCCGGCCTTGTTCATCATCACGTACCACAGCGCCATCACGCCGACCATGACGAGCACATAGGGTATCATGCTCGCCCACCACGGCGCGACGAAGCCTTCGTCATAGTCATATTCTTCAAGGACGCCGGACTCGTACTGGGTCTTTATGATGTCCTTGAAGTCCTCATAGAACACGCCGAAGCTGTAGAGGTCGTACTTCATTTCCTCCGTGGGAGCTATGGCGTCGCCAGTCCTGACCTCAAGGATAATGGTGCTGCCCTCGGTCCTGAACGACTGCACCTTTTCCTCAGTGAAGAGATCGACGAGGTCGGAATAGTTCTTTATCTTGTTGGTGTCCTTCTCCCCGGTCATGGTGAAGATCACGGCCATCATTATCACGATGAGCAGCACGTAAAATCCCAGATCCCGGGCGCGGTTGCGGTTAGGTTTCAAGTATATGTCACATCCTTCTTATACGATGGAGAATACGATATAAATGCTCAGGAGTATATCTCCGGCTTGAGCACACCGATATACGGCAGGTTGCGGTAGCGCTCGTTATAGTCGAGCCCGTAGCCGACGACGAAAGCGTCCGGCACCTCAAAGCAGGAGTAATCGGCATAGACATCCGCCTTGCGTCTGGCGGGCTTATCCATAAGCGTGACGATGGATATCGACGCTGGCTTTCTGACCATAAGGTAGTTCTTGAGGTAGCTGAGAGTGACGCCGGAGTCGAGGATATCCTCAACGATGATGAGGTGACGCCCCTCGATGTCCTCGCTCAGATCCTTGTTTATCTTGACGGCGCCGGTGGAGCTTGTGCCGCTGTAGGACGAGACGGCCATGAAGTCCATCGAGCACTGTATGTCCACATAGCGCATGAGATCGGCCATGAAAATAAAGCAGCCCTTGAGCACGCCCACGAATATCGGGTCCTTGCCCGCAAAGTCGCGGCTTATCTTCGCACCGGCCTCGGCCACGCGCGCCTTGATCTCATCCTCACCGATCAGAATTTTTTCAATATCCTCGTGCATTGAATGTGTCTCCCGTTTTTCTCTTTTCTATTTGTCCAATGCCGCTTTGCGGCTTGAGCTTAAATTTCGCTGAAGCTTATCTTCAGCACCCTGTCGCCCGCCTTTGGGGCGGCGCGCTCGTCAACGGCGATGCCGCAGACGGCAAGTATCCCTTTATCGTCCCGGATGACCGGGGCGGTGTCTCTCTGATGCTGGCTGAAGCCCGCTTCCATAAACAGGCTCTTCAGGCTCTTTGTACACCCGCGCCCCAGCGGCCTCATGCGGTCGCCCGGACGCCTTCCGGTGCAGATTACAGCAGAGTTAATATTCTCATATTTGATGTAATAAGTCTTGAACAAGCCGTTAATTTCTTCCCTGTATTCGGTAAATTCCGCGCTCATGCGCAGCCCCGCTTCGGGCAATTCTATCTCCGTGCCGGGGATCACCGCGCGCACCTTAAGCGTGACGCTCTCCTGCGCTTTGAGATACAGTCTCCCCTGATCGCACACGAGACGGCGCCCCGTGATATCAAGGCTCCGCAAGCCGGTACCCCGGCACAGCCTGAGGGCTGAGTCGGTCTGCTCCATCGAAAGCCCCGTGCCTAAAAGCTGCCGCAGAATGCGCGAGGCTATCGCCGGGTGCAGCGCAGAAAGCTCTTGCGCGGGAAGGCTCCCATCATGGAAGTTCTTCTCAACGAAGTCGGACGCGAGGGAAGAAAGGCAGTCCTCATCCCGTCCCAGGAGCTCCGCCGTGCGCCCTGCGGTGTCGGAGAGCGCGGGGTTTATCTGCCGCAGAACGGGCATGACTTTGTGACGGATAAGGTTGCGGCTATAGTCGTCGCTGAAGTTGGTGCTGTCCTCGATGTGCTCAATGCCGTTTTCGGCGAGGTACTGCTCTATCTGCGCACGGCTCACGCCCAGCAGCGGACGGATGATGTTCTCCCGCCGCGCGGGAATGCCGCGCAGGCCGAGCGCACCGCTGCCGCGGGTGAGGTTGAAGATAAGCGTCTCGGCGTTATCGTCGGCATTATGCGCCGTGGCGATAAGCCCGCAGCCGCGCTCTTTCGCGGTGCTTTGCAGAAACTCATAGCGCAGCCGCCGTGCCGCATCCTCGGTCCCAAGTCCGTGCACCAGAGCATAGCCCGGCACGTCCCCGTGGCCGACGACGCATTCTATCCCACGCTCCGCGCACCAGCTTTCCACAAAGCGCGCGTCTCTCAGAGATTCCTCGCCGCGGATGCCGTGTTCATAGTGCGCAGCGATAATGTCCGCGCCGCCTGAATAGAGCAGATGCAGCAGACACATCGAGTCCGCACCGCCGGACACCGCGCACAATATGCGCTCACCGGCAAAAGCGGACATGTCAAGCTTAATAGTCATCTTCGCGGCGCTTTTCTATCGAGCTGAAGCTTGTGTACTCAGGCAGCCATGACAGCTCGACCGTGCCGGTCTGACCTTTGCGGTTCTTGAGTATGATAGCCTCGGCAAGATTTGGGGTTTCGCTTTCCTTATTATAATAACCGTCGCGGTACAGGCCTATGACAACGTCCGCGTCCTGCTCGATAGCGCCGGACTCACGCAGGTCGGAAAGCATGGGCCGCTTATCCTGACGCGATTCGTTGGCACGTGACAGCTGCGACAGGCAGATGACCGGGACATTCAGCTCCTTGGCCATGATCTTCAGCATACGGCTTATATCGCTGACAGCCTGAGTGCGGCTCTCGTTCGACCAGCTGTGCCCGCTGCCGGCGGACTGCATCAGCTGGAGGTAGTCAATGACCACCAGGTCGAGGTTCGGCACGCGGCGGCACTGGGCGTTCATGTCCGACACCGTGAGCGTCGGGTTATCATCGATGCGGATATCGGTCTGGCTGAGGGTCTGCGCGGCATCGGAAATATCGCGCCACTGCTGCTCGGTGAGCTGGCCTGTCAGCAGGTTCTGCGACGGTATCAGCGCCGCGCGCGACAGCAGTCTCATAACAAGCTGCTCCCGCGACATTTCGAGCGAGAAGATGGCGACGGTCTTGTGCTGGCTCATGGCAGCGGTGAGCGCCATGTTCAGCGCGATACTCGTTTTACCCATACCGGGTCGGGCGGCCACAAGGATAAGCTCGGATTTATTGAGGCCGAGAGTCACCCGGTCAAGGTCGGGAAGGCCGGTCGAGATGCCGGGGATCTGGTTTCCGGAGGACGCGGCCTCGGACAGCTCATCAAACACGCTCTGCACGACCGAGGACACCGGCATAAGTCCGCCGACATTGCGCCCCTGACGCAGCGCATATATGCGCCGCTCCGCGGCTTCGAGCATCGTCTCCGCTTCGCCGGAGCCCTCGTAGACCATGCTGTTTATCTCGTCCGCCGCTTCGCCGAGACGGCGCAGCAGCGCGCGGTCGCGCACTATCGCGGCATACTCCATGACGTTTGCCGCCGTCGGCGTGACGCGCATGACCTCGGCGACGTATGCGTCGTTATTCTCCTGATACACGCCCCTGACCTTCATCTGGTCAAGCACTGTGACGGGGTCGATGGTCTGCCCGTAGGAGAACATGGCGTACATTGTCTCATAAATATCCCGGTTGAGCTTCACATAGAACTCATCCGGCTTCAGCTTTTCCAGCACCTCCGGGATGCACCGGGGGTCTATGAGCATCGAGCCTATGACCGCCTGCTCCGCCGAGGCGGAGTACGGTGTTTTTTTGCCCAGCAGTTCGTCCATTACCTGATTCCTCAGTCCGGCCTTGCGGCCTGATCTATTATCCCTCTACGACCAGAACGTTTATAGTTCCGCTGACCTCGTAGCCAAGCTTCGCCTTGACGCTGAAGCTGCCGAAAGTCTTTATCGGCTCGGCCTGAACGATCTTGTTCTTCTCGATATCGATATCAAACTGCGCCTTGAGCGCGTCGCTTATTTCCTGAGAGGTGACTGCGCCGAAGAGCTTGCCGGCGTTGCCGGCCTTGGCCTTGATGATGACCTGCACACCGCCGAGCTTCTTTGCGTTCTCCTCGGCCTGCGCCTTCTCCTTGGCGATCTGCGCGGCCTTGGCCTTTTCCTTGAGCTTGAGCGCGTTTATGTTGTCAGCGGTCGCCTCGGAGGCGAGCTTGCGCGGGAGCAGGTAGTTTCTTGCGTAGCCGTCGGAGACTTCCTTCAGCTCGCCCTTCTTGCCCTGACCCTTGACGTCTTCATGAAAAATAACCTTCATTTTCTATTATCCCCTTTCAGGCAAAATAATCATCTATGGCGGCATATATTTTGCTTACCGCCTCTTTGAGGGTCTCGCCCTGCTGGAACTGCACCGCTGCGGCGCTTCTGTTGCCGCCGCCGCCGAGCTTTTCCATGATGAGCTGTACATTGAGTTCGCCTATCGAGCGCGCGGAGGCGAACACTCCGCCCTTGCCGTCGGGCGCGACGACGATAGACGCATCCACGCCGGAGACATTCAGCAGCTCGTCCGCCGCCTGTGCGGCGACTACGCGCTCCTGCGGTTCCTCGGGCGCGGCGACCGCGACCTTGCGGTAGAGCTTCGCGCTCTGGAGTATCTTATACTTTGCGACGGTGTCCTCCATGTCCGACTGGAACAGGCGCTTGACCGCAGCTGTGTCCGCGCCGTGGCGGCGCAGCACCGCCGCCGCGTCAAAGGTGCGCTCACCGGTGCGGATGGTGAAGCTCTTTGTATCGAGCACAATGCCGGACATCAGCGCCTCCGCTTCGCAGCGGAGCATATCTGTCGCTTCTGGAAGCTCCTGGATTATCTCGGTCATAAGCTCGCACGCCGAAGACGCATAGGGCTCGATAAAGCCGAGGGCGGCGTCGTGTATATAGGTCGCGGCAACGCGGTGGTGATCTATGACCGCGACGCGCTTGCACAGGTCCAGAAGATCCGGGCACTCCACCTGCTCGGGGCGGTTCGTGTCCACAACGGCAAGGAGCGTGTGCGCATCGACCTTGGAGGGTGCTTCCTGCGGGGTAAGGAATATGTCCTTATACTCCGGCTCGCGGCGTACCATATCTATAAGCGGGGTCGCGGCGCAGTGCTTCGTGTCCGCAACTATGGAGGCGTGTACGCCGAGCTGCCGCGCAAGGCAGCATACGCCGACCGCCGCGCCGATGCTGTCCAGATCGCCGAAGCGGTGACCCATGACGAGCACCTTGGAGGAGTCCTTTATAAGCTCGGAGAAGGCGTTTGCCATAACGCGGGACTTGACCTTGGTGCGCTTTTCTATCTCGAAGCCGCGGCCGCCGTAGAACTCGAAGCTCATCTTGTTCTTGATAACGGTCTGGTCGCCGCCGCGGGAGAGCGCAAGCTCCCCTGCCATGTCCGCAAACTGGAGCGCCTCGCCGAAGGTGTCCGCATCCGCGCCAAGGCCAATGCTTATGGACGCGGCAATGCCGCTGGGGCTTTCGACCTCGTGCATCTCCTCGGTGATCTTGAACTTGCCGGCCTTGAGCCACTCAAGGTCCCGCCGCTCCATCAGGACGATGTATCTGTCGCGGTCATAGCGGCGCAGGATGCCGTCAAAGGACGCGCACCACTGGCCGAGCTTGTCCTCCACCGCGTCGCGTATATCGTTCTTTATACGCTCCGGCTGGTTCTTGGTAAGCTCTTCAAGGTTATCGATGATGACGACTCCCGCGATCGGGCGGCTGTTCTCATACTCGATGCGGATGTTGTCATAGTCCGTGACGTCCACCCAGTAGGTTATGCCCATGAACGGGCTTTTCTCCTTATCATTATCGGAGCGGATGATGTTGCCGTGCAGCTGATATTTCCGGCCGCCTACCTCAAGCAGCGTCGGGTACCGGGTCTTGCCCTCAAGCAGCCACTTACCCGAAAACTGCGGCACAAGCTCCGTCAGGTTCGCGTCGAGCCGCGTACCGGTCTCGCCGCACATTTTGAAGAACATTTCGTTGCCCCAGATAATGCGCGAATCGTCCAGCCCGAACACCGCGATCGGCAGCGGAAAATTCGTCAGCGTGCTGCTCTTGGCGTTCTCCGTCTCATAGGTCACGGATTCGATATACGCCCTGAGCTGCTTCTCTCTTCTGCGCTTTGACAGGAAGAAGAAGATCATGAGCAGCAGAATGGCTCCGCCCTCTATAGCCGCAAGCGTGTATATACCGTACAGCAGCGTTGCGGCGGCAAATGCGACAAGCAGGATCAGCGGCAGCTTGCCGGGTTCGGCAAGACGCCTGAGATTCTTGTTCAAGCCGCGCACCTCCTCTTTAAGATGTCTCTCTATCTTCTTTGGCTATCCGTATGGGATAAATTTCCATAGTAATCCACGATACGATATTTTATTATATCAAATCCGTCCCCCGTTTACAACAAATAATTTGCGTCCGTTCACAGATAATAAGCGTAAAGCAAGCGATTGTAAAAGGGGGCATCATTATAAAAGCAGTTATCATGGCAGGCGGCATGGGCACACGGCTCAGGAGCATCACCGGCGACACACCGAAGCCGATGGTTCCGCTGCTCGGCCGGCCGATGATGGAGCACATAATCATCCTCCTGCGTGAGCAGGGCTTTACGGATATCTGCGCGGCGGTGAGGTACCGCGCGGGCGATATCATGGGCTACTTCGGCGACGGCAGCCGCTTCGGCGTAAGGCTTCAGTACCGCGTGGAGGACCGCGCACTCGGCACCGCCGGGGGCGTGAAGAACTGCCGGGACTTTTACGGCGACGAGGATTTCCTTGTCATAAGCGGGGACGCCGCCTGTGACTTCGAGCTGCGCACGCTTATGGACGCGCACCGCAGGAGCAGCGCGGACGCAACTATCGCGCTCTATCGAAGCCGCGAACCGCTGCGATACGGTCTCGCCGTCACGGACCACGACGGGCTGGTGCGCTCGTTCGTCGAGAAGCCCGACTGGAGCCGCGTCGTCACCGACCTTGTGAACACCGGGATATATGTGCTCTCTCCGCGCGCGATGGAGCTTGTGCCCGACGGTACGGAGTATGACTTCGGCAAGCAGCTTTTCCCGCAGCTCCTTGAGAGCGGCAGAACAGTCCTCGGCGTGCCGATGGACGGCTATTGGTGCGACATCGGCACTCCCCTGTCCTATTACCGCTGCTGTGTCGACGCGCTCGAGGGGCGGCTTCATCTTGATCTCCCGGAGCAGTTCCGTCCGGGCAGCGCGCCCGAGGCGGAGGACGCACCCGAGGACGTGGACTACTTAGAGGAATGCCCCTGTGAAAGCCGCGCGGAGCTCATGGGCGCGCTGTCAGAGCTGATGCTCGATATGGGCGCGGACTACTCCGACGGTCTGCGCCTGCGCACGGAGCGCTATTCGCTGCACATCCGCCCCTGTGCCGGCCGCTCCGCCGTCAGGATCGGCGTGCGCGCGGACAATGCGGAGTTTGCGAAGGAGCTTGCTCTCTCGGCAAAAGCGCTCGCCCAAGCGCTGAAGTTATGAAAAATAGCTGTCTCTTATCTGAGACAGCTATTTTTCAATGTCCGGTTGGGCGTGTAAAAATCAAGGCTTGAGGATGACGACGGCTTTATCGTACCGTGACCAGTCCAGCCGCTGCCCGCAGCGGTCGCAGAAGCGCTGGTACTCTCTGTCGAGAGTGAGCTTGCAGCGCGGGCACACAGGATAGGTGCCGAGAGTGCTGATAAACCGGCTTCTGGTGACTAGCATTGCCCGTCTAAATGATGCGGCAGATGCTTTCATATAGCAGCACCTGCCGTTTCCTTGACGCTGATCGGATTTATAATATCTGCATCCAGAACCTTCGCTATGCGCAGAAGCATATCAATTGTCGGGTTCGCAGTGCCGTGTTCGATGCGCCTCAGATACGAAAGGCTCATTTCGCATTCAAGAGCAAGATACTCCTGAGAGAAGCCTTTTTGCGTGCGCAAAGCGACTATGGTTCTACCGATATCGTCATGTACTGACATAAAATACCACCTCGGCCAAACCATAGGAGGTATTTTCCGATAGCACCAGACGATATATAGGCGGTCGGGAAATTTTGTGGCAGCTGCTGCCATGAACGGGACTCTTTAAGAATGGCGGATATATATTGCGGAGCTTGCTTTTCTGCCGCTTTAACCGCACATTGTTTCCTTGATTATATCGAAATTGAGCGCCGGATGCAATTAATTTCTTAACAGCAATTTGTGAATCTTTCGATAATTTTTTGTATGCACAGAAGTCAGGCTCCTTGCCTCGCTCCGATACCCACACATTATACTGCAGAAAAATAATGTGCAGCTGTCACTGCGCGATGTGATGGATCGGGAAAAGTGTCAATGCAAGGAGTCGAACTATATCTAGGGAATTTTTTGCTTGGAAATGCCGCACACCATCTTTGGTGACGTATGCCGCGGATACATCATATACTGCTCTGAGGGAGACCTCAATCTTTCTTTCGGAGGATAGTCATGCAGGATAACGACCTCTACTCCACCAAGATATATCAAAACGGCTGCAACGGCAGCGGAAGCTGCGGGTGCGGATGTGGCTGCGGATGCGGCAGCAACGTCGGTCCGGCAGGTCCTATCGGGCCTCAGGGGCCGATAGGACCGCAAGGCCCCATAGGCCCCCAGGGTCCTGCGGGCGTCGCTGGGGCAACAGGCCCACAGGGTCCGGCAGGCGCTACAGGTGCAACTGGCGCGACTGAGACACGGCAGTAAGGGAAAGTTGTTAAATTGTGCAAAAAGTTATTAAATAGTGCGAAATCGCTAAATTTAAGCCCAAAATCGCCAAAAATAATCACGCTACGCAAAAGAGCTGCTTTGAAATTCAAAACAGCTCTTTGAAAATTTTTGATGGGTTTTTGAGCAAATCTTCCCTATTGCTGTTGCAGACCGTCTACACGGCAATGCAGATAGCCTACACGGTAATAAGGGAATGTCAGCAAAATCGGTGGTTATTTGTAGGAAAATTACTCTGGGGGGATTTGCTTACTTCAGACAGCTCTATGAGCTCCGCCGTGGCGTACTCGACAATCTTGCCAGAATGGTACGGTCACTCTGAGCCTGCGAAAGCAGGATCATAAAAATGGAATACTTTTTTATGCTCCTTTTGCACATGAAAAAAGCCGCCTGTATTTCTACAAGCGGTTCAATGGTTTGTCATTTATTCATCTGTTGTACTGTCTTCGAACAAAATCCGCATATAATCGCGGCGGGCATAGAGAATACGGTCAATAAAAACTTCACTGCCGTAAGCACGGTAGAAGCTGATGTAATTGCCGCTTACAATAAAGCGATAATCACTCTCTATATCCGCAATCGAAGATAACGGAGCCCCGGCCTGTGCATGGTTCTGTAAGATGCGTAGGCTCTTTGTAATTCGACTTACGGTTGCCAATGCTGCGGACGGGTTCAGTAACTCTTCCTCAATATAGGCTTTGATTTCTAAAAGATCATTTTGGGCTTCTTCGGATAAATGCAAATTATTCATTGGCAATCCCAAGGTTCTTC
>QAMJ01000016.1 GCA_003150355.1 Clostridiales bacterium | reverse complement strand
CAGATTCTTGCCTCCAACGAGAAGTATTATATTGCCGACCACGGCATCCGCGAGGCTGTTTTCGGCGGCAATATGCGGGACATCAATCTCATTTTGGAGAATATCGTGTATCTGGAATTGCTGCGCCGGGGCTATGAAGTAACTGTCGGCAGAACGGGCGATAAGGAAATTGATTTCGTATGTGACAAGCGCGGCGAAAAGCTGTATGTTCAGGTCACTTATCTGCTGGCATCGGAGGAAACGGTCAGCCGTGAGTTTGGCGCGTATGATAATATCCGCGACAACTTCCCGAAGTATGTTGTTTCCCTCGATGAGTTCGACATGAGCCGAAACGGTATCAAACACCGAAACATCCGCGATTTCCTCCTGGCTGAGGAATGGAACTGAACAAGAAGCCCAGCATCACGCCAAATGGTGTGGTGCTGGGCTTCTTCGCCAGCGTGAATGACATATTTGCAGGGCAGCTCATAGCCATTCGTGATGTCATTTCTGACAATTTGAAGCGGCCTGAATAAGCCCTCCCATTCGGTTACTTTGCGCTGGTCAGCAGCTTGTCCAGCGGGATTCGTTCCGGGTATTTTCCTTCGGTCAGAATGTCGTATAAATATCTGTTGTCCAGAACCATATCGTCCCGGATAAGCTGCCAGTTTGCTTTTTTTCTGAAAAGCACCTTGAAGATCAGAAAATTCATAATCGCCCCGATTACTGGCGTGGTCATACCGAAAGCCTCTGTATGAGAGAAATGGCACCCTGTCTCTGTTCGCTTTCCCTCAAAGGTAATAAAAGCTGTCTTCTTGTCGCTTTGGAAGACTATGCGGAAGTGGTTTTCGTCCTGCTCGCATTCTGTGATCGTGCCGGTCACATCGTAGTCCAGCCCCATGACGATCTCGCGGAAGCGGATCTTGCTTCCTGCATGATAGTTCCCGTCATAGAGATTGCATTCGATATGGTACGGACTCCATTTTACGAACTCTTCCTCAAAGTTAGCGGTCCATGCCTCCATTTTCTCATAGGGTGCTGGAATATCTATCTGCTCTGTAAGAATAACCATTTTTCTGTTCCTCGTTCCGGCCACAGCTTGTTCCTGTGCCCGCTTATAAAATTACAATATAATTATAATCGTCAAAGCGGATAAAGACAAGAACTTTTCCGAAAAGTTCAGGAGGTATTTTCAATTTCGACATCTTAATATCCGCAGATTGTATGGAACTGCCCGCTTCTTCCTTGTCTATTGCGCCGCAGGTGGTGAGCTGCTGCCTGCGCAGAAATCACTTGCATAACCTCGTCCCCAGAGTTACAATACGACCACTTGAAACGAGAAACGCTTCCTGTCTGGCACCGGTGAAGATTCACCGGGAGCCGGACGGGAAGCGTTTTTGACCACATAAATTACCACAGACAGCGCCGGAGCACACGGAAACAGCGGAACTAAGAGCACCAAAGAGTAACTGAAACCAAATAAAAACGGCTAAAAACCACTATAAACAAGTAGAAAAAATTTCCTCAAAAAGTTTGGGACTATGAGACAGTAAGTTCGACCTGTGCTGCTCTGATGCGCGCTCCGTGTTACTCCGCAGCCGTCCTCGTCAGAATATCTGTCCAGGAAGGCGCAGCTTTTCTTTCGGCGTGAACTGCTTATCAAACTCCTCGGCTTCTGCTTCGTCTACGAAGTAGCCCTGCGGGGTGGCATACTCGCCGGTAATGCCGTCGAGATAGTTGGGAATCAGCTCGCGGCAGAGGAAGAAAGAGGCGTCCTCACCCTCGGGCAGACCGTGGTAGCGGATGCCGAAACGGCTGGCATAGTCGAAACCGCTTTTGCCGTAGAAGTCTATGTTGCCCTCGAAGCACAGCGCGCCCGCGCCGAGCTCCGCCGCCTTTTCAAGCGAATAGTCAAGCAGCATTTTGCCGTAGCCCTGACGCTTGTACTCGGGCGCGATGCCTATCGGCCCCATAGTCATAATGGGGACGTCTCTGCCGTCGTCCGCGTGTATGACGGTGCGTATGAACATGTTCTGGCCGATGAGCTGCCCGTCCTTTTCCATCACGAAGTCCAGCTCCGAGACAAAATCCGGGTCATCGCGGAGCTTATGCAGGACGTAATGCTCCAGACAGCCGGGGCGGTAGACGTTCCAGAATGCCTCGCGCACGAGGTTTTCTACCTCATGCTGCTCTTCAGGGCGTTCGGGCCTTATAGTGCAGTTATCTTTATTCATTGTTATTCCTCGCTTCTTTATAATTTTGGTAAACGATCGTTTACCAAAATTATAACATCGGCGGTGCTGCTTGTCAAGCGCTTTGTTTATAACTGCCTATGGCGCGGCGGAGCATGCTGTGGTATCATATGGGGCACAGTATGACCCGTGGAGGGATTTGTAAAATGAGATTTGATCGCATTACGGACACACAGCATGAGATGTACAAAAAGGCCATGGTGCTGTACGCAGACAGCTTCCCGCTGCATGAGCAGCGCGAGGCGAAGTCTCAGGCTTCGATACTCGGCGACAGTGAGTACCATTTTGCACTGGCCTATGACGGCGAGACCTTCGTGGGCGAGGTGCTGTACTGGGAATGGGACGGCTACATTTATGCCGAGCACCTCTGCATCCTGCCGGAGATGAGGAACAAGGCCTACGGCGGCAAAGTTCTTGAGCTGCTGGCGGCGGAGAACAAAAAGGTGATCCTCGAGATAGACCCGCCGGTCGACGATATATCCATCCGCCGCCGCGGCTTTTATGAGCGCAGCGGCTTCGCGGAAAACCCGTATGCGCATGTACACCCGCCGTATCACCGGGGGTATAAGGGGCACGAGCTTGTCGTCATGTCCCGCCCGGGGAAACTGAGCGCGGCGGAGTATAACTGCTTCCGGGACTATCTTAACGGACACGTTATGAAAAATGTTTTTTAAACGGCGAGGTACACATGAAGAAGGCTGTTATATTCGATCTTGACGGGCTGCTTATCGACACCGAGTCCACCTGCTTTAAGATATACGGCGACCTTGTGCGCAAATACGGGCACGAGCTGACGCTTGCCGCGTACACCGAAAGGTACAGCGGCAAGGCGCTTATCGACAACGTGAACCAGTTTATAGCGGATTTCGACCTGCCCATAACGCTTGAGGAGGGCGCGGAGTTCTATACTTCAAATGAAAAGGTATATTTCGACCGCGGCATACCGCTTAAGCCCGGCGCTGAGGAACTGCTGAAGAAGCTCAAAGCGCGCGGCGTGCGCATCATCCTTGCTACCTCCAGCGTCCGTGACCGCGCCGTGGGCGTGCTGCGCGCAAACGGCGTGGACGGGTACTTTGACGATATGGTCTTCGGCCCCGAGGTCGAGCACGGCAAGCCCGCGCCGGATGTTTTTCTAAAAGCACACGAGAAAGCGGGGGAGCGCGCGGAGGACTGCCTCGTGCTTGAGGACAGCGAGGCCGGAGTCCAGGCGGCGTATGCTGCGGGGATAGACGTGATATGTGTACCGGATATAAAGGCTCCGTCAGAGACGGTGCGGCGCATGGCATGGGCTGTGCTGCCGTCGCTGTATGAGGTCAGCGGCATCCTGCAATTATAAATAACGAAAGGAACCTGACGGACATGGACGCTGAGTTTATCGACCTTGCTCCGGAGAATATCGGGGATGAGCACCTGTGCTGTATAATCCGTTCAAAGAAAGGCCACCCCGGCATTGAAGCAAAGCGCGCATGGCTCTGGGAGCGGCTCGGAGAGGGGCACGTGTTCCGCAAGTTGAATGTCAAGGGCTGCGCGTTCATCGAGTATGCCCCATTGGAGGCGGCATGGGTGCCGGTCGTCGGCGACAACTTCTATTATGTATACTGCCTTTGGGTGCAGGGCGAACCCAAAGGGCATGGCTATGGACGCACATTGATGGAGAGCTGCATTGAGGATGCCCGCGCGCACGGCAGGTCGGGCGTGTGTATGCTCGGCGCGGAGAAGCAGAAGGCGTGGCTGTCCGACCAGAGCTTTGCGAAGAAGTTCGGCTTCACGGCGGTGGACAGGACGGACAACGGCTATGAGCTTTTAGCGCTGTCCTTCGACGGCAGCATCCCGCGCTTTGCGGCAGGGGCGAAGCAAATGACCGTTGACGCCAAGGGGCTGACGGTTTATTATGATCTCCAGTGCCCGTATATTCCGCAGCGAGTTGAAAAGCTGCGGGAGCGCTGCGATTCAAACGGCATACCGGCAGAGTTTATTCTTGTCGATTCGCTTGAAAAGGCAAAGGCGTTGCCCTGTGTGTTCAACAACTGGGCGGTGTTCTATGACGGAAAATTCGTGACCGTGAACCAGATAGACGCGGCGATGCTCGAAAAGCTTATCAAGCGCTGATTTTATTCCGGCAGAGGAGGAAGAGCGTATGGACGAAAATAAAAATGCGCCCAAGCATGAGCGCAAGACCCTGTGGCAGTTTATAAAGTTCCTGCTCGTGAGCGGGATCGCCGGCATACTTCAGATCATTCTGGTGAACCTGCTGTGCTGGGCGCTGGCCGATTGGAAAGCGCCGCTGCCGGGCTTCCTGACCGGGATATTCAGCGCGTCCGTCGTCGGCGCTGGGAACGACAACTGGGGCTATGTGTTCCCGTTCTTCGCCTCGAACCTGCTCGCGAATATCTACGGGTACATTCAGAACAAAAAGACGACCTTCAAGTCCGATGCACCCGCGTGGTGCTTTGCGGTGTATCTGGCGCTGATGGTCTGCCTGATCCTGTTCTCAACGTGGCTGCAAGGCGTAATCGCGAACGCGCTGCGCTCGACCGGCGCGGAGCTGTGGAGCGCGCTTGCGCCGACGATAGCCGCGGCCGCCGCGGGGACATTCCAGATGGCCGTGCTCTTCCCAGTGGAGAAGTTTGTGCTGCTCAAGGAAAAGAAGGAATAGAAAACAAAAGGGCGTGCTGCATTTCTTACAGCACGCCCAATACGTTTATTAGGAACAGTTTTAAAATTCCCGCAGCACGAGATCCGTCTCACCGGGGTTCAGCCCAAGCTCTATCCTGAGCACCTTCGGGTGCTTTGCGTACTCTTTGCGTATTCCGTCCCGCAGGGAAGTGCCGCCGTGATAGCCATGGATGACGCGAATGCGGTATGCACCGGCGCTGCGGCGAAGCTTTGAGTCTATCACGACCTTTGCCTGATAGAGCGTCATACCGTGTACGTCAAGTTCAATTATGCTTTCGGCCATAGGCGGCTCCTTATCTGCCGTGCGCCGCACCGCCGCACGGCTCACAACACATCTATTATATTTGAAACGGACTGTACTTGTCAATAATAAACATAATATTCGCGGAGAGAAATGATAAAAATGTATATATGCACAAAAACCGGCGCTTAAAATCATGGAGTATTGCTCTTGAAAGCGGGACGGGGATTTGGTATATTATCATCAGAAAGGGTGATACCGATGTACAGGTAAGAAAAGCCCTGAGTGCTAAAGGCAGCAGGGTCGGCGCTGCAGATCGAAATACGCTGGCGGACAGTAAGCACAGAGCCTATCTCGCTTCAGAGATCCCAGAGTGGAATTTATGAGTGCTTAGCTACAGTGTCCCGTGACAGGCGGTGCCGGAAAAATTGAAGAAAGAGAGGTAACCAAGATGTTAGATACTAAGAATTCGCAGAAGTAACCCCTGATCGCAGAAAAGAGACGAGCGGTCAGGGGTTACTTCTTTTTTGTGAGAAAATCTGGCTCTGTGTCAATAGTTGGGGTAGAGCTTAGCAAGAAATAGCAGAAAGGCGTGAGCGGCGTGCCGCACACGCCTTTCTGCTGTATATAAAACAGCTACTTGAGATTTTAAGGTTTTTGTAAGAAAATGGAGAAAAAGTAAAAATTAGGCAGTATCGTTCCTTGAGGGAGCAGCATACTGCTCCTAAGCTGAAAGCATCTTGAATAGAAAGAGAGTGCAAAAGATGTTTTCAAAAGACCTATCCACTTCCATTCTTCAGCTGTGCAGCGGCCGCGATCTCAGTTACGAAAAAGCCGCAGAGCTTTGTGGCTTCAGCCCAAGATACTTCGGCAGTGTTGCCAGAGGACAGACCAACGCATCGATCATTGTCCTTGAGAAGCTGTGTAAGGGCTTTGAGCTTACACCAAACGAACTGCTGAGGATCCCGCCGCTGTCGGATTCCAGGCTGCCCATGGCCGTTGCGGAGAGCCGTTTTATCTGTGGACTCGGCTGCTATCCCGTGTGCCCGTACTGCAAGCTGACGCTTGACCGAGAATACCAGCATTTCTGTGACCGCTGCGGGCAGGAACTCGATTGGAAGGATTATTCCAACGCGATCATTATCTTTCCCAGTCGGTCATGAAGCGCAGTGAAGGATCCTGTTCCTAAAAGTGGGGAAGCTTCTGACGCCGAAGCAAATGCGCTTGAGTACCTTGGTCTTGTTGTTGCAGCCCTCGGTGAAGCCGTTGGAATATGGCACATCAAAGCTGTTGAGGATATACTCGGACCAGTTGCGCACGGCGGTTATGCAGGCTTCAAATTCAGGGATATGGCTGTTTTCAGCATGGAACAACCATAAGGCGAGCCGTTCTTTTGCTGTTGCCGAATCCGGAGAGCGCATAAACTCTAAGAAGTCGTTCTTAAGATCATAAGCTATTTCAAGACGTGTAGATAAACCGAGGATGATCCTCAGATGTTCACGTTCCTCGTCCTTCAGCTTTTCCTTATTTTTGCACAGCAATCTCCTTGAATGCTTGCAGAACTTTCTCCACGCGGCCGAGAGCGCTTTCTGTTCTGCCTTCCTCACATTCTCCAAAGCCCATATGGCCTGACGGACTACGTGGTACCGGTCGATCACTATTTTGGCATTCGGAAAGCATATTTCAGCAGTCTCTTTGAAGTAACGGTTCATGTCGATCACTACATACTTCACGTCTTTTCTGTTCTCAAACGTAAGGAAATACTTGATCAGGTCGCTCTTTTTGCGGTTGGGAAGTATGTCCGCTATCTTCCTGTTTTTTGCGTCGGTCAGGATAGTCTGGTACTTTTCGCCGCCCGCATTGCCATTGAACTCATCTATGGACAGCACCTCCGGAAGCTCCTTGCAGGAGTAATTCACGAGCTTGAAATACCTCAGCGCAGTCTGGGCCGAGATATTGTTCTTCCTGCCGATCTCCTTTGCCGAGCGCAGGTCTTTGAAGTCACAGATCACCTTTGCGGCAAGGCGGTTCGTTACTCTGTGGAACCGAGGAAGGAAACTGTTTTCCTCATAGAACCGCTTCCCACAGGAGCCGCAGGCATACCTACGCTTTCTCAGGTACAGATATGTATGCACTCCATGCATGTCCAGATCCTTGACTCGTTGTATACGGTAGTCGTGGATGCGCTCTGTCTCGCTTTGACAGCATGGGCAGATGTGCTTTTGCCGCGGCAACTCTATCTCTATGCAGCAGCCTGTTTCATTTTCATAAACATTTTTTACGATAACATCTTCCAATCCGAGCAGTTTTGAGGTATTATCTTTCATAGAGCATACAGTGTCCTTTCTTGTGGTGTCTCGCAGCTTCATTTTAAAGGATTTTTCTGTTATGCTCTACTCTTATTTTTCCTCACATGCTAAAAGTTGGAGTGCCCAGGTTTACCCGGGTACCCCAACTTTTAGTTTACAACCGAAAATCTTTATCTGTGCACAATGAACCCGCCGCCGAGGAGTCGATCGCCATCGTACAGCACGGCGGACTGCCCCGCCGCCGGGGCGCGCACGGGTTCATCACATACGATGTGTACAAGTCCGTCCTCCACCGTCGCGGTGCAGGGCGGGTTTTCCCATTTCGTGTGCCGCACGCGCACACTCGCGCGTATCGGCTCACGCGGCTCGTCAATGAGCCAGTTGAAGTTCCGCGCCCAGACCTCTGTCTTGAAAAGCTCCTCCCAGAGTGCAAGCTCAATGGTGTTCGTCGCAGCGTCGATGCGCGAGATATACACCTTGCGCCCGTCCACGAGTCCAGGACGGCGCTGGCCGACTGTGTAGCGGCAGATGCCGTCGTGCTCGCCGATGACCTCGCCGTGCAGGATGAACTTTCCCGCGCCGGGCATGTCGGTGCGGCGGGATATCCAGCCGATATAATCCTTGTCGGGGATGAAGCAAATTTCCATGCTGTCGGGCTTGTGCGCCGCGGGGAGGCCAAACTCCTCGGCCAGCGCGCGCGTCTGCGTTTTTTCGAGGGAGCCGAGCGGCAGTGTCACGCGCGCGGCCTGCTCGCGCGTCAGGCGGCAGAGCATATAGCTCTGGTCATTCGACGGCATGCCCTTAAAGAGCGCGCCGTTTTCCGCGCGGGCATAGTGCCCGGTCGCGACAAGCTCCGCGTCGATACGGTCAGCAACGGCAATAAGCGTCCTAAACTTGACGCTCGGGTTGCAGATTATGCAGGGGTTCGGCGTCTCGCCGCGCAGGTACGCCTCGGTGAACGGACGGCAGACGTTCTCTTCAAGCTCGCGCTTAACGTCGATGACTGTCAGGGCTATCCCCATGCGCTCCGCGGCGGACACGGCGTCAAGCCGCGCGCTCTCCTCCGCGTTGTCGAGGTACACACCGTGCACCTCATGCCCCGCCCTTTGCAGCAGCACGGCAGACACGGCGGAGTCGACCCCGCCGGAAAAACCTAAAACTACCTTGCTCATCTTCTGCTCTCCATGTATACCATCAGCACCGAGATATCTGCCGGGGACACGCCGGAAATGCGGCTTGCCTGCCCGAAGCTCACGGGGCGTATCTTCTCAAGCTTTTCGCGTGCCTCGATGCGCAGACCGGTGACCTTGCTGTAGTCGATATCCGTCGGCAGCGCGCGCTCCTCCATGCGGGTGAACTCCTCCACCTGCTTGAGCTGGCGCTTTATGTAGCCGTCGTACTTCAGGCGTATCTCGGCCTGCTCCGTCACAGCTTTCGGCAGCTTCGGGCGCGCCGGGTCAAAGGGCGCGGTGTCGGCATAGCTTATCTGCGGGCGGCGTATGAGCTCGGCGAGGGAAAAGCCCGTCGCGACAGGTGCGGTGCCGTGGGACGCGAGCATGGCGTTGAGCTCCTCCGTCGGGGCAAGATGCGTGCTCTCAAGCCGCTTGAGCTCTGAGTCGACCGCGGCGTACTTCTCCTGCACGCGCTTATACTGCTCCGCGCTCACAAGGCCGAGGGAGAGTCCCTTGCCCGAAAGACGCAGGTCGGCGTTATCCTGCCGGTGCAGCAGGCGGTACTCGCTGCGGGAGGTCATCATGCGGTAGGGCTCGTTCGTGCCCTTGGTGACAAGATCGTCAATAAGCGTGCCGATATATCCGTCGCTGCGGCGGAGGATGAACGGCTCGCGCCCGAGTATCTTGAGCGCTGCGTTGACGCCTGCGACGAAGCCCTGCACTGCCGCCTCCTCATAACCGGAGGAGCCGTTGAACTGCCCCGCGCCGTAGAGGCCGGGAATCTTTTTGCTCTCAAGCGTCGCGTAGAGCTCCGTCGGGTCGACGCAGTCATATTCTATCGCGTAGGCGCAGCGGGTCATTTCCGCGTGCTCCAAGCCGGGGATAGTGTGCAGCATCTCTACCTGCACCTCTTCGGGCAGCGACGAGGAAAAGCCCTGGATATAAAGCTCCTCCGTGTCAAGCCCCATCGGCTCGACAAAGAGCTGGTGCCGCGGCTTGTCGGCAAAGGTCATGACCTTTGTCTCGATGCTGGGGCAGTAGCGCGGGCCGACGCCCTGAATGACGCCGGAGTATATCGGGCTGCGGTCGAGATTGTCACGGATGATCTGATGTGTGTGCTCGTTGGTGTAGGTGAGGTAGCAGACAGCGCGGTTCTCCGGAACTTTATCAGTCGAGAAGGAGAAGGGCTCGGGCTCAGCGTCGCCGGGCTGGAGCTCCATCTTTGAAAAGTCCACGCTGCGGGCGTTGACCCTCGGCGGTGTGCCGGTCTTGAAGCGGCGCATACTCAGCCCGAGCGCGCGCAGGCGCTCCGCCAGCGGTATTGCCGGGGCAAGCCCGTCAGGCCCCGAGGAGCGCAGCACCTCGCCGACTATCGTGCGCCCGTCGAGATATGTGCCAGACGCGATCACGACAGCGCGGCAGGACCACACAGCGCCTGTGTTCGTCGTCACCGAGCATACCGCGCCCTGCCCGTCAAGGCCGATGTCAACGACCTCGGCCTGCTTCACTCTGAGGTTTTCCTGCAATTCAAGCGTGTGCTTCATCACCTGCTGGTAGCGCCGCCGGTCGGCCTGCGCGCGCAGGGAATGCACCGCCGGGCCCTTGCCGAGGTTCAGCATGCGGTACTGGATGCAGGCCTTGTCCGCTGCCTTGGCCATCTCGCCGCCGAGCGCGTCGAGCTCGCGCACAAGGTGCCCCTTGCCCGTGCCGCCGATGGCAGGGTTGCAGGGCATGTTGCCGACGCTGTCGAGATTCACCGTGAAGCACACGGTGTCAAGCCCCATGCGCGCCGCGGCAAGCGCGGCCTCAATCCCTGCATGCCCTGCGCCTATAACGGCTATATCGCATTTTCCCGCGTTATATTCTATCAATCTGCATTGCCTCGTTTCCGTGTATATAAACAAAAAGTATTTTAGCATTGAAAGCGCCGGCGCGTCAAACATAATATGTGCCCTGCGCCGAAAAGCTTGATATGGAATGGGCGATATGGTATAGTAAGCTTAAGCAAAGGACGCCATCGTTAAAGGCAGAAACCGCCACTCTGCCAAGTGACGGCCTAAATTCTGAACCATCTCAGAGCTGACGGTAACGTTATCGCCCTTTGTGATTTGTTATAGCTCAAAACGCTTCGGATGTCAACAGAACCGGACTGTACATTATAATGCAGGAGACGCCTATGAAAAAAGCAAAGAGAATACTTGTATTTGCAATACTTGCGGCGATGCTGCTGTCGCTCTGCGGCTGCGGTATGTTCAGGACGCACGTTGCAAAAGCGGCGATCAAAATGAGCAAGCTTGAGAGCCTGCATGCGGACATTGAGATGCAGATCGGTATGGGGATATCCCTGCTGGGGCAGGATGTGAACGCCGACGCCACCGTTACTGGCGGCGCGGATATTCAGCGCGACCCTGAGCGGGTGTATGTGAACCTGATGGCGGAAGTAGCTGGCTTTGAACAGAACCTGCTGTTTTACGGCGTGGGCCGTGACGACGGCGCTGATGTCTATTCCTCTGCCGACAGCGGGGAGAGCTGGACAAAGGACAGCATTGAGAACGACGACAGCTCGAAGAGTAGCAAGGCGGACGGCAAATCGGTGTTCCTGCTGCTGTCGGACAGCGCCGCGAGCTTCAAGGAATACGGCAAGGAAAAGGTAAACGGCTCGGACGCCATCCGCTATAACGGCAAAATAACAAGCGATGAGCTCAGGCAGGCGCTGGAGCTTGCAAACGCCAAGCAGGCTCTTGAGGAGAGCCTTGATGTCGAGCTTGACGACGATGTATTTGAGGATCTCGGTGATGTGCCGGTGTCTATCTGGATCGATGTGAAGTCGGGCATGATAGTGCGCGTTGAAATGGATATGTCGGATGTGATGCAGGGGCTTGTTCCCGTTCTTGTGGATAAGGCGATGGAGAAGACGGACATCGGGATCGGTGTGAACACGAAGGTCTATGACGTCACACTCAGCGTAACGCTCTCGGAGTTTGATGCGGTGCAGGTAACGAAGCCCATGACGCTGAATATCGGATAAACAGGATATAAATCACCGGAGCGGTTCCAGCCTGAGCCGCTCCGGTTTATTTATAGCTTGTCTGTTCAATATCAATAAGAGCCTGTAAATCGAGTATACGTATTTTATCCTTACCGACAGGCTCAATTATATTTTCTTTCACCATACGGCCTATCTCTCTGGAGAGCGACGTTCTATAAACGCTGAGAAAATTTGATAGCTCGGTGCGGTTCATTCCGAGCTCCACAAAGTTTTGATTTTGTTCCTCCCGCTGATACAGCAGATACCGGGTAAGCTTTACCGATACTGAGTCTGTGCCAATGTAGTATATGTGATCAAAGTCGTGTCGGATATGCGTTGTCAGTGCATCAAAGATGTTGCTGATGATCCCCGGAGATGTGGTAGAGATAAAATCAACCGGTGTCTGCCCGGAGGGAACCGAGAAATATGCAACGCGGCAGCCACGACTGTACAGCGAGGTGATTGAATGTGCATGATTATAAAACATGGCGATGAAGCCGAACAAATAGTCGCGCCCGCCAATGCCGACCATTGCGTGTCCGCCGTAATAGCTGTCGGAGTATATACCCAGGGTACCTTCCAGCACAACACCGATATTTTCTGACAGTTCCTCTCTCGTAATTACGCAGTCGCCCTTGTCAAAGCGGCGTATCTTGCACGGATGCCGCTTCAGAAAATCTTCGGTTTCGGAGTCTGTAACCCCGTTAAACAGCATGCAGCTGCGTATTTCATCCCTGTCAAATGTCACAATGTATCCCCCCTGTTTCAGTATAAATTCGCCAACATTATCATTATGTGCTTAAGGGCACACTTTTGCAAGCGCCTTTCGCATATATTTTAGTCATAAATGCTGATTCGGCTAAAAAACGGCAACCGGTAAGGCGCTGTTCCGGTATGCACTGAAGGGGGATTTTATGCAGGAAAAACTATACTCCGCATATAAAAAAGGGCTTGAAAAGGTATGCTTCTTAAAACAAAGCATTGATGGATTCCCGCATATAACGCGCGGCGGAAAATGGCTGACGAATCAAAACGGACATTGGACGGGCGGTTTTTGGACGGGACTTATCTGGTTGAGCTATCTGGACGACCGTGAGGCACATACCGCGGAAGAGGCGACTGAATGGGCGATGCGCCTGAAATGCAGGATCAATGACAACACCACCCATGACCAGGGCTTCATATTTGGGCCGAGCTGCGTATTCGGTTATCGTATAACAGGCAACGGCGACTTTCTGCCGCTTATACATGCCGGCGCGCAGAACATGATCGACCAGTATGTACCGCAGGTCGGGCTGGTGCAGGCTTGGGCCGAGGAAGGCTATGACGGTATCTCCATTGTTGACACTATTATGAACCTTCCTATACTGTGGATATCCGGTGAGCTGGACGATGACAGCGCAAAAAAGGAAATGTGTTTGCAGATTGCGCGAAATATACAAAAATATGCGGTACGTAGAGACTATTCCTCCTACCATGTCGTGCGTTGGGATAACGATTTCAGAATATATGGAGACACACATCAGGGATATTCCGCCGAATCCTGCTGGAGCCGCGGTCAGGCATGGGCGCTTTACGGTTTTGCGAATATGTATCGATATACCGGCGAAAGGGAATTTCTCGACACGGCGGAAAAAATGGCACAATATTACTGGGACAACCTGAACGACGATCTTATGCCGGCATGGGATTTTACTTTCCGCAACGACCCGTCAATGCCTATTGATGCTTCCGCCGCGTCGATTGCCGCCTCCGGCTTTTCCATTATCTCATCGCTGTACAGGGCTCTCGGTGAAAATGAAAAGGCTGAGCTTTTTGGCGACAGAGCGGATGCAATGCTGCTGAAGGAAACCGAGCTGTGCCTGTATACAAACATGAGCGAGTACGGAATTATCGAGCATGCCGTTGTCGACTATCCCCGTAAGTCGGGAGTTGACCAGTCTGCTATGTACGGGGACTATTACTATATGGAAGCAATATATCGCCGCATGAACAAGGATGATCCGAATTCAATAAAACTGCTGTACTAATAATAAAAAGGAGAATAATCAAATGAAAAAGTATCTGTCAATTATACTTATTTGCTGCATGGCGCTCTCCCTCCTTGCCGGCTGCGGCAGTTCCAACGCGTCTGACAGCTCAGCTGCCGGGGAAAGTTCTGCCGCGGAAGCTGTCCCTGAAAAGACGTTCAGCTTTAGAATGGGACATTCTCAGGCAAACGACCATCCGTTTAACGACACCTGTGAATACTTCGCAAGACTTGTGAATGAAAAAACTGACGGTGCCGTCAATATCGACATATTTCCCAACTCTCAGCTTGGAGACGAGGCAACGATGATGGAAAGCCTCTCCATGGGCTCTCTTGATTTCCTTATGGCAAACGGAGCCAACACCACGGCAATGGTTCCTGAGCTTGGTATGCTTGGCGTGTGCTACCTCTTTGACAGCAAGGATCATCTTGTCAAGGTAGCAAATGACGAGAATATTTTCAAAATGTATACCGATATAATTGATTCCAAGGATTTGGGAATCAAGCTTCTCAATCTCATGGGCAACGGCACACGCAATCTTTATACGAATAAGCCTGTTGAAAAGCTTGACGATCTCAAGGGAATGAAGATACGTGTTATGCCGTCAGCGGTTGACACCCTTGTATGGAATACTCTTGGCGCGACTGCAACGACCGTCGCATTCAGCGAAGTATATTCAGCGCTCCAGACCAAGCTTGTTGATGGCGCCGAGAATACCTACTCCTCTTATGCCGCCTCCAAGCACTATGAGGTTGCCCCTTACGTCACCGTCACTGAGCACCAGTGGCTCGTTACAGAGCTGTGGGCCTCCGAAAAGACCCTCTCTCAGCTGCCGCAGGAATATACTGAGGCGATATATGAGGCGGCAAAGGAAACCGCGTCGTACTCTCTTGAGCATCAGCTCGAACTTGACAGCGCCTATTGTGAGCAGCTCAAGAATGACGGCGTGACATTCATTGAGATAGATACAGCGCCGTGGAAAGAGCTTATCCTTCCGCTGCATGAGGGCATTGCTGAGGATCTGGGCTGCTCGGCCATTCTTGACCGCATCAACGAGCTTCGCTGAATTTCCTATACACTATGAATAGCAAGAATAACCTATCCCTGTCAAAGCCGGTTCTGATTATTGTCAGGCTTGGGAACCTGATGGAATCGCTTCTGCTCATAATCGGCGGCTGTGCTGTTGTCCTATTTCTCGCAGCTGTCCTCATTGATGTGACCGCGAGACAGCTTTTTCGCCCGATAGTATGGATGCAGGAGTTTGCGCTTCTGGCATATGTGTGGGCGATATTCACCGGCGCAGCGATCGGTATTCGCCGTGGTACTCACTTTAAGATAGATATAATCGTAGGCCATCTAAAAGGACTTCCGCACAGGATCGTGGAGGTGTTTGACCATCTGGTTACGTTGGCGTTTATCTGTGTGCTGACATACTACGCGGCAGAATATGCCGGCATGTCTTTACATCACTTCTCACAGCCATCAGGAATCTGCATGGTATATTTTACTTCCTGTATGCTTGTTGGCGGAATCTGCATGGCGTATTTCTGCATTGAACATTTTGCTCTGCTGTTTTCCGGCACGGATATAAAAAGCGTATGTGAGCAGTTGAAGGAGGCAGGAAAATGAATCTTGTAGCTATTCTGTTTATCAGTTTCTTTGTTCTGTGCCTTCTCGGAGTTCCGGTTGCGGTGAGCCTTGGCGCCTCTGCCATGCTTACGGGACTTAGCTACGGAATCACGCCGCTGTTTCTTGTGCAACAGATGTTCAGCATGGTCAACAGCTATACGCTCCTCGCAATCCCACTGTTCCTGTTGGTCGGTAATATTATGGAGCATGGGCAGATAACTGAAAGACTTGTCGGTTTTGCATCATCGCTTGTCGGCCATATACGCGGCGGTCTTGGTCAGGTGAATGTGCTCTCCAACATGATAATGGCAGGCATTTCAGGCTCAGCCAACGCTGATGCCGCAGCACTCGGAAGCATGATGATCCCGGTGATGAAGCAGGAGGGTTATCCGCCAGAGATGGCCGCTGCAATAAACGCCTGCGCTTCGACGATGGGCCCGATAATCCCGCCGAGTATGCTGATGGTTGTTTACGGCGCATACGGCGGCGTCAGTGTAGCGGCAATGTTCCTGGCAGGCTTTATTCCCGGATTCTTCATTGCATTGTTCATGATGATAACGATTTATCATTGGGCAAAGAAGTACCCCTCAATCAAACACAGAGAGCACCGTGCCACGGCAGGGGAGATATGGAAAGCCTTCAAGTATGCTTCCCTTGCGCTGCTCGTCCCGGTCATAATAATTGCCGGTGTGCTCGGCGGCATATTCACTGCGACTGAGTCCGGAATGGTTGCCGCTGTATATTGCCTGTTTGTTACAGTGTTTGTATACAGACGTGTACATCTCAAAGAATTCGTGGACATTGTTAAGACTACCCTCATCAGCATGGCGGCTCCGATGTTCTGCGCCGCCGGAGCAGGTGCTTTCGGCTATATGATCGCGTATCTTCAGATTCCCAAGCTGATCCTGCAAATGTCTGGACCGATAAACGGCAGCCATTACCTGACGCTGTTTTTCCTGTTCTTCCTGTTTATGATTCTGGGCTGTTTCATGGATGCAATTCCCGCAATCATGATTTTCCTGCCGATAGTTCAGGAACTGTCACGTGCGGCGGGACTTGATCCGCTGCATGTCGCAACGCTTGTGGTTGTAACGCTGTGTTTTGGATTCGTAACTCCGCCGTATGGTCTGACAATGCTTCTGAGTGCCTCGATAGCACATGTGCCTTCGGCTGCCGTTATAAAGCAAACCATTCCGTTCTACCTGACGTTTCTGGCGGTTGCGGCGATCATGATTTTCCTACCGGAGGTCATTCTGTTTCTCCCGAATCTTCTTATGAATTGACTTCACACCGCATAAAAAAAACGAACGCCCCGATGCCGAAAATGGCATCGGGGCGTTGTGTTAATGAGACAGGGAGACTCCCAGTATAATGGAACCATAAAACAAGCTGAGCGACGCGCGCTGGAACCGGCGACAATGTCTATATCAGTATTCGTAAATGCCGCCGCCGATGAACTCGCGTATCATGGCTTCCTTGGGGATCAGGCTATGGTCAATGACCCCGAAGAGCTGGAGCGCAGGCAGCACCTGGCGCAGCTCGTCAAAGCGCTCGATGCCCTCGGGCACGGACTGGAACAGCTGCGTCGCCGTCTCGTTGAATACGGGCAGCTCGTAGGGAAGCGCGGTGTCAAACTGATAGTCGGCCTTGTTCTTGTACGGGGAGATGTACAGCTTCTCGCCGCGGCGGACGTTTGCCCACATGCTCATCGTCTCGGCGGCGGAGGAGCCGCGGAAGTTGTAGTCCCTGACCATGCGCCGCACAAGGCGGAACCAGGTGCGCTTAAAGACTACGCGGTCACCGAAGAGCACATCGCTGCGCGCGGAGATGTAGAGCTTGAAAGCTTCGGGGTGCGCGTTCGTTATCATGTCATTCAGGGCGTGGATGCCCTCGACGATGACGACCTCATCCTTCTTGAGCTGGATGGACTTGGAGGGCGTGAGACTCCTCATGCGCCGGGCAAATTCGTACTTCGGCACGTAGATGCGCTCACCCTTGGAGAGCATGTCAAAGTGCCTGTTCATAAGCTCCATGTCAAGGCAGAGCGGGGACTCGAGATCCAGATCGCCCTCGGGTGTGCGGGGGCTGTTATCGTCGATGGTCTTGAAATAATCGTCCATGCCGATGTAGTGCGTGCCGATGCCGCGGCGGTTGAGCTCCTCGGCGATCTTCATCGAGGTCGTGGTCTTGCTTGAACCGGACGGCCCGGAGAGCAGAACGATGGGGCTCTTATCGCGGTTGTTGATTATCTTATCCGCGGCCTTGGCGACTCTGTCCTTATAGGCCTGATCGCCCTCCTCAATGAAGCCTTTCGGATCGGCGACGGTTTTGAAGTTGATATCTTCAAGCTGAAACGCCATAACTTTTCCTCCTTATTTGTGTTCTATATTGTTATAAAAATCAAGAATTTTTACTTTTTCAGCACAGGTATTGCCGATGCTGTTTATGTATTCAAGCGGGTATTTCGGAGCCATGATGCGGATATTGCGCCCGTCGTCGGGACGGATCAGCTTTGTCGAGCCGCCCCCGCCCATTGCTATTATACTGCACAGCTCCTCCATGATGCAGATATTATACAGGTTCACCCGGCCATCCTTGGCCCAGCCGACGTTTTCAAAGCCGCCGGACATGAACTTCTGCCGGTAGAGATAGTATGGCGAGTAACCGGCAGCACTGAGACGCTCCCCGGCAAAGTCGAGCATTGCTGCGACCTCATCGGCACCCGGGATGGGGACCTCCTCAAGAGTGATGCGCGAGCCCTTTTTCAGCGACAGGGTATGGACGGTTATATTTTCCGCACCCAAAGCGAGCACCTTTTCAACAGTATCCCGGAAGCCCTCGGCGCTGTCACCGGGGAGCCCGGCGATGAGATCCATGTTCACGTCAAAGCCGCCGGTCTCGCGCACGAGCTGAAGTGCATGCTCGATATCCGCCGCGGTGTGGCGGCGGCCGATGAGCTCAAGCACACGATCGCTCATCGTCTGCGGGTTTACGCTGACTCTGTCGACTCCGTGCGCTCTCAGCACACGCAGCTTGGCGGTGCTGATGGTATCGGGACGGCCTGCCTCGACAGTGTATTCACGCACAGCACTGAGGTCAAATTCATCCTCAAGCACCGAACACAGCCGGTCAAGCTGCTCTGCGGAGAGCGTCGTCGGTGTGCCGCCGCCCATGTAGACGGACACGACGCGCAGCCCCAAAGCGTTGACCTGCGCGGCAGTCGCGGCGATCTCCTTTTCGAGAGCCTCCAGAAAAGGCGGGATGAGCTTCATGCTCTTCTCAACGGACTGGCTCACAAAGCTGCAATAAGCACAGCGTGTGGGGCAGAAGGGGATGCCCACATAAAGGCAAATATCCTTCGGCGAGAGGGAAGCGGCGGCGCGAAGAGTCTCGCGCGTGGTCGTCATGCACAGCTGCGCGCGGGCAGGACTGACGTCATATTCCCTGATGAAGCGGCGCAGGGCTTTATCTTCGTCATGCTCCTCGGCTATCAGGCTGCTTAGCACCTTGCCGGGGCGCACGCCGGTGAGCGCGCCCCATGCGGGACGCGGACAGCCGGAGCGGAGCGCCGCGCGGTATATTGCGTCCTTTATGAGCCGCTGGCACACGCGGTCGGTATGCAGAGCGTCCGTCATCGCGGTGTTTGCACACTGGGCGCGGCCTTTGTATATGCCGCCGTTTATGCGCAGGGTACAGCAGGCGGTAGTCCGCTGCGCGGTATGGCTGAGGCTTATTTCCAGCCGCTCGCCCTCGGGCTTGCCGTCGGGATATTCGGGGCGCTCAGCGGGAAACATCGTCAGCAGCATCTGCTCGACGGCGTATTTATATTCATGTCCGTGAAGATAGAGCCTCACTGCTTGCCTCCGTTTTTGCGCTGGGCGCGGCGCTCTCTGATCTTGGCTATCTGACGGCCGTAATGGCGGCCCTCGGAGAGCTTCGGGTAGGCCATGGCGATACGTTCGGAGATGATGTTGGGCTTTCTGAGCGCTTCGAGCTTCGCCTCAAGCTCGGCTTTCTTCGCGCGCAGAGCCTCAAGGCTCTCGTCCTCACGCGCTTTGACCTCGCGGTTGATCTCACTGCGCTTTTCGAGCACATCCTCAAAGGCCTCCTTGCGGCGCTCGGCAAGCTCGGGGTGCTTCTCATCGAAGGCTTCGCTGCGCTCCTTGCTGTGCTCCACGCCCTCATAGACCTTTTCGCCGATAGCGTCGGACACGGCGGTCATGGCCTTTTCAAGCTCGTCGATAGCGCGCAGACGCTTCGGCAGCTTGAGCATGTTCCAGAGCGTGATGACTGCGTCGGAAATGAGCACTGCGGTGAAGAAGACCATGAGCCAGAGGCTGAGCTTTTCGGGGATGGCGCAGATGAGCTTAAAGATCATCGGATGAATAACATCGACGACGAGCACGCAGGCCGCGCCCCAGACGAGCGAGAACTCAAGGCAGATATAGCCCTTGATGTTGAAGGGGTTCTCGGAATAGTCCCACCACTTGTCATGGAAGAACTGCTCCATGATAAAGCCGATGAAGAACTCCAGCGCCGAGGTGAGCACCATGCTGCCGAAAAACAGCAGCGCGAGATTATCCTTGACGGGCTCGAGCACCAGCAGCACTATCAGCACACCGAAGCCGTAGATCGGGCAGACGGGGCCGTTGAGAAAGCCGCGGTTGACAAAGATGCCGCGGCGCACCGCCGCAAAGGCGACCTCGCAGCACCAGCCGAGAAACGAATATACAAGAACTATCCATATCATCTGACCAAAGCTGTAACCAATATCCATGACGAACCTCCGGTATAATGAGCTGTCAGTATTTGTCGACAGCTCATTATATCAGGCTTTTGCGGTAAACACAATCGTCAAAAAGCGGGCACTGTTCATGAAAAAAATTTGAAAAAACCATTGGAAAAATTTCCGGAAATGTTGTATTATAGGTATGTAATATATGATAGGGGTAGATTTACGATGTATTCGGTCGGAGAAAAAATAGTTTACGGAGAGAACGGAGTCTGCACGGTTATCAAAATTGCCCCGCTGGAGATAAGCGGAGCGTCAAAGGACAAGCTTTATTATTATCTCGCGCCGCTTATCGGCACCGGCGTGTACTATTCGCCGGTGGATTCCGGGGCGTTCATGCGCCCTGTCATCAGCCGCGAGGAGGCTGAGGCGCTCATTGACGCGATACCGGGCATAGCACCCGCCGTATGCAATGACAGCCGCTTCAACCATGTCGACGCCTTTTATAAGGAGCTTTTCAAGCAGCACAGCTGCGAGGCGCTGGTCGCCATCGTCAAGGGCCTGCACGGGAGACTGGCCGAGCGCAAGACCAAGAGCAGCCGCGCCGAGTCCACGATGAAGCGCGCGAAGGACATCCTCCACGGTGAGCTTTCGGTAGCGCTGGGCATTGAGCTTACTGAGGTCGAGGACTACATCGCGCAGAGGATAGGGACGAACTGAAATTGCGGACAAGATAAGGCAGCAGCGCCCGCGGAGCCATGGCTCCGCGGGCATTTTTCGTTCACTCCGGATATGTCGAGGTGATATCGAGCGGGATGTAGGTATAGTTCGCATCGGTCGGCTGCTCGCCGTTTCCGAGTACCCAGTCGAGCATACCCTTATATATCGCATCATAGATGATGCCGTAGTGCCCGGAGTTCCGGCACAGCACGATCGTGACGTCGCAGCCGTGGCGAACCATCGTATGTATCGCGCTCTTGTTCATGCCGATGCCAGCACCCTCGAACAGCAGGAACTCCGTCCCGGCTTCGGCGGCAAGGTCGCATTGCTCGGGGGTGAGCACCTTATCGGTGTGCGCCCAGTGCGCCCCGGCGTCAAAGGTGAGCACATAGCGCACGGCGATGCCGTAGTTTTCATAGAGATAGGCCGCGGTGTTGACGGCGGTATAGGCGCCGTTGCTCGCCCCGCAGACGACCATGTCATGCAGGAAGACGTTGTTCTCCAGCGCTGCTTCCTCAAGTGCGCGGTAGGCGTCCTCAATGTGACTTTCAATGTCGTAAAAGCCGTTTGTGTACATATAGAGGATTATCGCGTTAGGGGATGTGCCGGCGTAAATGTAGTCCTGATAGTAGGAGTTTGCAAGCGCGCTGTCGTATCCGCCCGGATAGAAGATCATGCAGCGCGTATCGGCATTGCACTCCTTGGGCACATATATAAGCCCAAGCCGGTGCCAGTAAAGTATACCGTCGCCGACGTCTCTACCGGCGTAGGGTGAGTAGTTTACGCGCTCTTCCGTACCGGCCGCCATGCTGACTATACGGCTCATGCAGCGCTTGAGGAGAGAGTCGCTGTCCTTATAGCTGCCGAGGCTGTTCCAGAGCATGACAGCTTCGTCCATGCGGCATTCGTATGTCGCCGCGAGAGCCTGCTGATACAGCCCCTCCCGCGCTTCCTCGGTGAGCTCCTGTGCGCCGGTGTGATCCTCCGGGAGCGCGGCGAGCACGTCGAGCGCGTCGGTATAGCTGCCCGCGTCCGTCAGGGCGCGCGCCTTGAAAAGGATGCATTCCAGCGCTCTGTCCGCCGCGTCCTCAAAATCCCCGAGCGCTTCGAATGCAAGCCGCGCCGCGTCGTATTCCCCGGCTGCGAGCTGCGCCGCTGCCGCTTCATATGCTTCACGGTTCAGCTCATAGTCGCAGCGCGCGATGTCCTCGGCGCTGCCGTTTTTTTCGTACCATTCGCGCGCACCGGCATAATCCCCGGCGGCGAACAGCTCATCGGCGTTTTTGGCGTTGTAAAGCTCCACGCCTTTTTTGCACCCGAAAAAGAGCAGAACTGCCGCTGAAAGCGTGAGCGCGCATATAAGCAGTATTTTCTTCGTTTTTGTTGTCATATCTTATCTCCGCGTTTCCCGGAAAATTTTTCAAATACCGGGAACAAAATGCTCTGCCCGCCGTCTTATAGCCATAAAGCAAAAAACAAAAGAAATATCACAGGAGGGTATACAATGAAAGATGTTGCTTATAATCCGTCGGCACTGCTCGTCGTAGGCATGCTCATTGCGGCAGCGTATACGCTGCTGGGTATATGATACTATGAATAATGTTTGATCGAGGCCGCCCGGAAATACACCGGGCGGCCTCGGCCTTTGCCGTGTCACCGCGGCGGCTCCATGCCCATGGAGACATAGTATTCTATTATATCGGTCGTCGGATACATGAGCTGCTGAGACGAGGTGCACAGCACGTATTCTCCGAACCGCGCCCGCTCGGTAAGCACAGCGCCGCTCCCGGCAGCCTCGGTGTATGCCGCGTCAAGCTCCCACTCATGGAAAACGAAGAGCGCACGCGAATAGTCTGTCCTGCGGTAGACGTCCCTTGTGTTGAGATAGGGCACGGCGTGGAAGATGATCTCATCATTCCAGCAGCCCGCGATGAGCTTTCCGTCGGAATAGGCCGCAGCGTTGGGGGTGAGGTATGCAATGTTGCCGTACAGCAGCTCGTAGCCGTTCTCGACGGCGTAGCTGCTGATTTCCTCGGCGGTCGTTTTGCTTTCGCTGAGAACGCCGCGCAGATCGTCCCCATAGCTGAAATATATATTCCCGGCCGAGAGCACGCACAGCGCGATGAGCAGGGCGCAGCGCAGCTTCGGCGCGGCGCGCTCAAGGACTATTGCCGCGGAGAGCGCAAGCAGCGGATAATAGATAAACAGGTATATCGCACGCAGCTTCACCGCTGTGAAGAATGAGGCCGCGATGACCGCGAGCAGGCTAACGACCGAAAGCCACCAGTATGCCCCGATGCCCTCGGGCGCGGTCTTGGCTTTGCGTATCAGGATCACCGCCGCAGCGATCAGCAGTGCCGTGAAGAACACGAACATCAGCACGAAAAAGCCGCCGTTATTTTTGACGCACTCGAATCCGCTCACGGTGCGGGACGCGGCGATGAAACGCCAGAGCTTGCCGTTTAACCCCGTCCCGTCCAGAACGGATGCATCGGAGTATATGGACTGGTTCGGTACCCTGAGCAGCTTCATCAGCAGTACGCCGCCGATGTTGGCAGCGGTATAGCCGATGGCACGGCAGAGCGGCATACGCTGCCCCTTTGGCCAGAGCCTTTCACGCGCGATAAGGCGGCGCAGCGCGGACACGGCCTCGACGGCCAGTATCGGCAGGATGCTCACGCAGGTCTGCCGCAGGCTCTGCATCCCCGTGCAGAAAGAGAGCACCAGCGAGACAGCCAGCGCCGCCGGGCGCAGGGAAGAGTCCGTCCGCGCGCGGACATAGTCGCCCGCAAGGAAGAAGAACGTTATAAGATAGCAGGCGTAATAGCTTGCCATAACGAAGAACAGCTGCCCCTCATCCATTTCGAGGATGTGCGGAACATATACCGCGGCGGCGAGCGTGAGCAGCACCGCGAGCCGTGCGGAGCGGCTCTTTATATACGGCTTTATCATCCAGCCGAGTGAGAGCACTATCAGCAGCGACATCAGCGTCGTCGCAAGCGCCATTGCGGTGTTCATGCTGCCGGTGAGGCCGTAGAACAGCGCTGCGAACACCGGCGTCGCGATAACGTAATACTGGTTGCCGAAGATGTAGTTTTCCGGGAACAGCGTTTTCTGCTCCCACATCAGGCGGGCGACGAGCGTATCCTCATACATATCGGCATTGCAGAAATATGCAAAGCCCGCGAAGTTCACGATGGCGAACACAGCGAAATACGCCAGCAGGACGAGTATTATAATAAGAGAGAAAGCTCTCTCATGCTTTTCATTCAAGGTATCGGTCATAGGGAAGCTCCCGGAATATATAGTTTAACCATATAAGAATATAATAAATCGGCTCAAAAGTCAACAAACGCCGCGCGGCATTGACAGCCCTGCCGGGAGCGTTTATACTGGGAGCACTACTTTGAACGGAGTTTTCATATGCTTTCTGTAAACGACCTTTCCATGCAGTTCGGCTCATCCGTGCTGTTTTCACGCGTAGACCTGCAGTTCACCCCCGGCAACTGCTACGGCATCATCGGCGCGAACGGCGCGGGCAAGTCCACCTTTATAAAGATCCTCTCCGGCGAGCTCGAACCGACGGGCGGCAGCGTCACGCTCGACGCAAAGCAGCGTATGTCGGTACTCAAGCAGAACCAGAGCCTGTACGACGATTACCCCGTGCTTGACACCGTCATCATGGGCAACCAGCGGCTCTATGACTGCGGCAAGGAGAAGGACGCAATATACGATAAACCGGATTTTTCGGATGAAGACGGCATCCGCGCCGCGGAGCTTGAGGAGGAGTTCGCCGAGCTCGGCGGCTGGGAGGCCGAGAGCGACGCCGGGCGCATCCTTCAGGGGCTGGGCGTCGACACCGCGCTGCACCAGAGCCTTATGCGCGAGATAGACCCGCGCCTCAAGGTCAAGGTGCTGCTCGCGCAGGCGCTCTTCGGCCACCCGGATGTTATCCTGCTCGACGAGCCGACGAACAACCTCGACCTTGCAAGCGTCGTCTGGCTCGAGGACTTCCTCATGGATTATGAGGGCACGGTGCTCGTCGTGAGCCATGACCGGTACTTCCTCAATAACGTCTGCACCCACATCGTGGATATCGACTACGGCAAGATCAAAATGTACGTCGGCAACTATGACTTCTGGTACGAATCCAGCCAGCTCATCCAGAAGCTCATCCGCGACCAGAACAAGAAGGCCGAGCAGAAGATACAGGAGCTGCAGACCTTCATCGCACGCTTCTCCGCGAACAAGTCCAAGTCACGTCAGGCCACATCGAGGCGCAAGCTCCTCGACAAGATCACCGTCGAAGAGCTGCCCGCGTCGAACCGGCGCTATCCGTGGGTCGGCTTCAAGGCCGAGCGCGAGCCGGGCAAGGACAGGCTCTTTGTCACCGAGGTCAGCAAGACCGTTGACGGCGTGAAGCTCCTCAATAACGTCAGCTTCATTGTCGGCAAGGATGATAAGATCGCCATCGTCGGCAAGAACGAGCTTGCTGTGACGATGCTCTATAAGATCATCATGGGTGAGGAGGAACCGGACACCGGCAGCGTCAAATGGGGCGCGTCCATCACCACGGCCTATTTCCCCAAGGATCACAACAGCTATTTTGAAAACTGCGATTATGACCTTATCGACTGGATGCGCCAGTTCTCCTCCGACAAGCGCGAGAGCTATCTGCGCACTTTCCTCGGGCGCATGCTCTTCTCCGGGGATGATGTCTATAAAAGCGTCAAGGTTCTCTCCGGCGGTGAGAAGGTCAGGTGCATGCTCAGCCGCATGATGCTCTCCGGAGCGAACTTCCTCGTGCTCGATCAGCCGACGAACCATCTCGACCTTGAGAGCATCGCCGCGCTCAACAACGGCCTTGAGGCTTTCAAGTACAATATCATCTTCTCCTGCCATGACCATCAGCTCACGCAGACTGTTGCCAACAGGATCATCGAGATCACCGACGACGGCATTATCGACCGCGTCTGCACCTACGATGAGTATATGCACATCTCTGACCTCGAAAGCGGAGCGAGGGAATAAAAAGAGCGCGCTGCAATCACATTGCAGCGCGCATTTTAATAATATAATCTTTTACACGTTCGTGCCGTCGGCGGCGATGTGGAAAGTCTCAATCGCGAGCTTGAGTATGCCGTTGACAACATCGGCCTGATCCTCAAGCGCGGTGGAGTTATAGACAGCAACGCTGCCGTCCTCGAGGTTCTCGGCGTAGTATGCGCAGGCGACGGTGCCGCCGGCATCCTTATCCTTATAGGTGTAGTAGATATAATAGATATCCCTGTCACCGAAGTCGACCTTGGTGGGGTCACCGGCCTTGGCCTGCAGATCCTTGCCAAGCTCTATCTCGGAAGCGTCAGCCATCTCCTTGAGATACGACTCGGCGTCAGTCATCGGAATCAGGGAGACGGTGCAGAAAGGCAGGTCGGTGCTCTCACCGGCATAGATCATTGCGTTGCCGGCCTGATTGGTCATGGCGACGTACTGCACGTCGTAATCAAAGCTGATGCCGTTGACCTCGCTGACATAGGTGGTCACGCCGGATTCGGGAACGGCGGGAGCACCGGGCGTGGCGGCGGGAAGGTCACTCACGGAAGCGGACTGACCGGGAGCCTCGGTTGCGGCGGGAGTCTCATCCTTGCTGCCGCAGGCGGACAGAGAAAACAGCATGACTATTATAAGAGCCAGTGCGATAACATTCTTCTTCATATCGTTAACCTCTTTCATATAAAGATTTATAACACATACCGATACACGCACTAAAACGTGTAACCTTATTGTAAACTATAGTTCGCGATTTGTCAAAACATTTCTGCGTGTTTTCCGTGATTTCTTCTGAAGAAAGCTTAAGATTCGTTAAAGCTGCGGCAGATGCGGAAACAAAAACGGCACAGCGCCGTCTTACAGATATAAACAGGCAATTTTTGCCAGATAACGAAAGAGAGAATTGCTATGAAAAAGCTTATTAGTTTAATGATCGCGGCGATAATGCTCTTCTCCCTCGCCGCCTGCGGCGAAGCTCCTGCAGCTCCCGCGGCGGAGACTGAACCGGCTGAGACTCCCTTGCCGAAGACCGAGGACGGCAGGCCTGTGACAGAGGTCACGACCGTGGACGAACTGCTCGCCGCCATCGCGCCGGATACGGTGATCGAGCTTACCGGCCAGCGCTATATGCTCACAGAGGCGTCGGACTACGGTACAGGCAGCGGCTCCGGATATTACCGCTGGGACACCGGCGGCGGCGCTGAGCTTGTCATCGAGAACGTCACCGGTCTCACCATACGCGCAGCGAACCGCGATACATGCATCGTCACCGAGCCGCGCTGGGTGAACGTCCTGCACTTCATCGGCTGTGAGGACATAACGCTTGAGGGCTTCACCGCCGGGCATACCGACGGCGCATACTGCTCCGGCGGCGTGCTGTGCTTTGAGAACACCAAGGGCGTGACGGTGGACGGCTGTTCGCTCTACGGCTGCGGCACCGAGGGCGTCACGACCTACAGCTGCGAGGACGTCGCCGTCACCGGCTCCGAGATATGGAACTGCTCGCAGGGCGCGGCATTTATATACGACAGCAAAAACGTCAGCTTTGATAACTGCGATTTTCATGGCATCACCGCCGAGTTTGGCATGTTCAGGACGATCGACAGCGATAAATTTGCCCTGCTCAACAGCACCATACGCGACAGCAGCGGGGACGTCTTCTTCAACAGCTCCCGTTCGAGCGGCGTGTATATCGGAGGCTGCGAAGTCAGCGGTAATAAGTTCCGCGATATGTTCGCTTCCGAGCTTATCCCGGTCACGGTCGAGGGCTGCGCGCTCGGGGACAATGACATTATAGACTGGTATGCGGATATGGAAAAGCTCGGCAGCCTTTATGAAAACAGCAAGGCCGTCGACCACGAGAGAAATGTCTATAGCTACAGCGAGCTTCAGAATATGCAGAAAACGGAGAACGCCGTCTGGAACGCTTATGTCCCCGAGGTCAGCACCCCGGAGGTAGCAGTCAGCGAGGACGGCAAGGTGCATGTCACGACCGTGGATGAGTTCCTCGCTGCCATCGCGCCGGACACGACAATATATCTCGAACCCGGGGTATACGATCTCAGCACCGCCGCGGGCTGCGGCGTCACCGAGACTGACCGCTATCATTGGGATCTGCGCTGGGACGGGCCGAGCCTTGTCATAACCGGTGTTGACGGGCTGACCATCGAGGGCGCGGACGCGGAGAGCGTCACCATCGCCGCCGTGCCGCGCTATGCGGACGTCCTCGGCTTTGAAAGATGCGCCGGCCTGACGCTCCGCGGCTTCACGGCGGGGCACACCGAGGAGAAAGGCTACTGCACGGGCGGAGTTCTGTACTTTGATCTGTGCGATGACGCGGTGATCGACGGCTGTGCGCTCTTCGGCTGCGGCATCATGGGCATCACCGCAAGCAACTGTGACGACATGAACGTCAGCAATACCGAGATATACGACTGCGAATACGGCGCTGTCACACTCAATGACAGCAACGCTGTGTTTGATAACTGCGATATCCACGATAATGGCGGCCCCGACTTCCAGCTCTATGGCAGCACCGCTATTGTCGACGGAAAAGAACAAACGGCATAAATAGCAATGCACAAAGCACCTGTCGGCTGACAGGTGCTTTGTGCTGTGAATGGTGGATGGAAAGAAGAGGATGTATTACGCGGCGAGCTCTTCGGCTGCGCCGAGGTACTCGGAGCAGGGGACACCGTCAAGCTCATCGGCGTCGACATGGGGGAAGTAGTCAAGACCCGCGACGTTGCCGCTCACGCAGCCGACGAAGCAATCATACTCCATCCAGTCGCTGCGCAGGATAACTTCATAGTGTGCGCCGCAAAGGCTGACGGAGAGGACGCGGACGGCGTTGGGGTCAAGGTCGATGTAACGGAGAGCGGACTCGAGAGCCTCGTATTTGTTGAGCAGGTTATTCATATTCATAATTCCTTTCTTGAACGGATTTATTTTTTGTTTTTCATCAGGTCGTTCCCTTGATGTGTCTGTATAATAACCCGGAATATTAAGAAAGAAATTAAACATCAGTGTACAAGGGGTACAAACAAGATAAAATAGAAATGAGGGGCGATAGAGCGGAAATGTCAGATTTTCCACTCTATCTGAACACGGTCGCTGGTGGCCTTGATCGTAGAGATCAAACCATCGGCGGCTTTTCTTTTGTCGTCAAAATCTATGCTGTCCCAGTTGTCGAGATAATAGGATAACTTCTTTATCTGCTGGGGAGATATG
>QAMJ01000011.1 GCA_003150355.1 Clostridiales bacterium | reverse complement strand
GAGATAAACGCTGAAGGCATCTAAGCGTGAAACTCCCCCTAAGATAAGATCTCCCATCCATTAGGAGTAAGGGTCGAAGAAGACTACTTCGTTGATAGGCCAGCGGTGTAAGCACAGTGATGTGTTCAGCCTACTGGTACTAATAACCCGAGGGCTTGACCTACAGTATGCAGGCATATCCCTTGCTTACTTCCTTCTCTGTTCAGTTTTCAGGGCGTAAGTCCTAAATAAATAGTTGGTGTTTTTAACGGTGAGGGTCCACCTGTTCCCATTCCGAACACAGAAGTTAAGCTCACCAGTGCCGACAATACTTGTCTGGAGACGGACTGGAAAGATAGGTCAACGCCAACATTTGATCACAGCTTCGAGAAATTGAGGCTGTGATTTTTTGGGCTCTGTGTCAATAGTTGGGGTAGAGCTTAGCAAGAAATAGCAGAAAGGCGTGAGCGGCGTGCCGCACACGCCTTTCTGCTGTATATAAAACAGCTACTTGAGATTTTAAGGTTTTTGTAAGAAAATGGAGAAAAAGTAAAAATTAGGCAGTATCGTTCCTTGAGGGAGCAGCATACTGCTCCTAAGCTGAAAGCATCTTGAATAGAAAGAGAGTGCAAAAGATGTTTTCAAAAGACCTATCCACTTCCATTCTTCAGCTGTGCAGCGGCCGCGATCTCAGTTACGAAAAAGCCGCAGAGCTTTGTGGCCTCAGCCCAAGATACTTCGGCAGTGTTGCCAGAGGACAGACCAACGCATCGATCATTGTCCTTGAGAAGCTGTGTAAGGGCTTTGAGCTTACACCAAACGAACTGCTGAGGATCCCGCCGCTGTCGGATTCCAGGCTGCCCATGGCCGTTGCGGAGAGCCGTTTTATCTGTGGACTCGGCTGCTATCCCGTGTGCCCGTACTGCAAGCTGACGCTTGACCGAGAATACCAGCATTTCTGTGACCGCTGCGGGCAGGAACTCGATTGGAAGGATTATTCCAACGCGATCATTATCTTTCCCAGTCGGTCATGAAGCGCAGTGAAGGATCCTGTTCCTAAAAGTGGGGAAGCTTCTGACGCCGAAGCAAATGCGCTTGAGTACCTTGGTCTTGTTGTTGCAGCCCTCGGTGAAGCCGTTGGAATATGGCACATCAAAGCTGTTGAGGATATACTCGGACCAGTTGCGCACGGCGGTTATGCAGGCTTCAAATTCAGGGATATGGCTGTTTTCAGCATGGAACAACCATAAGGCGAGCCGTTCTTTTGCTGTTGCCGAATCCGGAGAGCGCATAAACTCTAAGAAGTCGTTCTTAAGATCATAAGCTATTTCAAGACGTGTAGATAAACCGAGGATGATCCTCAGATGTTCACGTTCCTCGTCCTTCAGCTTTTCCTTATTTTTGCACAGCAATCTCCTTGAATGCTTGCAGAACTTTCTCCACGCGGCCGAGAGCGCTTTCTGTTCTGCCTTCCTCACATTCTCCAAAGCCCATATGGCCTGACGGACTACGTGGTACCGGTCGATCACTATTTTGGCATTCGGAAAGCATATTTCAGCAGTCTCTTTGAAGTAACGGTTCATGTCGATCACTACATACTTCACGTCTTTTCTGTTCTCAAACGTAAGGAAATACTTGATCAGGTCGCTCTTTTTGCGGTTGGGAAGTATGTCCGCTATCTTCCTGTTTTTTGCGTCGGTCAGGATAGTCTGGTACTTTTCGCCGCCCGCATTGCCATTGAACTCATCTATGGACAGCACCTCCGGAAGCTCCTTGCAGGAGTAATTCACGAGCTTGAAATACCTCAGCGCAGTCTGGGCCGAGATATTGTTCTTCCTGCCGATCTCCTTTGCCGAGCGCAGGTCTTTGAAGTCACAGATCACCTTTGCGGCAAGGCGGTTCGTTACTCTGTGGAACCGAGGAAGGAAACTGTTTTCCTCATAGAACCGCTTCCCACAGGAGCCGCAGGCATACCTACGCTTTCTCAGGTACAGATATGTATGCACTCCATGCATGTCCAGATCCTTGACTCGTTGTATACGGTAGTCGTGGATGCGCTCTGTCTCGCTTTGACAGCATGGGCAGATGTGCTTTTGCCGCGGCAACTCTATCTCTATGCAGCAGCCTGTTTCATTTTCATAAACATTTTTTACGATAACATCTTCCAATCCGAGCAGTTTTGAGGTATTATCTTTCATAGAGCATACAGTGTCCTTTCTTGTGGTGTCTCGCAGCTTCATTTTAAAGGATTTTTCTGTTATGCTCTACTCTTATTTTTCCTCACATGCTAAAAGTTGGAGTGCCCAGGTTTACCCGGGTACCCCAACTTTTAGTTTACAACCATTTTTTGCTATATACTCAGGCTCTTGTGCGGACGCGCCGAATATGGTAAAATCCGACTGTACAACGAACAAGCAAGGAGACAGATATGCTTTACTTCTCAAGCGATTATATGGAGGGCTGCCACCCAAATATTCTTCGGCGGCTCAGCGAAATAAACATGGACAAGAACCCCGGTTACGGCACGGATGCGATATGCGAGAGCGCGAAGAATAAGATACGCGCCGCCTGCGGCAAACCCGACGCGGAGGTATATTTCCTCGTTGGCGGGACTCAGACGAACGCAGTAGTGATAAAGTCTATGCTGCGCTCTTATGAAGGCGTTGCCGCAGCGGCAACAGGGCATGTCGCGGTGCATGAGGCCGGTGCTATCGAAGCCGGTGGGCACAAGGTACTGACGCTGCCGGAGCATAACGGCAAGCTCGACGCCGCGGAGGTCGAAGAATATATCGCGACCTTCTATAAGGACGCAAATCATGAGCACATGGTAAAGCCCGGCATGGTCTATATCTCGCACCCTACTGAGTACGGAACGCTCTACACAAAGGCGGAGCTTGAAGCGCTGCATAGCGTGTGCGCAAAGTATGATATCCCGCTGTTTCTTGACGGCGCGCGTCTCGGCTACGGCCTCGCTGCGACGGGTACGGACGTGACGCTTGAGACGATCGCAGACAACTGCGACGTGTTCTACATCGGCGGGACAAAGGTCGGCGCGATGTTCGGCGAAGCCGTCGTGTTCACCGGGAAAGCGCCCGAGGGCTTTTTCTCGATAATCAAGCAGAATGGTGCACTGCTGGCTAAGGGCTGGATGCTCGGCGTGCAGTTCGATGAGCAGTTCACGGACGGGCTGTACATGAAGTGCGGGAAGAACGCGATAGACTGCGCAGAGCGGCTCAAGGCGGGGCTTATATCCAAGGGCTATAATATGTATCTGGATTCTCCGACGAACCAGCAGTTCATTGTCATAGAGACGGCGAAGCTCGAAGAGCTCGGCAAGCAGGTCACCTACGGATTCATGGAGACCTACGACGCGGAGCATACAGTCATACGCTTTGCCACGAGCTGGGCAACGCGCATGGAGGATGTCGAGAAGCTGATAGAGCTGCTTTGATAATCGGATATGAAAATGGCACAGGCATTTTGCCTGCGCCATTTTTACGTTTATTGAAGATCAGCCCGCGCGGCTTGCGAGCCAGCCGGAATAGTCAGCGCCCTGCGAGGTGGCCTCGAACTCACCCGTGAGCTTACTGAGCACACGGTTATAGCCCTCAGAGCCCTCCTCATAAGGAGTCGGCTTATAGTCATTGTAGTTCTGCTCCTTTACCATTGCGGCGTTGATCTTGCTGCTGACGCAGCAGGGGATGACGTCCATACCGGTGCGAGATATGCTGCCATCGTCATTCCTCGTCAGCTCGACCTGAACGATCGCCGTGTCCGGATCGCTCGGCATGGTGCTGCCGCCGAAAGTCCAGTTGCCCATACTGTAGAGGATCAGGCCGTCACCGTATTCCTCAATGGGCTGGAGGCAGTGGGTGTGGCTGCCGTAGATGAGGTCGGCACCTGCGTCAATGCAGGCGTGGGCAAGATCGATCTGAGCCTGGTTCGGCTCGTAGTAAAGCTCCTGCCCCCAGTGGAAAGCACAGATTATATACTCCGCGCCGTCGTCAATAAGCTGCTGGATAGCGTTGAGCGCCTTGGTCTTGTTCGGTGCGAGATCCTTGCCGGAGCAGTAGATGCCGATGACAAGACCGCTGTCGGTGGTATAGAGCTGCGCCTGCCCCTCCTTGCCGAATGGGATGCCGTAGGCTTCGAGGGTTTCATAGGTGCTGGTCTCACCGGCTTCATAGCAGTCCATAATGTGGTTGTTCGCTGTGGTGACAAAGTCAACGCCACCGTCGATTATGATGTTGGCATACTCGGTCGGCGCGATGAACGGGAAGTAGACCTGCGTGTAGTCGTAGGCAAGGTTTTTGTCGGAGAGGATGCACTCGAAGTTTGCAATGGTGAAATCATCATTCTCAAAATACTGGATGGTGTTCGAGAACGGATAGTAATAGTCGCCGTTTATGACCCCAGCATAGCCCGCGGGATGCTGGGCGTAGTTCGCGTTCGACCAGAGCGTGCAGTCACCGATGACGGAGAGCGTGTAGGTCTCGGGCGTGGGAGTCGGCGTAGGTGTCGGCACCGGAGTCGGCGATGGAGTGGATGCGGGCGTGGGAGAAGCGTCGAGCGGCGCGATGACGGGCTCGGAGCTCGCAGTCGGCATTTCGGGAGAATCGAGCCGGAGCTTTATGGTGATGGCAAGTATGCCGCACAGCAGCAGGAAGCAGATCAGCTTAAGTATCTTTTTCATTTCAAAACCTCGGAAAGAAGCGTATATATATGGACGCGCTCAGGGAAATTATGTTCCTAAAGCAGGTTTCTTATAACTGGTATCTTTTTCGCAATATAACTCACAGCAAAGCACAGAACGGCACACAGCGCTGAGACACCGAGCAAAGAGCCGATGGGCTGCTCAAGCCCGACAGCGACGCCGGAGCGCTCAAGGATGTTGAGCATAAGCGGGTGCAGCAGGTAGACGCCGAGGGTGCAGTCGGAGAGCTGACGGATCGGTTTCCCGTGCTTGAAGTCGTGCCCGCGGAGAGCGAGGAAGAAGCAGAACATCGCGCTTGCCATGATGAAGTTCGGCAGGGAGAAATAGCTGAACAGCCAGCCGTCGGCATAGCCGCGGTAATTGGAGTACCAGATATTCCCGGCGGTCGTGAGCACGGCGGTCAGCAGAAAGACGAGCGGTGCGAGCCAGAGCGTCCGCCTGCCGTACTCGCGCTGTCCTAAGTACCAGCCCCATATAATATAAAGCAGATACGGCAAATAGTCAAAGCCAAAATTCAACGTGAAGCGGTTGAGAATATACGCAGGGTCAGGCGTGAGGTTGCAGTTCTGCATGAGGAGCACAAGGAACAGGAACACGCCGAGGAGCCAGCGCGTGTCAAGCTTCACCCCGTGTATGGCCGCATGCAGGATCGGGATGAGGAGACAGCATGTCACCATCGCGGCGATGAACCACATATGGTAGTGCCCGGCCATGACGGAATAGAAAAAGTCATAGGCGCTGCCGAAGCTGCCGGAGGCGACGCGGCTGCCGACGGCGTAGAGCGCCGACCACAAGAGGAACAGCCCCGCAAGGCGGAGAATGTGCCGCCTGAAAAAGTGCCAGAGCTCGAGCTTTTCGCGCGAGAGCATCAGGAGCCCCGTCAGCATGAAGAAGACGGGCACGCTGCCGCGCGCGGCGGTGCTGATGAAGCAGAGCGGAACAAAGGCGGGTTCATACAGCGGGCAGCTGTGATAGAGCGCAGAGCCGGCATGGATAATGATAACCATTATGCAGGCCGTTATTCTGCATAGATCGAGTTCATATCTTCTGGACATCGGGAGGGGTTTCCTTTCGCTCGATGAGGGATAGTTTTTTTTTACGGGAGAGGCGCTTGATGTGCCATTCGCGGCTACGCGCGTCGTGCTCGCTTACGTATTCCTCGGAGTAGACAAGCACCACCGGCAGATGTGAGCGCGTGTATTTGCAGCCCCTACCGGACGCGTGCAGCGCGACACGGGCGTCGAGGTCGTTTGTCCAGCCGGTGTACAGCGAGCCGTCGCCGCAGCGGAGAATGTAGACCCAGTTCAACGCTGCACCTGCCGGATGTTCTTTTCAAACTTACTGCGCGCGCCCATAAGCTCATGGCCGCAGCCGCAGCAGCGCAGCTTGAAGTCCGCGCCCGTGCGCAGCACCTGCCATTGCTTACTGCCGCAGGGGTGGGCTTTTTTCATTGTGAGGATATCGCCGACCTGAATGTCCATTACTTCTTGATCTCCTCCCAATAGCGCTTCGCGGCCTGTTCGGTCTTGTTGTCGCCGTAATCATAGTAGTGCGCTCCGCGCAGCTCATAGGGCAGATACTGCTGACGCACCCAGTGGCCGGGATAGCTGTGCGGGTACTTGTAGCCCTGCTCACGCTCGAAGCCTGCGCCGTCGGCGTGAACGTTCTGAAGCTCGCGCGGGATGCTGCCCGTGCGCCCGGCGCGGACGTCGGCAAGAGCAGCGTCAATGCCCATGCAGGCGGAGTTCGACTTCGGCGCGGTCGCAAGCAGGATGCAGGCCTCGGCCAATGGGAGCTTCGCCTCGGGCAGACCGAGCTGAAGCGCGGAGTCCACACAGGCCTTGACGATAGGCACAGCCAGCGGGTAGGCAAGGCCGATGTCCTCGCTTGCCGAGCAGAGGATGCGCCGGCAAGCGCCGACGAGGTCGCCGACCTCGAGGAGCCGCGCAAGGTAATGCAGCGCTGCATCCGGGTCAGAGCCGCGCAGCGATTTCATGAGAGCGGAGAGAATGTCATAATGGTCGTCACCGTCGCGGTCATAGCGCATGGCGCTGCGCTGAGTTATCGCGGCGGCGTCCTCGGCGGTGATGACGCTGCGCTCCCCCGCGGCGGAGAAGAGCAGCTCGACCGAGTTTATCGCCTTGCGCACGTCCCCGCCGCAGGCGGAGGAGATGCGTTCGGCAGCACCGTCCTGGAGCGTGAGCGGAGCCTCCCGCCGCGCGTTCATTATATCCACAGCGCGATAGACCGCCTGCTTCACATCCTCGGCGGAGACGGGCTTGAACTCAAACACCGTCGATCGGCTGAGAATAGCGTTGAACACGCAGAAATAGGGGTTCTCTGTTGTGGAGGCGATGAGCGTGATGCGCCCGTCCTCAATAAACTCTAGCAGCGACTGCTGCTGTTTTTTGTTGAAATACTGTATCTCATCGAGATAGAGCAGCACACCGCCGGGGGCGAGGAAGGTATCGAGCTCATCGATGATCTTTTTTATATCGGCAATGCCCGCGGTCGTCGCGTTGAGCTTGCGCAGCGAGCGGTTTGTGCGCTGGGCGATGATGCGCGCGACGGTGGTCTTGCCCGTCCCGGAGGGACCGTAGAATATCATGTTCGGTATCTGGCCGCTCTCGACGATGCGGCGGAGCATACCGTCTTTGCCTAAAATATGCTTCTGACCGACAACATCGTCAAGCGACGCAGGGCGGATCTCGTCCGCTAAGGGTTTATACATTCTGGGCAATCCGCCTTTCAACAGAGTTCTTTAATTATACCACCGGCAACGGGAAATGTAAAACCGGATTTAGTATTAAATTATTGTGTACACTGCGCGGGATTATGGACAATTTTCGACGCATGGGTTATAATTAACATTCAAAAGCAAGCATTGTATAAAGGAGCGATCCGAAATGTCAAAAGGAAGAATCAAAGCTGTTTTGTTCATCATAGTTTTTCTGCTGGTCATTGCAGTTGCGGTAAATCTGCTTATGGACATGCAGAGCGAGAAAAAGGCCGAGGCGACGCCGACGAACGACCCCTATGCGAATACAGTCACGCCGAGCGTTGAGACACAGCCTGCTTTAGAGACTCCCCAGCCGACCCCGGCGATAGTGCCGTCCGTCGCGCCTACCGCGACGCCGACTCCCGCAGCGCCGGTGCCGACGGCCACGCCTACGCCTGTACCCACCACAACCCCGGAACCCATCCAGCCCGTTATCCCGCAAGGCGAGGTCATCGGCTCGGGCAGCTTCACTTCTGATACCGGCACACCGCTGAACCTCCGCGCCGACTGGACGGCGACGGTGCTCGACTCTGAGCGTGTCGAGGTCACGGTGAATGTCTATCTCGTATCCTATCAGATCGAGGTGCGCGAGCTTTATAACGCCGTCAACGTCAGCGTCGGCGACCAGTACGCCTCAGCGGACTCCCCGGCGATAAAGTGGGAGAACAACACGCGCCTTGAGACCCTGCTTGCCTCCACGGTGCATACGCTGAGCCTGCCCTCCGGCAGCAGCGCCAGCTTCCCCCTCGCGGCGCAGTACCAGTTCGGCGGCACCTACAGCAAGGTGGAGCTGCCGGTCATCGAGTGCGGCGGCACGATAGAGCTCAGCAGATGAGAACGCAGGAGCAGGTAAATGAGATAGTGCGTCTGCTGATGGCGGAGTACCCTCTGGCGGACTGCACGCTCGATTGGAACAAGGCCTATGAGCTGCTGTTCTCGGTGCGCCTTGCGGCGCAGTGCACCGATGAGCGGGTGAATAAGATAACACCGGCGCTGTTTGAGCGCTTCCCGACGCTCGAGGCCTTTGCTGAGGCGGACGTCGCGGAAGTTGAGGAGTATGTGCGCTCCTGCGGCTTCTATCATTCCAAGGCGCGGGACATCGTTGCCTGCGCGAATGTGCTGCTGGAGAAATACGGCGGGGAGCTGCCGCGCACGATGGAGGAGCTGACGGCTCTGCCCGGCGTCGGGCGCAAGACCGCGAACCTCATCCTTGGCGATGTGTTCAAGATCCCCGGTTCCACGGTCGTGGACACGCACTGCATCCGTATTTCAAATCTCCTCGGTCTTGTGGATAATCTCAAGGACCCGGTGAAGATAGAGATGGAGCTACGGAAAATACTGCCGCCCGAGCACTCCTCGGATTTCTGCCACTGTATAGTCCTGCACGGCAGGGCCGTGTGCATTGCGAGAAGGCCGGAGTGCGAAAGGTGCTGCGTCAGGCACCTGTGCCGGCACTATTCGGGTTGATAACTAATACATAGGGAGATAACAGAATGAAAGCAATAGTCAGCGTGTTCGCGAAGGACAGCAAGGGCATCACCGCATACGTCACTTCACTGCTTGCCCAGAAGGAGATAAACATACTCGATATCAGTCAGACTCTGATGCAGGAGTATTTCGCAATGATAATGCTTGTCGAACTTGCCGACTGCACCCTGCCCTTTGACGAGCTGATCCGCTTCCTCAAGGAGAAGGGCGAGGAGCGCGCGCTCGATATCCATATCCAGCGGCAGGACATCTTTGAAGCCATGCACAGGATCTGAGGTGTCCCATGAGCTATCTCTTCAACAGCAGTGAAATTCTGCAAACCATAGACATGATAAACCAGCAGCACCTCGATGTGCGCACGATCACCATGGGCATAAGCCTGCTTGACTGCGCGAGCGAGAGCATGGACGAGTGCTGCCGGAAGATCTACGACAAGATATGCCGCTGCGCGGGAAAGCTTGTCGAAACCGGCTGCGCCATCGAGCGGGAGCTGGGCATACCCATTGTCAATAAGCGCATCTCGGTAAGCCCGATATCGCTCGTTGCCGCTGCGTGCCGGGAGGAGGATTATACCCCCGTTGCCCTGACGCTCGACCGCGCCGCGCACGAGACGGGCGTGAACTTCATCGGCGGCTTCTCGGCGCTTGCGCACAAGGGCTTTACGAAAAGCGACCTGCGTCTTATCAACTCCATCCCCGCCGCGCTCACGCAGACGGAGCTTGTCTGTTCGAGCGTGAACCTCGCCTCGACGAGAGCGGGCATAAACATGGACGCCGTCGCGCTCATGGGCAGGATAATAAAGCAGACCGCGGACATTGACCCGATGGGCTGTGCAAAGCTCGTCGTATTTTCTAACGCCGTTGAGGATAACCCATTTATGGCGGGGGCGTTCCACGGTGTCGGCGAACCGGAGACGGTCATCAACGTCGGTGTGTCCGGCCCCGGCGTCGTCGCCTACGCACTCAAGCAGTGCAAGGGCGAGAGCTTTGACGTCGTGGCGGAGACGATAAAAAAGACCGCCTTCAAGATAACGCGCATGGGCGAGCTTGTTGCGCAGGAGGCCTCGCGCCGTCTCGGTGTGCCCTTCGGCGTGGTCGACCTCTCCCTTGCTCCCACTCCCGCGATCGGCGACAGCGTTGCTGAGATACTGGAGATAATGGGGCTTGAAAAAAGCGGCATGCACGGCACGACCGCTGCCCTCGCGCTCCTCAATGACGCGGTCAAAAAAGGCGGCGTCATGGCGTCAAGCCATGTCGGCGGCCTGTCCGGTGCGTTTATCCCCGTGTCCGAGGATGCGGGCATGATCTCTGCCGTGGAGGACGGGATGCTCTGCATCGATAAGCTTGAAGCCATGACCTGCGTCTGCTCGGTCGGGCTCGACATGATCGCCGTCCCCGGCGACACGAGCGCCGATACCATCTCCGCTATCATTGCCGATGAGGCAGCTATCGGCATGGTCAACAACAAGACCACCGCCGTGCGCATCATCCCGGCAAAGGGCAAGACCGTCGGCGACACGGTAGATTTCGGCGGGCTCCTCGGCTCGGCGCCGATAATGCCGCTGCATGACGGCAGCGCCGCAGAGTTCATCGCCCGCGGAGGCCGTATCCCCGCCCCGCTGCACAGCCTCAAGAACTGAGCTTAGACGTTGGCAAGGGGCAAAGGAGAAACATGGAAAAGAAACTGATGCTCATAGTAAACCCCGCGGCGGGACGCGGCGGGTATAAGGTGAATTTCGCCGAAGCGCTGCATACGCTCGACCTCGGCGGCTACAGGACGACGCTGTTCTTCACCTCGGGCAGAGGAGATGCGACGGAGTTTGCCGCGCGCCATGCTGCGAACTTTGATACGGTCGCCTGCATCGGCGGGGACGGCACGCTCAGCGAGGTGCTCGCCGGGCTCATGCAGCTCGACTCTCCGCCCCCTGTCGGGTATATGCCCATGGGTACGGCGAACGATGTCGCAACGACGCTCGGCCTGCCGAAGAACGACACGGTCGGCGCGGCGCGCAGGATAGTCCACGGCACGGCGCACCCCTTTGATGTCGGCGGCTTCGGGGATGATAAATACTTTGCCTATATCGCAGCCTTCGGCGCGTTCACCGAGGTGAGCTACGCCACCCCGCAGGATCAGAAAAAGCGGCTGGGTCACCTGGCCTATGTGCTCCAGGGCGCGCAGCAGCTCGGTAAGATAGAGAGCTATAATACCCGTGTCGAGTATGACGGCGGCGTTGTGGAAGCGGATCTTCTCTACGGCAGCATGTCAAACTCCACCTCGGTCGCGGGCATCGTCCGCCTGCCGAGCGAGATGGTCTGCCTCGGCGACGGGATGAGTGAGCTCGTGCTGGTGAAGAACCCCGGCAGCGTCGCGGGCTTCGGCGAGATCGTCGAGAGTGTGCTGTCCCAGCGCTTTGACAGCGAAAACCTCCTCATTCTCCACACCCGTCAGGCGCGGTTCATCTTCGATAAGCCGGTGTCATGGACGCGCGACGGCGAGGCCGGCGGCGAATATCAGGACATCACGCTCAAAAATTATGAGTGCCCTGTGCAGATGATCTTCTGATTTTCCCGGAAAACGCAATTAAACCTTGCAATATCCGACCATAATATATATAATAATGCAGCACCGGTTTTTGCGGAAACCAGTGCTGCTTTTAAAAATATGCGTGCCCAAAGGCACAAAGAAAGGAAGAGCGCCAAATGAAACGTCAGAAAATTTCCGGCATCTTTGCCGATGCAGAAGCCCTCGGCGGCCAGAGCATGACAGTCTGCGGCTGGGTCAGAACCGTCCGCGACATGAAGAACTTCGGGTTTATCGAGCTTAATGACGGCAGCTGCTTCAAGTCGCTGCAAGTCGTATTTGAGAGGAGCTCACTGAATAATTACGAAGAGATCGCAAAGCAGAACGTAGGCGCTGCCCTTATCGTCCACGGCACGCTTGTTCTCACCCCGGAGGCAAAGCAGCCCTTTGAGCTGAAAGCCGATGAGATTACCGTCGAGGGCGCGTCCACGCCGGACTATCCCCTCCAGAAGAAGCGCCACAGCGTGGAGTTCCTGCGCACTATCCAGCACCTCAGACCGCGCACCAATCTCTTCTCCGCCACCTTCCGCGTCCGCAGCGTCGCGGCGCAGGCAGTGCATGAGTTTTTCCAGCAGCGCGGCTTCGTGTACGTCAACACCCCCATTATCACCGGCTCCGACTGCGAGGGCGCGGGCGAGATGTTCCGCGTCACCACACTCGATCTCAACAACCTCCCCCTCAAGGAGGACGGCACTGTTGACGACAGCAAGGACTTCTTCGGCAAGCCGACGAGCCTGACCGTCTCCGGCCAGCTCAATGCCGAGAACTTCGCCATGGCTTTCGGTGATGTCTATACCTTCGGCCCCACCTTCCGCGCCGAGGTCTCTTACACCCAGCGCCACGCCGCCGAGTTCTGGATGATCGAGCCGGAGATGGCCTTTGCCGACCTCAACGATTATATGGACACCGCCGAGGCGATGGTCAAGTATATCATCAACCGCACCATGGAGCGCTGCCCGCAGGAGATGGAGTTCTTCAACTCCTTTGTCGACAAGGGCCTGCTTGAGAGACTGCATAACGTCGTCAGCAACGACTTCGGCCGCGTGAGCTACACCGAGGCGGTCGAGATACTCAAGAACAGCGGCAGAAAGTTCGAGTACCCCGTCGAGTGGGGCATCGATCTTCAGACCGAGCATGAGCGCTACCTGACCGAGGAAGTGTTCAAAAAGCCCATCTTCGTCACCGATTACCCCAAGGACATCAAGGCTTTCTACATGCGCATGAACGACGACGGCAAGACCGTCGCGGCGGCGGACTGCCTCGTCCCCGGCATCGGCGAGATCATCGGCGGCAGCCAGCGCGAGGAGCGCCTCGATATGCTCGAAAAGCGCATGGACGAGCTGGGACTCAAGAAAGAGGACTACTGGTGGTACCTCGACCTGCGCCGCTACGGCAGCTGCCGTCACGCGGGCTACGGCCTCGGCTTTGAGCGTATGGTCATGTACCTCACCGGCGTGAGCAACATCCGTGATGTTGAGCTCCACCCCCGCACGACCGGCAACGCCGACTTCTGATAAGTATAACATTAATGCAGCGCCCTATTTTTGGACGCTGCATTTTTATACGCTCTTCCACAGCCTTATCACGCCGCGGTCGTTGAGCTGCTGGACTGTCACAAGCAATATCGGGAACAGCAGCATCCCCCACACGCCGCACACTCGCCAGCCGACGTATATCGCCGCGAGCGAGGCGATAGGGTCAAGACCGATCTGATCGCCGAGGAGCTTTGCCTGTGTGCAGCTGCGCACGAGGTTAACGAGTGCCCAGCATACGATCAGGCCGATAGCCCGCCCGGTACTGCCGAGGAGCAGACAGAACACCGCCCACGGCACCAACACGACACCTGTGCCGAACACCGGCAGCGCGTCTATCAGCGCGGTCACGGCGGCGATGCCGAGCGCGCCGCGCACGCCGAGCAGCAGGAACGCAATGAGCAGCTCTATGAAGGTCATCGCCATAAGTATGAGCTGGGCGCGCATAAAGCCGCCGAAGCTGCCGCGCAGGTCGGCTCCCAGCCCCTCAAGGCGCTGTCGGAAGCCCGCAGGCAGCTGCGCGAGGATAAAGGCGTTTATCTTCGGGAAAGCTGCGGAGATGAAATAGGTGCCGATCCCCGCTGTCACGATGAACAGCAGCGTATCGGGGCTTGCCTGCGCCGTGCGGGAGAGGAAAGCGATGGCCTGCTTCGATATTGCCGCGGGCAGGGAATAAAGCATGTCCCCGATGGATGAGGCCGCCGTCTCAAGATAAGCCGCCGTGCCTTCCGGGGCGCTGCCGATGTAGTCCATGGCGCGGTTCTCAAGCTCCAGCAGCTTCTGCTCAATGAGGCTCATAAGCCCCGGTACGCTCTGCATGAACTCTGTGACTGTGCCGACGCCCTTGAGTACGAGCGAGGCCGCCGCCCACAAAAGCAGCGCAAGCGTCAGCAGTACGCACAGCGCCGCCGCCGCGCCCCGTCTCCAGCCATGCCGGGAGAGATAGCCCACGGGATTTTCCAGCAGCGCCGCCAGCAGATAGGCTGTTATGAACGGCGCCGCCCACGGCAATATGAAGCGCACGCACAGCCACACGAGGCCGACCGTCCCCGCCGCGTACAGCAGCAGCGCAAAATATCCTGCGAGCTTTTCCTGCATTTCCTCACCTCCCGCCGATTTTTCTCCCGGTATTATTTGCCATTTATACCGTTTTTTATTCATCGAACCCCCGGCCGCGGCGCTGTATATAATGGATTGGGCCGGTGCTTTCTGTGCTGTGCCCGCACAGTAATCTGCGGCACTGGAGGAAAAGAAATGCTTATAGTGCAAAAATTCGGCGGCAGCTCCATAGCGGACGGAGACAGGCTGCGCCGCGCGGCAGGCATTTGTATGCGGCAGCGGCAGAACGGAAACGAAGTTGTGGTCGTAGTCTCGGCAATGGGCGATACTACCGACCTTCTTGCGGACAGGGCGCGTGTGCTTGGCGGCAAGCCCTCTCCGCGTGAGATGGACGCACTCATCACTACCGGCGAGCAGCAGTCGGCGGCACTGCTTGTAATGACGATGGAGAGCCTCGGCATACCGGCGGTGTCCCTTGCCGGGTGGCAGGCGGGGATATATACCGACTGCCGCTATGGCGACAGCGACATACAGCTCATCGCGCCGGTGAGGATAAGGGAGGCTCTCAGCCGCGGCAGGGTCCCGGTCGTGACGGGCTTTCAGGGCGTGTGCGCCGCCGGGGATATAACGAGCCTTGGCCGCGGCGGCTCGGACACGACGGCGGTCGCCCTCGCCGCAGCGCTCGAGAGTGACTGCTGCGAGATCTACACCGATGTCGACGGCATATATACCGCCGACCCGCGCCTGATACCGGACGCGGTGAAGCTCAGCGCGATAGATTACCGGGATATGCTCGCCCTTGCCGAGGCAGGGTCACAGGTGCTCCACGCAAAATCCGTGGAGCTTGCGATGGCAAACTCAGTCGTGATACATCTGCTCTCGTCGTTTACCGACGCGCCCGGCTCGCAGGTGCGCGCACTGCGCGACGGCAGCCGCCCCGACTTTGCCGGGATAACCCGCAGCCGCGCCAGCGGCGAAATAAGCCTTGCCGGCAAGGCGGCGGACGCCGCGGCGCTGTCGCGGGCGGTGCTGCTGCTTGCAGCGGAGGGGATAGAGGTGCTCTCCGGCAGCGTCGGCGACGGGAGAATAAGCGTCCTTGTGGGAGAAGCGGAGCAGCCGCGCGCCATGCAGCTTCTGCACAGAGAAATGATTTTGGATGCGCTGAAATAGAAAAAGGCGCTGCAAGGCTTTCCCTTGCAGCGCCGGGTTTATAATAACGTATCAGAAGTAGAACCAGTAGTACCCACCGTAGCGCGCACGGTAGAGACAGTATATGCCGGCCGCGAGGTGCCCCAGCAGCAGGACGATGCCGAGCACCGCTTTCCATGCGCTGCCGCGGTTTTTCCAATCTGTGCCCTGCACCAGACGCATCAGCAGCGCGATCGATACGGAGAACAGGATCGGATAGAGCGCGAGGCTGCCCCAGTCAAAGTTGCCGTCGTTTGCGCGAAAGCCCGTCTCGGTCAGGACACAGGCCTCGAGGATCGCGACGGCATCGCAGATCACGATGAGCCAGATGTGCTTCGCTTCGTTCTCTTTCGGCGCTTGCAGCGCGAGGGAATATACCGGCAGCAGCAGGCTGCGCAGGTACATTATGAGCGCCGAGAGCCCCGCCGTGCCGAGCAGCAGCCGAAACGCGACACCGGAGGAGGTGCCCGCAAAGTCACCAGAGAACAGGACAAGGTACTGCCAGATACAGGCAAGCCCCGCCGGGACGACGGAGAGCCCGAGGATAACGTCGTTTTTGAAATACCGCGCGCGGTATTTTATGAAGTCGGCAAGCAGCATCACCGCAAGCATCGGGATAAACGCAAAGGCAAAGTTCGGCTTGAAGAGCGTCGCAATAAGGAAGCTCAGCGCCATGCCCAGCCACGGGAGAAAAGCTATCCTGCCGTGCCGCTTATCCCAGCAGTCAAAGAAGAACAGGAAAACGAAGGGGATAAACGTGCGGCTGAAGAGCACGGTCATGTTGTGGTAGACATTGCCGTTATATACGCCGAGGTACATTCCCGTCTGATACCCGGGGATGATCCACGGGCCGCACAGCGCCGCGAGCACGGCGGCAAGAAACGCGAAGCTGCCATCAAGCTCCGGCAGGAGACGGCGCACGAGCAGCCAGACCGTGAACAGTCCGACGACGTTATTCGCCGCAAGGCACAGGCTCAGGAGCGTCTGGCCCCGGTGCTCGCCGAAAGTACCGTAAAGGAAGCGGATGAGGTATGAGGACAGGCCGTAATCATTGTGCCCCATGGCGAGCTTCACATGGTTCGGCACGTCGGAGATCATGCCGTCGATGCACTCTATGTAGAATATCCTCTGCCAGTTATATGCAAGGACGCACACGAGGATCAGGCAGAAAACCCTGCACAGTATCACAGAAGTTCTTTTTGTTTTGAGCTGCACGGCCATCACCGCCTCCACCATTCAGATACCTTAGATTATAAAACAGCTTGCCGCTGTACGCAAGAAAAAAGGATGCGCGGGAAAACTTTCCGGCGCATCCTTTGCAAAACTCACATCAATGTCTGCCGCGATCCTGTTTGTTCTTGCCTGTGAACATGGACAGGAAGTCGACATTGCCTTTCTTTTGGAGCACGTAGACGCAGCCCGCAAGCCCTGCCAGAGCCAGCACCGCGACTATGAGCCCGACCTTTACCACCGCGCTCACAGGGTTGCTGCCGTTATCGTGACGGCCGGCCGAGGGGCTGGGCGATACCGCGCCGGGGCCGGCGGACGGAGACGCGGAGACCGCAGGCGAAGCCGACGGCGTGGGTGTGGGCATCGGTGAGGGACTGGGTGACGCTGCGGCCTTGACGGTCACGTCAAAGGTGCAGGTGTACTGCCCGTATGCGACCGTCACGGTCTGCGTCCCGGCAGTCGTGAGAACCTTGGGCGAGCAGGAGAAACCGGAGGTGACCTCTTTCGTCCCCTTGTTGGTGACGACGCGGAGAGTGAGCCCTGTGCTGTCGAGCCTGTCGCCGACGGTGTACTCGACCTTCGTCGGGCGCGCCGCCACGGTCACGGTCTGGATGACCTCTTTTTCCTCAGTGACCTTGACTGTGAAAGTGCAGGTCTTGCCGGCGTAGGTGACGGTTATGGTCTGGCTGCCGGCGGTGTTGAGCACCGTGGGCGAGCAGTCAAGCCCGGAGGAGATGTCAAAGTGCGTGTTCCCGGAGTAGGCGCGGATGGAAAGCCCCTCGGTCTCGAGATTGTCGCCGACCTTGTACTGCGTCTTCTTCGGCAGGGTGACGACGCCGATGCCGTCAACGACGGCTTCCTTGTTCTCGACCGTGACGTAGAAGTAGCACACCGCGCCGCCGTAGCTTATAGTCACGGTCTGCGTCCCGGCCTCATTGAAAACGCTGGGCGAACCGGTGTAGCCCTGAGAGACGATCTCACTGCTGCCGTTGTCGTAATTGACTTGGAGACGCATACCGCTGAGGTTCAGCGAGTCGCCTACCTGGTACCGAGTCGTTGAGGGCATGGCGTCAACAGAGATGGACACGACTTTCGGCGTTGCCACGGTGACGATCATCGGCTCGCTCATCGCAGAGACGGAGAGGCCGTTGTTCGTATTCGTGACGCTGCAGGTGTAATATGTAGTACCGGAGACGGAGGTATCGGGGGAGTAGACCGGGTCGGTCGCGCCGTTTATGGGGATGCTCGTGAAGCCGACGCCGGTGTACCACTGATAGCTCAGGCTGCCGCCATCCGTCGTCCATGCGCTGACGGAGAGCAGGACGCTGCTGCCGGGCGCACAGGTGACGTTCTGGCAGGTCTGGATGCTCGGCAGAGCGGGAGTGAGGTCTATCGAGCAGTTTATGGTGTAGTTCTCAACGCCGCTCACCTGTATGGAGAAAGCGTGCTGACCGGCCTCAGTCGGAGCCCCGCCGAGGAGGAGACGGCGCGTGCCGCCGTTGAAGTCGTCGACCAGCGAGCAGCCTCTGGGCAGGTCAAGGGAGACGACCTGTGCCCCGGCGTCGACATTGCTTATATAGCAGTTGAGCTTTTCACCGGCGGTGTAGCTTCCAAGGGGGACGTATTCTTCGGCATAAGCGCAGGGGAGAACCGAAAAGACGGCCAGCAGAGCAAGAGCCAGCGAAGTCAGAAATTTTTTCATAGTCAGAAGCAGATCCTTTCAAACACAAACATAAGACCTAAATCATGTTCATATTCAGAGAGCATAATGGCACAAAATCGGTCTTTTGTCAACATGGCAGATGTTAATTAATAACTTATTCCCGGAAAATTCCGGGAATAAATATATTTGTTGAGAACGGGCTTTATATGTGCTAATATATAAAGTAAACAGAACGTATATCGACCGGCCGCGCGAGCCGGCGGAGGAGGGGTATTATGGCTTTTACGCCGTGGTATAAGGAGATGTCCGTGTATCATATCTGGCCGCGCAGCTTCTGCGACGGAAACGGGGACGGCATCGGCGACCTGTGGGGCGTGCTGTCGAAGCTGGATTATATAAAGAGCCTGAACGTGGATGCAATCTGGTTTTCACCCCTGTACCCCTCGCCGAACGCCGATTATGGGTACGACATTTCCGATTATATGAACATCCATCCGGACTACGGTAATCTTGACGTGTTCCGTCAGGTGCTCGACGGCGCGCATGAGCGCGGCCTGCGGGTGTTCATGGATCTTGTCGTGAACCACAGCTCGGATGAGCACCCGTGGTTCAAGGAGAGCCGCAAGTCCAAGGACAGCCCTTACCATGATTATTATTTCTGGCGTCCCGGCCGCCGCGGCGGGATAAACGGGAAAAAGCTCCTGCCGCCCAATAACTGGACGAGCCTCTTCGAAGGCGGCGCATGGGAGTATGACAGTAGCTTAGACGAATTTTATCTGCATTTGTTCGCAAAAAAACAGCCGGATCTCAATATGGATAATCCCGCCGTGCGCGAGGAGGTCAAAAAGATCCTGCGCTTCTGGCTGGATATGGGTGTCGACGGCTTCCGTGAGGACGTTATCACCTTCGTCTCCAAGGCTCCCGGCCTGCCGGATGCGTACCCGAAGCTCCCCGCGGCAAACGGCATGAAGTATTACTCCAACCGCCCGGAGGTGCACGCCTATCTCAAGGAGTTCAAGCGCGATGTGTTCAATAATTATGACTGCTTCGTCGTCGGCGAAAGCCCGATGACCACGGCGGATGTCGCGCTCAGCTATGTCACCGAGGGGCCGGAGCACGTGCTCGATGAGATGATCGCCTTCTCGCACATGGAGGCGGACTGCTTTTATAACGAAGTCCTCCCCAGCAAATTCAATCTCGTGAAGATGAAAAAGGCCTTCACCGATTGGCAGCTCAAGCTCGAAGGGCGCGGCTGGAACGCTCTGTATATCGAGAACCATGACCATCCTCGCATCATCAGCCGCTACGGCAGCGAGAAGTACCACGACGAGAGCGGGAAGATGCTCGCCGCCATGTACATTCTCCAGCGCGGCACGCCCTTTATCTATCAGGGGCAGGAGATCGGCATGACGAATATCGCCCTGCCGCGGCTCGATATGTATAAGGACGTGGCGACGTTCAACATCGCCCGCATCGCCTCGAAGCTGCTTCCGAAGAAAACCGTCCTGAAGCTCATCCAGCGCGCGACGCGAGAGAACGCGCGCACGCCCGTGCAGTGGTCGGACGCTGAAAACGCCGGCTTCAGCACTGTCAAGCCGTGGTTCAGCGTGAACCCGAACTATAAGCAGATAAACGTCGAAGCACAGGAGGACGACCCCGGCTCGCTGCTGAATTTCTACCGGCGGCTGCTCGCTTTCAGGAAGAACAACGCCGTCGCGCTCTACGGCACGTATAAGGAATATGCTCCTAAGGACAAGAACTTCTATGTATATGAGCGCCGCTATGGGGGTAAGTGCCTGCTGGTGATATGCTGCTTTGCCTCGGAGTTCACGCGCTTTGACGCCCCGGAGGGCATCACGCTTGGCGATTGGACGATGGAGCTTTCAAACTATGACGGCTGCTTTGTCATCGGCAACGGCTTCACCGCGCGCCCCTATGAGCTGCGTGTGTACAGTCTGGGCTGAGGGGTAAGCGCATGATGACAACAAATGAAAATGCTTACGCCAAGCTCAATATATCCCTTGATGTTACCGAGCGCCGGGAGGACGGCTACCATGACATGCTCATGGTCATGCAGACCGTCTCGCTGTGCGATGAGGTGACGGTCACGCTCGACGAGAGCGGCCGCGTGCGCGCGCGCAGCAATCTGCGCTTCATCCCCGGCGACGAGCGCAACCTTGCCGTAAAGGCGGCGCTGTACTTCCTTGAGGAGACGGGGCACGCCGGGCAGGGCATGCTCATCGAGATAAACAAGCGCATCCCGGTCGGCGCGGGCATGGGCGGCGGTTCATCGGACGCAGCCGCTGTGCTGCGCGCGCTCAACCGCCTGTACGGCGATGTGCTCGACCGCGAGCAGCTGCGCTGCCTGAGCGAGCGCATCGGCTCGGACGTGCCATTCTGCGTCTATGGCGGCACGGCGCTGGCCTCCGGGCGCGGCGAGAAGCTCGAGGCGCTCCCGGATATGCCGGATTGCCGCTTCATTATATGCAAGCCCGAATTTTCTATATCCACGCCTGAGCTTTTCAGAAAGCTTGACGAGATAAAGCTGCGCTGCCACCCCGATACGGCGGGGCTTGTCGAGGCGATCAGGCAGGGGCAGCTCGCGCAGATAAGCCGCCGTATGTATAATGTTTTTGAGGACGTTGACGACCGCCGCATGCGCACCGTCGCGGATATAAAGAGCACCCTGCTCGACCACGGCGCGCTCGGCGCGGTGATGACCGGCACGGGCTCCGCGGTGTTCGGCGTGTTCGAGCCGGACAGGGACGTCTCCGCCGTGCGCGATAAGCTGCGCGCGGAGTACGGCTTCTGCGAAAGCGCCGCCTGTGTGGGCGCACTTTAAAAAGTTGGTTTAGATAGGAAAAAACCGTCAATACTGTATGTATCATTACATACGGTAAGGCGGTTTTTTCTATGGATAAGAGCAGGTTTTTGAGGATATGGGAAATTTCGGCGCTCGTTTCGCTGTGCGTGTGTCTGTGCGCGGCGGTCTGGGCGCAGGGGCGCAGCAGCGCCATCAGCGCGGATCTTGTGCGCCTGCACGTGCTTGCCGTCTCGGACGACGCCTATGAGCAGGCTCTCAAGCTGCGTGTGCGCGATGCCGTGCTTGAATACATCACGCCCCGGCTCGACGGCTCCGAAAGCCCCGCCGACGCCCGCGCGGTGCTCAGCCGCGAGCTTGACGGCATAGGCCGCGCCGCGGCCTCCGCGGCGGAGGGACGGCAGGTCACCGTCAGCCTCGGCACGGAGCTTTACCCCAGCCGCGAATATGATGGCTTCACGCTCCCGGCGGGGCGGTATGAATCCCTGCGCGTTGTGCTCGGCGAGGGCGAGGGGCACAACTGGTGGTGCATCGTGTTCCCGCCGGTGTGCCTGTCGGCGGTGCAGTCCGAGCAGGTGGAGGAAGCAATGAGCGTCGAGGACTATGCCCTCATAACCCGGCAGGACGGATATGAGCTGCGCTTCCGCACGGTCGAGCTGTGGGGCGAGCTGCTCGAAAAGCTGGAAGAACACGGCTGGATCGCCGCCGGGGAAGAATAGGCTCAGCCGCGCCGCGGCGGATCGCCGCAGAACCGGATGGCCTTGCTCTTCTGTGACTTTCCCGGCATCAGCCCTGCGGGAGCCTTGGGCTTTGCGCGCCCCGCGCTCACGCGCTTCCAGACCTCCTCAAAGCCCTGGAGCTCAGAGGAAAAGCTTTTGTCCATTATATCATCTCCATATATTTTTCTCCGCCCTATTATATGCTTGCTATTGCAAAGCTGTCCAAATTATGCGATAATTACGGCAAAGAGAACACTCCATATTAACTCTTAGGAGAGATGAAAATGCCGAGATTTTTCATGGCCGGTACCAATATTCTGGGCGGCATGGCGATAATGAAGGGGCGGGACGCCGAGCATGTGCGTGTGCTGCGTCTGCGTCCGGGCGAGGATATGATAATCTGCGACGGTCAGGGCACGGACTATAAGTGCCGCCTTGTCAGCGCCGATAAGGAGCAGGTCGAGGCCGAGGTCATCGAGGTCGTCCCCTGCCCGGCGGAGCCGAGCGCCAAGGTGACGGTGCTCTGCGGCCTGCCGAAGGGCGATAAGACCGATTATATCATCCAGAAGTGCGTCGAAGCCGGCGCGTATGAGATCATGTTCTTTGACAGCGAGCGCTGCATCGCAAAGCCCGAGAAGCCCGAGAAGAAGCTCGAGCGCTGGCAGCGCATCGCCGAGGAGGCGGCAAAGCAGTCCGGCCGCGGCATCATCCCGCAGGTGAGCTGGGCGGGGGACTTCACGGCTGTGCTCGATATTGCGGTGAAGAAGGACCTCGGCCTGTTCATGTATGAGACGGGCGAGCGCGAGAAGCTGGACGATGTCCTTTCCGCGAATAAGGATATCGCGACCGCCGCGATCATCACCGGCCCCGAGGGCGGCTTCGCGCAGTTTGAGGCCGACCTTGCGCGCGTCTGCAAGATGCACATCTGCTCGATGGGTGAGCGCATCCTCCGCTGCGAGACCGCGCCCGTCGTCGCGCTGACCGCGGCGATGTACGCCACCGGGAACCTGAGCTGAAAAACCAGACACCGAGAAAAAGACGGAGCCTGCGCCGATAACGCGCAGGCTCCGCAAGCTAAATGAATGGATACCTTTAATTCTGTAATGCTCGCCCTCTCACTGACAGTGAGCATAGCTGCTGCCGTGTGCATGCTGCGCCGCCCCGCGGGAGCGGTGCCGATGGGCAGGCAAAGCAAAAACACATACCGTCTGTTCCTGCTGCTGATCCTCATTGCCGGCATTGCGCTGCGTGTGTGGGACTTCGGGAGCATCCCCGGCGGTGTGAATCAGGACGGGGCGATGGCTGCGGTCGACGCCAAGGCTCTCGCCGATTACGGCACCGACCGCTTCGGCACATGGCTGCCCTGCCACCTCTACGCATGGGGCTACGGGCAGATGAGCAGCCTCATGTCATACCTGATCGCGCCGCTTGTGAAGCTCTTCGGCCTGAGCGTCGTGACCATGCGCATCCCGTCCCTGCTGTGCAGCATCGCCGGGGGCGTGTTCTTCTGGCTCTTCATGCGCGATGTTTTCGGCGAGCGCGCCGGGCTCATCGCGGCGCTGCTCGTCGCCATAAACCCATGGCACCTGCTTCAGAGCCGCTGGGCGCTTGACTGTAATCTCCTGCCGCATTTCTTCATGGGCGGGCTGTATTTCCTCAACCGCGGCCTGACGAAGAAAAAGCGCTTCCTGTACATATCCATGCTCTTTTTCGGCCTGTGCATGTACTGCTACGGCATCACGATCTATACCGTCCCGCTGTTTCTCGTTGCGGTCTGCGCGTTCTATATGATAAAGAAGCGCGTCACGCTGCGCAACGCGGCTGTCTGCGCTCTTGTGTACCTGCTCATCGCGTGGCCGTTCCTCCTCACTATGGCCGTGAACTTCTTCGGCTGGGACACGATAGAGCTGCCCTTCGTCACCATCCAGCACTTTACAGACAGTGTCCGCGCGGGGGACATCCTGTTCTTCTCGGATAAGCCACTTGAACAGCTTGCAGCAAATTTCAAAAGCCTGCTGAATGTCACGCTCCTGCAGGTGAAAGACCTTCCGTGGAACGACATGGACGGCTTCGGCACAATGTATCTTTTTACCGTACCCTTCGCGATACTCGGTCTGTTCGGCTTTTTTAAGGGGAGGGGAGCCGATAACAAGTGGCTTGCGCTGTTCGCTCTGCTGACCGGGATATGGGTCGGTATAGTTACGAACGGCGTGAACGTCAACCGTATCAATATTATATATTACGCGGAGCTGATGTTCATCGCGCTCGGGGTATATTACGCCGTCACCGCGCTGCCGAAGCTCACGATCCCGACGGTCTGTGCGCTCCTGCTCTCGGGCGCGCTCATGGCGGGCACGTATTTCGGCGCCTACGCCGAGAGCGTGAAGCACTATTTCTTCTATGGACTTGAGGACGCGATAATGGCGGCGGAGGACAGCGGAGCCGACCGGCTCTATATAAGCGCCGACCTGCAATATAAGGGCTATTATAATGTCAGCGAAATTCTGACCCTGTTCTATGACGGCACGGACGCGCATTACTTCCAAGGCCTGACGGACGAGGATCACGGAAAAACTCTCCTGCCGTACAGAGAGCGGTTCCACTATCTTTCCCTGAGCCCCGAGCTTATTGAGGAGACCAAGGACAGCTCCGCCGCCTATGTCGGCACGGTGTCCGACGCGGCGCTCTTCGACCCGACAGAATTTGACGTCATCATCTCCGGCGACTACTGCGCGGCGGTAAGGAAATAAAACGAAGCACAATAAAAGTATACCGGCAAGCAGCAATGCTTGCCGGTATTTAGTCTTTCTATGATCTTCTCAAATTACGCGGTTCACGCGAGGGTTCGCTTTGATCTTCTACATCGGAGTGATAGAACAGTTTTTCACCCATGTGGTTCTCAATGGCGCGCCATCTGAGCTTTGACGCGCAGATCAAGGTGCCCTTATAATCGTCTAAATCATCTTCGGACACATCGCCGCAGTCGCACCAGTATATATTGCCGCCCTTCAACAGCATCGTCGAATCCAAAATTTCGCATGTGTAGTAGTAGGGATCAACGGGAAAAAGCTTGAGATACTTTAGCCCCTGAAACTCCATCTCTATCATGGAATTTTCACCAAATTGCCGCTGGATAATGACCCGCAGTATTCTGCGGTCGTTCAGCGGATGCATCCAGAGACTATCTTCGACGTACGCTCCGCTTATGTAATTCATTTCCTTTATGCAGCTGTCGTGAAAATAGTATACCTTTTCCATAAACTGCGATATTTCATCGCTGCTGCTTATCGTCTCCCACATATGAAGCTTCCTCCTTTTCTGCCGATATCACAGTGAGAACATCTCCGTCCACCGTGAACTTCACTTCAAGCCCCGCAAACTCAAGGGCGTAGACGCGGCTGCTGTCGTGCTGATAGCGTGGGCGCGGGTCGTTTGCGAGCACGCCCGTCAGCGCGTCGCGCTTGCCCTCCGGTACGCGCTCCTGCACTCCCGCCGCGTATTCCACCGTGAGCCTTGCCCCGGAGTCCGGCGCGAAGCCGCCGCTTGCCTCGGGGTGACAGTCGGCGTAGGGGATGTACGGCTTAATGTCGTATATCGGGGTGCCGTCCATGAGGTCGGCTCCCGCAACGCGCAGGACTGTCCCCAGCCCCTCGCGTTTTTCGATGCCCAGCAGCTTCACGCAGCTCAGCCCCAGCGCGTTCGGGCGGAACGGCGAGCGCGTCGCGAATACTCCGAGCCTTGTGTTCCCGCCGAGCCGCGGCGGCCGCACCGTCGGCGACCAATCCTCGCGCACGTTCTCGGAAAACTGCCATATCAGCCACAGATGGCTGAAGTCCTCTATCCCGCGCAGCGCCTCGTCATTGCGGTATTCTGTCTCGAAAACTATAAGGCTCTCAAGCTCGCTCACGATCCCGGCCTGCCGGGGAATGCCGAACTTCGTCGGGAAATCGCTCCGGATGCGGGCGATGGTTTTCAGTGTGTAGCCGCTCATAGCAGATCCTGAAGCATGGAAAGCGCCTGAAGCGACACGGCGTTTACGGTCATGTGGAAGAATATGCTGCTCCAGATAGAATTAGTGCGCTCATAGCAGCGCGCCAGCAGCAGCGACACCGGGATGTACTGTATAATGTATATCCAGTTTATCGGATCGGCGAGCGCAAAGCCCCATACGTGATACAGCGAAAACACCAGCGCACTGACGGCGTAGGCCGCAAAGCGGCTGCGGCGGCGCAGCGTCCCGAATATGCCGGCGCGGAACATAAGCTCCTCCACCGGCGGCGCAAGGAACACCGTCATCGCCTTGACCCAGCGCATGTCTATCTCGGCCATGTCCATTATCGCGCCGTTGTTCGGGTTCGAGGCAGTCGGCAGCACCGCAAGAAGGATCAGGCTCGTGCAGTAATTGCAGACCATCATCAGCAGATAGCCCGCGATTATCTCAAGCGCGCAGTGCAGCGGGTGGTCACACAACGGGTCAAAGTCACGGCGCAGGAAGCGGAACTCGAAGACGAGCATATAGATGAAGCCTATCGAGTAGCACAGCACATTTGCCGTCACCTCATCCATAAGCCCCGCGTATACCGACAGCCAGGAGAACCCCATCGGCAGCAGCAGAACATGAAACGGAATATACGCCAGCGCCATGACGCGCTCGCGCTTTGTCATCTCGCTTGTGAACGGGGGTAAAGCTCTCCTGTTCATCAGCCCCTCGCTTTCTTCTGCAGCTCGAAGAGCAGGTTCATCGCCTCGATCGGGGTGAGCGTGTTGAGGTCTGCGCTCTCGAGCATCTGGCGTATCTCGTCCGTGCCGACGTCGGCAAAGCTTATCTGCCCGTCGTCCGCAGCGTCCGCTCTCGGCAGCGCGCTTATGCCGTCGGCCTCAAGCTCCTTGAGGTAGCCCTTGGCCTTGCTTATCACGGCCTCCGGCAGCCCCGCCAGCTTTGCGACCTCTATGCCGTAGCTGTCGTCCGCCGCGCCGCGCACTATTTTGCGCAGGAACACGAGGTTCCCGCCCTGCTTCTTCGCGCTTATGCTGTAGTTGCGCACGCCCTGTATCTCGCCCTCGAGCGCGGAAAGCTCGTGGTAGTGCGTGGCGAACATCGTCTTTGCGCCGAGCCTGCGCTTGTCCGCGCAGTATTCCAGCACCGCGCGGGCTATAGCCATCCCGTCAAAGGTCGAGGTACCGCGGCCTATCTCGTCGAGGATCAGGAGGGATGCTGCGGTCGCGTGCTTGAGGATCGAGGCCATCTCGCTCATCTCCACCATGAAAGTGGACTGCCCGGAGGCCAGATCGTCGGACGCGCCTATGCGGGTAAAGACCCTGTCGACTATGCCGATCGTCGCACTCTTTGCCGGGACGAAGGAGCCTATCTGCGCCATCAGCACGATGAGCGCCGTCTGGCGCATATAGGTGGATTTACCTGCCATGTTCGGACCCGTGACTATCGCGGCGCGGTCGTCGCTGTCGTTAAGATAGGTGTCGTTCGGGACGAAGAGCACGTCCTTCATCGCCTGCTCTACGACCGGGTGCCGACCCTGGATTATCTGCAATTCACGCGAGGTGTCTACCTCAGGCATCGTGTAGTTGTTGCGCACGGCGGTCTCGGCGAGGGAGCAGAGCGCGTCGAGCCGCGCCACGGCGTCCGCCGCGGCCTGTACGCGGTCGACCTTTTCCGCCACGCTCAGGCGCACCTCGGTGAAATACTGGTACTCTAACTCGTTCACCCTGTCGCGCGCCGTCAGCAGCGTTGTCTCAAGCTCTTTGAGCTCGGGGGTGAAATAGCGCTCACTCGAAACCAGCGTCTGCTTGCGTATGTATTCTTCCGGGACCTTTTCAAGCCCCGCGGAATTGGGCACATCGATGTAATAGCCGAACACGCGGTTGTAGCCGACCTTCAGCTTCTTTGCACCGGTGCGCTGACGCTCGCGCGTCTCAAGCTCCTGCACCATCTGCGCGCCGTTATCGCGGATGTTGCGCAGCCGGTCTACCTCTTCGGAATAGCCCGTGCGCAGCACGCCGCCCTCGCGCACGGAAAACGGCGGCTCATCGCATATCGCGCGGTCTATCTCCGCGCGCATGTCGTCAAGCGCGTCCATCCCCGCGATGCTCCGCAGCTCTGCGCTCTCAAACGGAGCGAGCAGCTCTTTGAGCCGCGGCAGCACTGCCGCGCAGTTCGAGAGCGAGCGCAGGTCGCGCCCGCCGGCCGTGCCGTATACCGCGCGGCCGACAAGCCGCTGCATGTCCGTTATCTCGCGCAGCACTGCCATCAGTTCTCCGCGTGCGACGTTGTTTGAATACAGCTCGTTTACCGCCGTGAGCCTGCGCTTTATTGCCACTGCCGACAGCAGCGGTCGCTCCACCCATGAGCGCAGCATGCGCCCGCCCATCGGGGTCTTGGTCTTATCCAGCACCCACAGCAGAGATCCTTTCTTTTCCCCGCTGCGCAGGGATTCCGTCAGCTCGAGGTTGCGGCGCGTGACCCAGTCAAGCTCCATATACCGCCCGCCGTAGAACACGTCGAGCCGGTTTATGTGGCTGATGTCGAATTTCTGAGTCTCCTTTATGTAGCCGAGCAGCGCCCCCGCCGCGCAGACCGCGCCGGGCTGCCCGTCAAGGCCGCACTGGTCGATGTCTGTGAAGCCGAACTGCCTGCACAGCAGCACCGACGCCGGGAGATATTCAAAGCTCTCCGACGCGCTCTCCGGCATGGCTTCGAGCTTTCGGGTGACGAACTCATATATATGCTCGTTCTCCTTTGCGCCGGGGGAGAGGATGACCTCGCGCGGCGCAAAGCGGCCAAGCTCGTTTATGATGTGGCTCACAGCGTCCCCGTCAAAGGCCGCGCAGCAGAACTCGCCCGTGGACACGTCGCAGAACGCGGCGCCGCCCTCACGGGTAGCGAGGTACACCGCGCCTATATAGGTGCTCTTGCCCTCTTCGAGCATTGAGCTTTCCGTCACCGTGCCGGGCGTGATTATGCGTATGACGTCCCTCTGCACAAGCCCCTTTGCCAGCGCCGGGTCCTCTGTCTGCTCGCAGATAGCGACCTTGTAGCCCTTGGCGATGAGCCGCGCGATGTAGGCCTCCGCGCTGTGGTACGGCACTCCGCACATCGGTGTGCGCTCGTCGGGGTCCTCAACGGAACGGTCGCGCGTCGTCAGCGCGAGGTCAAGCTCGCGCGAGGCAATCTTCGCGTCGTCGTTGAACATCTCGTAAAAGTCGCCGAGACGGAAGAACAGCAGGCAGTCCTGATGCTGCTGTTTTATTTCGTTGTACTGCTTTTTCATGGGTGTAAGCTCAGCCATGACAGTTTCTCTCTTTCGTTAAATGGGGTTACCGGGCGCGTTAAACTATCTCGCCGTACAGCGCCCAGGTGTTGCTGGCGGTGATCTTCACGTCGATGAATTTTCCTATAAGGCTGCTCTCGCCCTTGAGGTGGACGAGCCTGCCGCCGTTTGTGCGGCTGGAGAGGTTATATTCGTCGCGCCCGGTCTCGCCGTCAACGAGCACGCGCAGCGTCTTACCCTCGTATTCCTTGTGCTTCTCACCGGAGATGCGGTTCGATACCTCGGTGAGCCGGTCGAAATGCTTCTGCTTCTGCTCGCGCGTGTAGGGATCGGGCATGGATGCCGCCGGGGTGCCGACACGCTTTGAGTAGATGAAGGTGAACATCGCGTCGTAGCGCACCTCTTCGCAGAGGCTTATCGTGTCCTCAAAGTCCTCGTCCGTCTCGCCGGGAAAGCCGACGATTATGTCCGTCGTGAGCACGAGGTCGGGCATGTAGCGCTTTGCCAGAGCAACCTGGTGCAGGTACTTCTCGCGGTTATAGCTGCGGTTCATGAGCTTGAGTATCCTGTCGCTGCCGGACTGCACGGGCAGGTGCAGCTGATGCGCGCACTTTTCGCACTCGGCCATTGTTTTGAAGAGCTTCTCGGTCGCGTCCTTCGGGTGGCTCGTCATAAAGCGGATGAGGAAGTCACCCGGAATATCGTTCACCATACGCAGGAGATCTGCAAAATCCACCCCGCTGCCGAGATCCTTGCCGTAGGAATTGACGTTCTGACCGAGCAGCGTAATGTCCTTGTAGCCCTCCTTGACGAGCTGGCGCGCCTCTTCTAAGATGTCCTCCGGCTTTCTCGACCTCTCGCGCCCGCGCACGTAGGGCACGACGCAGTAGGTGCAGAAGTTGTTGCAGCCGTACATGATCGACAGCCACGCCTTGACCGTGCCGTCGCGCCTGAGCGGGATGCCCTCGGCGACTGCTCCGTCGTCCTTCGCCGTGGCGAAAACGCGCTTGTGGCTGTCCATCACCCGCAGCAGCAGCTCCGGGAAGCGCCACAGCTCATGCGGCCCGAACACGAGGTCGACCACGGGGTAGGACATTTTTATCTTCTCCGCCATGTGCTCCTGCTGCACCATGCAGCCGCACACGGCGATTATCTGGCCGGGCTTGTTCTTCTTCGTGTGGTTGAGCGCGCCGACATTGCCGAGCACGCGCATCTCCGCGTGCTCGCGCACCGCGCAGGTGTTCACGACTATCACGTCCGCCTGGAACTCGTCCTGCGTGAAGCTGTAGCCCATCTCGCTGAGATACCCGCGCAGCTTCTCGCTGTCGGCCTCGTTCTGCTGGCAGCCGTAGGTGTCTACCATTGCGAGCGGGCGCTGCCCGTCGGCGGTGACGCGGTCGAATATCTGCCTGCAGATATCCTCCTGCTCATGTATCCTGCTTATATCTATCGTTTTTCTTTCGTAAGGCATTGTTAATCTCCTGTGAATCCGAATCTGAATAGCATTTAATTTTAACATAAAAGGAGTGGAACTTTCAACTGAAATAATGTATAATAATCCACTAATTAAAAGATAGACTCACGAGGTTAAATGTTCATGGCCGTTATAAATATACTCTCCCCACACGTTGCCGATATGATCGCCGCGGGCGAGGTCGTCGAGCGTCCCGCCTCCGTCATCAAGGAGCTGATGGAAAACTCCTTTGACGCCGGGGCGAAGTCCGTCACCGTCGAAATAAAGGGCGGCGGCGCGCCGTTCATCCGCGTCACGGACGACGGCTGCGGCATGGCGCCCGAGGACGCGGGCGTCGCCTTCCTGCGCCACGCCACCTCGAAGCTCCATGACGAGCACGGGCTTGAAGCCATCGGCACGATGGGCTTCCGCGGCGAAGCTCTTGCGGCGATATCCGCCGTGTCCGAGGTGGAGCTCACCACCCGCCGCCGCGGCGACGATGAAGGCACCTTCGTCACCCTGACCGCCGGGGACATTCAGGACATGGGCCCTGCTGGCTGCCCGGAGGGCACCGTCATGGCCGTCAAGGGGCTGTTCTATAACACCCCCGCGCGGCTCAAGTTTCTGAAATCCGACCGCAGCGAGGCCTCCGCCTGTGTGCAGACGGCGCTGCGCTGCGCCCTCGGGAGACCCGAGATATCCGTCCGTTTCATCCGCGACGGGAAGGAGGAGTTCTTCTCCCCCGGCGACGGGCGCGCCGAGTCCGCGGTGTACTCCCTGCTCGGGCGAGATATCGCAAAGGACATGCTGCCCTGCTCCTGCGAGGACGGGGAGCTGCGCGTCCACGGCTTCATTTCGTCTCCCGCCGCCTGCCGCGGCAACCGCAGCGCGCAGTATTTTTACTGCAACGGCCGGTATATCCGCTCTTCGCTTCTTCAGGCCGCGGTCGAGCAGGCGTATAAAAACAGCCTTTTGACCGGGCGTTACCCCGCCTGCGTCATGTACCTTGAGCTCAGCTGCGCCGGGGTCGATGTGAACGTCCACCCGGCAAAGACCGAGGTCAAGTTCTCTCAGGAAAAGCGCGTGTTCGAAGTCGTGTACCATGCCGCCCTCGCCGCTCTGACAGGGGAGGACAGAATAAAAGCTCCTGCCGAACCGCCCGCGGAGAAGAAGTCTCCGGCCCCCGCGGCGATATCCGCGCCCGTGCGTGCGGCTTTTGCGCCGCCGCAGCCCCAGACCGCCGCGCCCGCGCCGAAGCCGGACTTCTACCGCAGCATGACTTCCGAGCAGTTCCGCGCGCAGGGTTATACCGTGAAGGACACGCCGAAACCGGCTCCCAAGCCTGTTGAAACTGCCCCTGCGGCATCGCTCGGTGCGTATGAGATACCCTACCAGACCCGGCTCGATATGCCGAATGGCCGCCCGGCCACCGAAATTCGACCGGAAACGACTGAAATTCCTAAAGAAACTGCCCACAGCATGGTCAAAGCTGTGGAAAAACCTGTTCAAAATGTTGAAAGTCAGCCGATCCCCGACCACAAGATAGTGGGTGAGGCTCTCAAGACCTATATCATCGTCGAAGTCGGAGCGGAGCTTGTGCTCATAGACAAGCACGCCGCGCACGAGAGAATGAATTTTGACCGCCTTAAACAGCGCGGCGCGCGCAATATGTCGCAGACGCTGCTCGAGAGCGTGACGCTCCACCTCACGGACGAGGACTGCCGCGTCCTTGAGGAAAACGGGGAGCTGCTCTCGGAGTTCGGCTTTGAGATAGAGCCCTTCGGCGAGCGGGATTACGCCATCCGCGCCGTCCCGGCGGGGATAGCCGCGTCCGACGCTGCCGCCGCCGTCGAGGAGATATGCGAAAAGCTGCACGGCAGCAAGGCACCCGACCCCGATTCCGCGCGTGATGAGATCCTGCACACTGTCGCTTGCAAGGCCGCCATTAAGGCCGGGTGGGATACCGACGTGAAGGAGCTTGAAACGCTTGTGGACGCCGTCCTCTCCGGGCAGATAAAGTACTGTCCGCATGGCCGCCCGATATCCGTCACTGTGACGCGGCGCGACCTTGACAAGCTCTTCAAGCGCATAGTGTGACGGCCTATGGATAACAGGATCGTCGTTGTCGCGGGGCCTACGGCCTCCGGCAAAACACGCCTTGGCGTAGAGCTTGCGCAGGTGCTCGGCGGAGAGATCGTTTCGGCGGACTCCATGCAGATATACCGCCGCATGGACATCGGCACTGCCAAGGCGACAAAAGAGGAGCGCGCCGCTGCCGTACACCATATGCTCGATGTCGCCGACCCTGCCGAGAGCTGGTCTGTCGCGCGCTATGTCGAGGAAGCCGCGCGCTGCTGCGATGATATCATCGCCCGCGGCAGGCTGCCGATAGTCGTCGGCGGCACGGGGCTGTATATAGACTCTCTCATCTCCGGGCTCGACTTTGCCGATAATACATCTGACAACTCCCTGCGCGATAAGCTTGGCGCGGAGTATGACGAGCTCGGCGGGGACGCGATGCTCGCGCGCCTTGCGCAGTTCGACCCCGAACGCGCCGCGAAGCTCCACTCAGGCGACAAACGGCGTATCGTGCGCGCCATAGAGATATATCTGCTCACCGGCACTACCATTACCGAGCATGACCGCATCACCGCCGCGCGCCCCAAGCGCTATGACGCGGCGCGGATAGTCCTCAATTACGCTGACCGCGCCGACCTCTATGCGCGCATCGACGCGCGTGTCGACGCAATGGAACAGGCGGGGCTTGTCAATGAGGTGAAGTCGCTTCTTGCCTCCGGGCTCTCCCCGGATTGTACCGCCATGCAGGCCATAGGCTATAAGGAGATCGCCGCCTTCCTCGAGGGGAAAACTACCGAGCGTGAGGCCTTCGATCTCATCAAGCAGAGCAGCCGCCGTTACGCCAAGCGCCAGCTCACATGGTTCGGCAGGTGGAAAGACGCGCTGCGCATCGTCTGGGATAAAGTCCCGGATATGGAAAAGGCCCGCCACGCTTCGACAGAGTTTTTACACCGCCGCGTGTATCATAATGCCGGGCATCCGGATGACGGATGCGACACATTATGACGGGGCGGCAGACAGCAAGACCGCTCCGAGAAAAAGGAGTTGGCTGAAATGCAGAAAACGCAGAATCTCCAGGATAGCTTCCTCAATCAGGTTAGAAAAGACAAGCTTATGGTAACAATGTTCCTCATGAACGGCTTCCAGCTTCATGGGATAGTCCGCGGCTTTGACGGCTTCACGGTCGTGCTCGACTCGGACGGAAAGCAGCAGCTTATTTATAAGCACGCCATATCGACCATTGTCCCCTCGAAGCCTGTCGAGCTTGACAGCTGCGATACATAAGCGGTGACGTCGTCACGGGTGTTCTCGTCGCTCTCGTCGCTGCTGTTCCTTGCCGTCTGCGCCTATGCCGGAGCCGCGCTCCGCGGCAGTGCGGACGGCGTGGAGCTTATGACCGTCAGCGCCGTCACCGTGACGGAGAGCGCGGAGCTTGACGGGATAGTCCTGCGCCGGGAGCGCGTACTTCCGCGCGGAGCGGAGCTTGTGCCCGCCGCGGAGAACGGGCTCCGTCTCCCGGCGGGGACGGCCATAGCCCTCCCGGACGGCACTCGGGAGCTCACCGGGCACAGTTGCGTGTTCTTCTCGCAGACCGACGGCTTCGAGGCTCTCGCGCCCGAAGCGCCCGAGGAAACTGACGCCGCGGCTCTGGACAGGCTCCTTGCGGCATCTCCCGCGGAGAGCGGGAAGAGCGGCGGGCGGCTCGTCTCGGGCTTCGACTGGTACTATGCCGCCTACGCCGATACGGCGGGGGAGAGCATACAGCCCGGAGAGTGCCGCGTGCGCTTTGACGGCTTTGAAGAAACGGTGAGCGCCCGCGCTGTAAGCGTCAGCGATGAGAGCGGGCGCCGGTTCATCCTGCTGCGTCTGACCGAGGGCGGGGCGGATTATCTGAGCCTGAGGAAAACGAAGGCCGAGATTGTGTTTTCGGAGCACCGCGGGCTGAAGCTGCCCGCACAGGCCGTCCGGCACGATGCGGACGGCACGGATTATGTCTATGTTCTCTGCGCAGGCGTCGTTGAGCGGCGCGGCGCGGAGCTTATATACAGCGATAAGGACTGCTGCCTTGCCGACCCCAACGGCAGCGGCGATGCCCTCAGGGAGGGCGAACGGGTCATTCTTTCCGGAACAGACATATATGAGGGAAAGGTGCTGACACAATGACGATAGCGGAAAATCTCACCAAGGTGAGAGAAAATATAGCGCGCGCGGCGAGAGACGCCGGGCGGGACGAGCGGGATATCCTGCTCATCGGTGCGACCAAGATGAACGACGCCGCCCGCGTGCGCGAGGCGATCGCCGCAGGGCTCACGGCCTGCGGCGAAAACCGCGTTCAGGAGCTGCTGGAGAAAAACGCCGCCGGCGCTTATGAGGGCGCGCAGCTGCACTTCATCGGCCATCTCCAGCGCAATAAGGTAAAGCAGATCGTCGGCCTTGCGCAGCTTATACACAGCGTCGACAGCGTCGAGCTTATGAGCGCGATAAGCCGCGAGGCGGAGAAAAAGGGCATCGTGCAGGATATCCTGCTGGAGGTAAACGTCGCCGGGGAAGCGTCGAAATCCGGGATTGCGCCCGAAAATTTGCCGGAGCTTTTGGAAAAAGCGGGAGATTTTCCCGGTCTGAGGGTGCGCGGACTCATGGCGGTACCCCCGATTTGCCGTTTCCCGGACGAAAATTTACCGTATTTTAATCTTATGCATCAGCTTTTTATTGACAATGGCGCAAAAAAATACGATAATGTAGTTATGGACTTTATGTCTATGGGTATGAGCGGCGATTATCAGGCCGCCATTTCCTGCGGAGCGAACATGATCCGGCTCGGCACTGCCATCTTCGGCAAGCGCCTGTACCCGGAGAAAAAGGTATGACTGAGTTTCGCCCGAGCATTTGTTCATTGGAGGATTGCCATGGGTTTCATGGATAAGTTAAAAGAACTCACCCAGCCGTATGACGACGATGAGGATTTCTTCGAGGGTGCCGACCCGAGCTTCAAGCCCCAGCCGAAGGCAAAGCCCGAAGCGCCCGCGTCGAAACCGGCGGTGAGTCAGGCGCAGAAGTTTTTTGAAAGCTCCTTTGCGGATGATACGCCGCTTCCCGCTGAGGACCCTACGCAGAAGCCTGCGGCGCAGGAAGCGCCCGCCGGTGGAGGCGGGATATTCGGCAATCTCGGCATAAAGAAGGCCGCCCGCCCGAGGACGGCGCCGAGGGAGCGCACAGTGAACTTCGGCGGAAAGGACACCTCGGTCATCCTGTTCAGCCCCAAGAGCTTCGATGAAGCCGGTGAGCTGGTCAATTATCTCAATCAGAATCTGACGGTCGTTATGACCTTGGAGGGCGTGCAGGGAGATATGGCGCGCAGATTGCTGGACTTTCTTTCCGGCATTGCCTTTGCCCTGCAAGGCAAGATTACCCCGGTCTCGGCAAAGACCTATTTTATCACCCCGTCGAATGTTGATATTCTGGGCGCGCAGCACGACCAGAGCGAGAGCGCGGGGCACTACTTCTGATAAATACAGAATGGATGAAAGGTGGATAAGAATATGATCACTGCACAGGATATCCGTGAAAAGACTTTTGAAAAATCCCGCATAGGCGGCTATGACATGGCCTCCGTTGATAATTTCCTTGAGGAGATCGCCGATGATATCACGGCCGCTCAGAAGGAAAATTCCGTCCTCAAGAGCAAGATGAAGGTCCTTGTCGATAAGATAGAGGAATACCGCGCCAATGAGGAAGCACTGAATCTGGCCGTTATCTCCGCGCAGAAGCTCGCCGTGCAGATCGAGGCTGACGCCCGCACCCGCGCCGCCGCCATGATCGCCGACGCTGATAAGCAGGTCAAACTTGCTGTCGGCAGCATCCAGGAGCAGACCGCTGCTGAAGAGAAGCGCCTTGAGACCGCAAAGGCCGCGACCGCGAAGTTCATCGAAGCCGCCCGCGCCATCTGCAATACCCAGCTCAAGAATATCGACAGTGTCGCAAGCGGCATTCTGCCGCAGGCGGCGGAGGCGAAGCCTGCCGTTTCTGTGGATGATACCGTGCGCAGCATTGAGAACAGCGCCTCGCGAATACAGGCCGATCCGTCAATACAGATAGATATCCCCCCGGTGAAGACGGCTCCCGCGGCGCCTGCCCGTCAGCGCAAGCTTGACAGCACGCAGTCTTTTTCCCTTTGATCTTTTCCGACTTTTCCAGCGGGGCGAGCGCGACTGCGCGCGCCCCCTTAGACTTTCTAATATAAAGAAGATAAATAGGAGACTATACAGCTATGTCACAGGATTTTAACGCCACCCTCAATCTGCCGAAGACTGACTTTCCCATGCGCGCGGGTCTGCCCAAGCGCGAACCCGAGATGCTCAAGCGCTGGGAGGAGCAGGATATTTATAATGAAATGCTCAAGAAGAACGAAGGCCACCCGCGCTTTTCCCTGCATGACGGCCCTCCGTTTTCCAATGGTAAGATCCACATGGGTCACGCGCTCAATAAGGCACTCAAGGACTTTATCGTCCGTTCCTACGCCATGCGCGGCTATTATACCCCCTATATCCCCGGCTGGGATAACCACGGCATGCCCATCGAGTCCGCCATCATCAAGGAGCAGAAGCTCAACCATAAGGCCATGAGCGTCGCGGATTTCCGCTCCGCCTGCCATGACTATGCCGAAAAGTACATCGGCCTCCAGATGGAGGGCTTCAAGCGCCTCGGCGTCGTCGGCGACTGGGAGCACCCCTATAAGACCATGAACAAGGGCTTCGAAGCTGATGAAGTCCGCGTGTTCGGCAAGATGTACCGCAACGGCCATATCTATAAGGGGCTCAAGCCCGTCTACTGGTGCGCCAAGGACGAGACCGCTCTCGCCGAGGCCGAGATCGAATATCAGGACGATCCCTGCACCACTGTCTATGTCAAGTTCCCGATGAACGACGATCACGGCAAGCTCGCGAACATCGATAAGAGCAAGCTCTTCTTCGTCATCTGGACTACGACCATCTGGACACTCCCCGGCAACCTCGCCATCGCCCTGCACCCGGATGAGCAGTATGCCATCGTCAAGGCGCCCAACGGCGAGATGTACATCATGGCCGAAGCCCTGACCGATAAGGTCATGAAGATCGGCGGCTTTGACAGCTATGAGATCATCGAGACCCACCCCGGCCGCTTCTTCGAGAATATGCTGGCCTCTCATCCTTTCCTGCCCAAGACCTCCCGCCTCGTTCTGGCGGATTACGTCACCATGGATTCCGGTACCGGCTGCGTCCATACCGCTCCCGGCTTCGGCGCTGACGACTATCAGACCTGCATGCGCTATGGCATGGACATGGTCGTCCCCGTGGACGATCAGGGCCGCCACACCGATTATGCCGGCAAGTACGCCGGTCTCAAGACCGATGAATCAAACCCCATCATCCTTAACGATATGAAGGAAAGCGGCGTTCTCTTTGCTTCTGAGGAGATCGTCCACAGCTATCCGCACTGCTGGCGCTGCAAGAGCCCCATCATCTTCCGCGCCACCCCGCAGTGGTTCTGCTCTGTCGACTCCTTTAAGGACGAGGCCATCGCCGCCTGCGAGAACGTCCGCTGGCTGCCCGCGTGGGGCAAGGACCGCATGGGCGCGATGATCCGCGAGCGCAAGGACTGGTGCATCTCCCGTCAGCGCCGCTGGGGTCTGCCCATCCCCGTGTTCTATTGCGAGGACTGCAAAAAACCCGTCTGCACCGAGGAGAGCATTGAAGCCGTCGCGAGCCTGTTTGAAAAGGAAGGCTCCAACGCATGGTTCGAGAAGGAAGCGGCGGATATCCTGCCCGCCGGCTTCAAGTGCCCGCACTGCGGCGGCACCCACTTCACCAAGGAGACCGATACTCTTGACGGCTGGTTCGATTCCGGCTCCACGCACTATGCTTCCATGCAGCGCGATCAGGGCTTCTGGCCGTCCGATATGTACCTTGAGGGCGGCGACCAGTATCGCGGCTGGTTCCAGTCCTCCCTGCTCGTCGCAGTCGGCGCGCTGGGCAAGGGCGCACCGTATAAAGAGTGCCTGACCCACGGCTGGACTGTCGACGGCGAAGGCCGCGCGATGCACAAGTCCCTCGGCAATGGCGTCGATCCTGCCGATATGGTCAAGGAATTCGGCGCAGATATCGTCCGCCTCTGGGCAGGCTCCGCCGATTACCATGTTGACGTCCGCTGCTCCGAGACCATCTTCAAGCAGCTCAGCCAGAACTACCTCAAGTTCCGCAACACCGCGCGCTACTGCCTCGGCAACCTCGACGGCTTCGATGCTGACGATCTGGTCGCCCCTGCGGATATGCTCCCTCTCGACCGCTGGGCTATCACCAAGCTCAACGAGCTGATCGGCGAGGTCGCCAAGGGCTATGACGATTATGAGTTCCATACCGTCTCCCACGCGATCAATGACTTCTGCGTTGTAGAGCTTTCAAGCTTCTATCTCGATATCATCAAGGATCGCCTTTACTGCGAGGAGAAGAACGGCCTCAAGCGCCGCAGCGCCCAGACCGCTCTGTACCTGATCCTTGACAGCATGACCAAGATGTTCGCCCCGATCCTCGCCTTCACCTGCGATGAGATCTGGCAGGCCATGCCGCACCGCAAGGGCGACGATGAGCGCAACGTTCTCTTCAATGTCATGAACAAGCCCTTTGAGGACTATGCCCTGAGCGATGAAGAGATGGCGCGCTGGGATAAGCTCAGCGCCCTGCGTGACGATGTCAACGGCGTGCTCGAAGCCGCCCGCGGCGCAAAGCGCATCGGCAAGCCACTTGAGGCTGCCGTCACCCTGCGCGTGAAGGACGAGAGCTCAAAGCAGGCGCTGGATGAGGTACGCTCCATGAATCTCTCCGAGCTCTTCATCGTCTCCAAGTGCCTCATCACCGAGGACGGTGAGGCCGACGCAGACGCTGTCACCGGTGCCGGTGTTAAGAACCCCGGTCTGGAGATCTCTGTCACTGAAGCGCCCGGCACAAAGTGCCCGCGCTGCTGGATGCACTCCGAGACTCCGCAGGACGGGACCGGCCTGTGCCCCCGCTGCGCCGCAGTCGTGGCAAAGCTCTGAGCCTGACTGGCTTCATCCATTCCACGCGCCGGGCTTTCCGTCCGGCAGATAGGAGATCAATATGCTGTATTCAATAGTCGGCCTGCTTGTCATCATTCTGGATCAGGCAGTGAAGTACTGGGTCCAGAACACCCTGTTCGGCACCGATATCGTCAAATTCATCCCCGGCGTCATTAGTCTTGTGAACGTCCATAATGACGGGGCTGCCTTCAGCTTCCTGAGCGGCAGCGGCGCGCGCATCTATTTCATCATTGCCACCGGCGTGTTCACCGTGCTCGTCATCATCGCACTGGCAACGAACTTCATCTCCGGTAAGGTTTCCCGCTGGAGCCTTGTGCTCGTCACCGCGGGCGGTCTGGCTAACTGCATCGACCGCGTTATCTACGGCTACGTGCAGGACATGTTCAAGGTGGAGCTGTTCAATTTCGCCATCTTCAACGTTGCCGATGTGTTCATAACCGTGTTCGCAATCGTGTTTGTCCTCGCCATGATCTTTGAAAAGCCCGAGGACGACGACCTTGAGGACGAAGAATTCGAGGATGATGAGGACGAGGAGGACGCTTCTCCGCGCCCAAGCCTGCGCGATAAGCTCAGCGCCATGAAGAAGGAGAAGAACGCCGCTCCCCGCGCCGTGAAGAAGAGCCGTCAGGCCGAGTATGAGGAGGAGTACGAGCGCTATAAGGCGCAGCGTGAAAGCCGTCCTAAGCCAGCCGCTCAGGCTCCCGTACAGAGAGCTCCGCAGACCGATCAGTCCGATCCGTTTGCCGAGTGGGAAAAGGCCAATGCCAAGGCGGAGAGCCAGCGTTCGAGCAGCTATGCCGCAAAGGCCATGGGTGCCGACGCACCGAAGTATACCCCGCCCGTAAGGCAGACCGCTCCGCAGCGCCGTCCGGCAGCTGAGGCGCAGAACACTGCCCGTCCCGCCGCTCAGCCCGCGCAGAGCTATACGCGCCCCGCGGCGCAGCCTGCCCAGACGGCACAGCCGGTTCAGCAGCCTGTCAGGCAGAGCGCACCTGTCCAGCCGAAACCGGCGCAGCCCGCCGCACCCGCGAAGAGCAGCACGGACTTTGACCTTGACGATATACTCAACGAGTTCAAGTAATGGACGAGGGCGTAATACAAATAACAATCGAGGAGAGCGGAGAACGTATCGACGCTCTCCTTGCCCGTATTCTGCCGCAGTATTCCCGCAGCCAGATCCAGAAATGTCTGGACTCCGGGGCAGTCCTGCTTGACGGCCGGCCGCTGAAGAAGAATTACCGCGGAAATGCCGGGGACGTGATCGAGCTGTTCCTTCCTGAAACGCAGGACATTCCGCTTGAAGCGCAGGATATCCCGCTCGACGTCGTCTATGAGGATGCGGACATTATCGTTATCAACAAGCCCCGCGGCATGGTGGTTCACCCGGCTCCGGGACACCCGGACGGCACGCTTGTAAACGCGCTGATGTACCATTGCGGGGACAGCCTCTCCGGCATCGGCGGTGAGCGGAGACCCGGCATAGTCCACCGTATCGATAAGGACACATCGGGGCTCATCGTTGCGGCAAAGAACGACATGGCGCACAAGGGACTGTCGGCGCAGCTGTCGGATCACAGCCTGTACAGAGAATATGAGGCAGTGGTCACCGGCCATATGCGCGAGGACTCCGGGGTCATCGACAAGCCTATAGGCCGCCACCCGGTCGACCGCAAGCGCATGGCCGTGACGGAAAAGAACTCGAAAGCCGCTGTCACGCACTGGAAGCTGCTGGCGGAATACAGGGGCTATTCGCATATTCAGTGCCGCCTTGAAACGGGCCGGACGCACCAGATACGGGTTCACATGGCCAGTATTGGCCACCCGCTGCTCGGCGATGGACTGTACGGCGCGAAATGCCCGGATAAGGGGCTGGAGGGTCAGTGCCTCCACGCGCGGAGACTGCACCTGATCCATCCGGTGACAGGGGAGGAGCTGCGCTTCGAATCGGCGCTGCCGGAATATTTCATCTCGGTGCTCGATAAGCTTGGGACGATAGAAAGAAAAGGGGAGACGGAATGAACAAGAATAAGATAATCAGCATCGTCATTGCGCTGGCAGTCGCGGTCGGTGTGCTCGTACTGGCGGCAAAGCTGATAAGCGGCGCGATAAGCATCGTCAGCGGCGCATTCAATGCGGTGCTCGGCATCATCGTCATCTTTGCGCTGGTAGTGATCGTCGTATGGATGTTCCTCTATGCGGCGAAGAAAAGATAGGTACACACACAAGCGTACAAAAAGACCGCCCCGGCTGATCCGTTCGATCAGCCGGGGCGGTCTTTTACGTCTTATGAACTTCAGCCGTAGAGCAGCTCGAAGCTGTCGTAATGGTCGCCGGTGTAATAGATGAGCCCGTCATTGGAAAAGACGATGCGCTCCGCTCCGCGTGACGACGCGCCGAGGGTGTTGATGTCGCACTCCGTCCATGTCCGTCCCGGAGCGTCGGGCAGAAGCCCTTCGCGGTTGCCGAAGCGGTCGCCGCCGATACACTTGCCCGGCAGGTATTTTTCAAGCGAGCCGCCCTCCCAGCCGGCCTGCTTCGCCTCATCCTTCGTGACGAAGTTCGACGGCAGGCAGCCATAGGTGTGGATATAAAGGGCAACGTCCTCTTTGGTAGTATATGCGCCGTCCTCATGTATCTGCACCGAGTCGGGCTCTGCCGGTTCGGCGGTGGTATCGCCGGATGGACTGTCCGTCGGCGAGGTGACGAAGATGGCGGTGGGGCCGTCCGCGCCGCCGATAATGCCGACGTCCGTGCTCTGCTCTCCGGGCAGGAGCGCAAAGATGAGCAGCGCCGCCAGAACTATTATAGGTAAGATTTTCTTCAGTTTCAAATCGGTCAACTCCTGCGGCTATAATAACACAGGGCGGCAGCTTATGCAATGCCGACACGGTCGTCTGACATGAGCATATATGCCTGTATAAATAAACATAAAGGAGCAAATTAAACATACTGTCGTGACTGTCTGCTTTGTAGTTCCATACAAATGTTCTGTTTCCATTTTGTTTAATCTGGACAAACCAAAAGCTTTATTATATAATGTACGCAGATGATTGTTAAAGAAATAATTATAACAATTTCTTAACGCCTCTATCGGAAGGATGAAAAAGATGTACAAATTCGATACTAAGGTCCAGCATCTCAAATATAAGGTCCTGCGCACAGTCGCAAAGCACGCGTGGGAATCTGATTTTTACGAGTCGTTTCTTGACATCCCGAAGGAAATAATCTCCGGCAAGACGCCGACGATGCGCTGCTGCGTATACAAGGAGCGCGCGATATTAGCTGAGCGCGTCAAGCTCGCCGCTGGCGGGGACAGGAACAACCCGAACGTCATTGAAACGCTCGACATCGCCTGCGACGACTGCCCGACCGGGGGCTACACCGTGACGGAGGCCTGCCGCGGCTGCATCGCGCACCGCTGCGAGGACGCCTGCCCGCGCGGCGCGATAACGCACGATGAGTTCCACCACGCGCACATTGACAAGAGCAAGTGCATCAACTGCGGCAAGTGCGCCGCCGTCTGCCCCTACTCCGCTATATACAACCGCAAGCGCCCCTGCCAGAACGCCTGCAAGATCGGCGCGATATCCATGAACGAGGACGGCACCGTCAAGATCGACAACAGCAAGTGCATCTCCTGCGGCGCGTGTGTTTACCAGTGCCCGTTCGGCGCACTGTCGGATAAGTCCTTCATTCTCGACGCGATAAAGATGCTCAAGAACTGCGACCGCGTTTACGCGGTAGCCGCCCCGGCGATCGTCAGCCAGTTCACCTATGCAAAGCCCGGCCAGGTCATCACGGCCATCAAGGCTCTCGGCTTCTGCGATGTGCTCGAAGCGGCGCTCGGCGCGGACATGGTCGCCTACAACGAGGCCGCGGAGCTTGCCGAGCGCGGCTTCCTCACCAGCTCCTGCTGCCCGGCGTTCGTGAGCTATATCCGCAAGAGCTTCCCGGAGCTTCAGGAGAATATATCGCACAACATGTCCCCGATGGCGACGATAGCAAAGCGCATAAAGGAAAAGGACCCCGAGGCGAAGACGGTATTCATAGGCCCCTGCACGGCGAAAAAGGGTGAGTTCCAGCTGCCTGAGGTACACAAGTACGTCGACTGCGTGCTCACCTTTGAGGAGCTTCAGGCCATGTTTGACAGCCGTGAGCTTGACGTGGCCGGAATGGAAGAGACGGTGCTCAACAACGCCTCCGGCTACGGGCGCATCTTTGCCCACTGCGGCGGGCTTGCCGCGGCAGCCGCCGAGGCGCTGAAGGAGCAGGGGATAGACTTTGAGCTCAAGCCGCTCAGCTGCAACGGCATTGAAGAGTGCAAGCTTGCGCTGATGAAGGCTGCGAGAGGAAAGCTCGATGCTAACTTCGTCGAGGGCATGGCATGCGTCGGCGGCTGCGTGAACGGCGCGGGCTGCATGACGCACAATGAGCGAAACCGCGTCAAGGTCGACGCGCACAGCCAGCAGGCGCAGCTCAAGAGCATTACCGATTCGCTCCTGTACGCCGCCGAGATCGACCGTGAGCTTAAGGAAAAAGCCGGGGATAAGGCCTGATAAGCTGTTCACTTGACGCGATCCGCCGGGTATTGTATATTTAATGTGGCTCCGCGTATGGAGCGAATATATATCCGTCCGGAGGACACGCCATGGATAACAGGACAAGCAAGCAGAACTACTACCTCGATATTGCCGACGCGGTGCTGGAGCGCTCCACCTGTCTGCGCCGTAAATACGGCGCGATAATCGTGCGCAATGACGAGATCATTTCCACCGGCTATAACGGCGCGCCGCGCGGCAGACGCAACTGCTCCGACATCGGCACCTGCACACGCGAGACGCTGAGGATACCCTCCGGCGAGCGCTATGAGCTTTGCCGCTCCGTCCACGCCGAGGCAAACGCGATCATCTCCGCCTCGCGGCAGGACATGATCGGCGCGTCGCTCTACCTCGTCGGGCGCGACGCCGCGAAGAATGAGCTGCTCTCCGACGCGATGAGCTGCTCAATGTGCAAGCGGCAGATCATAAACGCGGGGATAGACCGCGTCATCATCCGCATCACCCCGACTGAGTACCGCACGCTCCCCGTGAGCGACTGGGTCGAGAACGACGACTCGATATTCTCATTCTGAATATAAAGCGGCGCTGTCTATGCGCAGAAAAATGCAGAGCGGATCATACCGCTCTGCATTTTTCTGCGCATTTATTTTGCGGATGTGCTCACACCGTTTTTCTGCGCATGGAGCTTGGGATGCCAAGCCCCTCTCTGTATTTCGCGACCAGACGGCGCGATATATTGACGCCGTTTTCCGCAAGGCTGCTGCACAGCTGCTGATCCGAGAGCGGCGAACGCTTGTCCTCCTGCGCTATCTGCCGCTGAATGAACTTCTTTATCATGTCGGCAGATTTTGCATCCTGATCCTGACGGCTTGCCTTGAGAGAAAACATATCCTTGATGGAGATAATGTTCCCGTCGAAGTCTGCGTACTTGCCTTTTACAGCCCGGCTGACGGTGGAGACGTGCACGCCCATACGTTCGGCAACGTCGTTCATGCTCATCGGAGACAGCGAGCTGCTTTTCTTCAGAATATAATCCTTTTGTATTTCACATATGACGGCCAGACAATCCATCAGGGTCTGCTCACGCTGGGAAATGCTCTGGACGAGCTGGGCTGCGGACTTCAGACGCTTATCGAGATAAGCCTTCAATGCTTCGTCCTCGGTGGAATCGTACAGCTCAGAATAGTATCGGTCTATACGCAGCTGCGGCAGATATGAATTGCAGATCGATATGTCTATCTTGCCGTCGGTCACGCTTATTTTGGCATCAGGTGTGATATATAAAGTCTCCTCCCCGGTATCAAAGCCTGCCGCGGGTATGGGGGAGAGCGCCTTTATTTTCTCCGCGGCGGCGCGGACCTCGGCAACAGAGACGCCGAGCCTGTTTGCAATGCTGGAAAAATGCCCTTTCGCCAGATGATCAAGATATCCGCCGACGATGGCAAGAGAGACGGGATCGCCGTCCCCCTGCTCGATCTGGAGAGTCAGACACTCCTGCACGTTTTTGGCGCATATGCCGGTGGGAGATAATCCGCGCAGCCGCTCAATGCAGCGCTCCACGTCAGCCGGGGAGGCATTCAGGAGCAGGGCGGTCTCCGCAATGTCCTCATCAAGAAAGCCCTTTGAATCGACGCAGTAAATGAGATAATTCGTGATGAGCCGGTCACTTTCACTCAGCCTGAGCGAATAGAGCTGTGCGCGCAGGTGCTCCTGCAAGGAGCTGCCATGGCGCCGCTTCTCCGCCGGTTCCCATGCGTCGGGCGGATCCCGCTCATCCTGACCGGCGGCGCTGCCGCCGATGCTGCGGTCATTCTGCCGCAGCCACTCCTCCTTACTCCTCAGCTCCCGCAGTTGAAAAGCGTCGATGTCGATAACGGGATTATCCGTTGCTTCATTGCAGATATATTCTTCAAGCTCGAGAGACGACATCTGGAGAACTTCAAGGTTCTGTATCAGCCGCTGGGTCACAACGGTGCTTTGCTTTTGCGACTGTTCTGCTTTTAATCCCATGCGGCTTCACATCCTTTCTTATTTTATCAGGTACACCGGGGCTTCGTCTCCGGCCTGTTCTTTCTGTATCCTGCCCTCCAAAAGCAGATGCTCCAGATGCGCCAGAGTCTCGCTCATCGCGAAGTATTTTTGACCGGGAGGGAAATCATCCCAGTCTTTGGCGCGTATCTTCCACTGCATCATACCGGCTATCTGGTATGCGTTCAGGCCGGGGTGCTCGCCGATGACGCGCTCCGCGTCGTCAAGACGCCGTCTGTGATGCGCGAGAAGCTGATCCGCTCTTTCGCGCAGCGGGCTCTCCTGCACTGTTCTGTGACCGGGGAGCACGTGCTCCACCGGCAGCGCTTTGATGCGCTCAAGGCTGTCCATGTACCGCCCGAGCGGGTCTGACATACACGTCCATGAGCAGATGTTCGGGGAAATATCAAAGAGCACATGATCCCCGGATATCAGGGTGCGGCTGACGCTGTCATATAAACACATGTGCCCCGGGGTGTGTCCCGGGGTATGGATCGCTTTGAAATTATAATCTCCGTAGGAGAGGACATCGCCGTCGTTCACTCCGTCGGCGCTGAACGTACCGGAGGTGTATATCACGGCGCGGTTCGTTGCGCGTATCTGCTCCATAACATCCCCGGGAAGTCCCGCGGCGCGCATCTTCTCGGCATTAGTCTGCCAGTTCTTTTCCACACTGTCATGCTGGAGCCAGTAATCTATCTCACTCATAAGGATGCGGCAGCCCCGCTTTTGCAGATATGCGGCGTTGCCGGTGTGATCCGTGTGCATATGAGTGATGAAAACGTCCGTGTTTTCAGGGCGCAGGTCGAGCGCCGCCATCCCCTCGTTGAGCGCGGCGATGCAGGCGGGATGATAAAAGCCCGTGTCGACAAGGAGGTTCCTGCCGCCGTTTTCAGCCTTTACCACATAGCAGTTGAGCCACTTCAGCGGGCTGTCCGGGAGGACTATGGGGAAAGTCCATAGTCCTCTCAGTATTTCTTCGGGTCGGGTCATTTTATTTTTTGAGCAGTTCGATCATATGATCGCAGACTTCATCCATATCGCCGACGACGCCGTAGTCGCAGTAGTTGAAGATGGGTGCGTTGGCATCCTTGTTGACCGCGATGAAGAGCTCCGCATCGACGCCGGTCACGTGGTTCACAGCTCCGGATACACCGAAGCCTATGTACAGCTTCGGCTTTACCATCACGCCGGACTGGCCGACCTGCAGTTTATACGGCAGCAGCTCACGGTCAACGACCGGGCGCGTGCCGGCAAGCTTGCCGCCGAGCAGCTTTGCAAGCTCTCTGTACTTATCGAGGCTCTCGTCCTTCACGCCGTTGCCGACGCAGACTATCGTCTCGCAGCTTGCGATGTCAAGCTCGGGGTCAAAGTCGTTGGCCTTGTACTCCAGCAGCTTCGTGCGGATCTTCTCCTCATCGAAGCCTATGCTCTCGTGGATGATCTCGAAGCTCTCGCGCTTGCCTGCCGGGACTATCTTGAACGTGCCCGGGCGTATCGTGCCGACCTGCGGGCGCAGCACGGGGATCGTGATGACTGCCATGATCTTGCCGCCGGCTGCCGGTTCTACGAACTCGATGTCCTTGGTCTCAGGGTTGTATATAAGCTCGGTCGCGTCGGAGGTACAGCCCGTCTCAAGGCAGGCGGCAAAGTGCGGGGCAAAGTCGCGCCCGTTCACCGTCGCGCCGACGAACACCGCCGAGGGCGTATACTTGTTCACGAGCTGAACATAGAGGTCGGAGTATGCCTCGGTGCTGTAGCGGGCATAGCCCTTGCCTGTCGCGATGATGACGCCGTCGGCGCCGCAGCCGCGCAGCTTTTCCAGCTCGGACTCCGGCAGCTCGCCCGCACTCACGGCGATGAGCTTATCTCCGGACTGGTCGCAGAGCTTTCTTATCTCGCTGCACAGCTCAAGCGTAACGGGGTGTATCTTCTCTCCGTCATGCTCGACGTGTACCCACATATTCCTGTAATTGCTCTTATCCATTCTCTGCACCTCCTCAGCCCTTCATTATCTCAAGCAGCTTTGCCGCGTTCGATTCCGCGCTGCCCTCGTCGACTATAACGCCGGGTTCGGGCATAACAGGCGGGAACATACGGGGGACCTTCGTCGGAGAACCCGCGTCGCCTATACGCTCACGGTCAAGGCCGGGGATGTCGTTCGAGGTGATCGTGGTGATGGACGCTTTCTTCGCGGCCATCTTGCCCTTGAGGTTGGGGATGCGCGCGGGGTAGTTCTGCTTCTCTATCGTGAACAGGCAGGGGAGCTTCACTTCAAGCGTCTCTATGCCGTCCTCAAGCTCGCGCTCGACTACGGCGGTCCTGGCCTCTTCGTTCACTTCCTTGATGAGGAGAGTAGAGGTGACCTGAGCCGCGCCGAAGCGCTGGGCAAGCTGCGCGCCCATCTGTCCGGTCGCGCCGTCGAGAGATTCCTTGCCGCAGAAGATCATGTCGTAGCTGCCCTGAGTGGCCGCGGCGGACATGATGGAATAGCTGGTCGCGAGGGTGTCGGCGTTGCCGAAGGCGCGGTCGGTGACGAGCACGGCCTTGTCCGCGCCGACTGCGAGGCATTCACGCAGCGCAGCCTCGGCGTTCGGGGGTCCCATCGTGATGAGCGTGATCTCCGCGCCGTACTGCTCCTTGACCTTGACGGCCGCGGAGAGGGCGTTTGCGTCCTGAGGGTTGAGTATCGCCGGGACACCTGCGCGGATGAGGTTTCCCGTCTCCGGGTCCATCCGCATCTGGTCAACATCCGGGACCTGCTTTACACAGCACAGTATTTTAAGCATTAGTCTGCCGCCTTTCCGGGATTGAGTATACCCTTGGGATCATATTTTGCCTTGAGCGCGCTGAACTTATCGAGCGCCTCAGCACCGAGGTACTGCTTCTTCGCGCAGCCGATGCCGTATTCGCCGCGGATGCTGCCGCCAAGCTCTGAACACTTTCCGTAAATAAGCGCCGCGAGCTCTATGACCTTTGCCGCGAACTCTGCTTTCGCGCCGTCGGACACGGCATGGATGTGCATCCCGCCGCTGCCGACATGGGCATAGGCCATGACCTTGAGCCCCTTGGCTTCGCCCTCGGCCTTGGCATACTCCACCATCTCGGAGATCTTCTCCGCCGGGACGGTGATGTTATACTCGATTGCGTTTTTGGCTCCGCTCTCCATGGAGGTGTGGAATGCGTCATGCGCTGCCCAGAACTCGCGCTTCATGGTCGGGGTGTCGCCGACGAGGATGTCGAGGCACTCTATCTCCTCGGCCAGCTCCGCGATCTCCTCCATCTTTTCCATGACGGAGTCATCGTCCTCGCCCTCAAGGGTGAGCATGAGCGTCGCGCCGACGCGCTCGCCGTCCATCTCGACAGGGAACACGGGGTTGCCGGTAACATTGCCGGAGAACTCCACAATGTCGGTATCCATGTACTCGACGACGGCGGGGGCATAGTCCTTTGCCAGCAGGGTGTTGGCAGCATTGAGGCAGGTCTCGGTATCCATGAACGGGAAGAGCAGGATAGCATCGGCCTTGGGCTTGTCTATGAGCCTGAGAGTGAGCTCTGTGATGACGGCCAGAGTACCCTCGCTGCCTATGACAGACTCAAGGTCTACGCCGCTGAGAGTCTCCGTGCTGCCGTCAGCACGGACGACGGTGAGGGCGGCGACATAGTCTCTGGTCGAGCCATACTTGACGGCGTAGGGGCCAGAGGCATTGGTCGCGGCGTTGCCGCCGATGGTGGCAGTCTTCTCACCGGGGTCGGGGGGATAATACAGGCCGTGCTTCTCGGCCTCAGCCTTGACGTCCTGAAGCAGGACGCCGGGCTGGACGCGCAGGGTGCGCGCGGCTTCATCAAATTCAAGGATCTGATCCATGGCCTTGAGGGAGAGGACTACGCCGCCCGAGACGGGGACGGAGCCACCGGCTTGGCCGGTGCCTGCGCCGCGCACGGTGACGGGGACGCCTGCTTCGGCGCAGAGCTTCACGACGGCGGCGGCCTGTTCGGTGCTTGTGACCTCGGCTACGGCGTCGGGAGTCCCGGCAACGCCCGGGCACTCGTCATGGCAGTAGTCTGCGCCTATTGCGTCGGCGGTGAAAAACCTGCTTTCGCCGACTATTTCTTTTATTGCTTCCAACATTGTTCTTTCTCCTGTTATCTATGGTATTACTCTAACTCTTTTATACTTGTGAGCGTGCAGCTGTTCGATTCTTTCAGTGCGCGGCGGTCTGTTTTTCCGGACGCGGTCTTGGGCAGCTCGCTGAGCACAGTGTAATACTGCGGCTTGCGGTAGCCCGCGAGATTCTCCTTGGCGAAGGCATGGACATCGCGGAGGTCTATGCTGCCGTCCTCCGGAACCAAAGCGGCGGCGACCGCTTCGCCCCACTTGGGGTCGGGGACGGAGAAGACCGCGCAGTCCATAACGCTGGGGTGCTTGCGCAGCACGGACTCCACCTCGTTCGGGTAGACATTTTCTCCGCCGGTTTTTATCATCGCACTGATGCGGTCGAGGAAGAAGTACAGACCTCTTTCGTCCTGACGGAAGACGTCTCCGGTGTGGTACCAGCCGTCGGTCAGTACCTCCGCGGTGGAAATGGGGTCGTCAAGATAGCCGTACATGACAAACGGCGAGGACACCCAGAGCTCGCCGGGCTGACCTGCGGGCACGTCGCAGCCGTTTTCATCCACAAGGCGCACATCGGCAAACTGGCCGAGATAGCCCGCGCTCTCCAGAAGCTGGGGATCCTTTTCGATATCGTCCCGCGTCAGCTCATAGCTGATGGAGCAGGCCGCGCAGAATTCCGTGCCGCCGTAGGAGGTCTTTATCCTCACGCCGGGGAACAGGTCGAGCATCGCGAGGACATAGTCCTTCGAAAGCTTACCGCCGGTCGCCCAGATGAAGTTCACACTGGACAGGTCGTGCTTTCTTATCGCGTCAGAGTCGGCAAAGCGCATTATATTCACCGGCGGAACGAGGAAGAGCTGCGTCACCTTGTATTTCTCGATAAGCGAGCCGTAGGTCTCGGGGTCGAGATGGTTGACTCCGATATAGGAGCCGTTGAGCGCCAGGGACTTCATAAGCATGCTCAGGCCGCCGGTATGGAAAAGCGGACTGTGGGAAAGAATGCAGATGCTCTCGGTCTTATAGTACTCATGCTCGGCGGCCATCTGCATGGCGTAGGCCATGACCATGCGGTGCGTCCGGATGACGCCCTTGGACAGGCCGGTCGAGCCGCTGGTGTAAAGGATGGTGGAGAAGTTCGTCTCTTTTATTTTGACGTTCGGCTCCGTGTTATCTGACACGCTGCATATATAGTCGAGGTTTATGTGCCCGTCTATGGTGCTGTCGCCGAAGCTTATGAGATAGCGCACATCGCTGTCGCTTATGTTCCTGAGCGAGATGCTCTCTTTCCACTTCGGGGAGTAGAACAGCGCGTTGCAGTTGGAGCGCCTTACGTCTCTGGCAATCTCCTCTTTCTTCGCGCGGTAGTTCAGAAGGACGGCGACGACGCCTATCTTCTGCGTCGCGAGCCAGAGCTCAGCAAACTCCACGCAGTTATCGCAGATGAAGCCGATGCGGCTGCCCTTTGTAAGGCCGATGCTCCAAAGGAAATTCGCAATTCTGTTTACGCGGTCATTCAGTTCAGAATAGCTCAGGCTGTGCGTAACGTCAGCCACTGCCATGCGGTCGGGATATGCGCGCGCGGCTCTTGTAAGAAGGCTGCCTATACCGTACATATTGTTCGCTCCTCTCTGTCTGCTTCGTTCCGGACATTCCGTCTCAGCCAAGCTTTTCGATTATCGCGGGAAGGACTGCGTTGACATCGCCTATCAGGGTGTAATCGGCCTGCTTTATTATGGGGGCGTTCTCATCCTTGTTGATCGCGCAGATGACATTGGTCTGATTGACGCCGACCATGTGCTGGATCTGTCCGGAGATGCCGATAGCCAGATAGAAGTTCGGCTTTATCATAACGCCGGAAACGCCGATATAGCGATCCTTGCTGTACCAGTGCTCTTCCTCCGCGACGGGGCGGGTGCAGCCGATCTCCGCGCCGAGCGCGGCGGCAAGCTTTTCAGCGGCGGGGATGTTGTCAGCGGAGGCGAGGCCGCGGCCAACGCCGACGACGCGCTTCGCGGCGGCAAGGTTCACGGTGGAGGCTTCTACAGCGCTCGTGCCGGCAAGCTCGACAGAGCAGCTGCCGGAGCAGTTGATCTGCGTGACCGGCGGCTCCGCAGCGGCGTCGGATGCTTCAAACGTGCCCGCGCAGACGATGGCGACGGCGGGGAAGGCGCACTGCTCGGTCTTCACGGCGCTGCCGCCGTAGACAAGGCGGGTCGTCTCCACGGCGTCCGCGGTGCAGCTGAGGGACATGACATCGCACAGGGGGCTGACGCCGAGCTTTGCAGCGGTGTAGCCGGCAAGCAGACGGCCGTCGCTGCCGGATTCGCACAGCAGCAGCTGCGGCTTCTGGCTGACGATCAGCTCGGAAACGGCGCTGAGCACCGATACGAGGGAAACTTCTTCGGGGTACGCAAAAACTTCGTCCGCGCAGCCGTAGGTCTTTCCGCTGGTGACGAGCGCGACGCTTGCTCCGGAAGCCTTTGCACCGGAGGTCAGCTCAGCGACGCTGCCTGCTTCGTTAGCAAAAACAAAAATTCTTTCCATTTCATTGACCTCCTTATATGCTCTTCTTCAGCGCCTTGACAAATTCGTCAATGCCGGTTTCATCGGATGCCTTGAACACCGTCTGCATACGGTCGGTGCGCTCGGGCGCGAGGACGGACACGGTCGTGACAGGTGCTGAGACGGACTCAAACTCGGAAGCGTCCCAGACCTCGACCGGCTTCTTGCCGGCAGCCATGATATCTTTCATCGAGGGGATGTGCGGACGGCAGATATCGCTCGTGACGGACACGACCGCAGGGCCGTTGAGCTTGAGCTTTTCGACGCGCTTGCCGCTGCTGCGGCTGGCGTAGACTGCGCCGTCCTCAAAGCTGAGGTCTTCGACGGAGTTGACGGCGGCGGCGTTCAGGAGAGCTGCGAGTACATTGCCCATTGCCTGAGAATACATATCGCCGCTGCCCTCGCCGCATATCACGAGATCGGCATCGCCGATCTTTTCGATGGCGCCCTTGAGGAGGACTGCGGTGGAGTACATATCGCCGCACTCACCAGCCTTGACGCCATACATCTTGACGGGACCTCTGGAGAGGACGGCCTTTCTCATCTTGGAATTGTCCAGAGCTTCGCCGCCGACCGTGAGGACTTCGACAGTGCTCTCGCCCGCCTCGGCGGCAAGCTTCATGCCGGCTTCGATGGCGTTGAGGTCATAGGGACTTATCACCCACGGTGCAGAATCAAGATTTATCGTGCGGTCTGCGTTGACAGATATTCCTTCCTCATCGCGGATGAATTTGAAGCATACAAGTATTTTCATAAAACACCTCTCATTTTCTCTGCGCAATTGCAGTTTAATTCACAATAACTTACGTCGCAAAAAACGTGCCAACTTTTAAACGGGGCGCCGAAAACCAGCACCCCGTCAAAAAACATATGAATTACGCGCGTTTATTCCCGTTCTTTCAATATCCTGTACAGCGTGGATCTCGCGATCCCAAGCGATCTTGCGACTTTCGCCTTGTTGCCGTCGTATTCTCTCATCAGCTGCGCGACGGCTTTTTTTCTGGAGCTTTCCTGATCCGATATGAGCGCGTCAGAATATGTGTCTTCCTGTGCGCGCATGCTCCGCACCGTGCCGTTTCGCATCAGCTCCGGCGGCAGATCGTGAGTCTCTATGAAGCGGCCGCTCATCGTGATTATCCCGCGCTCTATAACGTTTCTCAGCTCGCGTGTGTTCCCCGGCCAATCGTATGCGTGCAGGATGCTTCTGGCCTCGGCGGATATACCGTCGCAGGGCTTATTGTGCCGCTTGGAAAACTTGGAGATGAACGAATCGGCAAGCGCGTCGATATCCGCCTTATGCTCGCGCAGCGGGATGGTATTGAGCGAGATTATATTCAGCCTGTAAAACAGATCCAGCCTGAACTTTCCGCTGTGGATATAGTCCTCAAGGTTCTGGTTCGTGGCGGCGATAAGGCGTACATTGACGGGGATGGACTTGCTCCCGCCGATGCGCGTTATTTCGCCCTCCTCCAAGACGCGCAGCAGCACGCTCTGCATATCCAGCGGCATCTCGGCGATCTCGTCCAGAAACAGCGTTCCGCCGTCGGCCTGCTCGAATTTGCCCTTCGCGCCGGTACGGCTCGCCCCGGTGAACGCTCCGCCGACATAGCCGAACAGCTCGCTGCCTATGAGGTCGCGCGGGATCGCGGCACAGTTTATGGATACAAAGGGTTTGTCCCAGCGGTTGGATGCGTTATGGATGGAGTGGGCGAAAAGCTCTTTTCCGGTACCGCTCTCGCCGCGGATAAGCACGGTGCAGTTCGTTGCGGCGACGCGCTCGGCAAATTGCTTGAGCGCGCAGAAATTGTCGCTCACGCCGACAAGGCTGTCGAAGGTATATTTTGCGCCGCTCTCCGCCGAAACGTGGCTCTTTGCGACCGACAGCATACGCTGCGCGGTTATGACGAAGCCCTTGTCCGCGGAGTGCCCGTCGGCATATGTACAGGTCACATGATATTCCGTCGCGCCGATGGCCGAAAATGTGACCACCTGCGGCGAGGGGATGATGCCTTTGCCGTAGATGCTGTCGATCACATAGCCGAGCTCCGGGACAACGTCCGGGAGCGGGTAGTTTATAACGTTGTTGTAGTTGGTGCTGAAGAGCTGATAGAAGATATCGTTCACATAGGTCACCTGACCGGACGAGCCGAGGATTATCAGTATGTTCTCCGTCCTCACGCTGCCGTACTCCGTCCGGATCAGACCCTCTTTTGCCCAGTGGTCGGCAGTGAGCACGCCGGAGGAATAGACCGTCTCCGTCGCCTCGATAAGGCGGAACAGGCACACCGTCGCAGGAGAGAGATTTTCCTTGCGCGTCACGAGAAGGATGTGGACATATCTGTTGTACTTGCCCTTTACGGTGAAGGCATAGAACGCATAAGGGTGCAGCGCCTGAGCGTAATTCTGCCGGCCGATCGTCCATACGCTGGCCGACTGCTTCACGGACAGCGCGACCGCGTTTGTGCCGATCAGATCCTCGGACGTATTTGCACCGAAACGGAGATTGATGGCTTTCAGCTCATCCTTCAGCTCCAGATCGCCGAACCGCCCGTATATATCGAAGTTCGGCGAGACGTACATCAGCACGGATTTGTTTGCCGCGAGAATGTCCGTCAGGCGCTCATAGTAATCCGGGGCGGATTCCCTGATAAGCAGCGTGTGCCCGGAAATATGCTTCTGGCAGTCGTTCTTGCTCTTCTCTGAAACCTCCGGGAGCTTATCGCAGAACTTGGGAATGCCCAAGTGCGCGGAGTGATACAGAGATAACTGTATGGCGTTTTTCTCTGAGGACGATTGGCTGACAGTAAAACTTTCATCTATCATCTGCGATATCCCTCCGTAAAAATTTATTGACCGCGGGCGTCGAAAGACAGCGAAAGGCGGCGGTTAAAAGCAGTTAATTATTATATAATCTCTGCACCGACCTGTCAATTAATAAATTAGTTTGTACATTGTGACGGCAGTGTATGCAATAATACAAAAGTGTAGCGGACGTACGCTACACTTTTGTTCTGTGATACGCTTTTAACAATTCGCCTTGGGACACAGGTCTGAAAGCGGGGAAATATGGCGGCGGCGCCGGTCATCGCACCGGCGCCGCCCTGTTTTTAAGAAGCACATGGGAAAAACCACGCCGAGCGGCAGGAAAATTTGTCGAAAAAATAATTTTTTACCGCGACGGAACAGTTGGCACGTTTGTTGCGGATTATAGGGCTGTACGATTGCCACAAAATTAACGGCAGCAAAAACTGAACATACAGAAAGGAGAACGTATGGATTTCAGAAAAACAGAAGAGCAGGAACTCTTGCTGGAAAGCATAGACGAGTTCTTCGCTCAGGGCGAATTTGATGAAACCTACATTCAGAAATGTGAAGCTGAGCAGAAGCCCCTCAAGGAGTTCAAGCTGGCGGCACTGGAAGCCGGCTTCGGTCTGCTCGGTATTCCCGAGGAGTTCGGCGGAGTCGAGGTCGACACCCAGACCATGATAATGGTCGCCGAGCAGGTGTACAGCCACGGCTATCCCTCCGGTCTGGGCGCTATGCTCCAGGTCGACGATATGCTCAAGTTCGGCACTCCCGAGCAGCAGAAGAAGGTCATGGACTGCCTGCTGGACGGCGACGCGATGGGCTTCTGCCTCGGTCTCAGCGAGCCGCAGGCGGGTTCCGACAGCAACGCGATCACGACCTCCTTTGTCCGCAAGGACGGCAAGGTCATCATCAACGGCCACAAGACCTTCTGCACCGACGCCGACAGAGCAAAGTACATGCTCTGCATGACGCGCGACTTCACCAAGACCGATCTCAAGCCCAACCAGACCATGACCACCTGGCTTGTCCCCATGGACTCCCCCGGCATCACTGTCAAGCCCATGCACAAGGTCGGCCACCGCACCCGCAGCATGTGCGAGGTCTATCTGGACAATGTCGTCGTCGAAGAGAGCGACATTGTCGGCGAAGAGGGCAAGGGCTTCATGACCGTTATGAAGAACTTCGAGGTCGAGCGTCTGGTCATCGCGGCCGACTCCCTCGGCATCGCGTCCTGCTGCTACAATGACGCGCTCAATTACGCGGCGCAGCGCATCCAGTTCGGCAAGCCCATCGGCTCCTACCAGCAGATCCAGGAGAAGCTCTGCAATATGCGCATCAAGATCGAGAACATGCGCAACTACCTGTACAAGACCGCATGGAAGAAAGACAACGGTATGCCCATCAATGTTGACGCGGCACTGTGCAAGCTCTACTGCGCTCAGGCAGGCTTCGAGGTCGCTGACGACGCCATGCAGATACTCGGCGGCATCGGCTATACCGAGGATCACCGCGTTGCGCGTCTGTGGCGTGATGCACGTATGCACCGCATCGGCGGCGGCACGGACCAGATCATGGTCCACATTGCGGGCCGCGCCCTTATCAAGGAAGTAAGCAAGTGATCTGCTTCCCCGGCGGATAAACTGCTAAAAAAATAAAGAGAGGAATAGAAAAATGGAAACCAAAAAGTTTGACATTGTAAAGCTCCTTAAAATTGTCATCCCGGCGATCCTTGCGATCATCATCGCAAACATAACACCTCCCGAGGATCTGACCGTTGAATCCATGAGATTCGCCGGCCTCTTCGTCTGCATGATCATCTGGATGGTCATCAACGTATGGCCCGACTTCGTTATCACCCTCGTCGGCCTGACCGCCTGCGTCATCTGGAAAGTCGCCGATTTCGGCACCGTGTTCGCTCCGTTCTCCGGCACCTCCGTGTGGCTCGTTATCGGCGCGTTCGGTATCTCCGCCGGCGTTGCAAAGAGCGGTCTGCTCAAGCGCCTGTCCTACATGATCCTGAGCGTGTTCCCCGAGAACTTCAAGGGTCAGGTCCTTGCTCTGTTCTCCGCGGGCTTCGTCATCAGCCCCCTGATCCCCTCGCTGAATGCGAAGGCTGCTATCCTCGCTCCGTTCTCCGCACAGGTCTCCGAGTCCCTCGGCTATGAGAAGGGCTCCAAGGGCGCACGCGGCCTCTACGGCGCAGTTGTTATCATCACCACTATCGTCGGCATGGCGTTCTTCTCCGGCGCAGTCCCCGTGGCAACTCTTATCGGCATGATGCCCGATGAGCAGGCCGCAGGCATGCATTGGATGAGCTGGTTCTCCGGCACCTGGCTGTGGATGGTCGTCATCATGGTCCTCTCCTTCCTCGCCATCATTGCTCTCTACAACCCCAAGTCCACCAACACGGCAGCTGTCGAGACCGGCCTTGCAAAGACCCAGCTCGCCGCACTCGGTAAGATGACCAAGGTCGAGAAGATCACCGCAGTCCTGCTCGTCGCAGCTCTGATCGGCTGGATGACCACGGCTGTCACCGGCATCAACGCAACTCTCGTTTCGATGATCGTTCTCCTGCTCATGTTCATCACCGGCGTTCTCAAGGGACCCGACTTCAAGAACTCCATCGCATGGTCCTCCGTCGTCTTCATCGGCACTGTCTACACCCTCGCTTCCATGCTCTCCAAGATGGGCTGGTCGAGCTATCTGGCAAAGGTCCTGGCTCCCGTGCTCGCTCCTGTTGCAAGCAACATCTGGATCCTCATCCCCGTTATCTGCATCGTCGTTTACCTGATGCGTATCCTCGTCGTCTCCCAGACTGCCGCTATCACCATCATCTGGGCTATCTTCGGCGGACTCTGCTCTCAGTACGGTATCCACGCATTCCCAATCCTCTTCTCCGGCTACTGCGCAACTCTCTGCTGGCACTACGCCGGCAACAACGTCACTGTTGCTACCTGCCTTGCTGCAACAAATGACAAGATGGTCTCCTTCAAGGATACCTTCCAGATGAACATCGTTTACATGGTCGTGAACCTCATCGCCTGCATGGCCAGCATCCCCGTGTGGAAGCTCCTCGGCTACTGCTGATAAGACGCGCCGTCCGATAGTTCATTAGTTAGATTTATAAGAAAAGAGGTATATACAAATGGCAAAAAGAGCTGATGTTCCCGAATTTGGTATGCTTCGCGGCGTGACCGTCGTCAATGCATCTACCGTCGTCGCCGGACCTATTGCCGCCTCCCTGATGGCGGAAATGGGCGCTGACGTTATCTGGATCGAAAGCACCAAGTCCCCTGACACCAACCGCGGCAAAGGCGGCATGGGCGCCGAGTGCGACCGCAAGAACATGAGAAACATCTCTCTCGATATCCCCTCTCCCGAGGGACGCGAGATCCTGAAGAAGCTTCTCACCAACGCCGATATCTTCATCGAGTCCTCCAAGGGCGGCACCTACACCAAGTGGGGCCTGACCGATGAGGTCCTCTGGTCCTGGAATCCCAAGCTCGTCATCGCCCACTTCTCCGGCTACGGCCAGAGCGGCGATCCCGACTACGTCAGCCGCGGCTGCTATGACCCCGTCTGCCAGGCGTTCTCTGGCTACATGGCACTTCAGGGCTTCAAGGACAGAGAGCCTCTGGCCGGCCGCGAAGTCCCCACCGATTACCTCGCCGGTCTGAGCGGACTTGCAAACATTCTCGCCGCTCTGCGCTATGCCGACAAGACCGGCAAGGGCGAGAGCTTCGATATCGCTCAGTTCGAGATGGCCGCAAGATTCCAGAACAAGCTGCCCATGGACTACTTCAACGACCGCAAGACCGCCGCTCCGCTCGGCGCTCACAATGACATCACCGCCGCATGGGGCACCTACCGCTGCAAGGACGGCAACTATGTCTACCTCATGTTCCTCGGCGCAGGCGTTATGAAGCGCGGCCTGAAGTACTTCGGCTATGAGTTCGGCGTCGATCCGTTCCCCACCACTCAGAACTTTGCAAAGATAGGCACAGAGGGCGGCACCATCCTCGAAGCCAAGGTCAAGGAGCTCTGCAACACCCACGATGCCATCGAGGTCGAGAATATTCTGTGCGGCATGGGCGTTCCGTGCAGCCGTGTTATGACCTACGAGATGATGGAGACCCAGCCCCATTACGTCGCACGCCACACCATCAAGGAGTGGGATGCCGTTGACGGCCGCCACCTCAAGGGCGTTGCGCTCGTTCCCGCTGTCACCAACAATCCCGGCCAGATCTGGAGAGGCTGCCCCACCATCGGTATGGACAACGAGGATATCCTTTCCGACCTCGGTTATGACAAGGCGGAGATCGCTAAGCTTTACGAGTCCGGCGTGATCCGCAAGGTATAAGCGTAAATCCACAGCAAAATAAAGAACTACGGACCCACCCTCGCCGCGGCACACAAGCGGCGGCGGGGGTGGGATTTCTGCTGCTCAAAGAGGCCGCATCACTAAGGGAAAATTTATGATACAGATAATTATGATAGTGGGATATGTGCTCTTCTCGTCCCTCGTCTCTCTATATTTTATGAAACGCGCCAAGGAGAATACAAGCTCCTTTTATACCGCGAGCCGCTCCATGCCGATGATAGTCGTCGCAGCCCTGCTGTTCTCCGAGATAATCGCCGGCTCCGGAACTATCGGCAACGCGCAGAACGCATTCAACGGCGGCCTGTCAAACGCGATCTGGGCAAACTGGGGCATGGCTATCGGCTGTTTCCTTGTCGTGCCGACGGTCTCCAAATTCTACCGCTCCATGGCGGCAAAGCACAACGCGATGACGATCCCGCAGTGCTACGCGGCCATGTTCGGCGAAAAGGTACGCATTGTGATGATTTTTGTCGTGGCGCTGGTATATCTTATATTCTTCTCCACACAGGCCTCCGCTGCGTCCACCATTCTTGCGCCCCTGCTCGGTATTGACAGCACCGTGTGCACATGGGCGATAACCTTTGTCTTCATCATCATTGCTGTTTTCGGCGGCATGGTCGGCGTTTCGTGGATGGGCGTTCTGCACACCGCGGTTATGATTGCCGGTATGTCCATCGTCGCTTTCTTCTCCGTCCGGCACATAGGCGGACTCGACGCTCTCAGGTCCGACCTTCCCGCAAGCTATTTCAGCATAATCGGCGCAAAGCCGATGAATACGCTTGCCAGCGCGCTCGGTACGGCTATCTCGTTCCTCGCCTCCTCCAATGTCACTGCCGCGCTCTTCGGCTCAAAGGATAAGAAAAGCGCCAACGGCGGCATGATAATCGCGGGGCTTCTCACTCTGCCCTTTGCGCTCATGCCTGCGATCATCGGCATCTGTGCCAAGGTCTATCTTCCCGACATCAGCTCCGGCAGCGCGCTGTATGCCATGGCAAACAGCGTCGGCCCGATATTCGGCGGTCTGGTCAGCATGGCGATAATCGCCGCTATCTGGTCCACTGCGCCGTCTCTTCTCATGGTCATTTCAGGTACCTTCACAAAGGACCTTTACTGCGCGGTCATCAATCCGCACGCAAGCGAAAAGCAGCAGCTGCGCTTTTCATATGTAGTTATCGTCATTGCCGGTATCGCAGGTACGTGGCTCGGCATGGGCGCAAGCTCCATTCTCAACCAGATGCTGGGCGCGTTCCAGATCCGTTCCGTCGTCGGCGTAGTCCTCCTTGCGGCTCTGGCATGGCCGAGAGTCAACAGCCGCGCCGCGTTCTGGTCAATGATGGGCGGCGGCATCGTCGCTGCTGGCTGGTTCTTCGCCGGCAATCCGTTCGGCATCGCGCCGCTGTGGCCGGCAACGGCGGTGTGCCTCATCATCCTTATCCCGATCACGCTGTCGAGTAAGGAAAAGATCTCCGATGGGTACAGGAGATATATGGAAGCGCAGGAAGCGCTCCCGGAAAACAAAGCCAAAGCGCAGGCGTAAGCTGCAATCTATAATAAAAAGTCCTGAAATCGCAAGATTTCAGGACTTTTCTGCGCTTATGCGGTTTAAATCGACGCTGTCTCAATTGCTGCCCGGCGTCATGTGAACAGCTTGAAGGTCTCCATATGCTCCTGGCCGTGTTTCCGGGCGATTTCCGGATTCCTTGAGGCAATGGCTTCATAAAGCGTTGTGTGCAGCTCCGTATACTTAGTGAAATCAAAGCCCTGCCGGTAGTTCAGCGCCGTGGAATTTATGATTACCGAGCGGGAGATAATATTAGTCATACGCTCAAAGACAACGTTACGAGTCATCTTGTATATCAACGTATGGAACGCGATCTCCTGATCAATGAATTCGTCGATCCACTCGTCAACCGAGCTTTCAACGACAAGACAGCTGATCTCGTTCATCCTGACGACCAGATGCTTCATATCGTCCAGCTGATGCGCGGAAGCGTTTGCTGCCGCCAGCGCGCATACTTCCGGCTCAATGATGCTCCTGAACTGGGAAAGATTGGACTTCAGGATGTCTTCGTTCACAAACTCAAGGCCGAACGGATCCTCGCTCAGACCCGGTATCGCAGCCACAAAGGTACCCTTGCCGCGCTCTATCTCCAGGACACGGCGGGAAACAAGAAGCTTCACCGCTTCCCGTATCGTAGTGCGGCTGACATTGAGCGAGTCTGCCAGCTCCTGCTCGTTCGGCAGCTGCGTGCCGACGGCATATTTGCCGACGATGATCCGCTGCTTTATTCTGTCGGCTATATTTTCAGAAAGAGTCTTGCTCTGCAAATTATCACCTTTTCCTCAACTTACATAATATAAAAATTATACCACATATGAGGCAAAAATCAAGTGGTCATACGTCATATGTGTTAAGCGTTTTCCACAAAATTCGTGTCGCTTATTCAGCGAAAATGTCAATTGAAATCATTTATATGTAAGCGTATTATAAACACAGACATAATACGTCATACATCACACGTGATATGGCGCGTTATCGACACGGAAATCGGCAAAGAACCGGAAAAACAAAAAAAGGAGAAATATTAATGAAAAAGGCTATCTCAATTATCCTTGCATTGGTTATGACTCTGGCTGTACTTACCGCATGCGGCAGCAGCACTCAGCCCGCGGCGACTTCTGCCCCGGCCCCGGCGGCAAACGACGCAGCTGCATCTGCTGAGCCCGCTAAGGACGTCCGCCTGCTCAAGACCTCCATGCCCACCGCTTGGGATGAGACGCACGGCTATACTCAGGCGCTCATCGCTATGAACAAGTACCTTGACGAAGTCTCCGGCGGCACTCTGCAGCTTGACGTTTACGCCGGCGGCCAGCTGGGCGATGAGACCGCCATATTCGAGTGCCTCCAGCTCGGCACTGTGGACTGCGCGATCTTCAACGCTGCTTCTCTTTCCAACTTCACCCACGCTCTCGAAGCCTTCGACCTGCCTTATCTCTACACCGACGATGAAGGCTGGGCAAATCAGGAGCTCCAGAACGCAGTCGTCAGCTCTGACTTTGCAAGAGGATATCTTGACAAGGTATACGAGGAGACCACCGTCCACGCAGTCGGCTTCCTGTACAATGCCGCCCGTGACTTCTTCCTGAACAAGCCCCTTGATTCCCTCGCCGACGCTTCCAAGATAAAGCTCCGCTCCATGACGGCTCAGATGCATCTTGATATGTACACCGCAATGGGCTTTGTCGCCACTCCCATGGGCTACAGCGAGGTCTACAACGCAATGCAGACCGGCGTTATCGACGGCTTTGAGGACACCGCCTGCTCCACCATCACCTCGGGCACCTATGAGACCGCAAAGTACTGTGTAAAGAGCGGCCACGCGACTGCATCCCCGCTGTTTGTGTGCAGCGATATGGTCTGGAACAGCCTCACCGCTGAAGAACAGGGCTGGCTGATCGGCGCTGTTGAGGTAGGCCGTCAGGCCTGCTGCGACACCTTCGTTGTCTCCCAGGCCAACGCATACAAGACCTTTGAGGAAAAGGGTCTCAAAGTCAGCGTTATCGACCGTGATGAAGCCCGCACCGCAGTTGCTCCCGTCATCGCAAAGTATTGCGAGAACGAGGACTATAAGGCTGTCTACGTGTTTGTTCAGGAACTGCGCGAGGAGCTCGGCCTCGGTTCTTACATCGGCATGGAGGACTACATGGACATGTTCGCATGATGCGGACTGCTCGTAATTAACGCAATCGATAAACTTAATGGGCCGCGGCTGGTTTCAGAGGCGGCCCATTAATAAAATGGATTTATATAGGTAGGGTGATAAAAATCAAAAAAATACTTTATACCCTTGATAAAGTCAATGACCTCTTCGTGAACATCCTCAAGTATGTCCTTGCGGCGATACTGAGCATTCAGATCCTGCTGATCTTTATGACGGCAGTTATGAGATATGCATTCAACCATCCGCTGCCCTGGACGGATGAGCTGACCACTTATATGCTCGTAATGATAACATTCCTCGGCGGATACGTTGCGTCGAATACCGGCGCGCTGGCAAAGGTCGAGTTGATCTCCGGCAAATTCAATGGAACGTTCGGGAAGATCATCAATGTTGTCGCAAGAGTATTCTCGGGTGCGCTTGTCGGCTGGATCGCATTCTACGGGACCAAGCTTTTCCTCAGCCCCGTCATCCAGAACCAGACCAGCTCCGCGCTGCAGATGCCGGTCAAGTATGTGTGGTGGTGCCTGCCGTTCACGATGTGGCTGCTTCTCATTACCGAGATCCTTGGGATCATACACATTTTTGTACCCAAGCAGACGGCGGAGGAAACTCTTCCCCCGCAGGAAATCGACGCATAAGGAGGGCAGACATGGTACTTATAATAACCTTTATCGTCACGATGATAGTGGGCGTGCCTATATGCTATGTCCTCGGCCTTGTAGGCGCGGCGGGTCTCGTAAGCATGGGGCCGACGTATTTTTCCACTGTCGCGCAGAAGCTGTTCGCTTCGGCCAACAATTACAGCCTTATGGCAATCCCGATGTTTATCCTTGCCGGTGAGCTTATGGGACTGTCGGGCGATGTTCACAGGCTGATGGACTTCTGCCGCTCCATAATCGGACGCATCCGCGGCGGCATCGCATATGTGTGCACTATCGTTGGACTGCTGCTCGGCGGCATACTCGGCATGGCAAATGCGGAAGCTGCGCTCCTGAGCTCCACGATATATCCGGAAATGCTCAAGGACGGCTATGAGGATACCTTTTCGGCCTGTTTTATCGGCTCCGTGTCCGTCGTCGGCCCGCTGATCCCGCCAGGACTGCTGTATGTTATCTACGGCGTCGCGAGCGGCACGCCGATCGCATCGCTGTTTGAATCCGGCGTCATTCCCGGCATCTTGGTCGCTATTGCTCTCATGTCGGTCATCTTCGTGCTCAGCCGCAAGCCCGGCTGCCCGTGGAAGACCCATGAGTGGAAAGGCTGGAAGCATGTCCTGCATTGCTTCAAGGATGCTGCGTTCTCCATAGTCGCGCCGTTCCTGACCTTCGTGTGCATTGCGGCCGGAATCACCACCGCCACCGAAGCGGCAAGCGTCATCATCGTCTTTGTCCTGCTTGTCGGCACGATCGTCTATAAGAAGATCAAGTTCAAGGATCTTCTCCCGATGATGATCCGCTCTGCTGTGATGAGCGCAGCGATACTGATGATCGCCTCCATGGCCGGTGTTATGGGCTGGGTTCTGGCAATAGACCAGATACCGCAGAAGATATGCAATCTGATGATCTCCATGACAAACAGCAGGATCGCTGTCCTGTTCATCATCCAGATATTCCTGCTCTTCGTCGGCATGTTCATGGACGCTGCCCCCGCCGTGCTTATCCTTGTCCCCGTCTTTATGCCGATAATGAAGCAGTACGGCATCGATCCGGTGCACTTCGGTCTCCTTATGTGCTTTAACCTCACCATCGGCGTTCTCACGCCGCCTGTCGGGACCTGCCTTTACACGACCGCAATGGCCACCGGCGTACCTGTTGACAGAATGATAAAGGGCATATGGCCGTGGATCGGCGTGCTTGTCGTTGTGCTGTTCATATGCACCTACTGGGAAGGACTCATACTCTTTATACCGCGCCTGCTCGGCTACGGTGTATAAAAATCAAACATCAGGGAGTAACAGAAAATGATTAAAAACGAGCATCATATCAATGATTTCGTCTCGAGCGAGATCAGAAAAGCAAACGAGACCCGCGGGCTCTGGTATTACGAGCTGGTGCAGAGCGCCGGTAAATACGGCCTTGATAAGGAACAGTTCGCCCGCGCAGCGATCAGGAAGCTCGGCAACCTTTACCGCGGCGGATACCCCGACACCGACAGCGTGCCTGAGTTCATGGGTGCGTTCCTCAATGACCATAACATCAAGCAGTTCCACATGGAGCTGGTCAGCCTCACCGATGATGAAGCTGTTGTCCATTTCCATTACTGCCCGATGTGCGGAGCCTGGACGAAGCTTACCGACAACGAGAAAGAGATCGGCATGATCTGCGACTGCGCAATGGATGTTGACCGCGGCGTGTTCGACCTCTATGAGCACATCGGCTTCAAGCTCGAAAAGGCTATCGGCTGCGGCGACAACGTATGTGAGCTGCATTTTGTCAGAAAGTGATCGGGAGGGATACACATGATCGTTAATGAACCGAAGAAATACATAGGCGACTACGGCGTAGACAGCGTCAGAGCTGCATATGAAAACCGCGGAAAGTGGTACTACTATCTTGTCAAGGAGGGACTCGACCAGGGGCTGCCCCTTGAGTTCGTGCGCGATGCGATGCGCGAGGCAGGAAAGTTCCAGTATGAGACGCGCTTCAAGGGAATGACCGAGATCGACGAGTTCGCCGGAGAGTTCATGACCTACGGCGTGGAAAAGGTAAACGAGGGTGAGATCGTCGAGAAAGACGAGAACCACCTCAAGATCGACCTTGGCTACTGCCCGCTCGTAAAAGCATGGCAGGGTCTGACGGACGACGAGGAGTATATGTCCCGGATCTGCGACTGCTGCATGGATATGGACCGCGCCATGGCGGAGGGCCTCGGCTGGACGATGGACCTTGAGCACACCATTGCCGCCGGTGACGGCAAATGCACTATGTGCTTCAGAAAAAAATAATCACTGCGTATAAAAAGGGGAGGCGGAGGTATCTGTCTCCCTTATTTTGAACACTTTACAAGGAGAAGAACGATGAAGAAAATAATCAACGATCCGGAACACGTAGTATCCGAGATGCTGGCAGGCATAGAGATATCGGACAGCAGCCTAAAATACATCCCTGGCTTTGAGGTGATCGCGCGCCGCGAGCCGAACAAGGAAAAAGTCGCCATCATTTCCGGCGGCGGCAGCGGCCATGAACCTGCGCACGCGGGCTATGTTGGGCTCGGTATGCTCGATGCGGCAGTCGCGGGCAATGTGTTCGCGTCCCCGTCTCCCGACCGCATCCTCGAAGCGATCCATCAGGTCGGCGGAGACAAGGGCGTACTGATGGTCATAAAGAATTATTCCGGAGACATTATGAATTTCAGCATGGCCGCCGAGCTTGCCGAAATGGAGGGCTATAAGGTCATGTCCGTCGTCACCCGCGATGACGTGGCTGTGCCCGAGAGCACCTATTCCACCGGCCGCCGCGGCATCGCCGGTACCGTGTTCGTACATAAGATCGCAGGCGCTGCGGCAGAAGCGGGACGCTCTCTGGAAGAGGTACGCGATGTTGCGCAGAAGGTCATCGACAATACCCGCTCTATGGGCATGGCCATGAGCCCCTGCATTCTCCCCGGTGTCGGCAAGCCCGGCTTCGTGCTGGCGGATGACGAGATAGAGGTAGGCATGGGCATCCACGGCGAACCCGGCGTGGAGCGTACGAGCGTCAAGACCTCCAAGGAACTCGCCGAGATACTCTGCGGCCATATTCTTGCGGACATGGATTTCAGCGGCTCGGACTGCGCGGTCATGGTGAACGGCCTCGGCGGAACGCCGCTGATGGAGCTTTACATTCTCACGAACGACGTGAATGCGCTTCTCAGGGAAAAGGGAATAAACCCCGTGCGCTGGTACGTGGGCAACTATATGACCTCGCTTGAAATGAGCGGCTGCTCCGTTTCTCTGCTCAGGCTTGATGATGAGATGAAGGCTTATCTTGACGCGCCTGCGCACACGGCGGCATGGAGGGAATAAGAATGGCGAAAGTTGATATTACTGCCGGTAAGTATGTGGATTACCTTAAAAAGGTCACGGCGAAGATCGCATCGGAGAAGGACTACATCACTGAGCTTGATGCGGCCACGGGTGACGGAGACCACTGGGCAAACATGAATACGGGCTTCACGAAGCTGATGGAGATAGAGGATCAGCTGCGCGCGGCCTCGCTGGCGGAGCTGTTCAAAAAGGCGGCGATGACCATCATGTCCGGCGTCGGCGGCTCTTCGGGGATACTGTACGCAAGTGCATATCTCAAGGCTTCGGCAGCCGTCGGGAGTGCGGAGACGATGGACGCAGCCAAGCTGCTTGAGGTTCTGGAGGCGGAGCTTCAGGGCATAATGCAGCGCGGGAACGGCCAGCCGGGCTTCAAGACAATGATCGATCCGCTGTATGAGGCGGTCGAAGCGATGAAAGCAGCCCTGCCCGAGGGGGAAGCGGCAGCGATCCGGGCGATGCAGGCCGGTGCGAAGCACGGCATGGAAGCGACGCGGGACATGGAAGCCATCCGCGGCAGGGCGTACTATCAGGCGAACAAGGGAGTCGGACATCTTGACCCCGGCGCCGTGACGATGTATTATCAGCTTGACCTGCTCGGAGAAGCCGCGATCGAAAGCATGAACTGACTGTTCCGGAGGAGTATATACAGATGACAGATCTTCGTCAGCTTATCATTGATGATATGAAGCCGGCGCTCGGCGTGACCGAGCCTGCGGCAATAGCCCTTGCGTGCGCCCAGGCCCGCGCGCTGTCGGATGAACCCGTTGAAAAAGTCGTTGTCCGCGTCAATTCCGGCATATATAAAAATGCCTTTACCTGCGGGATACCCGGCACGGCAGAGGTAGGGAACGAATATTCCGCGGCGCTTGGCATAGTTTGCGGCGATGCAGAGAAAGGCCTGTGCGTGCTTGAGGACGTAAACGACGCGGCCGTGGCAGAGGCAAAGAAAATGATCGGCGACGGCAGGGTAAAGGTCGAGCTTGATTCGATAAGCTCAGTGCTGTTCATCGGTGCGACGGTGTACACCGCGCACGATGTATGCAGAGCGGAGCTCCGCGGCAGCCACACGAACTTCTGCCTCATAGAAAAGAACGGCCGGAAGCTGCTGGAAAAGCCCTATGTCCATTCGGACGCGGACCGCTCGCCCATAGTGGAATGCAGCATCGCGGACATTTATGATTTCGCGCTCAACACGCCAATAGAGCAGCTGAAGTTCATGCTCGAAGCGTACCGCGTCAATGAGGATCTTGCGGAAGCGGGCGCTGCATGGGAGCGCTGCACCATTACCCGGAGCATGATCGCGCAGAACGGCGGCAGGCTCATCTCGGACGATCCGCGCCAGAGTGCGAAGACGTATGCGTGCGCCGCGGCGGAAGCACGCGTCTTAGGTATCGATAAAGCTGCAATGAGCATTACCGGCAGCGGGACGCACGGGATAATCTGCACCCTCCCGCTGGACGCGTACTGCAAGGTTCAGGGGCTGGGCGAGGAGCGGCTCCTGCGCGCCACCGCCATCAGCTATCTGGTGTGTATGTACATAAAGGAGTTTTCCGGTAAGCTGTCGGCGTTCTGCGGCTGCGGAATAGCCGGAGGCACCGGGCTCGCCTGCGCGCTGGCCTATCTGATGGGCGGAGACGAAGCGAGCCTTGACCGCGCCTGCAATAATATGGCCGCTTCGATAACCGGCATGATATGCACCGGCGGCAATCACTGCTGCTGCCTGAAGGTCATCACCGCGGTCGACTGCGCATATAATGCCGCCGTCCTCAGCGTGGATAATGCTGCCGTGGCTGCCCCGCACGGCCTCTGCGACCATTCGGTCGAAAAAACGCTTCAGAACGTCGGCCTTATCGCTGACCCCGGCATGGTCGATACGGAGCGCGTGATAGTAGAGATAATGAAAAACAAATAACCCACGCAGACCTCAAATCAAAAAAGAAGCAGAGCGGCTCATACCGCTCTGCATTTTTATGCCTTATCTCACTGCACCGACGGCTGCCCGGCGTCACAGCGCGGCGCGCTGCTCGGGGCTCATGCGGTACTGCGGCTTCACATGGTAGGCCACTTCGGCGTACTGCCGTGCGCGCTCGCGCAGACAGAAGTTGCCGTTCTGGCTGCACCAGACATACAGCTCGTGGATTATCAGATCCGTCGCGATGTGCGACAGCAGCTCCGGCGGCAGGTAAGAGGGACGGAGCATATGCCCCATGTGTCCCGCAGGTGGATTGGCGCAAGGCCGGTCAGGTTCGAAAGGAGATTAAACATGAAGACCATTCTTAATAAATACGAAGCACTCAAGGCGGCTCTGGAGGAGCTGGGACTCGACGCGGAGACCAGCCGCGTGCTGTCGCTCGAATACCGCGGCGCGTACTGCGAGGTCGTTATCAGCACTGAGTGGCTCAACTATGACTGCTACATTGACCGCGTCACCGGCGAGCTTGCGGGCATCGACACCATGCCGCAGGAGGACCCGGAGGCCTTCGAGGGCGACCTGTGTGCGGAGCTGCTGCGCGAGGAAGAAAAGGCAGCGTAATAAGAAGCAAATAAAAAGGTTCTAAATCAATAGTTTAGGTAAAACCACTAAAAGCATCGGAGAAAGCCGCCGTAAGGAATGGCTTTCTCCGATGTTTTGGTTTTTGGACTATTTTGACACAGCTCAGGCAATTTCGTTATATGCCCGGCTTCTTCAGGGAGGTGAGCGCCTTTCCTTTTGAAAGATGACTGCGAAGAGCTTTTTCCGCCTCGTCTTTGTCGCAGTCAAGCAGTTGGTTCAGCAGATGCATATGACTGTCGCACTGAATTGTGTCAAGCCTGGCAAAGTATTTGTTGACCTGATAGAATGTACCAAGATTCATCACCTGCTCGTATGTTTCTATCAAGCGGCGGCAGCCGCTGAGAGAAACAAGATACCTGTGAAAATCTATGTCGGCCTGCCAGTACTCCAATATATCGGTAATGGAATCGACCTTTGCTGCAAGCACATGAAGATTATCCCTCTCTCGCCGTATTATATCACCCCATATCATGCGAATCGCCTGAGTTTCCAAAGCCTCACGAAGTACCAAGGCTCCGTAAATATCCTCCTCCTGAATCGCTTTTACAACGGTGGCACTTCTGGAACGCGTTTCCACAAAGCCTTCAAGCGTCAAACGCTGTAGGGCATCCCGCACAGGAGCCATGCTCACATTATATTCTGTAGCTAAGGCTTTCCGGTCGATAAGCGTACCAGGAACCAATACTCTTGACTGAAGCTTGTGGAGCAAATCACTGTATATTATATCGGTCAGGCTCTCTTTGGAATCAATTATTGTTTTCTTTTCCACTGGTTTTCCCCCATGCATGTGTTTTTAAACTGTTGAAAGCGCCTTTTGCCCCACCCGCAGATGCGGAGAAAACAGCGGAGCTCAAACGCGCAGGTGACAAGCACGATGCATCACGATGCGTATCAGTTAATTATATACCCTGCGATCTGAAATATCAAGTGATATTTATGCCCAAATATTTAAACTGAAAATGAGCTAAAACGTAGATTTTGATATATTATCTGATATTTCAGTTGACATACTTGTAAGGGTCAGTTAGAATGAGCATGAAATGAGCAAGGGTAAGAACGGCAAGGATGCCGTGGCTGTAACCTTTGACTCATTTGGGTATACACAATTAAAGAGCCGCCGTGATGCGGCAGAACAGGAGACAAAGATGGATTCAGTAAAAAATGCCAGATTTCGCGAACTTCTTAACCGCCCCGGATTGGTTGCAGCGGGTGTAGCCTATGATGCACTAAGTGCCAGAATTCTTGACCAGGCCGGCTTTGAGCTTCTTGCCATGGGCGGAAACAGCACCATGGCATCCTTGATCGGATATCCCGACCTCGGCATTGCCACACAGACAGAGATGATTGGAAGAGCAAGGCTGATTGCGGCCAGAGTGGATGCGCCCATGTACTGCGATGCGGACACCGGCTATGGCGATCTGCCAAGCATACGGAGAACGGTCGTGGATTATGAGGCGGCCGGAGTGAGCGGCATTCATCTTGAGGATCAGACCATGCCCAAAAAATGCGGAGCTATGGCCGGCGTCACTGTTATCCCGGTGGAGCAGATGCTGGATAAAATCAAGGTAGCCGTAAACAGCCGCAAGGATCCGAACTTTATTATTATTGCAAGAACCGACTGCTACAACACTCTGGGGATCGACGAGTCTATCCGCCGCTGCAAGCTCTTTTATGAAGCCGGCGCTGATGTCGTTATGCCGGAGAATATAAAGACCAAGGCGGAATGGGCAAAGCTCGGCCGCGAGATGGCGCGCTGCGGAATACCGGCAATGATCGACCTCATTGATGACGATCAGATCTCATGGTCGAACAAAGAGTGTGAAGAAATGGGCTTCAAGATAGCATGCCGCGGTATGTATACTATTCTTGCTGTGACACAGTTTTTGAAGGATCTTGCAGAAGACTACAAAAAAACCGGTTCAGCCGCCAATTATGTCGATAAGTGCATGAATATACGTGACTACGAAAAGATATTAGGCATTGAAAAGGAGCAAAATATCCGCGAGCTTATCAAGTAAGTTATCCATTTTACGGAAATCTATAAAAAGAAAGGGAAAAACAAAGAATGAAAAGATTGTTCGCATTGATTGTGGTTCTTGCTTTGGCCTTTGGGCTGACAGCGTGCGGACAGCAAGCAGTCACCGAACGTACAGATTCTTCTGCTGCCGCAGGTGCCCAGGAAAAGGTGCCCGGTACTGAAGTGAAAACTATCAGGTTTGCAACGAACAAGGCTGAAGCAGAGATTATGTGCGAGGGCTTTGAGGCCTTTAAGGATTATGTGGAGTCCACCAGCAACGGAAGCATTGAGGTCAAAATATACTACAATTCCACGCTTTACACCGATACCGATGTGCTTATGGCCATGAGTCGGGGTAACTGCGAAATGAGCGTAGTGGGAAGCGACAAAGCCGGTGTTTATGTTCCGGCCATAAATTGTCTCTCCATGGGCTATCTGTTTGAAAGCCCCGATCATCTTCTTGACGTGTTCAACAGTGAGATCGGACAGAACTTTTCTCAGCAGCTGATCGACGCCATAGGCGTACGGTGGGCAGGCATGTATTACAACGGAGCCAGAACAATCAACCTGACGACCGACAAGGAAATCACCTGCCCCGATGATCTGCACGGCGTACAGCTTCGCATGCCAAACTCCGAGGCATTTGTAAATCTTGGTAAGGCGATGGGGTGCAGCCCCGTAGCAATGGATCTTTCCGAGGTCTATACCTCTCTTCAGAATGGGACTGTCGATGGTCAGGACAACCCTCTGCCTACGATCCTTACCAACAAATACTATGAAGTAACTAAGAGCATAACGCTATCCAAACACATCATCTCTGAAAATTCGGTGTTTATTGCCGAAAAGTTCTATCAAAGTCTTACCGATGAGGAACGTCAGATCGTCGATGACGGTGTTAAGCTCCTGTGCGATACCGCTACCAAAATTGTGACCGAGCAGGAAAATTCCTGCGTAGATGAGCTGCGCAGCTATGGCATTACGATCTATGAGCCTGACATGAGCAAGATGAGAGAAAGCGTCATTGCATGGTATTATAATAATCCTGACAGCATGAAGGGCTGGGATATGGAAATTCTCGATCAGATCATTAATTTCGAGAAATAATCCGATCTGCTTACCAGATGCGAAGGTGCACGGCCTTACAGGTATACACCTTCGCATTTGTATAAATACGTAAAATCGGCAAAGGGGTGGATTACTCTGAAAAAATTGAAGCAGTTATTTATGAAAATCATAGATTTCTATGAAGTACAGCTGTCTGCGGTACTCCTATCCGCGGTGGTCATTTTATTCTTTGCTCAAATCGTTATCCGGTATGTCTTCAATGGAGACACGTTCTATGTATATGAGGGATCTATTATATGTTTCTGCTGGACGTCGATAGTCGGTGCATCCTATGGCTTTCGCTATAAAAGAGAATATGGCGATGGACACGTGAGATTCAGCATCCTCTCCGATCTGTTCAAGGGCAAAGCCAATCTCTGGCTTCAGGTAATACTGAGTGCACTCACTGTCATCGGTATGGTGATCTTGTTTGTTCCCAGCTGCCATACGGTTTCAGCTTACAGCTTATCTAAGACTACAATAATGCACATTCCTTTTTCCTATATTTATTTCCCGTTTTTATTTTTTCTTGTTCTTACAGCAGTACACGAGGTGTACAGCATTGTTATGAATCTCAGGAAAATATTCGGCAACACCAATGGCCTTGCCGATCCTGCATCTGAGAAATCCGATAATTGGGAGGGCTGAAAATGGATTCAGTATTTTTGATACCGATAATAACCCTCATTGTTATGATGGCAGTGAGTATGCCGATATCAGTAAGCATGATATTTGCATGTCTCTCATATTTTATTGCCAGTCACGGAGATATAGGGATAATCTGCCATAAGATAATGTACAACACGTACAACAGCTATGTGATCATTGCGGTCCCTCTTTTCATCTTTATGGCCAACGTGATGAATGCCGGGCAGGTGACAGATATCCTGTTTGAGTTTTCTAAAGCCTGTATCGGGAAACGGCGCGGCGCTCTGGCTCATGTCAATGCGTTGCTCAGCCTGATATTTGCGGGGATGAGCGGCTCCGCTGTGGCCGACGCTTCAGGCATCGGTACTATAGAAATCGCCGCGATGAAGAAAGACGGCTATGACGATGAATTCTCCTGCGCAATCACCGCGGCAACGGCAACCGTAGGCCCGGTTTTTCCTCCTTCTATAAACTTGGTGGTTTTTGCGATGATATCCGGCGCTTCCGTCGGGAGCCTTCTGCTGGCAGGGATCGTACCGGCGCTGATGATGACAGGCTCGCTGATGCTCTACGTCGCATATATATCAAAGAAACGCAACTATCCAGCCGGCGAAAAGTATGCCCCCAAAGCGTTTCTCCGGATGACAATGAAAGCGTTCCCCGCGCTCCTTACGACCATCATCCTGCTCGTCTCCCTGTATACCGGCATATGCACGGCTACCGAGGGCGGAGCTATTGCGTCGCTTTATTGTATCGCCATATCCATGTTTCTTTACCGCACAATGGATCTCAAAAAGCTCTGGGCTGCCATAAAGCAAAGTGCCATCCAGTCCGCCAGCATAATTATTCTTATCTGTGCTGCACAATGCTTCTCATATATAATTGCCCTTTCCGGCCTGAACCAGCTGGTCGCAGATTTTCTGCTGTCTGTTACCAGCAACAAATACGTATTCCTGGCCATCGTCAACCTTGTCCTGCTGTTTTTAGGCATGATAATGGATACCAGCCCTATCCTTTATATAGTCCTTCCGCTTATGCTTACGGCAATCAAGGCGTATGATATAAACATGGTTCATTTTGGGATCATATTTACAGTAAACACAATGGTAGGTATGTGTACACCGCCTTACGGGATCCTCTGCTTCGTATCTGCCAATATAGGTAAGGCCAACCTTAAAAATGTATTTAAGGAAGTCCTTCCGATGACTGCAGCCCTGATTGTTGTCCTTATCCTCCTGACATATATACCGCAATTGTCGTTGTTCCTGCCAAATACGATGCTATAAGAGGCGATGAAAGGAGCCATACCCGAACAGAGCGCGGCATGGAGGCGATACTGGACACGGAACCCATCTGCGGCAGAGCTTTCTATCATTCGAACAAGGGCGTCGGCCCTCTTGCCTCTGGCGCAGTGACGATGTATTATCAGCTTGACCTGCTCGGAGAAACTGCAATCGAAAGCATGAAATGATTGTTCCGGAAACATGGACAGTTCATCGAATAAACGATACTTACAAACAGTGAAAGAGCGTATGCGGAATTCCGCGTACGCTCTTTCATATATGTCAGGTCACGGCAGGATAACGCTGAAGGTGCTGCCGGAGCCGGGGGTGCTCTCGACAACGGCGTCGCCCCCGTGGAACTGGGCGATCTCCTTCACTATCGCCAAGCCAAGACCGCTGCTGCCCTCGTCGCCGTGGGAAGTGTCCGCCTGCCAGAAGCGCTGCCAGACCTTGTCAATGTTCTCCGGGGCGATGCCGATGCCGTCGTCCTTGACGGAGAGCACAGCTCCCTGCTCCGTGCGGCGCAGAGTGAGCCATATGTGCCCGCCCTCAACGCCGTATTTATACGCGTTCTGGAGAAGATTATGTATGACGCGGGACATCAGCGCGCCGTTGAAGTGCGCAGTGATGCCGGGCGCGATGTCTGTTTTGAGCTCTATGCCCCGGCTGTCGATGGGCGTGAACTCATCGCAGCAGGACTCCGTGAACTCGCTCAGATCGCTCTCGCGCATCGGATAGCGGTCAGTGCCGTGCTGCATACGGGTGAGGCCGAGCAGCTGCTGCACAAGCTCTGACATATACTGCGCCTGCTCCTCTATGACGCCGATGGAGGCGGAATAATCATCGGGCGTTTTGTCCTTGCGTCGGGAGCGGTCGCACTGGGCGAGGATGATGGTTATCGGGGTGCGCAGCTCATGTGAAGCGTCGGAAGCGAACTGCCGCTCGGTCTCAAAGGACTTCTCCAAGCGCTCAAACATCCTGTCAAAGCTGCTGCCGAGACGCTTCATCTCGGACGGGCCGCGGCGGATATTCAGGCGCTTTGTGAGGTCGCCGCCGTCGCTTATATCGTTTGCGGCATTGACGATCTTCTCAAGCGGCTTAAAGGACAGGCTCGCGATGAGCCAGCCGCCGCCCGTGGAGAGAACAAGGATCGCCGGGAGCAAGGCCGCTGTGAGGATGAGTATGGTGTGCATAAGACCGGAGCGGTCGGCCGCGGAGATCAGGCCGCGCACCCAGACATATGTGATGTCCATGTCGACATAGACATCATAGATATAATACTCCTCGCCGTTTATCTCAGTGCTGCGCACGAAGTTTTCCTCAAACGGCACGGCGGCGGAATCGAAGCCGTCTGGTATCGCGCCGCAGAGCAGCTCCCCGTCCTCGGCATAGAAGGTAGTGTACACACCGCGGCGGTACGCGTCAACGTCGTCCCACTCGAAGCGCCCGTGGTCAAATTCGAGCCGGTCGGCGTTTTTCATCACGACCTTGACGAGCCTGCCTGCAGGATCGTCCGTAACAGCGTTTGCATTTATGACGAACACGAATACCAGCACCATAGCCGCCAGCAGCAGCACCATGAGCGTGATCCACAGCGTCATTCTGAGCTTGACGGACATATGCTCAATCCTCCTTCAGCACCCAGCCGGTGCCCCAGACGGTCTGGATAAGCTTCTTGTCAAAGCCGGTGTCCATCTTTTTGCGAAGGTAGCCGACATAGACGTCGACGACGTTCGTCCCGCCCTCATAGTCATAGTTCCAGAGGTTGTTCTCTATCATCTCGCGCGAGAGGACGACGCCCTTGTTGCGCACCATATATTCAAGCAGGGAAAACTCCTTGCTCGTAAGATCGATGCTCTTCCCGGCGCGCGTCACTCTGTGCGAGGAGGTGTCAAGGCTCAGGTCGCCGACGGTAAAGACGTTCGAGCGGTTGCCGGTATATTTGCGCGTCATGACGCGCACGACGGCCATAAGCTCCTTGAAGTCAAAGGGCTTGACAAGATAATAATCCCCGCCGCTCTCAAGCCCCTCGACGCGGTCGGCGACGCTGTCGCGCGCGGTGAGGAAGAGAACAGGCGTCGTGTCCCCGCCGCGGCGGAGGCGTCGCACAAGGTCAAGCCCATTGAGCTTCGGCATCATAATGTCCAGGATCATCACGTCATATTTCGCGCACTCCATAAACTCAAGCGCCTCCTGCCCGTTAAAGCAGCTGTCGACGCTGTAGCCCTCGTCCTCCACAGCCTCGCTGATTATGCGGTTGAGATGCTTTTCATCCTCTACGACAAGTATCCTCATTCCGTTCCTCCAAGTGCCGGACGGCACAGCGCCCGTATTCTGATCGTACTGTAAACCGAAGAATTAAGAAATCTATTAAAAATATACCAGCTATACTATAATTATTATAAACGCATCGGCGGCGGGACGCAAGCATATGAAATTATCTCCGCCGATATTGCGGGCAGATGTGGCTTTTTTGCCTGATACGTGTTAAAATACATCAGGTACAAAGGGGAATATAAACAATGTTAGATCAATACGGACGCAAAATAGATTACCTGCGCATATCCGTGACTGACCGCTGCAACCTGCGCTGCCGCTACTGCATGCCCGAACCGATAGACGCCGTGCAGCACGCAGACATCCTCCGCTATGAGGAGATACTGCGCATCTGCCGCGCTGCCGCAGAACTCGGGATAACGAAGTTCAAGGTCACGGGCGGGGAGCCGCTTGTGCGCGCGGGCTGCGCGGAGTTCATCGCCGCGCTGAAAACCCAGCCCGGCACACAGCAGGTCACGCTGACAACGAACGGCCTGCTGCTGGAAAAGAACCTCGACGCGCTCACCGCTGCGGGACTTGACGGTGTGAACATCAGCCTTGACACACTGGATAATGTACGTTTTCGCAGCATAACCGGGTACACCGGCGACGGTGCGGATACGCTCCTGCGCGTGCTCAAAGAGTGCTGCACCAAAGGTTTGCGCACAAAGATAAACGCCGTGATGCTCGAAGAGACGGAAGCTGACGCTCCCGCGCTTGCCGCCATCGCGGAGACGCTTTCCGTGGATGTGCGCTTTATAGAGCTCATGCCCATAGGCTTCGGCACATCGATGAGGCGCGTCTCCCCGGTGGATATACTTGCCGTGCTGAAAGAGCGCTGGCCCGATCTTACCCCGACGGACGAAAAGCGCGGCAACGGCCCTGCGCATTATTATAAGAGCGCGGCGCTCCTCGGCAGGATAGGCTTCATCGACGCGGTGAGCCACAGGTTCTGTGCCGAGTGCAACCGCGTGCGCCTGACGAGCACCGGCCAGCTCAAGCCATGTCTCTGCTATGCCGACTCCGCCGACCTGCGCGCGCTCATCCGCGGCGGGTGCACGGACGAGGAGCTGACAGAAGCGCTGAGGGCGGCCATATACAATAAGCCTCGCGCACACTGCTTTGATACAAGCACCGGCATCACGGAAAAGCATGCGATGAGCCAGATAGGAGGATAAGACCATGGGAAAGGTGATAGCGGTCTGCACGAGCGACCGCAAGGGTATACAGAAGAAGGACGTCAGCACCGCGCATTTCTCTGCCGAATGGGGCATTGACGGCGACGCACACGCCGGTAAATGGCACCGGCAGATAAGCCTGCTGAGTGCGGACAAGATAGAGGCATTCAATAAACGCGGGGCAAATGTTATCCCCGGCGCGTTCGGTGAGAACCTCGTCGTGGAGGGCTTCGACTTCCGCGCGCTCCCGGTCGGAACGCTCCTGCGCTGCAACGATGTGCTGCTGGAAATGACGCAGATAGGCAAGGAGTGCCACAGCCACTGCGAGATATATAAGAAAATGGGCGACTGCATCATGCCGCGCGAAGGCGTTTTTGCCCGCGTTCTTGAGCCGGGCACGATCTCCGTCGGAGACGAAATGGCTATCGTTCCGCGCGAGGGACACTTCCCATGGCAGGCCGCGGTCATCACGCTCGGCGAGAGCGGGAGCGGGGAGACGATATCCAAGCGCCTGCGCGATGTGGGGTACACGGTCGTTGAAGAGCCTGCGATCCCTGACGATGTGCGCGTCCTAAAGCAGCAGCTCATGCGCCTGTGCGATCAGCGCCGGCTTGACCTCATCCTCGTGACCGGCGGTGCGGGCAGCGCCGCGCAGGAAGCGATGCTCGCCGTTTCGGATAAGTCGACTCCAGGCATCGCGTCTGCCGTCATACGCGGAAAGACGCTCATTGCCGCTGACCCGGAGGAGCATATGGACGCACTTATGGACTCCGCACCGCAGGTGATGGAGAGCCTTAGAAACGGCAGATGAGGAGGTAAGCCCCGTGCAGGATTTCACACACTTCAACGATCAGGGCAGAGCAAAGATGGTCGACGTCGGCGATAAACCGGCGACTGTGCGCACCGCCGTCGCTGCGGGGCGCGTGACGGTCAATGAGAATACCTTCACGCTCATCAAAAACGGAGGCATGAAAAAGGGCGACGTTCTGGCCGTGGCGCAGGTCGCGGGCATAATGGCCGCAAAGCACACGCCGGACATCATCCCGATGTGCCACCCAGTTCTTATAGACGGGATAGACATTTCTCTCACGCTGGATGAAGCGCGCCTTTCCGTAGAGATAACCGCGTCGGCCTCCTGCGCCGGGCACACAGGCGTTGAGATGGAAGCGCTGACGGCCGTCAGCGCCGCCGCACTCACAGTCTACGACATGTGCAAGGCTGTGCAGAAGGACATTCTCATCTCCGACATTCATCTGCTGGAGAAGACCGGCGGCGTCCACGGCGATTATTCCTACTCCGGCAAATAACGTGGACAGGGGCTATATTTTTCTATTTCTTTTTACAGCGGCAAGTTTCTTAGAATTTCTAATAAATTTCTTAAAAGCTCCGGATATACTTTAGCCAAGCTGAAATGAGTCAGAAAAAAGGAGAAGGAAAAATGAACAAGACACTCAAAAACATTCTTATCGCGGTACTCGTACTCGTCATCATCGGCGCTGCAATCGGCGGATATTTCATCTATCGCCACAACGACACTTATATCGGTGCGGAAGCAGCGCTGAACATTGCGCTTGACGACGCCGGCACCACCGTCACCATGATTTACTCTGACGACGTTGAATTTGAAAAGACCCGTCACTCTGCATGGTATGAGGTCGAGTTTGACACCCATCAAAACGAGTATGATTATATTATCGACGCCGTCACCGGCGAGATACTCAACAGCAGCATCAAGCCTCAGGACTGATATAGAGCCTATAAAAACAGCTCGCACCGCGATTGCGGTGCGAGCATTTTTCCGCTTATCATCTATTGCGCATGACGTTCTTCATTCTCAGGCTGTGGTCGAGGATGCTCTTGCGCAGGCGGAGGTTCTTCGGCGTGACTTCAAGCAGCTCGTCATCGGCGAGGAACTCGAGGCACTGCTCAAGGCTGAGCTGTCTCGGCGGGACAAGGCGCAGCGCCTCATCTGAGCCGGAAGCACGGGTGTTCGTCAGGTGCTTCGTGCGGCAGACGTTGACGGGCACATCGTCGCTCTTCTGCGTGACGCCTATGACCATACCGGCATAGACCTTCGTGCCCGGCGTGATGAACATCGCGCCGCGCTCCTGCGCGTTCCAGATTCCGTATGCCACGGCCTCACCAGTCTCCCACGCGATGAGGGAGCCGGTGCTGCGGCGGGCGATGTCGCCCTTGTAGGGCGCGTACTTCTCGAACACGGAGGCAAGGATGCCCTCGCCCTTGGTGTCGGTAAGGAACTCGTTGCGGTAGCCGAACAGTCCGCGGGACGGAACAAGAAATTCCATCTTCATGCGGTTGCCGGCGGGGGTCATTTCAAGGAACTCGCCCTTGCGCGCGCCGAGCTTCTCCATAACGGAGCCCATGCAGTCCTGCGGCACGTCGACGACGACGCGCTCGATAGGCTCGCACTTCTGCCCGTCGATCTCCTGATACAGCACACGCGGGGGAGACACCTGGAACTCATAGCCCTCGCGGCGCATCGTCTCGATGAGGATGGACAGGCTCATTTCGCCGCGGCCTGCGACGTTAAAGCTGTCGGTGCTGCTGCCGATCTCGGAGACGCGGAGGGAAACGTCCTTAAGCGTCTCGCGGAAAAGACGGTCGCGGATCTGGCGGGAGGTGACAAACTTGCCCTCAGTCCCAGCAAAGGGGCTGTCGTTTACGGAGAAGGTCATTTCCAGCGTCGGCGCGCCGATCTTCACGAACTCTATCGGCTCGGCAAAGCCTCTGGCGCAGATAGTGTCACCGATGGTGACATCGCCTATGCCGCTCATCGCGATGATGTTGCCTGCGCCCGCTTCGGTCACTGGGACTCTGTTGAGCCCGTCGAACTGGTAGAGCGACACGGCCTTTGCCTTCATAGGCGGCTCGTCCTGATTGTGGTAATTGCAGACCTCGATCTCCTGGTTCTGCTTTATCACGCCGCGCTCGATGCGCCCGATGGCGATACGGCCGACGTACTCGTTATAGTCGATGCTGCTGACGAGCATCTGGAAGGGCTTGTCAAGGTCCATGCTCGGCGCGGGGATATAGTCAAGGATCGTGTCGAACAGGGGCTTGAGGTCGGTGCCGGGAACGTCGGGGGAGTAGCTCGCAGTGCCCTGCCGGCCGGAGCAGAAGAGCATCGGGGAATCCAGCTGCTCATCCGTCGCGTTGAGGTCGATGAGCAGTTCGAGCACCTCATCTATGACCTCGTGTATGCGCTGGTCGGGGCGGTCGATCTTATTGACAACGACGATGACGCGGTGGCCGAGCTCCAGCGCGCGGCTGAGTACGAAGCGCGTCTGCGGCATCGGTCCTTCTGCGGCGTCGACCAGCAGGATAACGCCGTTGACCATCTTGAGTATACGCTCCACCTCGCCGCCGAAGTCGGCGTGACCCGGGGTGTCAACTATGTTTATCTTCGTGTCGCCATACCACACGGCGGTGTTCTTTGCCATGATGGTGATGCCGCGCTCACGTTCGAGATCGTTCGAGTCCATGACGCGCTCCACGACCTCCTGGTTCTCGCGGTAAACGCCGGACTGCTTGAGCATTTCATCGACAAGAGTGGTCTTGCCGTGGTCAACGTGTGCAATAATGGCGACGTTTCTAAGCTTATCCATATCTATCAGTGCTCCCTTGCTGCGTCCGCATAGCTGCGGTCAAAATTTCTTTGTACTATTTTCAACACAAAATGAAATTTTAACACTGCTCTTCGCCTTTTGCAATACTTATATAAATGAAATTTACAAAAAAGTCCTTCTTATTGAAATAATTCTCCCGCCGTGATAGAATAATTAAACCCGAAATAAGCAATACGGAGAAGAAAAGAACTTATGAGTCACAATTTTTTTGCCTACATTTCGCGTATGCGCTACATCGGCCGCTGGAGCCTGATGCGTAACGCGCTGCCCGAGAACATACAGGAGCACAGCCACATGGCCGCCGTGATCGCGCACGCGCTCGCGGTCATCCGCCGCGATATCTATGGCGTCCCCTGTGACCCGGACAGGTGCGCATCCGTCGCGCTGTTCCATGACAGCTCCGAGATCCTCACCGGCGACCTGCCCACGCCGATAAAATACCACAGCGCGCAGATCCAGAATGCCTATAAGCAGGTGGAAAAGCTTGCCTGCGATAAGCTCCTGGCGACGCTGCCCGAGGAGCTGCGCGGGACTTATGAATCCCTGCTCTACGGCAGGGATGCCGAGGAACTGCACGATATCGTCAAGGCCGCCGACAAGCTCTCGGCATACATCAAGTGCATCGAAGAGCGCAAGACCGGTAATAACGAGTTCATTTCCGCCGAGAAGCAGACCCGCGCCATACTCGACGCGAGCCCCTTACCGGAGGTAAAATATTTCTTGGATAAATTCATCCCGGCCTTTGAGCTGACGCTCGACGAGCTTGGGACAATAGACGAGGAGGGCAAAGCATGACACAGGAAAAGCTTGACCGCATAAACGAGCTTGCGCATCTTGCAAAGGAGCGGGAGCTGACCGCAGATGAGCAGGAGGAGCGCGCCGCGCTGCGCAAGGAGTATATCGAAGACTGGCGCCGCGGCACGATAGAGCTGCTGGAGAACACCTATATCGTCACGCCCGACGGCAAGAAGCACAAGCTGCCGAAAAAGGGCGAGACGCCCAAGGCGTAAAAGGCAAAACAGGACCCGGTGCGGCAATATATGCCACGCCGGGTTCTGCTCAAGATGAGATGCATCCCCTCGATGATCCGGAGCCGCGCCCTCGTAAGGCTTTTCGTTATCAGCTCTGTGCGCTCCCACCGCAGGTATTCACATAAAGAATATGCTCCACGCGATGAGCAGCTGCGCGGCGTAATAGGTCGCGTGAATGCCGATGTTCGCGCCGAAGCGGCGCTCGCTGCCGAAGCTGTAGGCGCAGAGGATATTGTCACTGATGATGAATAGCACACCGCCGACGGCAAACAGCAGAGTCGACACCCCCGGCGCGTGTATCGCGACGGAGACGGCAAGCGCTCCCATGAAGGCGACGACCGCCATGTATATCATGCCCGGTACCTGCATGTTCCCGGCGTTCGTGTCCTTGCGGTAGTTATAAACGCCCGAGAGCGCGAGCGCGACGAAGCCAATGGCAAGGCCGCCCAGCAGTATGCCGGGCGCGCGGTGCGACAGCGCGATGATATACAGCACATGGCCGACGGCAAAGCTTGCAGCCCCCGTGGCGAAGAACTGCGTCTTCTTTTTCACGCATATAAAGCGCAGCGCAAGCAGCTGATCGCCGAGCAGACCGAAGATGAGTCCTGCCGCAACAAGCCACGCCCCCGCTGGGGCGGCACCGCCGGTGCCGAGCATGCTCCTTATGTTCGCGTCGGTGCCCAGCAGCCCGAGCACGACGAAGCACAGCCCTGCCGTACCCTTGTAGGCGAAGGCTCTGCGGTAGTCCTTCCGCTTGCAGAATACAAGATAGATACCCCCGGACACTGCGCACAGCGCTGTCAGCACGATCGCGACGAGCCGGACATTTGACGCGGTAAGCTGCATATTTGTCCCTCCGTTTCTTATGTGTTTATTTCCCGTTAAGATTCTACTCAGATTATAGCAAAAAAGAATTTGACTGTAAACATACAGTAATGGGAACTTTATTCGGAAATCCGCGTCTTTGTAGGTGAGGACAAACTTGTAAATAACTGTAAAATGAAAGGAAGTCGACAAAATGAAAAAACGGATAGCCCTGCTGCTTGCATTGCTCATGACCCTGTCCCTCTGCGCCTGCGGCAGCTCCAGCAAAATGGCCAGCTCCACCGAGTCGGCGGCATACGATTCTGCGCCCATGGAACCGCCTCCCAATGCGTCGCGCGCCTCCGGATTTGCCGCGATGGACAGCACTGCGTCTGCCGGTGAATACGGCGAATATGACTCCGGCACTGAGGGCGGCGATGTGCCCGACGAGAACCCGGAGAAGATCATCTACTCCGCCGACGCGACCGTTGAGACCACGGACTTTGACAAGACCCTCGAAGAGCTCGCCGCGCTCATCAAAGAATACGGCGGCTGGGTGCAGTCGAGCAGCATAAACGGTGCAAACTACTACAGCATCTCCCGCGGCAGCAGCTATAACCGCAGCGCGGACTATACCATCCGCATCCCGAGCGACAAGTTCCAGACTGTCATGGGCAGTCTCTCCACGCTCGGCAACGTCCCTTACAGCTATACCTACACCGAGAACGTCAGCGCACAGTATTATGACGTGCAGTCACGGCTCACCGCGTACAAGACTCAGGAGACCCGCCTGCTCGAAATGATGGAAAAGGCGCAGACCGTGGAGGACACGATAACCATAGAGGAGAAGCTGACGGAGCTTCAGTATAAGATAGACTCTCTCCAGTCGAGCCTCAACAATTGGGACAGACAGGTGAATTACAGCACTATCTCCCTGAACGTCCAGGAGGTCGGCGAGTACACCGAGCAGCAGGCCGTTACAATCAGCTACGGCCAGCGGCTGCTGAACGCGTTCACGGATTCGCTTAAAGGCGCGGGGCGCTTCTTCAAGAACCTGCTGGTGTTCCTCGTCTCCGCGCTGCCGACGCTTGTGATCCTCGCGGTGCTGTTCTTCGCGCTGCGCCCGCTTTTCAGGAAGCTGAGCGCCAAGGCAAAGGCACGCAGGGAAGCCAAAAAGAACATCGCTTCAAGTAAAAACAAGGCTGAATAATAACAAATAAGCAGTGAAACCAACAGCTCCGCCCGCGGGTCACGATCCGCGGGCGGAGCTGTTTATTAACTTTCTATTAAAATTAATTAAGCATTTGAATTGACATAACACCGATTCAGTGGTAGAATAACACGAATGATATTTTAGGGGACCATGGGGAGGCCTCCGATAAATATTTTTGTTCGATTCGACGGGCGCGTTTTATGCCCCGTCTTGCATATGTGTGCGGGCGCTGCTCCGTGCGCGATACCATTGATAGGGTCACATAGAGGCCTGTCAGCTTATGGTAATAACAAAATATCCAGCAGCTAAACCCACCGCAAAATTCTTAAAGAATGGAGGTGTGTTTACTTACTATGCCGGTAATTCTATGGATCTTGATAGCCGCTGCGGCTTTGATAGCGGGATTCTTTATAGGCTTCGGCTACCGCAAAAAGGTTGCCGAACGCGAAATATCCAGTGCTGAAGAAGAAGCCAAGCGCATAATTAACGAATCTATAAAAAGTGCGGAGAGCAAGAAGAGAGAAGCTCTCCTTGAGGCAAAGGAAGAAATACACAAAAGCCGCTCGGAATACGAGCGGGAGGTCAAGGAGCGCCGCGCCGAGCTGACCAAGCAGGAGCGCCGCTACCAGCAGAAGGAAGAAAATCTTGACAGAAAGCTGGACGCCGTCGAGAAGAAGAACGACGTTCTCAGCAGCAAGATCGCCGCTGTGGAAGCACAGCAGCAGGAAGTCGCTCTGGTGAAGAAGAGCCAGCTCGAAATGCTCGAGAAAATCTCCGGCTTCACCGTCGAAGAGGCCAAGAATTATCTGATCGCCAGCATCCGCGACGAGGTCACCCACGAGATGGCCGTCAAGGTCAAGGAGGTCGAGGCGCAGTATAAGGACGAGGCCGACGAGCGCGCAAGAGAGATCATTGCCACGGCCATCCAGCGCTGTGCCGCGGATCATGCAAGCGAGATCACCGTCTCCGTCGTACCCCTCCCCAACGACGATATGAAAGGCCGCATAATCGGCCGCGAGGGCCGCAACATCCGCAGCATCGAAACGCTGACCGGCTGTGACCTCATCATTGACGATACCCCCGAGGCGATCACCGTTTCGAGCTTTGATCCCGTCCGCCGCGAGATCGCGCGTCTGGCGCTCGAAAAGCTCATTCAGGACGGCCGCATCCACCCGGCTCGTATCGAGGAAATGGTCGCCAAGGCTCAGAAAGAAGTCAACGCGACTATCAAGGCCGAGGGCGAGCGCGCCGCGTTCGAGACGAATATCCACGGTCTGCATCCCGAGATCATCAAGCTGCTCGGCCGCATGAAGTACCGCACCAGCTACGGCCAGAACGTGCTCAACCACTCCATCGAGGTCTCCCACCTCGCCGGTCTTATGGCCGCGGAGCTGGGCGTCGATGTGAACGTCGCAAAGCGCGCGGGTCTGCTGCACGATATCGGCAAGTCCATCGACCATGAGGTCGAGGGCAGCCACGTCACCATCGGTGTCGACATCGCAAGAAAGTACAAGGAATCCGAAGCCGTTATCCACGCCATCGAAGCCCACCACGGCGACGTTGAGGCGCACAGTGTTGAAGCCTGCCTCGTTCAGGCGGCGGACGCTATCTCCGCTTCCCGCCCCGGTGCGCGCCGCGAGAATATAGAGAACTACGTCAAGCGTCTTGAAAAGCTTGAGGAAGTCTCCAAGAGCTTTCCCGGCATCGCAAGCTCCTATGCCATTCAGGCCGGCCGCGAGATTCGCATCATGGTCAAGCCCGAAGAGGTCAGCGAGGATCAGATGGTCCTGCTCGCAAGGGATATCGCCAAGAAGATCGAGGATGAGCTCACTTATCCCGGTCAGATCAAGGTCCACGTCCTCCGCGAGACGAAGGCTGTCGACTACGCGAAGTAAAAAAGCAAATCATGTAAAAAGGCTGCGTCCGTATGGACACAGCCTTTTTCATATAACCTTAATATTGCCGATGCAGGGGCGAGGAATTATTCCTTATCTTCGTCCTTATCGTCGTCGCCGAGGTCAAACTCCAGCTTTTCGCCGCAGTTGGGGCACTCGATGGAGCCTTCGGCGAGAGTGTCCTCATCGAAGCTGATCTCCTCGCCGCAGACGGGGCAGGTGGCGTCATATATCACGCCGTCATACTCAGGCTCACCGTCGTCGTCTTCGTCCTCGTCATCGCTGTAGCAGCGGCCGCAGCCGCAGCAGCTGACGTCTTCGTCCTCGTCATCATAATCATCGTCGTCCTCGGGAAAGTCGAGATCGCAGGTGAGCTCTTCGAGATAGTTCAGCTCGTCGCAGACCTCGTCGAGAGCCTCGTCATGCTCGTCATAGCATGCATGAAGGTCTTCTATTTCATGCGCCATGTCGGAGAGAAGCTCATTGAGCGCGTTCCACAGCTTGCCTTCCTTGGAATCCGGAGCGATGCCCAGACCCTCGGTCAGGCCCTTCAGATATGCCGCCTTTTCCACTACTGTCATTTTGAAAACCTCCTTAGAAAAAATACGGGGAAAGACTGCTGATCTTCCCCCGCTTATAGACTTGAATTACGCTCTGGACAGATACTCGCCCGTGCGGGTGTCGATCTTGATTTTCTCGCCCGGCTCGATGAACAGAGGAACCTTGATCTCCGCGCCGGTCTCGACGGTAGCGGGCTTGGTCGCGTTGGTCGCGGTGTTGCCTGCAAAGCCCGGATCGGTCTCGGTGACCTCAAGCTCCACGAAGAAGGGAGGCTCAACATTGAAGACCTTGCCCTTGTAGGAGTAGATGGTGCACTCCATGTTCTCTTTGACGAACTTAAAGTTGTCGCTCAGGACGCTTGAGTCAACAGGCTCGAGCTCATAGGTCTCGGGGTTCATGAAGTAGTACAGGTTGCCGTCATTGTAGCTGTACTCCATGGTCATGCGGTCGACAGTTGCGGCCTCGAACTTTGCGGTGGGGTTGAAGGATTCCTCACGGATAGCGCCGGTCATGATCTTCTTGTACTTGGTGCGGACAAAGGCAGCGCCTTTGCCGGGCTTGACGTGCTGGAACTCAATGACCTGGCATACATCGTTATCATACTCAAAGGTAACGCCGTTTCTGAAATCGCCTGCGGTAATAGTTGCCATATATGGGAACCTCCCAAAATAAAATTTATTATTTATCTTTGATATTTTACAGTATCTCCGCGAATTTTGCAAGCATTATTTGATGTTGGGCAAATTTTCTGTGCCTCTCACAGCACCACCAGCTCCTTGGGAGCCTTGGTGATGATCTCGGCGCCGCCCTCGCGGATGACCATGACGTCCTCTATGCGCACACCGAAGCGGCCGGGAATATATATCCCCGGCTCCGCCGAGCACACCGCACCCGCGGGCATCGGAGCTTCGCCGGAGGGGTTTGCGTTCGGCCATTCGTGGATATCAAGGCCGAGGCTGTGGCCGAAGCCGTGGCCGAAATATTTCCCGTAGCCCGCGTCTGAGATGACCTTGCGCGCCGCGGCGTCTATCTCCCTGCCGGGCACTCCCGCTTTCGCCGCTGCGATGCCCGCGAGCTGCGCGCGCAGGACTGTGTCATAGACATTGCGCATCTCCTCGCTCGCGCTCTCGACGGCGACAGTGCGCGTCATGTCGGAGCAGTAGCCGTGCTTTATGCTGCCGAAGTCCATAGTGACAAAGTCCCCGGACTGTATCACCTTGTCCCCGGGCACGCCGTGCGGCAGGCTCGTCTTGCTGCCGGTGATGACGATGGGGTCAAATGAATTGCCCTCGGAGCCGTTTTTGAGCATGTTATAGACAAGCTCCGCGGCGACCTGCCTTTCGGTCATGCCGGGCTTGATTATGTGCAGCACAGTCTCCAGCGCCTTTTCGCTTATGCGCTGCGCCTCGATCATGCAGGCGATCTCTTCCTCAGTCTTTGACGCGCGCAGCGTCTCGAACAGGTCGCCCGCCGGGAGCAGCTCGCGGCCGAGAGCCTTTTCATAGCCGAGATAGCCCGCGTGGCTGAGCTTCTTATCCTCAGCGGCAAGGCGCGCCATACCGGCGCACACGCTGCAGATGATACCGGTGAGCGGGTGCTCGCGGTCATAGAGGACGACCTCGGTGAGACTGCCGTCAACAGCGGCTTCGGCGGCCTCGATATAGCGCGAGTCCGTTATGAGCCATGACTTTTCCAAGCCCACGACGACCGCGCCGTCCGTTATCGGGAAGCCCGAAGCGTAGCGCTGGTTCTTCTCGTCGGTGACGAGCATGCCGTCAAGCCCGCGGCGGCGCAGCTCCTGCTGTATTCTCTTCACGTTATTCATATGCCTGTCTCCTCCGATGTGGGCCGCGGGAAAGTCACGATGAAGCGTGAGCCCTGCGGCTTATTCTGCCCGACGGCAATAGAGCCGCCGTGCGCCTTGACAGCGTCATGCACGATGCTCAGCCCGAGCCCGCTGCCGCCGGCTTCGCGCGAGCGTGCCTTATCGACCCGGTAGAAGCGGGAGAAGATGTTGTACGTCTCCTCCTCGGGGATGCCGATGCCGGTATCCGCAACGGTGAACTGGACGCTGTCGACCGTGCCCTTCAGGATCAGCGTGACGCTGCCGTTCGGGACGTTATATTTTATCGCGTTTTCGACGAGGTTAAAGATGATGTGGAACATATCGTCCACCGTCGCCATGACGACGCAGCCGTCCTCAAGCTCGCAGCGCAGCTTCACGTCATGCTCCTTTGCCAGCGGGCGCAGCAGCACCATCGCGTCGACTGCCACCTGCTTTACATCGACCGGCTCCGGGACGACCTGGATATCGTCGTCGAGCCGCGAGAGGTCAAGCAGCTTCTCGGTCGTGCGCTGGAGGCGTTCGGCCTCGTTGCCGATGTCGGTGACGAACTCGCGCACGGTCTCGGCGTCCATGTTCTCGTTCTGCACGATGCTGTCCGAGAGCAGACGTATCGATGCAAGCGGCGTCTTGAGCTCGTGCGACGCGTCGGAGACGAAGCGGCGGCGCTGGTGCTCGGTGTCGTAAAGACGTTCGGTAAGCGTGTTGAACTCGCGCCCGAGCTCGCTGAGCTCGTCCGTGCCGGATATCGCGAGCCGGTGCTTATAGTCCCCGCCGGCAACGATGCGCATGGAATTGGCAAGGTCGTTCAGCCTCTGGAGGACGACCGAGGAATAGACCACAGCCATCACAAGCGCCGCAAAGGCGATCAGGAGGGAGACTGTGCGTATCTGCACCTGGAGGTCGTTTATGATGCGGCCGCGCTCGGCGTCCGTCTCATGCAGGTACACCGCCCCCGTGATGGTGCTCTGACTGCTGATGGGGATGGCGTAGCTGCTGGAGAAGGCCTCGTCCTCCTGCGAGGAGCGGAACACCGTCTTGCTGCCGAGAGCGGAGAGCAGATCGCCCGCGGCGGTCTGGGGTCTTGCGTGCGTCTGCGTATCGTATACTATGTCCCCGGTCTTCCCGGCAACTATTATCCTGTCATAGCCCTGAATGTCGAGAAAGCGCAGCACCTCGGCAATGCTCTCCTGATCAGGATTGTCAAGGCTCGCAAGAGCGGAGGCAAGCGTTGCGGCCTGGCTCTCCATGGCCTTTTCCTTCTCCTGAAACACGGCGTCGCGCGCGGAGATGAGCGGATAGACATTCAGCAGCAAGAGCAGGATCAGCAGCAGCATCGCCAAGAAGGAGAAGAACTGAAATCGGATGCTGCCGGATCTGAAGGTCCAGCGTTTAATCTGCAAAGTAATACCCCACTCCCCACTTGGTGATGATGTATTCCGGCTGGGCGGGATTGAGTTCAAGCTTCTCGCGCAGGCGGCGGATGTGCACATCCACCGTGCGCGTATCGCCCTGATAGTCATAGCCCCACACGAGGTCAAGCAGCGCCTCGCGGCTGTACACCTTGCCGGGGTTCTTCATCAGAAACAGGATCAGGTCAAACTCCTTCATCGTGAGCTCGACCTCCTCGCCGCTCTTCATCGCGCAGCGCTTGGCCTCGTCCACGGTGATGTGCCCGCGGCTTATCGTGCCGCTCTTTTCCTCGGCAGCGGCGGGCGCGGCGGCTATCGACGCTCTCCTCAGGAGCGCCCGGATGCGCGCCTTGAGGGCAAGGATGTTGAAGGGCTTTGTGACATAATCATCCGCGCCGGACTCAAAGCCCATGAGCAGGTCTGCGTCCTCGCTGCGCGCGGTGAGCATGATTATCGGCACGGTGGAGAAGCTGCGGATTTCCTGACAGGCTTCGAGCCCGTCTTTCTTCGGCATCATCAGGTCGAGGATTATAAGGTCATAGTTCCCCTCGCGCGCCATCGTGACGGCAGTCTCGCCGTCATAGCAGGAATCGACCGTATAGCCCTCATTCTCAAGATTGAACTTGATGCCCTTGACAAGCAGCTTTTCATCATCAACTACAAGAATTTTCATTAAGCTCTCCGTTTTTTGCCATCCGCCCATTCGCTTGACGGGGCAGGAATAATTAGATATAATACACTTTACGGGCTTTGCCTATCGGCGTAACACCCTATTTATATTACTATAACATATTCCTGAAAAAACGGGAGAACAAAATGAAAAAAATAAAAATTTTTCCGCTCCTTCTTCTCATGTGCGTTATGATGACAGCCTTGGCGCCGTCGGCATGGGCCATGGAAGCGCCGCAGCTCAACGGCAAGGCCGCCGTCGTGATCGACCTCGACAGCGGCAAAATGCTCTACGGCTATAACGAGAACGAGCAGCGCGCCCCCGCCAGCCTTACGAAGGTTATGACGGCGCTGCTCGCACTCGAAGCGCTCGACTCCGGCCGCTGTGAGCTGACGACCATGGTCACCGCACAGAACGACTGCCGCGACGGCATGAGCGACGACAGCAGCACCTCCGGCCTGCTGCCGGGCATGGAGCTTTCCATGCGCGACCTGCTCTACTGCGCGCTGCTTCAGTCGGCAAACGAGGCCTGCAACATCATCGGCCGCTATCTCGGCGGCAGCATCAGCGGCTTTGTTGAGCAGATGAACCAGAAGGCGACTGACCTTGGCTGCACGAACACGCACTTTGTGAACACCAACGGTCTCCCCGCCGAAGGGCACTACAGCTCCGCCTACGACCAGTCGCTTATTTTCCGCGCAGCGCTCGATCACCCGCTCTTCAGCGAGATCATCGACAGCACGAGCTATCAGCCGGAGAACAGCGCGATAAACGAGGGCAAGCCCATCGGCAACTCCAACGCCCTTATAAACATAACCTCCATCTATTCCTACAACGGCCGCTATCTCTATGACGGCGCCAAGGGCGGCAAGACCGGCTACACCCGCGCCGCTGGCTACTGCCTCGTCTCCAGCGCCGAGCGCAACGGCGTCCGCATCCTCGCCGTTGCGATGGGCTGCGACGGCCCGCTCAATGCGGACATAGAAGAATGCTACAACTTTGTCGACAGCCGTACACTGTATGACTGGGCTTTCGATAACTTCTCCTACCGCAGCATACTCAGCTCTACCGAGCCTATCACAAAGGTGAACGTCGAAATGGCCGAGGGCGACGGGACGGTCATGCTTTATCCCGCAGGGAACCTGAGCGTGCTTATGCCGAATGAAATTTCTGACGATGCGATAGAGCGCGAGGTCACGATATACGACCAGCGCCTTGTCGCCCCGCTGCCCGCGGGCACGGTGCTCGGCGAGATACGCCTGTCCGCCGGCGGTGAGAGCTACGGCACGGTCAAGCTGATAACCGGTGCGGATGTCGAGCTTTCGAGAAGAGCCTACATCAGCCAGCGCTTGGGCGAGATATTCAGCAAGGGCTGGGTCATCGCGCTGCTGATAATCGTCATTGCCTTTGCAGTAATATACACGGTGCTCGTTGCGCGCTACAGGAAGCTGCGCAGAAAGCACCTTGAGGAGCGCCGCCGCGCTGAGCAGCGCAGGCGAGCGCGTCAGGAGCGGGAGGAAAACAGCGCCCGCGGCTACACGACCATCGATCCCGATGAACGCTTCGATGCGAACATCGACATGAGCGATTTCTTCGACGACGATAACAACTACAGATAAGCAAATTTGCAGTTCGAAATTAACGAGAAGGATTTCCCCTCTCGTTAATTTCTTTGCACCGTCTTAACGGGCGAACATGTTATAATGGAGACAAAGAAATAATATGGAAAATGAAGCAATGAAAAAAGCCGGCACATTCTTTTCAAAAGTCAGATCTCTGTGCAGGGAATACATAAAAACAAGCCTCAAGGGCTGGCTGATATTCTTCTCGACGCTGGGCGTCGCATCCGCGATATGCGCCATGCTCATGCGCACGACGACCTCGGATGTGCATGTCCCGCTGATATTCGTGCTGGCCGTGCTTATCATCTCCCTGTCGACCGACGGTTATTTTTACGGCTTCCTCGCGGCTTTCGTCAGCGTCGTGTTCGTCAACTTTGCCTTTACCTTCCCGTACCTGAAGCTGGACTTCACTATCTACGGCTACCCGCTCACGTTTATGACGATGCTCGCTGTGGGCTTTGCCACTTCGACGCTCACCGCCCGCCTCAAGGCGCAGGAAAAGCTGCACATGGAGTCGGAGCGAGAGAAGATGCGGGCAAACCTCCTGCGCGCGATATCGCACGACCTGCGCACACCGCTGACGGCCATAAGCGGTTCGATATCCACAGTGCTTGAGGGTGACGAGGTTCTGACCAAGCAGCAGAAAAATGAGCTGCTGCTTGACGCCAAGAAGGACGCCGAATGGCTCTGCCGCATGGTTGAGAACCTCCTGTCCATAACGCGCATGAACGGCGCAGATATGGGCGGCATCACGAAGAACGATGAGATCCTTGAAGAAGTCCTGAGCGAAGCGGTCATGGCTTTCAAAAAGCGCCATGACGACGTCCCTGTCTCCGTCTCCGTTCCGGAGACGATGATCTTTCTGCCGATGGACGCGATGCTCATCGAGCAGGTGCTTATAAACCTCATGGATAACGCCGTAGTCCACGGCGGGAACGTCAGCCAGATAAAGATCAACGCGCGCGAGGAGGACGGCAAGGCGATCGTCAGCGTCGCCGACAACGGGCGCGGCATAGATGCTGAGACTCTGCCCCATCTCTTTGACGGCAGTCTTCAGCTCTCCGGCAACAAATCCGCCGATACCACGCGCAGCATGGGCATCGGCCTGAGCGTATGCAAGACCATAGTTGCGGCTCACGGGGGAGATATATACGCGGAAAATCTCCCGGAGGGCGGCGCGATGTTTACCTTTACTTTACCGTTAGGAGGCACAAGCTATGACAATCAAGGATAGGGTCCTTGTCGTAGAGGACGAAAAAAGCATCTCCGGCCTTATCAAGGCTATACTCACCGCAAACGGCTACGACGTCATAACAGCCAGCACCGGGAACGAGGCTTTCTCGATGATAAGCTCGCACTGTCCGGATCTCGTGGTGCTCGACCTCGGCCTGCCGGATATGGACGGCATGGAGATAATAAAGGCCGTGCGCTCCTGGACGAGCCTGCCCATCATCGTCGTCTCCGCGCGCAGCTATGAGCGCGATAAGGTACAGGCACTCGACATGGGCGCGGACGACTATGTCACCAAGCCTTTCAGCGCGGCGGAGCTTCTCGCCAGAGTGCGCGTCGCGATACGCCATACCCGCTCCGGGCTTTCAAACGAGGCTCTCGTCAACACCGGCAAGTTCGTCGCGGGCGACCTGACCATAGATTACGACAAGCATCAGGTGCTCATCGCGGGCGAGAACTGCCATCTCACGCAGAATGAGTACAGGATCGTCGCGCTGCTGGGCAAGTGCGCGGGCAAGGTGCTCACCTATGACTTCATTATGAAGGAGCTGTGGGGGCCGCAGAGCAAGGGCAGCAACCAGATCCTGCGCGTCAACATGGCAAACATCCGCCGCAAGATCGAGAAGAACCCCGCCGAGCCGCATTACATCTTCACCGAGGTCGGCGTAGGCTACCGCATGATAGAAGGAGATTGACGTCAGAATAACACCGTAAGGTCATACCGCGCCGCAAGCGGCACGGCATCGACCGACGGCATTATTCTTCCTTTTCCTCGCAAACCCGCTTCGTTGGGCTTTGCTCGGAGTTATGGGAGACCAGTCCCAATAAATTTGATTTGATTCTTTTCCTTCCTCTTTTTTTCCGCCGCTGACGGCGGTACGGAGTTCCTCGGCAGATCATGCCGCGCGGAGCCGTGCCGTCCGCCGGCGGCGGTTTTTATTGCCGTGGGGACAGACCCGGTTTGCAAAAATTTAACGCGGGCTGTTTAGTTCTTTGCACTGATTTAATCTAAAATTTGCTATTATATAATCAGTAAAAGGAGGGCGTAAACGTCCCCGAATACGCAAAAAATTATAGTAAAATTGTGGAGGATCTGTATGGAAGATATGCTGAGCTCGGTTCTGGAGACCGGAGAAGAAGTCCTTTGGAGAGGCAAGCCCGAGACCTTTGAGACCCTGGACAAAACCAATAAGCCCGCGATAGTCAAAAGCGAAATAATCAAGCTCGTTATTTCCGTTGCTCTCATCATTGCCTACATAGTAGCTGCCGGCAGCAACGGCGCGGGTATCAAGCCGGGCATCATCATTATAATCCTTGCAGTCATGGCTTATGCGCTTGCCAGCCCCTTCCTGCATGCCAATACTCTCCGCCGCAAGGTCGAGTATGTCATCACGAATCAGCGCCTCATCACCATCAAGGACGAGGCCAAGGGCGTAGAGTTCGACAAGATCAAGACCGCCGAGATCAAGACAGATGCCGACGGCCACACCACTCTGCTCTGCGGCCCCGCCTCCGTGAAGACCGAATCCGACAAGTGGCGCACCAACGCGACCCTCGGCCTGAGACTCGATAACGACACTCTCGACTGCGATGGTCTCACCTGGTACGCTATCCCCAACGCAAAGGAAGCAGAAGCTCTTCTCAAGAAGTACCTGCCCCTCTAAGTAAATACGTAGAATACCGCCGCTGCCGGGTATAACCCAGCAGCGGCGGCTTTCTTTCTATTTCCCCGCATGATCCGACAATTTATTTCCGCCTGCGCTGTTATACTTGGCAGCGGGAGGTGGAAGCATGAAAAGGATCATTGCCTCTGTTATCGTGTTGTTTATCGCTCTAGCTGCGGGCGGGTCGGCTCTCGACCGCGCGCCGGAACCTGCGCCCGAGCTGCCGCAGCAAACTGCTCCCGCTGAGGAAAGCATAGAGGGCACTGCGCCAACAGAGTCTGTGGAAGCCGAAGAACCCGCACCCGAAGAAGCACCCGTCGGCATCGTTGAGACGCAGCCGCAGGAAAGTCCTGATGCCGCGCCGAAACCGGAAGCGCAGAGCGCAGAGCCCAAGAGCATCTTTGACCTGATGACCGGCGGCAGCATCAGCTATGAAGCAGACCTCGCGGCATATTATCTGAACGAAATGACCGCGGCCGCGGCGGAAGGGGACGTCGAAGCGGGGAGGAGCGCCGAGGAAAAGCGCAATGCCGTCATAGACGCATCTGCTGCGGAGCCCGACCCAGGCAAAATAAGCTTTGATGATCTGTATCTGCTCTCAAAAGTCATCTGCTACGAGGCCGGAAGCGATTGGCTCACGGACGAATTCCGCATATGCGTGGGCGAGGTCATTATGAACCGCGTCGCTTCACCCGAGTACCCGGACAGCATACATGACGTCATTTACCAGAAAGGGCAGTACTCCTGCGTGAACACCGCGCGCTTCGCCGGACTCGTGCCGACGGAGGAGTGCGTCGACGCGGCGCTGCGTCTGCTGTGTGGCGAGCGCAGAATGGTGCCGAGCGTGGTCTTCCAGTCAAATGACCTTCAGGGAGAACCGTTCACGATGTACACCGACAGGCGTCTCGGTACTACATATTTCTGCCTGAGCGAAAATCAAGAGCTGTACCCGATAGATTAAGATTCAAAATCGAATATCGCATTGGACGTGAGGTAAGAGCCGAAGCCGCTTTTCCACTCGCGGTGCAGCTCCGACGCATCCCATGCGGGGAGCGCAGCCTTGTCCATGTCAATGATGATGGCGAGGTCATAGCGGTTCTCACGGTCGATGCAGTTTCTCAGCACGGTGCAGCCGTGTATGCCGTCCATCGCCGGTGCCGGCGCAAACAGCTTATCTATCCGCGTGATCATGGCCGCCTTATCGTCCACGCTGTCATTGAACTTTGCGATTATGCAGTGCTTCATGTGTGTCTCCTTTAGTCTGTGAGTATCTGTTTCCATTGCTCGTACAGCCTGTCCATCGTCCATGCGGCGTTCGCGGGACTGGTCGACGGCAGCTTCACCGGCGTCATGCCGCAGACGGGCGCGAGGTGCTTTATGAACAGCTCATACGCCGCCGTGCCGTTGCAGTAGATGCGCCGTATATCCGCCGCGCGCAGGATAAGCGCGATGTCGACCGGCACGGCGTTCCTGATGCTGCTGTCGCTGGAACCCGCGATATCGCAGGAATCGAGCACATCCCACAGCGCAACGCCGTTCGAGAGCAGCATGGCTTTCTTTTCCTCAATGCTCTGCGGCACGGCGCAGCCGAGCACGCGCGCCATGAGCGGCCAGAAGCGGTTCTGCGGATGGCCGTAGAAGAAATTGACCTCCCGGGACTTGACCGAGGGGAAGCTGCCGAGGATAAGTATTTTCGAGTTTTCGTCATACACCGGCCCGAACTGCCGCTGTATGTGTCTGTATTCCGGCATAAGCGCGCACCTCACAAAAATAAGCTGCCGCTATAATACCACAAAAACCCGACGCTGACCACTCAGCGCCGGGTTTTTAAGCTTGTTGAGTAAATTTATATTACGCTGCCTTTTCTTCCTCGCGCAGCAGCTCCGCACACAGGTCGCCCTCGAAGGCCTCCGGGTCCTCCTGCGGCATGGTGTCGATGCCCGCAAGCTCGCCGGTGACGCGGTCAATGTAGCAGTCATAGTTGAGCCACTCAGTGCTGATAACGACCTCGCAGTACGCGCCGCGGTATTCGAGCGAAAGTGCACGGCTGGTCTCCGCGTTGAGTCCCAGCTCCTCCAGAGCCGCCTTGAGTGCTTCGTATTTATTAAGAATGGTCTTCATGTTTAATCTCCTTTCGAACCTGACCGGCCTTGCGCCGATCCGCCTGCGGGACACATGGGGCATATGCTCCGTCCCTCTTACCTGCCGCGGGAGCCTCTCGCCCCTTGCGGTATGGTCATATATTATCAGGCATTTTTAAGAAAATTATGAGAGTCAAGTTGACTTTTTTTGAAGTTTCGAAGAACATTCCGTGAAGTTCGTCAATTAAAAGACCTGCTTCCAGACTTATCCAAGAAGAGCTCTAAGCCCCTCGACCGTCTCGATCTGCGCGCCGATGCGCTCCATATCGCCGAGGTTTGCGCGTTGCACCTCCTCGGTCACGGACGAGGTGCAGTCCGACAGGACGATGGCGTCATAATCCAGCGAAAGCGCGTCATAGCAGCTGGTGCGGATGCAGTTCGGCGTCGTTGTCCCGGCGAGGATGACGGTATCCACACCGAGCCTGCGCAGTATCAGGTCAAGCGGGGTGCCGAAGAAGCCTGAGAAGCGCGGCTTCACGATGCGGTAGTCGCTCTCCCTGACCTCAAACTCCTCTGGATACGCGTCCGACATACACGCCTCGCATTCCTCGGACAGCGGCTTGCCGCCCGCAAGCCACACAGCGCGGCGGCATTTCTCAACGTCGCTGCCGTCGGCTCTGTAGTGGCGCGTCGTGTAAAACACCGGGACGTTCTTTTCATGGCAGAGCTTTATGACCTCGGCGCAGGCCGGGACGGTCGCCGCAGCGGCGGGTATGCACAGCGGCGAAGACGGGTCGATGAACCCGCGCTGCATATCTATCATCACCAAAGCATATTTCTTCATAGTTTTCCTCCCGCGCCGGCCGGCGCTCTTCACTATAGTTATAATATATCATTACATAATCCACGGCGTTTTTCAAGCCGTCGGAGAAATTTTGTTGTGGTATTCGGCGGCAGAATCAATTATACTAATAGAAAAAACGAAACGGAGGAACTGACAATGAAAGCAGTTGTTCTTGACGGATACACCGAAAACCCCGGCGACCTGAGCTGGGACTGGCTCGGTAAGCTCGGCGAATATGAGGTCTATGACCGCACACCCGGCGGCGAGGCGGAGATCATCCGCCGCATAGGCGAGGCGGAGATCGTCATCACAAACAAGGTCCCGATAAGCGACGCGGTCATCGACGCCTGCCCCGGCCTTAAATATATCGCCGTCACTGCGACGGGCTATAACGTCGTCGACTATGAATACGCAAAGCGACGCGGCATACCGGTCAGCAACGTCCCGGCCTACGGCACCGCCGCCGTCGCGCAGTTTGCCATAGCGATGCTGCTCGAGATATGCCATCACATTGCGCACCACTCTCAGGCCGTGCATGAGGGGCGCTGGGAGCACGCGGAGGACTGGTGTTTCTGGGACTATCCGCTCATCGAGCTTGACGGCAAAACGCTCGGCATAATCGGCTTCGGGCGCATAGGCCAGCAGACCGGCCGCATCGCAAAGGCGCTGGGCATGACGGTGCTCGCTTCCGGCAGCCGCCCGACGGAATCCGGCCGCGCGATCGCCGAGTACGTGGAACAGGCCGAACTGTTTGCCCGCGCCGATGTCATCGCGCTGCACTGCCCGCTCTTCCCAGAGACGCAGGGCATAATAAATAAGGACAGCATCGCGAAAATGAAAGACGGCGTTATTATAATCAACAACAGCCGCGGCGGGCTCGTCGTAGAACAGGATCTTGCCGACGCGCTCAACAGCGGTAAGGTCGCCGCCGCAGGTCTGGACGTCGTGTCCACCGAACCGATAAAGGGCGACAACCCTCTGCTGACGGCGAAAAACTGCATCATCACCCCGCATATAAGCTGGGCGTCCAAGGAGGCGCGTGAGCGCATCATGGCCTGCACGGAGCAGAATGTGCGCGCATATGTTGTCGGCAGTCCCGTCAACGTTATAAACAGGGCAGGGGAGTAAAATGAAAAAATGCGTAGTTGTGTCCGACTCGTTCAAGGGAACCGTCTCGAGCCGAGAGATATGCGCCATCGCGCAGCAGGTGATACCGCGGCATTTCCCTGCCTGCGAGGTCGTCTGTATCCCCGTGGCCGACGGCGGCGAGGGCACCGTTGACTGCTTCGTTCAGGCCATGGGTGCGCAGCGCGTTGGGGTCACGGTCACGAACGCGCTGGGCGAAAAGTCCGCCGCCGCATACGCGCGGCTCGGCGAGCTTGCGATAATTGAAATGGCCGCCGCGGCAGGTCTGCCGCAGGTCGGCGCTCTCCGCTGCCCCGGCACCGCGACGACCTACGGCGTCGGCGAGCTTATCGCCCATGCTGTGGACTCCGGATGCAGAAAGATACTCCTCGGCCTCGGCGGCAGCGCCACGAACGACGGAGGCTGCGGCTGCGCCGCAGCGCTTGGGGTCGGCTTTCTTGACGCAGACGGGCAGAGCTTCGTCCCCGTCGGCGATACGCTCGGGCGCATAGCGCGCATCGATACTGCCGAAGCCGAAGCGCTTCTACGGAGCGTGGAGATAACGGTCATGTGCGACGTCACAAACCCGCTTTACGGCCCGACCGGCGCGGCCTACGTTTTCGCCCCGCAGAAGGGCGCGGACGCGGAAAAGGTGAAGAGCCTTGACGCGGGACTGCGTCACTTCGGCGATGTGATACGTTCACAGTACGGCCTTGATGTGAGCGCGATGCCCGGCGCTGGCGCGGCGGGCGGCATGGGCGCGGGCTGCGTCGCCCTGCTCGGCGGGACGATACAGTCCGGTATCGACGCGGTGCTCGATGTCACAGGCTTTGACCGGCAGCTTGAGGGCGCTGACCTCGTCATCACCGGCGAGGGGCGCATAGACTCCCAGAGCGCGGACGGCAAGGTCGTCTCCGGTGTCGCGCGGCGCACCAGGGCAAAGGGCGTGCCGCTCATCGCTATAGCCGGCGGCATTGCGGATTCAGCCGGGGCGGTATACGACATCGGCGTGAGCGCCATGTTCTCTACGGACAGGGCGGCGCTCCCGGTCGATATGCTGGGCACGCGAAGCCCCGGCGATTATGAGGCGACGCTCAGCGACATTATGAGCCTGATCGCCATCGCCGAGCGCTTTGCCTGATATGTTTTACTTTTATGAAACATCTTCCCGCTTAAACCTGAAACATCTTTCTGGTATATTATACTTGCAAGTGCAGAGCGATCTTTTTCATTTTTGTTCTCTTTTTATAAACAGCGCCGCCCAACTCGGGCGGCGCCGTTTTTTTGTTTGCCTGCAAAAGATTTCGTGTTGACTGAGTATACGTATGAGGATATACTTTAGCCAATACATAAAAGAGGATCATAGCACATGAAAATAAAAAATTTCGTTACCGGTCTTCTCGCGGCACTGTGCCTGACGGCGGTGCTGTGTCCTGCCGCGCTTGCCGCCCCGGTGGAGGACGACGGGAGCTGGGACAAGATCATCGCGAACTTCCTCGATAAATATGAGGACCGCAACAAGTCCTGCTCTATAACCCTCGGCTACCGCAACCTTGTCACCGGCGAGGAGCATTTCTACAAGGGCGGGGAGTACATGGTGACATGCAGCATGTATAAGGTGCCGCTGAACATGTATTTTACCGAGAAGGTATATAACGGCGAAATGGACTGGGACACGGAGATCGGCGGCGTGAAGTATTCCGATATCCTTGAGGGCAGCATCGTCCGCTCCAGCAACAGCAAGTCGGAGCTGCTCATCAATGAGATCGGCACTTACAACGACTACCGCCGCGCCATATGCCAGTACATGGGCGAAGACCCCGACACTGTCGACGCGAAATATTATGAGAACAACTTCTTCACTGCCGAACAGATGATCTTCTGCCTGCGCACGCTGTATGAAAATCAGGAGCGGTTCCCCGGCCTTATCGACCGGATGCTCGAAGCGGAGCCGGAGCGCTTTTTCAATTACCATGAGCAGAAATATGCCGTTGCCCATAAGTACGGCTATCTGTCAGACCCGAGCTACGGCAAGCGGTATCAGAACGACTGCGCCATAGTCTACACTGATGAGCCTATAGCCATCGTTATGTTTACCGACAACTCACCCGACAGCGATAATGCCCTTGCGGATTACTGCACACTCATGGCAGACTATGCCCAGAGCCATCTCAAGTCCACAGCATCCGCGTCCCCGAAGCCTGCGGCCGCGCCCAGCCCCTCCGCTTCACCGGCGGCAGGAGCAAGCCCTGCTCCGTCTCCCGCAGCCGCGTCCTCACCGACGCCAAGCCCCGTGCCGACAAAAAGCCCGACCTACGCAATGGGCAAAAAGGTGGCGGAGTTTGCGCTGAAGTATGTCGGCTATGACTACCTCTACGGCGGCAAAGAACCCGAAACAGGCTTTGACTGCTCCGGGCTCGTGTATTATACCTATGGCTGCTTCGGCTACCGGCTCGACCGCACCGCCGCGGCGCAGGCCAAGAACGGTGAGCACGTTGAGCCTGATGCCCTTGAACCGGGCGACATCCTGTGCTTTTATAACGGCGGCTCATGGATCGGCCATGTCGGCATCTACATCGGCGACGGCGAATATGTCCATGCGCAGAACGAGGCGACCGGCGTGATCGTCTCCGCCCTGAGTGACGTTACCTGCAAGATCGAAGCACGCCGGATACTGATCCCCGGCGCGGAATTATAAACGCGGCAGATACCGCCAGCCATTTATCCGGCGTTCACTCAAGCAGCGGCGAGAGAAACCCGACTACGAAGTCATCTCTGCCCGCGTCCCACTGAAACGCGGTGAGGTACTCGATGCTCATGCGCTGCGTATCGACCGCGGCAACGTCCATGCAGTACGGCTTTCCGTCGAGTATCTCATCGTCGCAATAGCTGGAAAAGCCGTAAAATCCGTCAGCCTCACCGTTCACGAGATAATAGGTCTTTCCGCCGGCCTCAATGCAGTCCGGGAGCGAGGAATCCAGCCCCGGGGTCTCCTCGATGCGGGCGGCCTCTGCTGCGAAGCTGTCAGCATCGTATTGAAACACCGCATATATGTAGAAGCTGTTGTCTCCCAGAAAAGCATATTTGAAGTCATATATGTACTCGGTGCAGTATCGGGCGGCAAGCTCCTTGTCAGGCAGGAAGCTCTTCCAATTGTACTTGTTGAATATGCTCACCGTCTGGGCATTGATTTTGCCGTAGTTTTTCACCGACTCTGTCCTGAATGACCGCCCGCAGCCCGTACCGACGAGCAGGAAGGCAAGGCACAGCAGGAGAACCGTACATCTTTTTGCAAAAGCTTTCATAAACAGCCTCCTCAGGTCAATATGTAAGCAGCGGGAAAAGCTCAAGCGTGCGGTCGAAACGATATTTTCTGAATAAATCACTGGCTTTTTTAGACACAATATAGAAAGGCGAAGGAAATGAAGGAACGTTAAAAGTCTGGATCATATCTGTCACATAAAAATCCTGCTCGCCTAAAACGGACTTGTCAACAGAGGGACGGGAAAGACTATTTACCACATATCTTGACTTACCGCAGACGGGGCATGTCCATATATCACGTGCGCCAACAACATGGAAAGAAGAATCCGGGATCATAGTTGTGACGTTGAACTGATAGATGTCGGGCATAGGCTCGTTTGTTTTCTTGCTGAGGACAGGCTGAAACTCCATTCCCTTAAGGCCGTGCTGAAGCATGAGTTTGGAAGCAGTTTCACTACAAAAAAGGGTTTTCTGCCCCCTGTCATTACAAGAATAGAAAAAGTTCCGCCCCCATTTCACGGGTTTTGAAAAATAAAACGGTGCGACCTGGGTCTGGTGGAAATATTGATCGAAATCCAGCGGCGGATTGAAATAATTACTTGCGTAACAGCTATGAGAGAAGGTTTTCTCTGGGCAGGAATCCTCCAGCTTTTCGTTTGTTGACCGCATGGTGAACCATTCTGCTTCCTGCATTTCTTTCTCGGAAAATATGTACCATTCGCAAATCGGTGCAAGATCTGGAAATTCTGCTTTAAGACGCTGATGCTGTTCACTGCCATCAAGAATGTCAAAAACTATAAGGTAATTTCCGTTCAGCACTTCAACATTGATTCCAAATGATGCTATTTTTTTCAACTGAGCGAGCGTAACATTCTCTCCATAGTGCAGGTTTATTTCCATAGTTCCCTCCTTATGAACGGTATACAGCCGTATGCTAATTCACTCGTCCATGTGCTTCGCGCAGAACCATGCTTTCAGCAGAAACGAACCCGTCATGCCCATCACAAGTGACAGTATCAGCAGACCCACGGTGATAACCGCAAAGACCGTCTGTTGGGATCGGCCCTGCAGGAAGACTCTGGCAAGCCCCATACCGACAACTCCGCACAGACCCGGCAGCCAGAAATTTGGCTTTGATGGGTTCGTGTTTGAGAATTTTCCGGCTCTGATCCATGAAACGGTGATTGCCGCAAATGCCGCGGCCCATATAAGCAGCAGACCCATCATCGCAATGAGCCTCAGAACGCTTGACCCGGCCTGCAATACGGTGCATCGGTACGCGCCCAAATTCATAACTACCGCAATGTAAAGCCAGAAAGTCCCGTCGCACAGATACCGCGATATGCGCAAGCTGCCAAACCGCACCATCAGCACGATAAACGCCGCTGTTATAAGCAGGCACAAGAGCCCGACCGGCACAGCCCACAGCAGGCTCCGCTCCCTGATCAGGCACAGCCCAGTGCCTGACAGCAGAACTATAAAGATGCGTCCGACGCATTGCGCCTTTCTGAACGGTACGTAACCGTAATCAAGGAAAGCGGCAACATCCTTGGCGCTCAATGCTTTTGGAGCCGCGGAAGTCGTGTTTCGTTTTGAAGTCCCCATTGGCTGCCCCTCCGTCACGCAAGGCCGAAATGCGCAAGCGCCGTGTCGTAATAATAGTTCACTAATAGGTCAACACACGCGCCGTAGCTCCGCATGCCGAGCTTCTGGTCATAGCTCTGCAGGAAGCCCTCATACACCGTGTTTGAAACGCTCTGCACCGGAGTCTCGAACTGTGCCCAGTATTCACGGCTTGCCGCGAGGTCGGCAAGCACGCCGCCGCTCAGCCCGCGGTAGACCTCCTGCCACGCTCCGGGATCGGCGCTGGCAAGGGCGTTGCCGAGGTGCGTATAAGCAAGCAGGCAGGCCGAGTAGCAGTAGTCGGCGTCGCCGTATTCAAGGCAGGCCAGCACCGCGGTGAAGTTCGCCTCCTGCTCGCGCGCAACGCCGCGCTGGTGCGACAGCTCGTGCGCGATAGTTGAGGCGAAGAGCGCGCCGGGGAAGTCCGTGTTGACGTTTGCCTCCGCCGTAAACGGGAAGAAAAAGCCCGTGAAATCCAGATAGCTCATTACGCGCGAGAAGTGTACGCCTTTTGCGCGTATATCCGGCCCCTCGAGGCAGGGGAACTCCTCCTCGGCGGCCCTGAAGACCTCGTCCGAGCGCGCCAGCAGCGCCGCGCGGTCGGCGGCGTACTGCCCGTTTTCGTTTCGCTCCACCTCGTGCCCGTACTTATTGAGCAGGTCGGCAAAGTATACCGTCACTGTTTCAAGCTGCTCAGCAGATACCTCTCCGCTCTCAAGCCCGCTTGCGTCGAGGAAGCTGTCGCCGTAGTAGTACGTGCCCCACAGCAGGCAGAAAAGCGCGTAGACTGCGAGCCCCGCCGAGAGCAGCCGCAGCACCAGCGTGTATAGCCTGCGCAGCCGCCCCGGCCGCACGATGAGCAGCACTAATGTGACGAGTATGTACCCCGCTGTACACACGGCGAATATGCCTATCAGCAGCTCCGCCAGCGAGAACTCAAAGTGCGCCGCAAAGACCGCCATGAGCCGGTGCAGCGGGCGTATGACCCTCTGCGACATTGCCTGCATCAGCGCGTAGTTCCCACGCAGCAGCAGGTGCAGCGCGATGATGAGCGCACTTATCAGGGCGATGATATGCGCCGCCGGACAGAGCCTGTATAACGCGGCAAGCCCGCGTCTTTTTCTTATTTCGGTATTCATAATACCATAATACTACAAACCCTGCTCCTCGGCAAGGAGGAATAGCTGGAAAAGTACCGCGCCGCTGCCGGGGGCAGAGAAAGGCGCGGTGCTTTTCCGCAGCCGCAGGCTTTGCGGGGCCAGGCGAACGCGGACCCGCAAAGGCTAAACGCGGCAAGGCGGCAGGCACCGCGCCGCTGCCGGGGGGGCTTTATTACGCGCTGCAGCCAACCGGAACAGCATCATATTTATGCTTGAAAATGTATTGCAAACTGCTGCAATATACTGTAAAATAACTTTGATATTAAACGGAGGCAAGGGTATGCACGACTGGAACAGCAGCGGTCAGATCGACCCCACGGATCAGTTCATCGACTATATGGCCTTTCGGGAAGTCATGGGATGCGGCATCGATGATGACGAGGAAGACGATGACTGAACCGGCTCCTGCTTAACATGATGAAGAAAAGTAAGCTCCTGCGGGGCATTGCCGCGATCGCGCTCCCCGCTGCGGTCGTTGCCGCCGCTGTGTATCTGGGCGTTCGTTTCAGACCCGCTCTCCGCTGCCCGTTCTATGCCCTCACGGGGCTGTACTGTCCGGGCTGCGGCACGTGCAGGGCGTTGGCGGATGTCTTTCATGGCCGCTTTGCGGAAGCGTTTTCTCATAATATGCTGCTGTTCATATTGGGCACTCCCGCTCTCATAGTGTTTATACACGAATATGTCCGTGTGTTCATTTTCACGCGGCTGTGCCCGGTGTACCTGTCCCGGCCTGCGTGGCTGGTGTGCGTGGTTCTGGTCTTTTCTTTCTGGGTGCTGAGGAACATCCCTGCATTCAGTGTTCTCGCACCGTAAAATGTCCATTATTCAATACGGAGATATAAAGGAGAAAAAAATGAGCTATTGTGTCAATTGTGGAGCGCAGCTGCCCGACGGCACGCGCTACTGCACCAACTGCGGAGCCCAGCAGGGCGCTGCCTCGCCATATTATCAGCCGCCTGTCCCGCAGTATTCTACCGGCGGGCTTGTAGCGTGGGGGATAATCACGCTGCTTCTGTGCACGATCCCCGGCGTCGTTGCGCTAGTCAAGGTCGCCAATATCAACAATGCCAGGACTGTTGAGGAACAGCAGCGGGCAGTGTCCGATGTCAAGACCTGGTGCACAGTCGGCACCGTTCTCGGTGTACTCTTCTACATCATCGGTATCCTGGGCGGAGTTGCCGCCGCGCTGTAACATTGCCGCCCGTTATAAATAATAAGAGCGCCCCTGCCGGATGGTAGGGGCGCTCTTATTATAACTTATAACAAACTATAGCTCTGATTACTTTGCGTTCTTTGCGAGCTCGCAGAGAGCGGTGAAGGCAGCGGGATCGTGGATAGCGGTCTCGGAGAGCATCTTGCGGTTCATGTCGATACCGGCGAGCTTCAGGCCGTGCATGAAGGTGGAGTAGTTCATGCCGTTCATCTTGCAGCCTGCGCTGATACGGGTGATCCACAGCTTGCGGAAGTCTCTCTTCTTCTGCTTACGGCCAACGTAAGCATAGCGGCCGGACTTCATCAGCTGCTCGTTTGCCATCTTATAGTGACGGGACTTGTTGCCCCAGTAACCCTTAGCAAGACCAAGAATCTTACTTCTGTGCTTGCGGGTCATCATTGCGCCTTTAACTCTTGCCATTTGATTATCCTCCTATATAGCGTCTGCCCTTATTTGTAAGGGATCATTTTCTTGATGGTTGCTTCGTTGGTTGCGTCGGCATAAGCCTCGGAACGCAGACGACGGCAGCGCTTGGTGTCCTTCTTGGTGAGGATATGGCTCTTGAATGCATGAGCGCGCTTGACCTTGCCGCTCTTGGTGAGATTGAATCTCTTCTTTGCACCGCTATGGGTCTTAAGTTTGGGCATGATATTTTCTCCTTCCGTGACTGGGTTGAAATACAGGGAGCTTCCCTCTGTATACTGATGAATTATTCCTCCGCTGCGGGAGCGTCGGCGGTCTCTTCCTTGGGCTGCTTGGGCTTTGCCGGCTTTTTCGGCGGGGTCTGCGGCTTCGGCGAAAGGAACATGGACATGTTCCTGCCCTCAAGCTTGGGCGCCTTGTCAAGATTCGCTATCTCCGCGCACTTTTCCGCAAAGTCCTTGAGCAGCGTTTCGCCAATCTCGGTGTGCGCCATCTCTCTGCCTCTGAAGCGCACGGAGACCTTGAGGCGGTTGCCTTCGTTGAGGAACTTCTGGCCGTTTTTCAGCTTGGTGTTGAAGTCGTTCGTGTCGATGCCGGGGGACATGCGTATCTCCTTGACCTCGATAACGCGCTGATTCTTCTTGGCTTCCTTCTCCTTCTTGGTCTGCTCGAAGCGGAACTTGCCGTAGTCCATCACCTTGCAGACAGGGGGATTGGAGCCCGGAGCGATCTTGACCAGATCGAGGTCATGCTCGGCGGCGACCTTCAGAGCTTCCTCTGCGGACATGATACCGAGCTGTTCGCCCTGAGCACCTATCAGGCGCACTTCCTTGTCAAGTATCTCTTCGTTGATCTGATGAGCAGCGTTTGCGATTGTTAACACCTCCGGAAAAATAAAAAGCGCGGAGCATCGGCATCCGCGCGTAAAAACACATTCATGGCTCCGAAGAGCCGTGCTTTTATTGACCTCGGTCAGCCTTTTGCTGCCGGGTGAGGACGGCGGACACCGCGCCTACTTTGTTTTAGCTTAGATAATATAACAGCTTTTGCCCATAATGTCAAGGCTTTTTTTCGTTATCCGGCGCATTTTGCGCGGGGTTTCAGCCTGCCTGTCAGGGCAAGGACTCTGTCAGTCAGTATATGCAGCAGCCATGCGGATAATGTGACCGCGGCGAGCTGTACAAGGTTTACCGCCAGGCTCCCGCAGCCGAGAGCACGCGCCGCATCCGCCGCGATCGGACCTAAAAATTCCTGAACGCAGTATATCTCAAGGCTGATGCGCCCGTAAAAGCCGAAGAATCCGTTGATGCCGCGCGCCGTTCTGCCGCCCCGGTCAAGCAGCCCGCCCAGCTCTGCAAGCAGAACGGTGAAGCCGAAAGCGATAAGCACGCCGGGAAAGGTGCTGTTGTAAGGCGGCTGGAAAAACGCAGTCTCGCCGAAGGTACACAGCGCGCCGAGGATAAGCCCCGCGGCGGCGGAAACGGCCGCGGCGGTATTGACCGCGCGGCGGCTCAGCTTCAGCCCGCCGTTCTGCTGCTGCCAGCCGAGAAGAACGCCGAGCACAAATGACGGCACCCGGTTTATGAATAGGAAGACGATGGGCTTGAGCACTCCGGCCAGCGGTATAGAGCACAGATACCACACCGCGGCGAACAGCGCCGTGAAGCGGGGCTTCGCGCGGCTGCGTGAGAAGAAGCGCCAATAGAGCGGAAAGAGCAGGTATGTCGCGGTGATGGCCGAGATGAACCACAGGAAGTAGTGCCGCTTAATGAAGAAGCCGATGCCAGTCAGGCCGAACAGATAGTACAGCACAGTCCAGCCCTCCTTGGCCCACTGTATCAGCGAAACGACCAGCACGGGCACAGCGAGCCTTCTGAACCTGCGCAGCCAGAACTCTTTCAGGCCGTACTTGCCTATGGCGTAGCTCAGCCCGATGCCCGACAGCAGAAAGAAGATATCCACTCCGAAATAGCCCATCCCGCTGATGCCGAGCTCCAGCCAGTACAGCAGCCTGAGCGGAGAACTGGGGCTGAGCTGGCACTCCCAGAGATGGAAAAAGACGATGCATATTGCGGAAAAGCCCATTATCTGCCCGCGGTATTTATTTATCAGCGCGATCGATTTGGTGTTATCCATAAAAACTCCATCGGGACAATATTAAATCGGGATGATCCGGAGAAACTATAAGCAGAAACGGAGGCGTGCTTATGCAATACGTGCTCATCTATGCCGCGGGCGGGCTGCTCTACGGCCTTATAGAGATACTCTGGCGCGGCTGGACGCACTGGAGCATGGTGCTCTGCGGCGGTCTGTGCTTTCTCGTGATGTACCTGATCTCCGGTCTGCCGCTGTGCCTTATGAAAAAGTGCGTGCTGAGCTCCGCCGCGATATGCACGGCGGAGTTCTATACCGGCTGCCTTGTGAACCTGCGCCTCGGCTGGAACGTGTGGGATTATTCAGCCGAAAGGCTGAACCTCCTCGGCCAGATATGCCCGCGCTTTGCGCTGCTGTGGCTGCTGCTGTCCGTGCCCGGACTGTGGCTGTGCAGCCGCATCAGGCGGGTGTTGTCTCAGTAGTTCTCGTTCGGTGCGCCGACCTCGTTCTCAAGCTCCATCGCGAGCTTTACTATGCGGCTCGTCCCGAGACGCTCCGCGCCGAGTTCGATGAAGTCCTCCGCGTCCTTGAGGGAGGAGATGCCGCCGGCTGCCTTGACCTTGACGGAGGCAGGGCAGTTGGCGCGCATGAGCTTCACGTCCTCGCGCGTCGCGCCGCCATTGGAGAAGCCGGTGGAGGTCTTTATGAAGTCCGCGCCGCAGTCGGCGACTATGCGGCACATGTGTATCTTCTCCTCGTCCGTCAGCAGGCAGCACTCGATTATGACCTTGAGGATCTTTCCGCGCGTCGCCTCGCGCACGGCGCGTATGTCGTTTGCAACGTCTACCCAGCAGCCGTCCTTGACCATGGAGAGGTTTATCACCATGTCTATCTCGTCCGCGCCGTTCTTTATCGCGTCAGCGGCCTCGAAAGCCTTGACGGCGCTCGTCATGTAGCCGTTCGGGAAGCCGATGACCGTGCATATTTTAAGCTTATCGCCGACGTAACGCTTCGCGCCCGCCACGTGACAGGGCGGGATGCATACGCTTGCGCAGTTATACTTTATCGCCTGGTCGCAGAGCTTTCTGATCTCCTCGCTCGTGCAGTCGACACGCAGGAGGGTATGGTCGCATTTTTCCAGTATATCCTTGATATCCATGATATGGCTCCTTTTCAAAAATAGTATCAACATTATATACGTTTCGCGGGGCATAATCAAGTGCGCGTCCGGAATATGATTGACTATCTCAAAGAAAAGGACGGCTCCGACCATGGACATGATATACGAAAACAATTACACCCGACTCTGCGGCACGCTCGCCGGTGCCCCGGCCTATTCCCATACCGGGCGCGGACAGGTATTTTATTCTTTCCCTCTGGAGGTGCGCCGGCTCTCCGGCAATACCGACACTGTCAATATCGTCGTCAGCCGCGAGCTGCTCGAACAGACGGAGCTGTGCGAAGCGGAGCATATTGCCGTCACCGGCCAGCTGCGCACCTTCAATAACCGCCGCGGTGAGGGGGCAAAGCTCGTCATAACCGTGCTCGCCAAGGAGATAGAGCTGTGCGATGAACCGGATGAAAACACCGTGCGCCTGACCGGCGCGCTGTGCAAGGAGCCGAACCTGCGCATAACCCCGATGGGGCGTGATATCTGCGACCTGATGCTCGCCGTGAACCGCCGCTACGGGCGCTCGGATTACCTGCCCTGCATCTGTTGGGGACTCAAGGCGCGGGAAGCAGCGACGTGGATGGTCGGTACGCAGGTAAAGCTCGAGGGGCGCATACAGAGCCGCCGCTACATAAAGATGACTGAGGACGGCCCCGTCGAGCGCACGGCGTTTGAGGTGTCCGTCATTCAGGCAGAAGCTGTGACCGCCGCGATAAAAACAGAAGCTTTGCAGTGATCCGCACTGCTTTTGTCGAAGCCCTTGACCGGAGCTAAATAAAGAGTTATGTTAACTCTGGAGGTGGTTTCGTGTATAAAAAACTTGTGCTTCTCGTGCTTGCGCTGATGTTCATGGCGTTCTCGAACCTGCGTGTCTGCTGCCGCCTGACCGTGGACGGCGAGGCCGTGCCCGGCAGCTTTTCCCCGGTCTCGGCGGATATTGCCGTGACGGCGGCGGAGCGCGCCGCGGAAGAGATACTGCCCGGCTCTGCCGATATGCCGGATACAGAGCGGCATTATATGCTGAGTCTGTCGCGCCCCGACGGCAGCCGCGCGGAGCTTGCCGACGCTCTCCTGCGCTCGACGCCCGGCGTAACGGTCAACAGCGCAGTGTACGTCGGCGGCGTGCGTCTCGGCAGCGTCCCCGACAGCGCGGAATTTCAGACCGGCCTTGACAGCTACATCCGCAACACCATGCCCACATGGGCGGTGAACGGTTATCTCAGCCGCGGCGTGGAGTTCAGGACGCAGTATAGCCGCACCGGCAGCGAGACGAACGAGGACGACATGATCCTCCTCGTCACCGGCATGGCTCCCGTCATTTATTCCGACGGCAGCGGCTATGTCTCCATGGCGTAATTTATAATGAAGCAGCGCCCCACCGACCGGCGGGGCGCTGCGCTTGCCTGTTAAATTCTTCCGGGAGGGATCATCTGCCCTCCGGCAGCTTTATATCCGTCCAGTCCGAAACGCTGCACTGACCGGAAGAGCTGCCGCCCGCGGCGACAACGGTGCCGTCGGCTTTAAGCCCCACTATGTGATCGTACCCGACACTGACGGCGACGATGTCCGTCCAGTCGGAGACGTCACACTGGCCGTTTTCGTTGCTCCCGACGACAACTACCGTGCCGTCCTTCCTCAGACCTGCCGTGTTGAATTCTCCCGTGCTTATGGCAACGATATCCGTCCATTTGGAAATATTGCACCGGCCGAAAGCGTTGTCGCCCGCGGCGACTACCGTGCCGTCCGCTCTCAGCCCTATCGTATGGTTACGGCTGGCGCTGATGGCGATGATATCCGTCCAGTCGGAGACGTCACACTGGCGGGTCTCATTCTGCCCGACTGCGACGACCGTACCGTCTTTCTTCAGCCCCACCGTGTGCCAGACACCGGCAGCTGGTACTGCGCGTTTTGTATATTTACGTCGTGCCCGCAGACCGGGCACTTCCCGTCCACCGGCGCGGCTTTCGACATACAGCTCGGGCAAAAGAACATTTCCTCCATGCGGTTTTCCTCCGGATGGTATTCTATATTTGTTATATAATACCATGCCATATGAACGAAGGTCAATGCTCCCGGAAATTTATTATCCTGTTTTTATAAAAATAAAAGGCAAAGCAGATATTATCCGACTATCTATCAGCTCTCATCGTCCCCGCGTACAGCTTCCGCAACTCGCCGAGGAAACCCGGGTGACCGAAGTCCTTCCTGTAGCATATATGTATCCGCCGCACCATGTTCAAATCGGAAATGGGCAGCACGCGAAAGCGCCCCTCCTCGACCGCTCCCATGCACGCCCGTGCCGAGAGCACCGAGATACCGTAGCTGCTCTCCACGAGCCTTTTGATCGTGGAGACGCTGTCGGCCTCCATCATCACATTGAACTGCTCAAGGCTCATCCCGCGCTTCTTCAGGCTCGCCTCGAACAGCGTCCGCGTTCCGGAGCCTGCCGGGCGCAGTATCAGCTTTTCCTTCTTCAGCTGTGCGAGAGATATGTCCCCCGCGTCCGCAAGCGGACTGCCGTTCGGGACTGCGGCGGTGAGATAGTCGGTGTCGAGCAGCAGGGAGTTGAACTCATTGCCCGAAAACGGGGAATCGACTATCGCAAGGTCGAGCATCCGCCCGCGCAGCAGCGCGATGAGCGTCCGGCTGTTTTCGGAGATTATCCTCAGCTGCGCCTTCGGGTGCAGCTGCATATACCGAGCCAGCATTTCCGATACCGCGCTGTCCTCAAGGCTCGGCGATACACCCACGACGAGACTGCTCACCTCGCGGCGCGATGCGTCTATCTCAAGCTCCATGCGCCGCCGCAGTGACGCTGCCTGCGCCGCGTAATCAGCGGCTATTTCGCACACCTCGGTCGGCAGCAGCCGATTCCCGTCCCTTATGAACAGGAGCGCGTCAAGCTCCCTTTCAAGCGCATGTATCTGCTGCGCGATGGCTGAGGGACTGAGCTTCAGCTCCTGTGCCGCGGCGGAATAGCTCCCCAGCTCGCGGACGAGCCGCAGCGAATCAAAGCGCTGGTCAAAGCCTGTCGGTAAATTCAAAGCGGAGCCTCCCTCCCGTTCGTTTTCTCGCGGCGCTCATATCACCGTCTCGCCCTCGGCCGAGACGATGTGTCCGCACCGCTCCATGAATCCGTTTATGTCCTCGAGGGTGATCTCCCTCTGCATTTTCAGCGACAGATCGCAGCACAGCCGCCCCTCGCTGTCGCGGCTGATCTCGCTGCGTATGATGTGCGCGTCCCACTGCCGCAGCTGCTCCTCAAGCTCCTGCTTGAGGTCGGCCGTGTACTCAGCGGTGAAGCGGAAGCGGTTTGTCGTGAACGAATCCGCGCCGACCGTGAAGCGGTGCATCGTTATCTGGAACACCGCCACCAGCACCGTCACCGCTATGCCGATGAAGTACATCCCCGCGCCGAGGGCGAGGCCGATCCCCGCCGTCGCCCATATCCCGGCCGCGGTCGTGAGTCCTTTCACGGTACTGCCGTTTTTGAATATCACGCCCGCACCGAGGAAGCTTATGCCGCTCACTACCTGCGCCGCGATACGCGCCGGGTCTGCTCCGCGCGTTCCGTTGAATACGCTGCCATCGGCATATGTAAGGTCGGCAAAGCCGTATTTGGACACTATCATTATCAGCGCCGCCGCGCAGCACACTATGATGTGCGTGCGTATCCCGGCCTCCTTGAAGCGCTTCGTGCGCTCAAAGCCTATGCACGCCCCGCAGAAGCAGGCCGCCAGTATCCTGACCAGAAAGTCCAGATTCTGCATTATTGAAAACTGACTGTTGAAATATTCGCACAGCGTCATTCCGTATCGTCTCCCTCCGAAAGCTGTTGTAATTCCGAAAGCTGTTGTAATAAAATACGGCGGCTGCGATCGGTCAGACCGCAGCCGCCGGCAGGTATCTCAGGCGGACTTTCCGCGCATCCGTGCCGGCTGTATATGCCGAGGGCGGCCTGCATCGCAGGCGCGTTGTAGATATCGCTGTCATACTGCTTATGCATAGCCCCACCGCCTTTCCTTGACTTTTTCCCTGCCTGATGCTACCATACTATTCAGAAAAGCAATAAAGTCAAATTATGTTTCTGATTGGAATCATAAAATCTTCTTATGGCGGTGCGCGATGATAGATAATAAGCTGTACACATTGCTGAAAGTATACGAGTGCCGGAACTATACCCGCGCGGCGCAGCAGCTGTCTATAACGCAGCCGGCTGTCAGCCAGCATATCAAGGCGCTCGAGAGTGAGCTGGGAGTGAAGCTCTTTGAGCACGCAAACGGCGAGCTTCTGGTCACCCGGCAGTGCGAGGATGCCGTGAAATTCGCCAAAAAGATAGTCGGGCTTTATAACAACTTCTATCAGAGCATGCGGGACGACAAGAGCCGGGCAACGCATCTGACTATCGGCATCACGCATACCGCCGAGAGCAACGCTATCGCCGAGGCTCTGGCGAAATACTGTGCCGAAAACGAGGGCACAAGCATTAAAATGATTACGGACTCCATAAATAATCTTTATACAATGCTCAAGACCTACGAGCTGGATCTCGCCATCGTCGAGGGGCGTGTGCCCGACCCAAGTATTCACTATCTCCTGCTCGATACGGACTATCTTGTCCTCGCCGTCTCGACGAACCACCCCTTTGCCAGCCGCAGCATGGTCACTCTCAACGAGCTCAAGAAGGAGCGCATGATCCTCCGCCTGCCGGACTCGAACACCCGCAACCTCTTCGTCGCCCACCTTGAGAGCAACAACATGAGCATCAACGATTTTAACGTCGTCCTCGAGGTCGACAATATGGCGACGATCAAAGACCTGATCCGCCGCGATTTCGGCGTGTCGATCCTTGCCCGCAGCGTCTGCCTTGACGAGCTGCGCAAGGGGAAGATTACCGTCCTGCCGGTCGAGAACCTTAGCATGATGCGCGAGATAAACCTCGCCTATTACGGGGACTTCAACCAGTTCGACGTCCTTCACGGCATAATGAAGATATATAACGAGATGATCAGGATATATAACTGACCCCGCCGCATATATAAAAACTCAGCGCCCCTGCCGTCTGGCAGGGGCGCCTTGATAAAGGAAAAAGAAGAAATGAGAAAAGACTGAAATTACAGGCGGCGGAAGGTCTCGGTGTACACGCGCAGGCGCTTTGCGAGACGCTTGTTGTCAGCGCCGGGGAGCATGCGCCACTGCCAGTTCGTACCGAGTGTGCCGGGGGTGTTCATCCTCGCGCTGCCGGGCAGCTCAAGGATATCCTGCATCTGCACAACGAAGAGGTCGGACACGGTGGACATGCCGGTGCGTATCATGCCCCAGCACCAGCCCTCGTCAGGGGTGATGTGCATATAGCGCTCGGCAAACTTCCGGTCGGCGGCGGAGACGGTCTCGAGCCAGCCCTTCACGGTGTCATTATCGTGAGTGCCGATATAACAGACGCTGTTTCGCGTGCACTTGTGCGGCAGAAAATCCGACTCACCGTGCGCGTCGAATGCGAACTGCAGCACCTTCATGCCGGGCAGACCCGAATCTGCAAGCAGCGCCCTGACGCCGGGGGTGGTGTAACCGAGGTCCTCGGCGATGAAGCTCAGATCATGGAACCATGAGGTCAGCACGCCGACAAGATCCATGCCGGGGCCGGGCTTCCAGTGCCCGTTCTTTGCGGTCGTCTCATCGCTCGGGACTGCCCAGTAGCTCTCGAAGCCGCGGAAATGATCGATGCGTATCACGTCATAGAGCTTCTTTGCGCCGTCGATGCGGCGGATCCACCAGCCGTAGCCGTCGGCCTTCATGGCGTCCCAGTCGTACAGGGGATTGCCCCAGAGCTGGCCGTCCTCAGTGAAGTCATCGGGCGGAACGCCGGCGACCTCGGTGGGGACGTTGTCCTTGTCGAGCTGGAAGAAGCGCGGCTCGCTCCACACATCGGCGGAGTCCAGCGGGACATATATGGGGATATCGCCGATGAAGCTTACCCCGGCCTCGCGCGCATAGCTGCGCAGGGCGTCCCACTGCTTGAAAAAGAGGTACTGGATGAACACATGGAAAGCTATCTCATCGCGCAGCAGCTCCGAGTATTTCGCAACGGCCTCAGGCTTGTGCAGACGGATGTCTTCCTCCGGCCACTCCGTCCAGCTGAGCATACCGAAGTGCGACTTGAGGGACATATAGAGCGCGTAGTTTTCGAGCCAGCCGTTTTCACGGCGGAAGCTCTCAAGCTCCGCGGAGAGCTTTTCCGCGCCGCGCTCATAGGCAAGGCGCAGGACGCGGTAGCGGTTTTCGAAGATGCGGCCATAGTCCACATGCTCCGGGTCGCTGCCCCAGTCGATGCCCTCAAGCTCGCTGCGCTTGAGGAGCCCGTCCTTTATGAGAAGGTCGAGGTCGATATAATAGGGGTTTCCGGCGAAGGAGGAGAAGGACTGATAGGGGCTGTCCCCATAGCTCGTGGTACCAAGCGGGAGGAACTGCCAGTACTTCTGCCCGGCGGCCTTGAGAAAATCAACGAATTTATAAGCGCATTTGCCCATCGTGCCGATGCCGTAATTGGACGGCAGAGAGCTCATGGCCATGAGAACACCGCTTGAGCGGTTCATGTAGATCACCTGCTTTTCGGAATGTGAAGAAATATGTAATGTATCAGCCCTTGACCGCACCGGCGGCGACGCCCTTGATGATGTGCTTCTGGCAGCTGAGATAGAACACGATAACGGGGATTATGCTCAGCATTATCATTGCCATCGTCGCACCCATGTCAACGGAGCCGTAGCTGCCCTTGAGGTACTGGATGTGGATAGGTATGGTCATGTACTGCTTTCTGTCGAGGACGAGATAGGGGAGGAGGTAGTCGTTCCAGATCCACATTATCTCAAGCACGCCGACAGAAATGAGCGTGGGCTTGAGCATAGGGAGAACGACGAAGAAGAACGTGCGGATAGGCCCGCAGCCGTCTATCGCCGCGGCTTCCTCGATTTCGAGCGGAATGCTCTTTATAAAGCCTGAGAACATGAACACCGCAAGCCCCGCGCCGAAGCCGAGGTAGATTGTCGGGATCGTCCACGGCGCGTTCAGCTTCAGGGTGTCCGCCGTCTTTGCGAGATTGAACATGACCATCTGGAACGGGACGACCATGGAGAACACGCAGAGATAGTACACTATCTTGCTGAAAAGCGTGCCGACACGGGAGATGTACCACGCGGCCATCGAAGTGCAGATGAGTATCAGCGCCGAGGAAATGACCGTTATGAGCAGGCTGTAGAACACGGACTTGAGGAAAGGGTAGCTGCCGAAGGTCATGCCCTTTTCGTAGTTTGCAAAGCCGACAAAGGATTCGCTGTTCGGCAGGGCGAAGGTCTCGGTGTTTACATGGGCGTTATCCTTGAAGGAGTTTATCAGAACAAGGATAATGGGCATGAGGTAAAACAGCGCGACGGCGGCAAAGAGCACGGTCAGCGCGGTCTTGCCGCGGTTGGATTTGCTGTTGAGTGTATTTGTCCTTGCCATTACTGCTGAACCTCCTTGTCTCTGCTGGATTTGAGCTGGAGAATGCTTATGACGCTCACGAGTATGAAGAACACGACGGCCTTGGCCTGACCCATGCCGCGGTTCGTGGAGCTGGCATAGAATGCGTTATAGATATTGAGCGCGAGCATTTCTGTTGTTTTGAGCGTCTCGCCCCCGGCCTGTACGAATGGACGGCCCGCTGTGAGAGCGAGGTTCTGGTCGAAGAGCTTGAAGGAATTGGTGAGCGTGAGGAAGGTGCATATAGTGATGGACGGCATGACGTTCGGGATCGTGACCTTCCACAGCGTCTGCCATGAGCTTGCGCCGTCGATGCGCGCGGCTTCGAGAATATCCTCCGGCACGGCCTGGAGACCTGCAATGTAGATTATCATCATGTAGCCTATCTGCTGCCACGCCATCAGTATCTGCAAGCCCCAGAAGCCGTACTCCGTCTTGAGGAGTATCGAGGTGCCGTAGCGCAGAAGGATGCCGTCAAAGATCATCGCCCAGATATAGCCGAGCACGATGCCGCCGATGAGGTTCGGCATGAAGAACACAGTACGGAAGATGTTCGTGCCCTTGATTCCGCGCGTCAACGCGTAGGCGACGGCGAAGGAGAGCACGTTTATCAGCAGCAGCGACACGAGCGCGAAGAGCGCCGTGTACCAGAAGGCGTGGACAAAGGTGCTGTCCTGAAAGGCGTTTATGTAGTTGTCAAAGCCCACCCATGTCCATTTGCTGGTGGTCTTGAACCGGCAGAAGGACAGGAAGATGCCCTTGACAAAAGGATAGAGAAAGCCGATGCAGAAGGCCGCGAAGGTCGGCGCGAGGAACAGCAGGAACATCCTCTGCACCGGGCGGCGGATGAGCTTGGAGTTGAGCGCGGAATGGTTGCGCCCGCGGGACTCAACGCCGTTCAGTATCCCGCCGATAAGCAGCAGGCCTGCCAGTGCCAGCGCCGTGTTATACCATGGCGGGAGCTTATCAAGCGTCTTTGCAAAGCTTACAAAGCCGCCCTCCGCTCCGGCAAGCTTCAATATTGTAACAAGATCGCCCGACGCGCTTGTCATGCCTATGATCGTCAGGCACGCGCCGAGAACGATCGCAGCGGCCTTGAGCACGACCGAGCCGCTGTTTGTTTTGGTTCTCATGAGATGTCTCCTCCTCTTATATGTCTATATCGTTATATTTCTCAAAGAAAGCTGCGGCTGTTTCCTCCAGCAGAGGGAATACCCGCAGAGCACTTTGACGGAGGCTCTGTGATAACCAAGGGGCGAGCGGTAAAGCTCGCCCCCTTTAAGATTTGTATTAGCTTATGCGGTGGTCACGCAGAATCATGCGTGCTCGTTTGCGTACAGGGTCGCCCAGCCGTCAACGAAAGCGGAGACGACAGCGTCCCAATCACCGGTGCCTGCGGTGTACTGGCCGAGAGCGTCAACGACGCCGGCACGCCAGTCATCAACAGCGGGAGTGAAGTTGAATGCCCAAGTCACAACGTACTTGCCCTCGTTGGTGAGGTTTGTAGCATCAGCAAAGAAGACGTTCTCAGGAGTCTTTGCGGACTTGAAGGGGCAGGGGCCGAACTCCTCGGCGAGCATGGTGGTGCCTTCATCGGAGGTGACGACCCACTTCATGAAGTCGAGAGTAGCCTGGATGTCCTCTTCGTCTGCTTCGCAGTTGACTGCCCAGCAGTTCTCGGTGCCGGAGCAGAGACCTGCGTCGGTCTCGCCCTCAACGCCGCAGTAGATGGGGATCATCTGCAGGTTTGCGGGATCCATGTTGAACTTCTCGCCGATGAGGCTTGCATACTCCCAGGAACCGTTCTGGAAGAAGACGGCCTTGCCCTCGCCGAACTCAGCTTCGGAAGCGTCGCCGGTGGAGGTGAGCAGGTCAGCACCGGTGGTAGCGGAATCGGTGGTGTACAGATCCCAGATCATCTTGAAGTTGTCAAGATAGGTGCCCTTGATGGTCTCGGGCTGAGCGGTGATGCCGTCATCGCGGAACTCGTAGTAGAGAGGCATATTGGCAAGGTGGCCGGAGAATCTCCAGCTGGAGGAGCTGTCAAGACCTGCGGAGGAGAAGGCGTCGAAGCCGAGCTCGCCTGCGCGGGCGTGGATGTCGTCAGCAACAGCTTTGAGGGACTCGAAGTCCTTGATCTCGTCGATGCTGTGGCCGGCCTGCTCAAGCAGAGCCTTGTTGACGATGATGCCGTAGCACTCGTAGCAGTAGCCGATGGAGTAGGTGAAGCCATCGTCGCCGACCTGGTCGAAGGCGTGGGTGGTCATCTCGTTGTAAACATCGGTGCCGGTGAGGTCAAGGCAGTACTCTCCCCAGGTTGCGACAGCGCCGGGGTTGCCGACCTGGAACATGGTGGGAGCTTCGCTCTTGTCCATTTCGCTGGTGAGAGTCTGATCGTAGGTGCCGGAGGCGGCGGTGACGACGGTCACGGGAACGCCGGTCTGCTTGGTGTAGGTCTCTGCGAGAGCCTGCCAGGCTTCATCGGATTCGGGCTTGAAGTTGAGGTAGTAGACGGAACCGGCTGCTGCGGGCTCTTCAGCGGGCGCCTCGGTAGCGGTATCAGCAGCGGGGGCGGTTGTGGCGGTATTGCTTTCGCCGCATGCGCACAGGGCGAAAACCATGACCAGACACAGAACCAGAGCTATGATCTTTTTCATTGTTGCTTACTCCTTTTTAAGATTTTTGAAATTGTCCTCATAAGAGGTTGTATCTTCGGCTCCGTTTGGAGCGGAAAATCAAAGCTGTTTTACGGAAGCGCCGGGGCGCACCTTCGCCTCAAGGCGTACATGGCGGTTCACGCCGCCGTTATCGAGGATATCCAGCAGGATGCGCACACTCTCGCGCCCCATCTCCTCGGCAGGCTGCACGAGGGTCGTCAGCGTCGGGCTCACGTATTCCGAAACGGTCAGGCCGTCTATCGCGATGACGGAGCAATCCTCCGGAACACGGCGGCCGCGGTCCTCAAGTGCCTTCATTGCGGAGATCGCCATCGTGTCCGACAGCGTGAACACAGCGGAGAAGTCCACGCCGCTGTCGATAAGGCGGCACATGCCGGTGTAGCTCTCCGGCATTTCAAAGCAGCCGCCGGTCTCGGCGACGAGCGCACTGTCAAAGGCAATGCCGTTATCGCGCAGCGCGGCGCAATACCCATTATAGCGCAGCTCGCTGACGGAGCGGTCATTGCAGCTCGGCAGCAGGACGGCGATGCGGCGGTGCCCGAGCTTGATGAGCGATTCGACCGCCTGATAGGCCGTCTTATGGTCATCCACCGTGACGGAGGAAAAGTCCTCCTCGCGGAGAGTTCCGAAGCAATTGGAGTAGGAGCAGCAGACGTAGGGCACACCGATGAGCGAAAGCTCCGCCGGGGTGTAATCATAACGCCCGCCAAGGAAGAGCAGGGCGCGCAGCTTCTTCTCACGCTCTAAGATCGCGCCGGCCTTTATCTCGTCCGCGTCCGAATCGATGAAGCGCAGCACCATGTTATAGCCGCTCCTGTCGATCTCGCTGCTGACGGTCTTGAGCATGTCCGAAAAGAAGAGGTTGCCCATGCCGCGCACGACGACGCCTATCGCGTCCGACTGGCGGCTGACGAGGTCACGCGCGCTGTTGTTGGGAATGTAGCTCTCGGCCTCGACGACCGTGAGCACCCTGCGGCGCACGGCCTCGCTCACATCAGGCCGGTTGTTGAGCACACGCGAGACGGTGCTCACGCTGACCCCGCACTGCTTGGCAATGTCCTTGATAGTCATGGTACGACAGCTCCTGACCCTGTTTGCTAAAACGTTCCCGGTAACGTTACCAATCCTCTTTGATCTCATAATAGCAAGCATTACCGGCAAAGTCAACCGAACAAATGCGGATAGAAAAAACTTTGGAGCATTAAACAATTTGTGATTAAATTTTTGGCGATTTTAACAACAACCGAAAGCGGTTCCAAAGCTTCGGGAAACGGCGAATAGGCAAAATCTATAAAATCCCGGACGGTTTTCACCGTCCGGGATTTATCAGCAAAACTTTATTTCAGATCCTTGTTTCTGAACAGATAGCCGATGAACATTATCACCGCGAAGACTATCAGGTACCAGAGGTTTGCAAGCCCGTGGCCGACGATGCAGGCGTACACCATGAACAGTGAGCCTATTATCGCAAGCGCTGGGATAACGAAGCGGCGCATGACCGTCTCATCGGTGGCCTTGCGCATCCACTGGATGAATATGGGCAGATACATCGCGTAAATGGTGATGATCGGCAGCTCAGAAGAGTCGAACAGGAAGGGGACGCTCTCAAGCGCGGTGCCCTCGAAGGCGACGGCTCCGCTCCACGTCCCGGCGAGGTTCGACAGGTAGAAGTACGTGCCCCATATCGCGCAGAACAGCAGGCCGATAATGGCGGAGTTCGTCGGCATGTTGGAGACTTTATCTATCTGCCGGAAGAGCTCGGGCTTCGGCCCCTCATTGCGCGCGGCGAGCGAGTACATGCCGCGGCAGCAGCCGAGCATCAGGCCGTTCATCGTGCCGATGCAGGAGATGGCGATGAAGAGGTTGAGGATATTGCCGAGCACTCCGCCGAAGATGTTCGTGAACGCGGTGGTCGCGCCGTCGTTCATCAGCACGTCGACAGTCGCGCCGCCGGCAACGCCGACATAGTAAGAGATATAGGTGACGATGATGATTATCCCGCCGATGATAAGAGCCTTGGGCAGGTTTCGCTTTGCGTCCTTGAGCTCTGCATTGATGGAGGTCGCGATTATCCAGCCCTCATAGGCAAAGGACGTCGCGCAGACGGCGGCCAGCAGCGGCGCGCCGACGTTCCCGGAGACTGCGCCGGTCGCAAAGTTGCTCTGGAGCATATGCGCCGGGCTTACAAGACCGACGATAACGCCGACCACTGCCATCAGGAACAGCGGGATGAGCTTTATAACGGTGGTGGAGGTCTGGAGCTTACCGGCAAGCTTTGGGGAGAGCGCGTTCACGACATACGCGCAGACGAGATAGAACAGCATCAGCGCGAGGCACTCGGGCCCGATGATGCAGCCGCCCTCAGAGGCCGGGATTATCAGCGGGAAATCCGGCCAGCAGGAGGTGATGAACACGAGGGTATAGCGCGCGGAGAGCCACGAGAGCACAGACGTGAGCGTGGGGTAATAGGTCGTCGTCAGGAACCAGCCGATATAATACCCGTACTTCTTGCCGACCGTGGCCTCGGCATAGTCGACGATGCCGTTGACCTTTTCGTAGCGCTGCGCCATGGCGGCAAAGGCCAGGATGCAGATTATCATTATCGTGCCGCCGATGATCCATGCGAGGATGCCGAGCGGCATGTTGCCCTCGGTCTTCTGGAGAACGGTCTGCGCCTTGAAGAACACACCGGAGCCGATGACTATACCGACGACCATGCATATCGCGGTGAACAGGCCAAACTTTTTCTCAAGCTTAGTTTCCATATGCTTGCTCCTTCTCATTCCATATCAGGACATAATGTGAAACTACTATACCATCTATGGCCTAAAAGTCAAGTTCACCTAACAAATATCAAGTATTAAATATAGTAATGGGTCACATGTCAAAGCAGCATATCACACATCAAGGAACTCCGCAAGCTCCGGGACGGACTTGAAGTACCAGCGGCAGTTGGCGCGCATGAAGTCCTCGATGGACTTTATATCGTTTGCCCAGCCGACGGCGGCGAAATCCACCCCGCAGCTCAGCGCCATGTCATAGCCGGGCTTGAGGTCGTCTATCATCAGCAGGTCGCCCGCGGAAAGGCCGAAGCGCTCCATTATATCCTCGAGCGGGAACGGCGCGGGCTTGCGCTGTTCGGGCGGATAGTCCCAGCCGTAGACGGCGTCGGGCTCGGGCAGAGAGTTTGCCTTATAGTCGCGCCGGATGTTGTGCTCAAGCGAATGGGACACGACGCATATAAGCCCGCCCTCGGCCTTCTGGCGCTCCATTATCCCGCGTATGCCGGGGTAAGCGAGCGGGATGTGGTTCTCCACGTAGGCGCGCCAGTATTCAAGCTCGTCCTGCAGCGCGGCGTCGTCCATGCCGTATTCCTCGCGGCACATCTCGACAAAGCCGGGGGCGAAGTTCTTCTTGAAGTAATCCTCGAGTGAGCAGGTGCGCCCGGGGTAGCGCGAGTTGAGGTATTCCTGAAAGCAGGGGTGGTGTATCGTCGCGGTGCTGTTCACGACAGTGTCGTCGTGGTCGAAGACAAGGCATTTGTATTTCATATGTGACCTCTCGTTTTTGAGTTTTGTCCTATTCTACCATGACTGCGCCGGTTTGAATAGTGCGAAAATAAAGCCTGCCTTGCGCCGTGCGTACTTTTGTTGTAATATACATTATAAGAAACCACATCAGGAGCGGCCTATGCTTATAATGAAGCCCTGCCCGGGAATACGGGTGCGGAAAATATACATCCCATCTGGTGCCCGGCGCGTCCCGGCGCTGGTGCTGTCACCGGAGGAGCTTTCTGCCCCGGCGGCGGGAGTGCTGTGGATCCACGGCGGCGGGTACATTTCCGGCATGAAGGAGATGGTGTACATCTCCCGCGCCGTTGAGTTAGTGAAGAGCTTTGGCGCTGTCGTCGTCTCCCCCGGCTACCGGCTCGCGCCGTTTTCGCCGTACCCCGCGGCGATAGACGACTGCTACGCTGCGCTGCTTTACATGAAGGAGCACGCGGCGGAGCTCTGGGTGCGTGAGGATCAGCTCATGGTCGGCGGAGAGAGCGCGGGCGGCGGCCTGTGCGCCGCGGTCTGCATCAAGACGCGGGACACTGGAGAGGTGAACGTCGCCTTTCAGATGCCGCTCTACCCGATGCTTGACGACCGGGACACCGAAACCTCGCGCGATAACCACGGGCGCGTGTGGAACACATGGAAGAACCACTTCGGATGGCGCTGCTATCTGCGCGGCACCGACCGGGAGACGCTGCCGCCATACGCCGCGCCCGCCCGCGTTGAGAACATGGAGGGGCTGCCCCCGGCGTACACCTTCGTCAGCACCGGCGAGCCGTTCTACGCCGAGACGCTGGAGTATATCCGTCGGCTCAAGGACTGCGGTATACCCGCGAGCGTGGATGTTTATGAGACGGATATGCACGCCTTTGACATGATGCGCCCAAAGGACGCGCTCAGCATCGAGGCCGCGCGCCGCTTCAACGAAAGCTTCGCCTACGCCCAGGCGCACTACTTTGCTCCGCAGAAATGAAAAATCACAGGCGGCACGGAAATTCGTGCAGCCTGTGATTTTTCAATATTCACCTTACTTATCCAGCCATGCGCAGGCTGCGAGCGCCGCGACGGAGCCGTCGGACATGGCGGTCGTGAGCTGGCGGACGGACTTTGCGCGGCAGTCGCCCGCGACGAAAACGCCGGGGCAGACGGTCAGGCAGTCCTCGCCCGAGGCGGCGTAGCCGCCCTTGTCGAGAGAGATGAGCCCGCTGAAAACTTCGGTATCGGGCGCGCGGCCGATGGAGACGAAGAGCCCGGACACCGGCAGCACACGGCGCTCGCCGCCCTGCTCGACCTCGACACCGGAGAGCTCGTCCCCGCCGATCAGCGCGCTTATCTTCGCATCGAGCACGAATTCCACATTGGCCTTGCCGCGCAGCGCCTCGACGAGCATTGCCTCGCCGCGGAAGCTGCCGTGCCGGTGGATGAGATACACCTTGCGGCAAATTTCGCTCAGCAGTATCGCGTCGGAGAGCGCACTGTTGCCGCCGCCCGAGACGGCGACATCCTGCCCGGCGAAGAATGCGCCATCGCACACGCTGCAATAGCACACGCCGCTGCCGGTGAGCCGCTCCTCGTTCTCAAGGCCGAGGGTGCGCGGCTTCGCGCCGGTCGCAATTATGAGCGCGCGGCAAGTATATTCCGCACCGGACGCGCAGACTACGGTCTTTCCCTCGCCCGCGGCGGACACGGACACGACCTCCTCAAGCTCGACCTCCGCGCCCTGGTTCATCGCCTGCTCCAGCAGCATGTCGCCTATCTGTGCGCCGCTGACGGAGATATATCCGGGGAAGTTCTCAACATTGGTGCTGCGCGTGATCTGCCCGCCGAAGGCGGCCTTCTCGATGACCAGCACACTCTTGCCCGCGCGCCTTATATATGTCGCTGCGGTGAGCCCCGCGGGGCCGCCGCCGATAACTATTACATCATAGATCATATTCATACATCCTCAATAACAAAGCCCGGTTTTATCCGGGCTTTGATTTTTTATTATAGGTGATCGCTTACGCCTGAGTGTTCAGGAATTCCTTGATCGCACCCGCGCCAGCGAACTTCTCGAAGCTCTCGCCGTCGGTGATGACAAGGGTCGGAGCCTGCTTGACGCCGTAGTTGAGTGCAAGCTCAACATTGTCCCCGGCCATCAGCTTCTCATACTTGAAGCCGGCCTTATCAAGATAGGAGCAGGCGATGCGGCAGTTGGGGCAGGTCGGCGTTGCGAAGAGCATCGCTCTCGCGCCGGCGTGGACTTCGCCCTCATGCTCGCCGTTCTTCGCGGTGTGCTCCTCAGCCTTGGGAGCGGTCTCCTCGATCGGCCCGTTGTGCTTGAGCACGGAGTGATCGATGACGTATTCCTTGCGCTCCTTGTACTCCTGGGTCTTACCGGCGTTCCAGTTCTGCACGGGGCGGTAGTAGCCGGTGATGCGGCTGTAGACCTCGGCAGGCTCGCCGCACTCGGGGCAGGTGAAATGCTCGCCGCTGATGTAGCCGTGGTGCTTGCAGACGGAGTAGGTGGGGGAGAGGGTGTAGTAGGGCAGCTTGTAGTTCTCGGCGATCTTGCGCACGAGGTTTGCCGCGGCCTCCCAGCTCGGCAGCTTCTCGCCGAGGAAGGCGTGGAAGACGGTGCCGGAGGTGTAGCGCGTCTGGAGATCGTCCTGAATGTCGAGCGCGGCGAAGATATCGTCGGTGTAGCCGACAGGCAGGTGAGAGCTGTTGGTGTAGTACGGGGTGCCGCCCGGCTCCGCCGCGGTGATGATGTCGGGATAGAGCTCAACATCGTGCTTCGCGAGACGGTAGGAGGTGGACTCGGCGGGAGTAGCCTCGAGGTTATACAGGTCGCCGTACTGCTCCTGATAATCACTCAGACGCTCGCGCATATGGTCGAGCACTTCCTTGGTGAACTGCTGGCACTTGGGGCTTGTCATATCGGCACGGATCCACTTCGCGTTGAGACCGGCTTCGTTCATGCCGACAAGGCCGATGGTGGAGAAGTGGTTATCGAAGGTGCCGAGGTAATACTTGGTGTAGGGGTAGAGCCCCGCGTCAAGGAGCTTTGTGATGACCGTGCGCTTAATTTTGAGGGAGCGCGCGGAGAGATCCATGAGCTTATCGAGACGGGCGTAGAAGTCCTTCTCGTCCTTGGCGAGGTATGCAAGGCGCGGCATGTTCAGCGTCACGACGCCGACCGAGCCCGTGGACTCACCGGAGCCGAAGTAACCGCCGGACTTCTTGCGCAGCTCTCTGAGGTCGAGACGCAGACGGCAGCACATCGAGCGAACATCGCTCGGCTCCATGTCGGAGTTGATGTAGTTGGAGAAGTAGGGAGTGCCGTACTTTGCGGTCATTTCGAAGAGGAGCTTGTTGTTCTCGGTGGGAGACCAGTCAAAGTCACGCGTGATGGAGTAGGTCGGGATCGGGTACTGGAAGCCGCGGCCGTTCGCGTCGCCTTCGATCATAATGTCGATGAAGGCCTTGTTGACCATGTCCATTTCCTTCTTGCAGTCGCCGTAGGTGAAGTCCATCTCCTTGCCGCCGACTATCGCGGGCTGATCCTTGAGGTCAGCGGGAACGGTCCAGTCGAGTGTGATGTTGGAGAACGGAGCCTGAGTGCCCCAGCGGGACGGGGTGTTCACGCCGAAGATGAAGGACTGGATGCACTGCTTGACTTCCTTGTAGGTGAGGTTATCGACTCTCACGAACGGAGCCAGATACGTGTCGAACGAGGAGAAAGCCTGAGCGCCGGCCCATTCGTTCTGCATGATGCCGAGGAAGTTCACCATCTGGTTGCAGAGGGTGGACAGGTGGCTTGCCGGGGAGGAGTTGATCTTGCCCGGGATGCCTAGACCCTGCTTGATGAGCTGGCGCAGGCTCCAGCCGGCGCAGTAGCCGGTGAGCATGCTCAGGTCATGCAGGTGGATATCGCAGTTGCGGTGCGCGTCAGCGATCTCCTGATCGTATACTTCGCTGAGCCAGTAGTTCGCGGTGATGGCGCCGGAGTTCGAGAGGATAAGTCCGCCGACGGAATAGGTGACGGTGGAGTTTTCTTTGACGCGCCAGTCCTCGATGTTGAGGTACTTGTCGACAGTCTCCTTATAATCGAGGTAAGAGGACTTGGTGTTGCGCAGCTTCTCGCGCTGCTTGCGGTAGAGGATGTAGGACTTTGCGACCGCCTCGTAGCCGCCGCGGGAGAGCACCGCCTCGACGCTGTCCTGAATATCCTCGACGGCGACCTTGCCGTCCTTTATCTTCGGCAGGAAATCTGCCGAGACCTTCAGCGCCAGAAAGTCAATGACGCTGTCGTTATAATCCGTGCCGGTGGCGTCAAACGCCTTCTTGATTGCGGCGGCGATCTTGTTTATGTCGAACTCTACTATTTTGCCGTCGCGCTTTACTACCTGATACAATTCTTTATCCCCCTATCTTTGGTATATCAGACACCCCTGACCTGCACCGACGGAACGTATTCCGCCGCCGCGTCGGACAGCGAGTGCATTTCTGCTTCGTCATAGGCGCCGAGCCCGCGGATATCCAGCACATGGCCGGAATCCTTGAACTGCTGGAGGTAATACTCCTTTGCGCCGCTTATCCATTTTGCCGCATCCCTGACGCTCTCGCGCGAGTGCAGCCCTTTTACAACGGTCGTCCTGAACTCATAGTCCACGCTGCCGCTCAGAAGAAAATCCTTCGAGCGCTCTATCGCGTCAAGGTCGAGCCTGCCGATCCCCGCGGTCTTCGCGTAAAGCTCAGGCGAGTTCTTTATATCCATCGCGACCCTGTCCACAAGCCCCGCGCGGACGATGTCCATGAGCCTGTCGGGAAAGGAACCGTTAGTGTCGAGCTTTATCCTGAAGCCGAGCGCGCGCACCTTTTTGAGAAACGCGCCGATGTCGCTGTGCAGCAGCGGCTCGCCCCCGGTTATCGCGACGCCGTCGAGCACACCCGTGCGCTTTTTAAGAAAGCTCAGCACCTGCTCCTCATCCGTATCGTGCGCCAGTTCCTCCGGCAGAACCAGAGGTGCGTTGTGGCAGAACGGGCAGCGGAAGTTGCAGCCGCCGGTGAACACCGTGCAGGCGACAAGGCCGGGATAATCCAGCAAAGTCAGCTTCTGCAGACCGGATATAAGCATGCCGCATCCTCCTTCGCGTTAGCATCGCGCCGTCATCGCGCTTGTATATAATAAGGCCACATGCCGCGCTTGTCAATAGCAAAATCACTATATATTGATTACAAAATCGAAAAACTTGGTTTCTGGCACAAAATATAGTGCCATCCCGCGCGGCACACGCAGAAGACACCGACGGCTATTCTAATGCAAGCCTAACAATTTTTCAAGGGCAAAACGGGTAAATCGTGCAAAGTTGTAATAACTGACTATTTACGGCGGCCGAAACTGTGCACTATATAGAATTTCGGACACTTGCGGGAAAACCGCACCGGTGATATAATTTATCCTCGTGTGCTATTACTATAGTAAGAAATAACGGAAGATCGTATAGTAAAGAAATGAAAGGACGTGAAACCATGTGCGGCATAGTAGGTTACGTTGGAAAAGAGCAGGCCGCTCCCATTCTGCTGGACGGGCTTGAACGGCTCGAATACCGTGGGTATGATTCTGCCGGTCTCGCCGTTCTCGGCGGCAGGCGCGGCTTACAGGTAAAGAAATCCAAGGGGCGTCTGAGCGTCCTCAAGGCGCTGACGGATAACGGACGCAGCCTCACCGGCACGCTCGGCATCGGCCATACGCGCTGGGCGACGCATGGCGAACCGAACGACATAAACTCCCACCCGCACCTGAGTGAGGGCAGGAACATCGCCGTCGTGCATAACGGCATCATCGAGAACTATGTTGAGATAAAGGAATTTCTTATCTCTCAGGGTATGCACTTCAGCTCCGAGACCGATACCGAGGTCGTCGCGCAGCTGCTCGAGTATTTCTATGACAGCTGCGGGGACTTTATGGCCTCTGTCTACCGTGTGCTCGACCGCATCGAGGGCGCATACGCCCTGGGTATCATGTGCAAGGATACGCCCGACAGCTTCATCGCCGCCCGCAAGGATGCGCCTCTGCTCCTCGGCTACGGTGACGGCTGCAATTTCATCGCCTCTGACGTTACTGCGCTCATCAAGCATACGCGCGATGTGGCATATATGAACGACGGCGAGGTCGCCCTCGTCTCCGCCGACGGCATCCAGGTCTTTGATGAATACGGCCAGCCCGTCGAGAAAGAGCACAGCTATGTCGACTGGGACGTCAGCGCTGCCGAAAAGGGCGGCTATCCGCACTTCATGTTCAAGGAGATCATGGAGCAGCCCGAGGCCGTGCGCAAGACCATCTCCCCAAGAATAAAGGAAGGCCAGATCGTTTTCGATGAACTGAGCCTTGATGAGGACTTCATCCGCAGCCTTGACAGGATATTCATCGTAGCCTGCGGCTCGTCCTACCATGTCGGCATGGTCGGCAAGTATAATCTTGAGCGGCTTCTGAGAAAGCCCGTGGATGTGCAGCTCGCCTCGGAGTTTCGCTATGCCGATCCCCTCGTCGGGCCGAACAGCCTTGTCATCGTCATCAGCCAGTCGGGCGAGACGCTCGATACCATGGCCGCGCTCCGCGAGGCGCGCCGCCTCGGCGCGAAGATCCTCTCCATCGTGAACGTCGTCGGCAGCTCCATCGCCCGCGAGTCGGACGATGTCCTCTACACCTGGGCAGGCCCCGAGATCGCCGTCGCTACCACCAAGGCTTACAGCACGCAGCTTGTGCTGCTGGATATGCTCGGCGTTTATTTTGCCAAGGTCTGCGGCAGCATCGGCGACGCGGAGTATGAGGAGATCGTCGAGGAGCTTCTTGCCCTGCCTGTCAAGATGGAGGCCGTGCTCGAGGATATCGACGAGATAAAGTACCTCGCCTCCCGCTACTTCAATCATAATTCCATCTTCTTCATCGGGCGCAACCTTGATTACGCCCTCGGCCTTGAGGGCAGCCTCAAGCTCAAGGAGATCTCCTATATCCACTCCGAGGCCTACGCATCGGGCGAACTCAAGCACGGCACCATATCCCTTATCGAGGACGGTACCCTCGTCGTTGCGCTCGGTACCTATAAGCCGCTGTTTGAAAAGACGCTCTCGAACATCATCGAGGTCAAGGCGCGCGGGGCGGATATCGTCGCCCTGACGGCGGAGAGCAAAGCCGCCGATATGCGCAAGACGGCGGAGAACGTGCTCTCCGTGCCGGATACCCATGTCATCCTCCAGCCCTCCCTCGGCGTCATACCGCTCCAGCTTTTCGCGTATTATGTGGCGCTGCACAAGGGCTGTGACATAGACAAACCACGCAATCTGGCCAAGTCCGTCACCGTTGAGTGAGCAAAAAGACTGATATTACTGTAGAATACTGCACAAAAGCGGCGAATACTTCAAATATTTCTTGTACTTTTCCGGTGCCTGTATTATAATAAATCTCTGGTTCAGGCGGAGCTGCCGCGCATTGGGGCGCAGCGCGTCCGCCTGCCGGGAAACCGAAGGAAGGGAGCTGTTACTTAATGGTCAATATCAGCAGCAGCAAGGGAAACATCAGCATTACCGATGAGGTTCTGACCTACCTTGCGGGCGACGCGGCTACCAGCTGCTTCGGCGTCAAGGGTATGGCAGGGCGCAGCAAGGACGGCGGTCCGCTCCAGCTTCTGCGCAGGGAATCGATGTCCAAGGGCGTTGAGGTGCACTATAACGGCGACGGCAGCGTATCTCTCGAGCTGCATATTGGCGTCGACCACGGCGTCAATATCGCGGCAGTTTCACGCAGCATTATGAATACAGTCAGCTATAAGCTCACGAAGGCCGCCGGAGTCCCGGTCAAGAGCGTTGACGTTTATATTGACACGATCATCGGATAAAAATTCCGGCATGGGAGGTTCCATGCCATGCGGAGGTACATTCAATTGAGAAATTATATAGACGCCGCTGCCTTCAAAGAGATGATACTCTGCGCCAACGCAGCGCTCCATGCCAATGTTCAGGCGATAAACGACCTCAACGTTTTCCCCGTGCCCGACGGGGATACCGGCACCAATATGGCGCTGACTATGGATAAGGCCGCGACGGAGCTTAAGAAGAAAGAATTCGATACGATAGCCGCGGCGGCGGACTGCGTGGCTTCCGCGCTGCTCCGCGGCGCGCGCGGCAACTCCGGCGTTATCCTCTCCCTGCTCTTCAGGGGCATCTCCAAGCGCCTCAAAGGGCTCGATACCGCCGGCGCACAGGAGTTCGCCGGTGCGATGCAGGACGGAGTCGACGCAGCCTATAAGGCCGTTATGAAGCCCGCCGAGGGCACCATCCTTACCGTCTCGCGCATGGCGGCGGCAGCCGCCGTCGAAGCGGCGAACGCGGGCGCAAGCCTTGAAAGCTGCCTTGACTGCGCCATCAAGGCCGGTAACGACGCTCTGGCCGAGACCGTGAACCAGAACCCTGTGCTCAAGAAAGCCGGAGTCATTGACGCCGGCGGTCAGGGCTATATGTACATCCTCGGCGCGATGCTCGCCTCCTACCGCGGTGAGATCACCGCTCCCGAGAACGTGGACGAGATCGTCGAGACCGAGAAGGAGAGCAGTGCTTTCGATGTGTTCGACACGGAGGATATCACCTTCGCGTTCGATACGGTCTTCATCGTGCGCAAGCATGATCCCGACGTTGACCTTGAGCCGCTGCGCAAGTATCTCACCAGCATCGGTGACAGCCTTGTTATCGGCGAGGACGACGAGGCTTTCAAGGTCCATGTCCACACCAACATCCCCGGCAACGCCCTCAACGAGGCGCAGAATTTCGGCACGCTGGAGCTTGCGAAGATCGAGAATATGCGCACCCAGCATGACGATATCCTTGCCGGTAAGCACGTCCAGACGACGGACGACCTCGATGCCATCGAGCGCGAGCTTGAGGAGGGCGAGGAGCAGTACTGCAAGAGCGTGAAGGACTACGGCGTCGTCACAGTGTGTGCAGGCAAGGGTCTTGAGGGTCTGTTCAGGGAGCTCGGCGCGGACGGTATCGTCACCGGCGGCCAGACCATGAACCCTTCGACCGACGATATCCTCAAAGAGATAAACCGCACCCCGGCAAACACCGTTTTCGTGCTGCCGAACAATAAGAACATCATCATGGCGGCGGAGCAGTGCGCCCGCCTGAGCGATAAGAAAGTTATCATCATCCCGACGAGGACAGTGCCGCAGGGCATTTCCGCTATGCTGAACTTCAACCCCGAGGAGACCGAGGAGAACCTTATCGCCGCGATGAACGAGGCCGCCGGCAATGTCCACACCGCTATGGTCACCTATGCCGCGCGCGACTCGGACTTTGACGGCCATGAGATCCACGCGGGCGAATATCTTGCCCTGCTCGACGGCGCTCTGCTCGGCAGCTACAGCAGTGAAAAGACGCTCTTCAAGGAGCTGAGCTGGGCGTTCGATGAGCTGAGCCCCGAGTTCATTACCGTCTATTATGGCAGCGATGTTGCCGAGGACAAGGCGAACGAGGCCGCGGAGACGATCATCGGCTGCTTCCCGGACGCTGAGGTCAGCGTCGTCAACGGCGGCCAGCCCGTGTATTACTACATGATTTCTGTGGAGTGATAAATATGTCTGATATTTTTGATAAGATCGAGCTGCACGACTGCCCGTTCTGCGGCGGCGCGGGATTGCTCGAGGAAGAGCAGGGCTGGTGCTGGTACGCCATGTGCGTCGACTGCGGCTCCCAGACCGCGGCTTTCAGCTATAAGACCCCTGAGGAGCGCGAGCAGGCAGCACACGAAGCCGCTCTCGTGTGGAACCTCGGCAAGATAGTCCGCGCGAACCCGAACGAGTAAAGCGTATAATTAAATCAAAAAGGCTGGACAGCCATTCCAAATGGATGGCTGTCCAGCCTTTTTTGTTTATCACTCCCGCTTATTCGAGCGGGTTGTCGGACGCCTCGTTTGCTATCACGCAGCAGCGCTCTATATGCGTCGCGATAAACTCCGTTGCCTGCTCCACGTCCCGGCTGAACAGAAGGTCAATGATCTTCTGATGGTCACTGGAGCGTATATGGTCGTCCTCCGGGTACAGGCCGCGCTCATGGACGAGGTCAAGCTGAAGCAGGATAATGTTGCCGACCACGTCGAGCGCCTTGTTATGAACGCAGCTTACAAGCTGGAGGTGGAACTCCTTGTCCAGCTTAAGCTCCGCATCGGCTGACAGGCCGGCTTGACCCTGCGCGTCGACGATCTGCTGAAGCATAAGGAGATCCTTCGTCGTCCTCGTAACGCAGGCCTCGGCAATAATGGCCCTTTCCAGAATGATCCTCGCCTGTATAAGATCATAGCTGGGGGTCTGCTTGATCTCGTAGAACCAGCGTATCGGTTCCACAACGGACTCTCTCTCCGGGTTTGACATATACGTGCCCGCGCGCCCTCTGGGGATCAGCAGTCCCTGATTCACCAAAACGTTTATCGCGTCGCGCAGCGGCCGCGCAGAGATGCCAAGCGCGGCAGACAGCTCTGACTGTATCGGGATCCTATCTCCCGGCATAAATCCGTTGACAAGAAGGTATTCCTTGACTTTGTCAACAGCTTCCTGGCTTTTAATCTCCATAATAAATGACTCCTAACAAGTTTCAAATATATATATAACACATCTCGGGCGCATATTCAAGTAGAACGACTATAATTTCGAAAATTATTTGTCATACAAATTTATAATCTGGAAATTTAATTTTATTTCAAATTCTATATTGACAATTATTCTGCGCGGTGTTATTGTGTAATCACATCGTTGAACGGTATTCAACATTTATAAAACTGTGAACAACCTGCCGGGCAGGTACAAATAGAAAAGACAAGAAAAGAAAGGAAGAAAAGCACCATGAAGAAACGATTCCTCAAAAAGATCATCGCTGCCGCGCTTATGCTGGCGATCATATGCTCGATGAGCATTGCCGCCTGTGCGGATGGCCCCGAGTACAGCATAAGCATGGCCTGCAGCTCGACCGAAAAGACCAATATCGGCAGCAACACTGTTCTGAACTTCAACTACGCCGGTATGCTCGCGTTCAAGAACTATGTTGAATCCGCTTCGAGCGGCCGTATCGAGGTCAATCTCTATACGAACTCCGCTCTCGGCAATGCCTCCGAGATCCTGCTCCAGAGCATGCAGGGCGTTATTGAGGTCAGCACCGCGGGCGACGGCGACCTGTCGAACTACTACCCCAATCTTCAGTTGTTCTCCATCCCCTACACCTTCTCCGACCGCTGCGAGTTCTACGCCTTCCTCGACAGTGACTATGTCGCGGCAATGCACGAGGATATCGCCAACAAGTGCGGTGTGCGCATCATCTCCGCTTTCGATAACGGCGGCTTCCGCAACTTCTCCAATAATGTGCGTCAGATAAAGACAGCGGACGATGTCAAGGGTCTGAATATCCGCTGCATGCAGAGCGCGGCGCACCTTGCCACGATGGAAGCCCTCGGCGCTGTTCCCCAGAGCCTTGCCTTCAGTGAGCTCTATTCCGCGCTCCAGACCGGCGTTGTTGACGGTCAGGAGAACTCCCCTCTCGTTATGCTCGATAACTCCATCTATGAGCAGCAGAAGTACTACAGCCTTGACGGCCACATGATAAGCCCCTGCTATTTCGTCGTGAACGAGGCATGGTATCAGTCTCTCCCGGATGATCTCAAGGCAGTCATTATAAACGGCGGCAAGATCGCCCAGACCGCGGCGCGCGGCACCATCGCCACCTCCGAGGGCATGGCTCTGACCTTCCTTTCCGATGAAGGCGTTGATGTCTACTCCCCGACTCCCGAAGAGAAAGAGACCTTCAAGATCGCTCAGGCTCCCGTCGTTGAATGGCTGAAGGGCGAGATAGGCGCAGAGACCGTCGATAACTTTGTCAATGCCGTCAAGGCGACCGAGGCCGAGGAAGCCTCCGGCTACACCGCAGTCGAAGCGGCGTCCGCCTCCTCCAACACCGGCTATATAATCGCAATCGCGGTTCTGGCTCTCGCTCTTATCGTCGTCTGCATAAAGGCATTCAGAAAGAAGCCCGAAACCACCTGACGCTCCGAAGGAGACGATTATGAAGCTAAGAAAAGAACTGGACGAGATATCTGAAATAATAGATAAGATCGTGCAGTGGGTCTGCATCGTGCTCACCTTTATGATGTTTATCTCCGTTACCTTTCAGGTCTTTGGCAGATACGTCACCCGCAGCACGATCGCATGGACGGAAGAGACCTCGCGCTACTGCATGATATGGCTTGCGTTCCTCGGTTCGAGCACTCTCGTGAGGCGGTGGGAAAATTCTTCCGTCACCTTCCTCGTGAATAAGTTGCCGCGCAAGGGGCAGAAGATCGCCGGCATCATCCATGTGGCGATAATGCTTGCGTTCATGCTGACTATATTTGTCATCTCCTGCAAGGAGGTCCCGCGCTTCAGCATGATGGAGACCTCTCCGGCGCTCAGAATATCCATGTTCATTCCCAAGTCCAGCATCCTCTTCGGCAGCGGGATCATTTCCTTCCAACTGCTCTGGAAGCTGGCGGACAGTATTCTCGGATTCAAGGAGGATGAAGCCAATGGGTGAATTCGCTCTGGCAATGGTGATCCTTATCGGCGCCATTCTTCTCGGCATTCCCATTTCCTACGCGATGGGCATAACCGGCCTTACCTATATCCTCATGACGAATCCTTCCTACATAGTTGTTATCCCGAACCGTCTGTATGAGGGGATAAATCAGTTCCAGCTGCTGGCGATCCCGTTTTTCCTGCTGGCCTCGGACATCATGGTAAACGCGGATATATCCGGAAAGCTGTTCAGGCTGGTGAAGCTGTTCGTCGGTCGCTTCCGCGGCGGCCTTGCCTTTGTCAATGTCATCGTCAGCATGATATTCGGCAGCATATCCGGCACCGCCCTCGGCGATATCGCCTCGCTCGGCCCGATAGAGATGGACGAAATGGACAAGGAGGGCTATGACAAGAACTTCTCCTGTGCCCTCACCTGCGCATCCTCCCTCGAAAGCCCGCTCATCCCGCCCAGCAACATCGCAGTCCTGTACGCGAGCGTAATGAGCCTGTCGGTCGGCGCGCTGTTCCTTGCGGGCGTGATCCCTGGGATAATGCTCGGAGGCGGCCAGATCCTCTATATCATCTCCATCCGCGACAGGATGAACTTCCCCCGTTCGCTGGAAAAGCGCACGAAAAAGCAGATCCTCCGCATCGCCATAGACGGCCTTGTGACCATGGGCATGCCGTTTATAATAATCGGCGGCGTTCTCGGCGGTGTGTTCACCGCGACCGAGTCTGCAAACATCGCCTGCCTCTATGCGCTCTTCCTCGGCGTCATCGCCTACCGGAACTATCACCTCAATGACTTTCTCTCGGCTCTCGGCGGCATTGCCAGACAGATGGCCAATATATTCCTCATTATCTCGTTCTCGTCTGTCTTTGCCTGGGTAATGGGAAAGGAAAAGGTTCCCGAAGCAATAGCAGCATTCATGCTGAGCATCTCGGACAACAAGTACCTGCTGCTGCTCATGGTAAACATTTTCCTGCTGATAGTCGGCATGTGGATGGATACCGGCGCTGCGATCATTTTGTTCGCACCGATCCTCGCACCCATAATGTACAAGGTCGGCATCGCTCCCGTGCATTTCGCCGTCATCATGCTCCTGAACCTTACGATCGGCCTCGTCACCCCGCCTGTGGGCGTTGTGCTCTACGCGGGCGCGGCCGTCGGCAAGAGGAAATTCGAGGACGTGGTAAAGGCGCTCGTCCCCTTTATGATCCTCGCGATACTTGTCCTCGCAATAGTTTGCTTTGTTCCCCAGACAGCCACATGGCTGCCGACGATCTCAGGGTTTCTTGACTGACGCCCAACAGCCAAATCAACATACATATAACAGTGGAGGAAAATAATATGTCACTCAAGCCTCAGGAAATGAAAGAAAAAACCAAGGGTATATTCCATCTCTCCCTTACTCCCTTCGATAAAAACGGCGATCTCAACGTCCCGGCGCTGCGCGAGAGCGTCCGCCGCGTGACTGAGAACAAGGCTCTCGAGGGCGAGGACATTGTCTTTATCGCGCTCGGCACCACGGGCGAGTTCTATGCCATGAGCGAAGCCGAGAACAAGACCGTCGTCGACGTCGTCTGCGAGGAAGTAAACGGCAAGTTCCCCGTCATGATCGGCTCCGGCCGCGCCGGCACCCGCAACACCGTCGAATTCTCCAAGTATGCCCAGTCCGCAGGCGCGGACGGACTTCTCATAGTCCCGCCGTACTACACCATGCCCACCACCGACGGCATCATCCGCCACTTTGAGACGATCGCCGAGGCTGTCGATATCGGCATCACGATATACAACAACCCCGCCGCCAGCAAGCTCTGGCTGCCCATGCCTGTCATCAAGAGGCTGTCCAAGGTCGACAATATCATCGGCCTGAAGGAAAACACCAACAACCCCAACGCCTTCCTCGGCATGCTCCAGAACATCGACCCGAACGACATGGCGATATTCGCCGGTCTCGGCCACTTCATGTATCAGTACATGTGCTTCCACGGCTGCAAAGGCTATGTCACCGAGATGCTCAACTATGCTCCGCATCTCGCGCTCGACCTGTACCACGCTGGTCAGGCCGGGGACATCGCCAAGGTCAGAGAGACCGCGGACAAGATGAACCTGTTCTGGAACTGGGTGTTCCGCCTTGCCGCAAAGCACTCTCAGGTTCCCTCCGCCGTACACGCCAGCAAGGATCTGCCCACCGACATGCCGTATTATCAGGCTGCGAACAAGGCCGCCGCGGCGCTCTGCGGTATGCCCTCCGGCTATGCGCGTGAGCCTATGGAGAACATCCCCGAAGAAGAGATTCCCGAGCTGCGCGAGATCCTCAAGCAGATGGGCTGCGACGTCGTCTGCTGATAACGGAGGAGTTCAACATGACAGCTTCTGCAATGGAGATCACGTGCGGGAGATACATACAGGAGCCGGGCGCCTGCCGCTTCCTCGCGGGCGAGCTGAAGCTGATAAGCGCAAAGAAGGCATATATAATGGGCGGACGCCGTGCGCTTGAGGCAGCGCTTGCCCGCATGGAGGAGTCTCTCAAAGCGGGCGGTATCGATTATCGCGCCGCCGTCTTTGAAGGCTACTGCACTTACGGCAATGCGCGGGCGCATGCCGACGCGGCTCTTGCTGCCGGGTGCGATGTTATCATCGGCGTAGGCGGCGGGAAATGCATGGACGCGGCAAAGGCCGCCGGCAAGATGAGCGGCCTGCCGCTCGGGAACATTCCTACCCAGATGGCGACCTGCGTTGCCTGCACGAACATGGCCATAATGTACGAAGACAGCGGCGCGTTTATCGGCCCGCTCTACCCCGACCTGCCAATAGCCTTCGTCCTTGCGGACACCGAGCTTCTCGTGCGGGAACCGCCCAGATATCTTGCCTCCGGTATCGCCGATGCGATGGCAAAATATCCCGAGGTCCATTTCAGCCAGCGCGGAACATATAGCTGCGCCGAAACGGATGACGCGGCGCTTCAGGTGGCGCACGGGATGTCCGCCGCGACATGGAACCTTCTCATGGAAAACGGCAGGAAGGCCTATACAGACTGCGCAAAGCAGGTGCTGAGCAATGAGTTTTCCGCCGTGATAAACACGGGGCTCATCTCTACCGGCATCATCTCCGGCCTTGCCCGCGGCAGTAAGCAGCTGGCCATTGCCCATGCCGTATATAACCATTCGACGACCGTGTTCCCCGAGGTGTGGCGCAGCTACCTTCACGGCGAGATCGTCTCCGTGGGTCTGCTCCTCCAGCAGTATTACAATAACAGCCCCGAGGAGGAGATATCCGCCTATGTCAGACTGTGCCGCAGCATGGGTGTGCCGGTATGTCTCAGCGATCTCGGGCTGAGCGGTACTCCCGATGAGCTTGACCGCCTGCATCGCGCGATAGCCGCGGATTTCACCGATTTCACCGCTGAGGAATCACGCCGTCTGCGCAGCGAGATGGAGAGAATAATCCGCATATAGGAAAACATTTATCCCAAAACCAGCAAATGCCCCCGGTGCGAAATACACCGGGGGTGTCGTTCGTTTATAGTGGGCTGCCCGCATTCTGACCATTCTGTTCAGTTTTGACGACCACGTCTGGTTAGAATGGTTAGGAAAAGCTGCTGCTCTTTACAGCCCCTCCAGCACCGCGCCGATATCTCCGTCTATGCATATACTGCGCGCGGCGATGTCATCGGGCGCGTCCGCCTCGCCGAGGTTTATGCAGGCGTAGACCGCCTTGGGGTTCTTCGCCGTCATGTGCCAGAACGGGTATTTTATTCGGTGTTTATTATCCCGTAGATGCCCATAGTTGCAACCTCGTTCATTTTGCACATGAGCTCTACGGGCGTTTTCATGCCTTTTTTTGCCCAGTCGATTATCATGTTTCCAATCACCTGAGATACAAACTGCGTCAGGAATCTGAGCGTATCCGCGTCGTAGCTCTGGTGTGTCTCGGAAAGGTATTTGTCGATCAGCAGGTCCCAGCTCTCCTGATTCTTCTGCAGCATATAGTCCTGAAGGCTGTTCTGCACCTCGAGCCGCACTCAAGGAAATGAGCGTCGACGTGATGTACGTGCAGCAGGACGTGACGGTCGAGGCTGATTGGGATAATCTCCTCAAGACCGTTATCGGCACCTACGGCCGCATTGGTCAAGCGCCTTGCCGATCCGCAGACCGATGAGGATAAAGCGCTGTCTTTCGCAATGGGTGTTGTCTCCGTTGATCAGGCAGTCGCCACCATCATGGAGGGTCTTGAAAAGGGCTTCTTCTATATCTATACGCATCCGGGCCGCACCGCCGCCATCATCCGTCAGGAGATGAATCTGCGTCTGGCAGGCTACAAGTAGCCCCTCGCACAGTCCAACGCGACCATGGAATACACCAAGCTTTCCAAGAGCCCTATCTGAGATAATTCGTTCTTCAGCCACGCTGACGATTCCGTCAGCGTGGCTGTGTTTACAGCGTGCTTTCCCACACGTTGTTTGTTATCCAGGCGTTATCGCTCTTCACCTCATAGGTCAGTTCGCCGTCAATGGTGTAATTTGTGCAGTAGTCGCCGAAGCCTATGCGGTCGTTGAACCATATATAGCCGACATTGTAAGACACGGAGTAGCGTCCGGCGGGGAGATATATGATCCCCGTTTCACCCTCGCGAACATAGAAGCGGACGTACTGCTTGGAGTTGTCAAGATCGGTCACGGTTACTTCCACGGGGCCACTCTCAGCGGTGACGTGGTATTCGCCGCCGCCCTGATATTGGAAGGTGCGTTCCAGCTCTGTGCCGGTCGCGGGCTCGCCGGACTTGAGAGTCGATTTGATCTGCACAAGCATGTCTTCGCACTCTGAGATGATGCTGTCATCATTTGTTGCGTTCTCGCAGTCAATGAGCTCGCCTACCGCGCTGTGGTAATCTCCAGAGGCCATATAGTTTTTTGCGTTGTCAATATACTGCTCGCACTGTGATGCGGACGAGGAGACGGCCGTCTGCGACGGGCTTTCGCTCGGTGTTGTTTTCCAGATGAACCGCCCGGCCACCAGCCCCGCCGCGGCGGCAGCCACGATTATCCAGACAGCTGCTGAGCCTGATTTCTTCCGATTGCTGCCTGGCGCCGGAGCGATCTGTATTTTGGCTCCGCAGTTAGAACAGAAGCTATGCCCATCGGCAACAAAATTCCCGCAGTTTTTGCATACCATTGATATATCCTCCTATAGTTTATTGAACGGTATTATATATTTATATTCTACATGATGTGACACCATAGCACAAGACATAACATAAAATAAATAATTTCCTCTTGACCAAACGACTTCCGCGGAGTATACTACGATTAGTTCAAAATTTTGAAGCATTGCAGTTTCCGCACGGAGGTGTTTATGGATAAGAAAGAGCTTATGCGCGCGGTCAAGTTCACGTTGTTTTCAATCAGCGCAGGGATCATCCAGCTGCTGAGCTTTACCCTGATGAACGAAGTCTTCCACTGGAGCTACTGGGTGTGCTATCTGACGGCGCTTATATTGTCGGTCCTCTGGAATTTCACGCTCAACCGCAAGGTGACGTTCCGCTCGGCTAATAATGTCCCAATCGCGATGCTTAAGGTCGTGGCCTATTATCTTGTGTTCACGCCGCTGTCCACCTGGGGAGGGGACTGGCTCACCGGTATAGGCTGGAACGAGTATGTTGTGCTTGTTGTTTCCATGCTGCTGAACTTTGCAACGGAGTTCCTGTATGACCGTTTTGTTGTGTTCGGCGGGAGCATCGATACCGCGATGTCAAAAAAATGTGCGGGATCCTGAAATTTGCTCTTGACAAATCTGTAAAAAAAGGTATAATAATTCTTGCTTTTAGCGGGATTGTGTAGTGGTAGCACAGCGGACTCTGACTCCGTATGCGAGGGTTCAAATCCTTCTCCCGCTGCCACATCGCTGCGAACGATAGCTCGCAGCGATTTTTTTGTTCAAGGCTTAAGATATAGATCGTCAAAAAGGCTCTCCCTATATGCAAGGAGAGCCTTTGCGGTATCTTAGTCTGCCTTATTCTGCATCGAGGCAAATTCCATCGCCATTTTCATGCTGCGCTCGAAGCGCTCCGCCGGGATGAGGGCGATGCCCGCCTCGTCGCTGAGGACGATAAGGCGCGTGCCGCCTGTGAGTCCGAACTTGTCGCGCGCGTCCTTGGGGATGACGATCTGCCCGCGATCGCTCACCGTGACGGAGCCCCAGATGTTCTTGCCTTTTGGCGCGGGCGGGATCGTGCCGATGCCGTCGGCGGTCTCGGTCTTGATGAGGCTGTCGATCGTCACGCCGTAGACGGCAGCGAGCAGGCTGCACTTCTCGATGTCCGGCACGGTCGCGCCGGTCTCCCACTTGGCGTATGCCTGGCGGGAGATGTTTATCTTTTCCGCGATCTCCTCCTGAGAATAGCCGTGGATATTGCGGAGGATCACAAGGTTTTCCTTGAGCATGTGTTACCGTCCTTTACAGATCGATTTTTTCAAAGCTCCGGCAGGCTCTTCTGAACGAGAGCCACGTGATGAGCGCGTAGGCGAGGATGCCGAGAGCGAGCAGCGCAAGCTGAAGCGGCAGGAAGTCCGTCCCAAAGGCGTTCAGCGCTTCGAGGCCGGGGAAATGATGCAGCGCCTCGCCGAGACCGACGCATATAAACGACACGACGATATATGCGACGAACGGGCGGCTGAACTTGTACGCGGTCTTGAAGAAGCCGCCGACAAAGATCGCGTTGAAGAGCGCGAAGATGAGAAATGCCATACCGAGGGCAAAGGGGTTTGCGTTCATCAGGGCGTTCGCACGGTACACCGCGGAGCCGGAGAGAAGAGTCATCCTTATTATAACAGCAATGCCCATGACCAGCAACGAGCACAGCTCGATAAAGCAGACGAAGAGATACTTGCCCTTTACGACGTCGCGCTTGGCGAAAGGCAGCAGCGCGGAAAAGAGAATGTCGTTGGCCTCCCGTGCGCTCTGAAAGCTCTGGAATATGCCGAGCGTGACGAAGAACACGCCGCACAGGATCGGATAGCCCGGTACGAAGAACATCAGCCCGAAAGCAATGAACAAGTAAGAGAGCGCGGAGGCGCTGAGCCGAAGTTCCTTTATCATGATTTCACGCATTGTTCCCGCCCCTTTCCATGCGCAGTATGGTCTCCTCGATAGTCTCGCCGTCTTTGGAGAAGCGGCTGACAAATTCGGCCTTGGGAAGCGCCGCGACTATCTCTCCCTTGGATATGTAGACGATGTCGTCAGCGCACTTTTCAATATCGGAAATGATATGCGTGGAGAAGAATACCGCGACGCCGTGGCTCTTGAGCTCCGCGAACAGTCCGAGCAGTTCGTCTCTCGAAAACGGGTCGAGTCCGCTCGTGGGCTCGTCAAGGATCAGCACTCTGGCGTTGTGCGATAGCGCAACGAGGAGATTATACTTGACACGCATGCCCTCGGACATTTCGAGCGCGGTCTTGTTTTCATCGAGCGCGAAGAGCGCGAGGTACCGGCGGTAGGCGTCCTCGTCCCATGTGTCATAGCAGCGCTTCACGACTGCGATGACGTCCTTGAGTTTTTTGCGCGGGTACCAGTTGACGGCACCGGTGGAATAGCCGATGAGCTTTTTGATCTCGGTTTCGTTTTCCGCAAGGGGCTTGCCGAAATAGAAAATTTCGCCGCTGTCCGGGTGGACAAGGTTCAGCATGGATTTTATGGTTGTGGTCTTCCCGGCGCCATTTCTGCCGATGAAGCCGGTTATCCTGCCCTCTTCGATGCTGAACGATGCCCTCTTCAGCGCGAAAGCGGGATATGTCTTGTTGAGGTCATGCACCTCTGCGACGCTCATATTGTTTTCCTCCCGAAGTTTTATTTGTATGAATTATGCAACCAAACGCGGCGGTTTTCAATCAACCGCAGATAACAGATTTTGCGGAGTTTTGTTATGTTTGGTTGCGGGAGGGGAGTAAAGATATCGCAGAACGCTGTGCGGAACCACACTGCCGGTCATTATATAAAAATAACGTGCGCGCTGCATTTCGCAGCGCGCACTACTATTTTTATACTTATCAGATTTTATACTTATCAGACCTTGAAGTTGACGGAGGTGTCGCCCTGAATGTCGACGCCGAACTCGTAGTCCTTGCCGGGGAGGATGGCGTTGACAAGGATGCCGACGAAGGACGCGACGGCGAGACCGGAGAGGCTGACCGAGCCGATGTGCACGGCACCGGCAGTGCTGTTGGAGATGCCGAGCGCGAGCACGAGGATGAGCGCCGCGATGATGACGTTGCGGGTGTTGGTGAAGTCGACGCGGTTCTCAACGACGTTGCGCACGCCGACGGCGGAGATCATACCGTAGAGGATCATGGACACGCCGCCAATGGTGGCGGTGGGCATTGCGGTGACGAGGGCTGCGAACTTCGGGCAGAAGCTGAGGATTATCGCGAAGAGCGCCGCGAGGCGGATGACGCGCGGGTCATAGACCTTGGAGAGTGCGAGCACGCCGGTGTTCTCGCCGTAGGTGGTGTTTGCGGGGGCGCCGAAGAGGGAGGCGAGGGTGGTTGCAAGGCCGTCGCCCATGAGGGTGCGGTTCAGGCCGGGCTCGACGATGTAGTTCTTGCCGACGGTGGAGGAGATGGCGCAGATATCGCCGACGTGCTCCATCATGGTCGCGATGGCGAGGGGAACGATGGTGACACAGGCAGTGACGAGCATGCCGGAATCGAAGCTGCCGGAGAGCAGGCCGAATACGGTGGCTTCCTTGTGAACGGGGATGCCGATCCATGCCGCTTCACTGACCTTCTGCGCAACGACAGCGCGGGAGGCGGGGTCGACGATCATGGAGACAACGTAGGAGGTGAGGACGCCTATGAGGATGGGGATGATCTTTATCATGCCCTTGCCCCACATGTTGCATGCGACGACCACGACTATCGCGACGACCGCGACGAGCCAGTTGGCTTCGCAGTTGTTGATAGCGGAGGAGGAGAGGATCAGGCCGATGGCGATGATGATCGGGCCGGTGACGATCGGGGGGAAGAAGCGCATGACCTTCTTCACGCCGAAGCTCTTGATTATTGCAGCGAGGATGACATACATAAGGCCGGAGACTGCGACGCCGAAGCAGGCGTAGGGCAGCAGCTCGGCTTCGCCGTTGGGAGCGATTGCCCAGTAACCGGCGAGGTAAGCGAAAGAGGAGCCGAGGAACGCGGGAATTTCGCCCCTGGTGATAAGGTGGAACAGCAACGTGCCGAGACCGGCAAACAGCAGCGTGGTGGCAACGTCAAGTCCGGTCAGTGCGGGGACGAGCACGGTCGCGCCGAACATGGCGAACATGTGCTGCAGACCGAGGATGAGCATGCGCGGAGTGCCAAGCTCGCGCGCATCAAAAATGGGACCGTCAATGGTTTTCTTGTCTTTCATTCAATTTACCTCTCTCTGTAGATTTTTTAATTGAATTTATAACCAGCGGCATAGCCGCGTGTTACCGTATTGAATTAGTTATCGTCGATCGCCATGAGGTACACGCCCGTCTCGCCGTCGAACTCCGGCAGGCGAACCTCGATAAGCTCGCTGTGCGAGGTGGGGATGTTCTTGCCGACATAGTCCGCGCGGATAGGCAGCTCTCTGTGGCCTCTGTCGACCAGCACCGCGAACTGTATCGTGCGCGGGCGGCCGCAGCTGAACACCGCTTCAATGGCGGCTCTGGCCGTGCGCCCGGTGTAAAGTACATCGTCGCAGAGAACAACGTCCCTGTCGTTCACGTCGAAAGGCAGCTCCGCCTTGCGGATGACCGGGCTCTCGGCAAGCGTTGAGAGATCGTCCCGGTAGAAGCCTATGTCGATGCTCCCGCAGGGCGGCTCAACGCCCTCGATCTTCTTGATGTTGTCGCGTATGCGGCAGGCGATCGGTTCGCCCCGGCGGCGTATCCCGACGAGGACGACGTTATCTACCCCTCGGTTCTTCTCGGTGATCTCATGGGATATGCGCATCAGAGCTCTGCCGAGCGCGGCCTCGTCCATTATCTGAGCCTTCTGCCTCATGGATGTATCCCCTTTCGCCAAAAAATAAATGCCCTGCCGGTATCCGGCAAGACACACAAAAGCACAGGCGCACTGCACCCGTAAGCTATAAGCGATTTTGCCGGTCTCTCTGTACCGAACTTAAAAATCTTTTCGACGGTCATTATAAGGGCTGCGCGCGGAAATTGCAAGCATATTTTCAGAATCTCCCAAAATGTAGAACCTGTCCAACGGCAGCGCGGGAATTTTGTGATATCCGACAAGGAATTTGTTTACAGACGGAAGAAGCTTTCTTAATAAAAATTATATTGATTTTTCCCCACGCCGGTGGTATCACTGAACCAGCCGCGGCGAGGCTGCGGCACATATCCCCAAGGAGGCAATAAAATGAAAAAGACATTTGCTTTTATTCTTGTCCTTTCGATGGCGCTCGCGCTGTGCGCCTGCGGCGGAGAGGGCACGGGCGAGGTCGTCTATGTTGACCCGACTCCCGCGGCCGAGACTGCCGCCCCGGCAGTTGAAACCCCGGCGAGCACAGCCGATACTGCTGCGTCCACGGAGTCCGCTGACTCTCTCGGCGTCGTGCTCGACTATGCGGTGAACGATGTTCAGCCCGGTTCCTCCGGCTGCTCGCTCAGAGGCATAAAGTGCGCGGCAATGCTGCTCGACTGGGCGGCGGAGACCCCGCTTGACGCCGACGGTATCGCCGCCGCGGTAGAGACATGGAAGAGCGCTGCAACTGAGGATGCGCTCTCCTTGTTCAGTGAGTGCATGGATCTTGTCGCTTCCAGTTGCGAGTCCCTCTCGCAGGATAACGCGCAGGAGCTGCTCGATGAGTCCGGCAGCACCGACTGCGCATACCCCTGGAGCGACGCCGCCTTTGCGGCGGCACAGAGCGTTTTCTCCGCCGCCGGTGTCAGATAAGGCACCGCACCCGGGGAGATAAACGCCCCGAGCCTTAAAAAAGTGGCTGCATATCATGCAGTCACTTTTTCCTTTATATCTATTCCACCTCCTGATCCAGATCCATGAACAGGCTCGCGTTGAAGAAATCCTGTATCGTGATCCCGAGTCCGTCGCACAGCTTTTTAATTGTCGAGATCGTTGCGCTGTTGTTGCGCCCGCTGACAATGTTGTTGACGGTCGATTGTGTGACGCCGCTCATGCTGCACAGCTTGTTGATGGAAATGTCTCGTTCTCTGCATAGTTCGATGATCCGTTCCCTGACGGCCTCTCCGATATTCATACCGCTTATGCCCTCCTTTTCAGAAAGAGCATAAACAAAAGAACTTGAAATGATTAACCCTTTTGAGTTATAATTATCTCAAAAGGGTTAATCCACGAAAACAGCACCGGCGATGGAGCTTACCCGAGCCGGTGCTTTATTAATTTATTAAATAGTATTGGAGTCAGAGAGAATGAACGAGAGAGAACTGACGGGATACCCGTCCATCGACAAACCATGGCAGCAGTATTATTCTGAGGCCGCCTGCCGCGCCCCACTGCCGGCGTGTACCGTGTGGGAAAACATCTATGAGCGCAACAAAGCTCATCCTGACGACACGGCGCTGCTCTACTTCGGAAAGAAGATATCCTATGGAAAGCTATTTTCTGAAGTTGACAGGACTGCCCGGGCATTGGCGCATTTAGGCGTGAAGAACGGCGACAATGCCGCGGTCTGTATGCCCGCCGTCCCGGAAGCGATCTATACGATCCTTGCCCTCAATAAGCTTGGTGCGAACGCGGGGATGCTCAACCCCACTTTCAGCGAAGCACGGCTGACGGAGCGCGTCAACGAGATGGAGGCGGATGTGCTGCTTGTGGTCAATGAGCTCTATCCCGTCGTGCATAATGTGATCCTCAAGACCGCTGTCAGACACGTGGTCACATGCCCGGCAGTCAATTCGCTTGGAGCATTTGCGCGTCTGGCAAAGAAAGCGAAGCCGATTCCCGGAACGATAAGCTGGAACACGTTCATCCGTCAGGGACAGGGAACTGCATATGAAATCGCACCCTATGAAAAGCAGAAGCCTGCCATCATGGTCTTTTCTTCCGGTACGACCGGTGCGTCAAAGGGCATCCAGCTCACCAACGACGGTATTAACGCCACGATATGCGAATACGAAAATGGCGGCTTCGGCTTTAAGCGGCAGGATATTTATTTTGCGCAGATCCCCATCTGGTTCTCCACAGGGATAAGCGTGACGATGCTGACTCCGCTTGCGTTTGGGATCGTTGTCATGCTCGAACCGGTGTACGATTTTGAGCTGTTCCGCCGCCACATTTTGAGGTATAAGCCAAACTTCCTTGTAACGGCGATGGGGCTGCTGGACTACCTGATGAATAAGCAGCCGCGCGCGGGAGCGTATAAGCATTTTATGTATCTGTGCGCGGGCGGCGAATATGTTGCCCCTGTCGCGGAGGAAAAGTATAACAAATGGCTTGCCGATAACGGGAACCTGCGCGGCCTGCATAAAGGCTACGGCATGTGCGAGTGCGGCGGAACAGTCACCTATTCCTGCGAGCGTATCAATACCGTGGGCTCTGCCGGTATTCCCATGCCCCATGTGACGGTGGCCGCGTTTGACATTGAGACCGGAGCGGAAAAGCGCTATGGCGAGCGTGGCGAGCTCCGCGTTCTGACGCCCTGCCGTATGCTGGGCTACTATAAAAAGCCATCCGAGACCGCCAAGTATTTCCATACCGATGCGCACGGGAACGTCTGGGCATGCACCGGAGACATGGGCTATGTTGCAGAGGACGGGAATGTATACGTCAGCGGACGGATCAGCGATTCCTATATCAATTCGAGCGGCAGGACGGTTTACCTGTTTGACATTGAGCGGGCAGTTCTGGATATCCCGCAGGTTCGGCAGTGCAAGGCACTTGCCCATGAGCTTGACGGCGTTGTGACGCACATTTGCCATACCGTCCTTGTTGACGGTACCAATCAGGAACAGGTTCTTCGTATGATAAAGGAGCATTGCGCCAAGAAACTGGACGCGGATCATCAGCCGCTTCTGCTCCGGCTTTATAGTGACGCGCTTCCCGTTGCGCCCAGCGGGAAGCTGAACATAAGCGAGATGAGAAAAAACACAGACAATCTGCTCCGTCTTTGACCGTACACACCTCCGCATTAGACAGTTAACAGGCACAGCGTGATGATCTGCAATGCCTGTTCTTGTATCATTAAATTTCGTGTGATAAGATAGAAAAAGGTTAATTTGGTGTACCGTACGGGTACCCCTTGCCTCTCCCTATGGGAGAGGGCACCGCACACCGCACATTGCAAAAAAACCACATCGCCGCCCCGATTCGGAGCGGCGATGTTTGTATATTATTCGTTTACTTCCCGTACTTTTCGTTGTACGCCTTTATTGCGACAGCGAGTATATCGATCGCGCGGGAGATGTCCTCGGCGTTTATGGTGTAGGCCATGCGCACCTCGTTGAGACCCTTGCCGGGAGTGGCGTAGAACGGCTCGCCGCAGGCCATGAGCACGGTCTCCTTGTTGTCGTCGAACTCATTGAGCAGGAACAGCTGGAACTTATCCGCGTCGTCTATCGGCAGGGACACCATCGCGTAGAACGCGCCTCTCGGCGTCTCGCAGACGACGCCGGGGATCTCGTGCAGCTTGGAGACAAGCGTGTCGCGGCGGTGGCGGTACTCATCGCGCACAGCGTCGAAGTAGCTCGGGTCGAGCGTGTAGAGTTCAGCCGCGGCGACCTGCTCGACTGTTGCCGAGCACAGGCGGCACTGGCACCATTTGAGCGCCTGAGCCATGAAGTCCTTGTTCTTCGAGATGACCATACCGACGCGCGCACCGCATGCGGAGAAGCGCTTGGATATCGAGTCGATAACAATGACGTTGTCCTCGTAGCCCTTGTACTGCAATGCGCTCGTGAGGTGCTCGCCGCCGTAGGTGAACTCTCTGTACACCTCGTCGCAGACGATGAAGAGGTCATGCTCCTTCGCAATGTCGAGCATCAGGTGCAGCTGCTCCGGAGTGAGCACGTTGCCGGTCGGGTTGCCGGGGTTCGTTATCATTATGGCGCGGGTGTGCTCGTTTATGCGCGCCTCGATCCTCTCGCGGTCGGCGTAGAAATAGCCCTCCTCGGGATCGGTCGGCACGGGGCGGATAGTCGCGCCCGCGAGGGTGACGGAGGTGTGGTAGTTCGGATAGAAAGGTTCCGGGATGATGATCTCGTCGCCGTCGTCGAGCAGGCAGGCCATCGTCAGCTGCAGAGCCTCGCTGCCGCCGGTGGTGGGCAGGATATCGCTGTGCTCAAGCTCCACGCCTATGCGGGAGTAGTAATGCTGCACTGCGTCAAGGAACTTGGGCATGCCGACAGACGGCGCGTAGGCGAGCACGGGCTCGGTGAAATCTCGGAGCGCTTTGAAAAATACGTCAGGCGTTTTAACGTCGGGCTGGCCGATGTTCAGATGATAAATTTTAATACCGCGTTCTTCGGCCTTTGCCGCATAGCTTGCGAATTTACGCATGGGGGAAAGGCCGCAGAGTTCCATTTTTGATGAAAGCTTCAAGAAAAACACTCCTTTCTTTATTCTTGTATGATTAGGTACGATAACACATTTCTTTGAACTTATCAATAAAAAACTCAAATTTTAGCCTATTTTTAGCATTCGGCTTGTAAGCCGCGGCAGATTTTGATAAAATGTCACAAGAATAATTTTCATACATCTGCTTATCCATTAGGAAAACCGTGAACAGGAGGACGGACATTTGCTCAGACTGATGATCGGCAAGGCCGGTGCCGGCAAGACGGCGGCCATCATAAACGAAATAAAGCGCGATATGGCCTCTGCGCATGGCCGCGCCCTGATGATCGTCCCCGAGCAGTACAGCCACGAGGCCGAGCGCGAGCTCTGCCGCGTCTGCGGGGATCGTCTTTCGCTCTATGCGGAAGTTCTGAGCTTCACCGGCCTTGCGCGCGAGACCGCCGCAAAGTACGGCGGCGGAGCCGAGCCGTGGCTCGATAAGGGCGGGCGGCTCCTGTGCATGGCGCTTGCGCTGCAGAGCGTCGGCTCGCGCCTGCGCATCTATTCCGCCGCCCAGCGCCGCGCGGAGCTTCAGGCGCTGCTGCTCTCCGCCGTGGACGAGCTTAAGAGCGCCTGCATCGGCTATGACGCGCTCATGACCGCCGCGGCCTCCTGCCCGGACAGCCTCGGCGATAAGCTCTCCGACCTCGCCCTCATCCTCGAAGCCTATGACGCCGCCGTCGCGAACGGCCACGCCGACCCTGCCGACAGGCTCACCATCCTTGCCCGGCAGATAGACGAGAACACCGACATTGACGCGAACGTAAAGATATACGTCGACGGCTTTATCGACTTCACCCGGCAGGAGCGGGAGATACTTCATGCCATGCTCCGCCGCGGCGCGCAGCTCACCGTGTGCCTGACGGTCGACGCGCTCGACGGCGATAATGAGATATTCGAGCTCTCCCGCCGCGCCGGCAGGGAGCTTCTCGCCTATGCCCGCGAGCTCGGCGCGGAAACGGAGATCGTCACGCTCTCCGAGCAGAGCGCAAAGGCACCCGAGCTCACGGTCTTTGCAGATAATATGTTCAGCTATTCAAGCGATAAATATACCCCCGCGCGTGACGCCCTCCGCCTTTACCGGACGGAGAGTATGGCCGCCGAGTGCGAGCAGACCGCGGCGCTCTGCCTTGAATTTGTACGCGACGGCGGCTGCCGCTGGCGTGATATCGCCGTCGTCGCCCGCGGCTTTGAGGATTACCGCGGCAGTCTTGAGAGCGCCTTCCGGCATTACGGTGTCCCACTCTTCACCGCCCGCCGTGATGACCTCATGTCAAAGCCCCTGCCCGCGCTCATCGCCCTCGCCTATGAGATCGTGCGCGGCGGCTGGGCAGTCGACGATGTCATCAGCTATATGCGCACCGGCCTTGCCGGGCTTGCCCCCGCCGAGTGCGACGTGCTTGAAAACTATATCTTCAAATGGCAGCTCCAGGGCGGCGCGTGGCACAGAAGCGCCGACTGGCGTCAACACCCGGACGGCTACGGCTGCGAGTATACCGATGAGACGGAAGAAACGCTCCGCCGCGTGAACTCCCTGCGCCGCACGCTTGCCGCGCCCCTCCTCGCCTTTGAGGAAGCCACCGCCAAGGCGCAGACCGCCGCGCAGCAGGCCGAGGCGCTCGCCGGGCTCTTTGAAGCGCTGGCGCTTCCCGAGCAGCTCTCGCGCCGCGCCGGGGAGCTTGCGCAGCTCGGCGATGAAAAGACCGCCGCCGAATACCGCCAGCTCTGGGACATCGTCGTCTCCGCGCTCGAGCAGTGCGCCGCCGTCCTCGGCGATACCGCAATGGACAGCGGGGAGTTCTCGCGCCTGTTTACCCTCATGCTTTCAAAATATGATATCGGCACCATTCCCGTGTCACTCGACCGCGTCTCCGCCGGCGACTTTGACCGCAACCGCCGCCGCAGCATAAAGCACCTTATCGTCCTCGGCGCGTCCGACCAGCGCCTGCCGCGCACGGACGACGAGGCCGGCGTGTTCTCCCCTGAGGAGCGGGAGCGCCTGCTGGAAATGCAGCTTGAGCTCGGCGCGGGCGGTGAGAGCGAGCTGTGGCGCGAGTTCTCGCTTATCTATACCTGCCTCACCATGCCCTCCGAGAGCCTTACCATGCTCTGCCCGGTCGCCGATACTCAGGGCGCGGAGCTTCGCCCCGCCTTTGTCTTCAACCGCGCAAAGGCTCTCTTCGGCCTGAACGTCACAAACGCTTCCTTGAGCGACGCGCGCATGTCCGCACCCTCCCCGGCGCTCGGCCTTGCCGCGCAGTCCATGCACGGCGGGGACGGCCGTGCCCGCGCCGCTGCGGAATATTTCGCAGAAAAAGACCCCGCGCGCTATGCTTCTCTTGAAGCCGCGGCGAACATGAGCCGCGGGCGGCTCTCCTCGGCGGCGGTCGAGAAGCTCTACGGACAGCGCCTGCGCCTGAGCGCCTCGCGCATAGATAAATTCGCCTCCTGCCGCTTTGCGTATTTCTGCCAGTACGGCCTGCGCGCAAAGCCCTATGAGCCCGTCGCCTTCCGCCCCCCGGAGATCGGCACATTCATGCACTATGTCCTTGAGAAGACCGCGCGCGAGGTCAAGCGCCGCGGCGGTTTTGCCGCGGTGGACGACAAGACCCTGCGTGAGCTGTGCGAGCGTTTCACCGCGCAGTACGTCTCCGAGGAGCTCAACGATTTTAACGAGAAGAGCCGCCGCTTTGTCTATCTCTTCAACCGCCTGTGCGGCGACGTATGGCGCGTCGTCGAGGATATGGCGGCGGAGCTGCGGCGGTCGGATTTCGAGCCGCTGGACTTTGAGCTTGATTTTTCCGACGCGCGCGAAATGCCGCCGGTCGAGCTCGGCGGCGGGGAGGACAGCCTTGTCCTCTCCGGTATCGCCGACCGTGTCGACGGCTGGTACCACGACGGCAAGCTCTATCTCCGCGTCGTCGACTACAAGACCGGGCGCAAGGAGTTCTCCATGTCCGATGTCTGGTACGGCATGGGGCTTCAGATGCTGCTGTACCTCTTCGCGCTCGAAGCAAACGGCGGCGGGCGCTATGACTGTGAAGTCCTCCCCGCGGGCGTCATGTACGTTCCCGCGCGCAGCCGCATCCTCTCCATGCCGCGCGACGCGGACGAGGAGTCCGTTTCAGCCGAGCGCGCAAAGGAGCAGCGGCGCAGCGGCCTTGTGCGCGAGGACGCAGCGCTCATTGAGGCATGGGAGCGCGGCGACGATAAGCGCTATATCCCCGTGAAGTTCCGCACAGGGAAGCCTGCGGCGGATTCCCTCGCCAGTGCCGAGCGCTTGGGGCTTCTCGACCGGCATATAAAAAAGACCCTTGCGGGCATGGCAAAGCAGCTGCGTCAGGGCAGCATCGCCGCCGACCCGTTCTACCGCGGCCAGCAGGAGAACGCCTGCCTGAACTGCGATTATTTTGACGCCTGCCATTTCTCCGACGGTGAAAACGGCGAGAGCTGCCGCTATACCCCGAAGCTCTCCGCGGAGAAGGTCTGGGCACTTATGGAGGAGGGCGACGCCAATGGCTGATTTCAGACCCACAGCCTCGCAGCAGGCCGCGATAGATGCGCGCGGCGGAGCCGTGCTCGTGTCCGCGGGCGCGGGCAGCGGCAAGACCCGCGTGCTCACCGAACGCCTCATGGGCTATATCTGTGACGATGCCCACCCTGTCGATCTTGACAGCTTCCTTATCATCACCTTCACCCGCGCCGCCGCGGCGGAGCTTCGCGGCAGGATCATGGAGGAGCTTGCCGCGCGCCTTGCCGCCGATCCCGGCAGCCGCCGTCTGCGCCGCCAGAGCGCGCTGTGCCGCCGTGCGCAGATCGGCACCATCCACAGCTTCTGCGCGAACGTCCTGCGCGAGAACTGTCACGCCCTCGGCCTGACTCCGGATTTCAAGATCGCCGATGAGGAGCGCGCCGAAGCCATGCGCGCCGCCGCGCTCGAGCGCACTCTCGACGCGCGCTATGACGCGATGGATCAGCTCCCCGGTTTCCGCCTGCTTGCCGATACCGTCGGCGCGGGGCGGGACGACCGCCGCCTTTCCGACCTTGTCCTCAAGCTCCACAGCCGCATGCAGTGCCACGCCCGCCCGGAGGACTGGGCGCGCCGTCAGGTCGCGCAGCTCAAGGCCCCGGCGCAGGATGTCGCCGAAACGCCGTGGGGGCAGGAGCTGCTCTCATGGGCAAAGCGCACCGCCGATTATTGGAGCCGCGAGATGGACAGGCTTCTTGAAGCCATGACCGCCGAGGAGAAGATCGCCGCCGCGTATACCGAGAGCTTTTCGATAACTGCCGACGGCATACGTGAGCTCTCCCGCTGCCTTGACCTCGGCTGGGACAGGGCGCGCGCGTGTCTGCCCATAGAGTTCCCGACGCTCAAGCGCCTTATGAAGTCGCCCGACCCCGCGCTTTCAGATATGCTCAAGGCGCGGCGCACCGCCTGCAAAAAGGCGATGGACGGCATGAAGGACACATTTTATTCCGACTCCGCCTCTCTCCTGCGCGAGATGGAGCTTACCGCCCCCGCGATGGAGGCGCTGCTCGAGGTCACCCTTGACTTTGACCGCGAGTATACCAAGGATAAACGCAGCCGGGGCTTGGTCGATTATTCTGACCTTGAACACCTCACCGCGCAGCTTCTCACGAACCCCGACGGCAGCCCGACCGAGACGGCAGCGCGCATTTCCCGCCGCTTTACCGAGATCATGGTCGATGAATATCAGGACGTCAGCCGCGTGCAGGACGCTATCTTCGCCGCTGTGTCGAGAGCCGGTAAGAACCTCTTCATGGTCGGGGACGTCAAGCAGTCCATTTACCGCTTCCGCCTTGCCGATCCTGCCATCTTCACCGAGAAATACCTGAGCTATTCCGACTATGAGTCCGCAAAAGCCTCCGAGCCGCGCCGTATCCTGCTGCGCGAGAACTTCCGCTCCCGGCGTGAAATTCTCGATGGGGCGAACAGCGTGTTCTCCCTGTGCATGTCCCGTGCCTTGGGCGACATGGACTATGACGACGCGGCGGCTCTCCGCTGCGGGGCAAAGTACCCCGCGTCCGTTCCGAAGCCGGAGCTTATGCTCCTCGCCCTGCCCGAGAGCGAGGACGAGAACAGCCCGGATAAGACCGCTCTTGAGGCTGAGCTCGTCGCCCGGAAGATAAATTCTCTTATCGCCGCCGGGGCGACTGTCACGTCAAACGGCGGAGAGCGCCCCCTTGAGTATGGGGACTTTGCCATTCTTCTCCGCTCTGCCAATACCGTCGGCGGTGTGTACCGGCGCGTCCTCAGCGAGCACGGCATACCCGTGGCCTCCGTTCAGGGCGGCGGTTTCTTTGAGAGCGTCGAGGTCTCCACGCTTATCTCCATGCTCGCCGTCATCGATAACCCGCATAAGGACATTCCGCTCATCGCCGTTCTGCGCTCGCCGTCATTGAGCTTCAGCCCGGATGAGCTGTCCGATATCCGCAGCGCCGATAAAAAGGCGGATCTCTACACCGCCCTGCTTACCGCCGCGGAGAATAACGAAAAGTGCCGCAATTTTGTCCAGCGCCTTGACGCGCTGCGCGGGGCCGCCGCTGACCTCAGCGCCGCCGAGCTAACTTGGCGCGTCATTGAGGAGCTGGACATGCTCGCCCTCTGCACCGCCATGGGCGACGGTGCGCAGCGCCGCGCAAACCTCATGGCGCTCGTCGGCCTGTCCGAGAGCTTTGAAGCCACCGGCTACCGCGGGGTACACCGCTATGTGCTCTGGCTGCGCCGCCTTGCCGAAAAGGGGCAGGAGCCCTCCACCGGCGGCAGCTTCAGCTCTGCCGTGCAGATCATGTCCGTGCATAAGTCCAAGGGGCTTGAGTTCCCCGTCGTGTTCCTCTGCGATACCGCCCGCCGCTTCAACCGGCAGGACAGCCGCGAGAGCGTCCTCGTCCACCCGGAGCTCGGCTTGGGGCCGAAGCTCATCGACCTCAAGCGGCGCATAGAGTATCCCACCCTTGCGCGCAACGCCATCAGGCTCCGCCTTGAGCGGGAAATGCTCTCGGAGGAAATGCGCCTGCTCTATGTCGCCCTCACCCGGCCGAAGGAGCGCCTGTTCATGACTGCCGCCCTAAAGGATCCGGAAGGCACTGTCGAAAAGCTCCGCACCGCCGTCACAAGGCCGATGGCTCCCGAGGTGCTCAGTCAGGCGCAGTCCCCGGTGAGCTGGCTCATCTATGCCGCCCTTGCCGACGGCGGCGAGAACTTGACTCTCAGCTATTGCAGCACGAGTGACACCGCGGAGAGCACGGAGTTACCCGATGCCAGAGCGCTGGAAGCCGACGCTGCCATGCTCTCGGAGCTCAAGCGCCGTCTTGCTTTCCGTTATCCGTATGCCGAGGCCGTCGACCTGCCCTCAAAGGTCACGGCTACCGAGCTTAAAGGCCATGCCGAGCCTGACCCCGACGGAGAGCGGCTCGTTCAGGATATAAATTACAGCTTCCGTATGCCGGAGCTTGGCGGGGAGGAGCGCAGGCTCACCGCCGCGGAGCGCGGCGTCGCGACGCATCTTGTGCTGCAGTATATGGACTTCTCCAAGGGGCGCAGCCTTGATGGCATAAGGTCGGAGATCGACCGTCTCCGCGCCGCGCGCTTCATCTCCGCGCGTGAGGCCGAGGCCGTCAATGCCCGCGCGATAGAGCGCCTGTTCGCGTCCCCCCTGGGTAAACGCATGCTCGCCGCCGAAAAGCCGATGCGCGAGTTCCGCTTCTCCCTGCTCATGGATGCGGATAAACTTTACGGGGACGCGGCAAAGGGTGAGGAGCTGCTGCTTCAGGGCGTTGTCGACTGCTGCATCGAGGAGAACGGCGAGCTTGTCATCATCGACTATAAGACGGATTACGTCAAGACCGAGGAAGACATCGCCGCCCGCAGTGAACTCTACCGCGGCCAGCTCATGGCCTACGCCGAAGCCCTGTACCGAATCTGCGCCGAGCCCGTCAAGGAGTGCGTGCTCTATTTCCTCTCCGCTGACAGAGCGGTAACGGTGTATAAAAAAACGTAAGCAGTATTCGCTCAGGCAAATTTCTTGCCTGAGCGAATATACTTGTGATATACTATATAAGTTGTTTTCGCAACTATCTTTACAGCAAGGAGTCCGCCTATGAATTTCAGAGCAGTATTGGCAATGCTGGTGTGCAAGGCGCTGCGTCTTGTCTCGCGTATCCTGCACCGCGGCGGCACGGCGATGCCCGGCCGCATTGCGCTCAAAATATATCCGGAGCTGCTGAGCCTTCTGGCAAAGGACGTCAGGACCGTCGCCGTCACCGGCACAAACGGTAAGACCACCAGCTCCCGCATGATCGAGCAGGCCTTTCTGGAGCAGGGCAAAAGTTATTTTGCCAACCGTTCGGGGGCTAACCTCATTTCCGGCATAACCACGGAGTTTGTCATCAACAGCTCTCTTTCCGGCAAGTGCCGCAAGGAGTATGCCGTCATCGAGTGCGATGAGGCTGCAGCGCGCAGGGTGTTCTCACAGCTCAGGCCGCAGGTCATCGTCGTCACCAATCTTTTCCGCGATCAGCTTGACCGTTACGGTGAAGTGACGCATACCCTTGAAAATATCCGCGAGGGTATAAAGGGTGCTCCGGAAGCGGTGCTCTGCCTCAATGCCGACTGCTCCCTCACCGCGTCCTTGGCAAACGACCTTCCGAACCGCGCCGTGTTCTTCGGCATCAATAAGGGCGCTGCGCCCTCCAGACCCAAGGCGGAGCTTTCCGATGCGTCGCACTGCATCTACTGCAAGAGTGAATACGAATATGATTTTATAAGCTACGGCCACCTCGGCAATTTCCGCTGCCCCCATTGCGGCTACCACCGTCCGAAGGCCGAATATGCCGTCACGAACGTCGTCGAGCAGCGCGTAAACGGCAGCAGCGTCGTCCTGATGGTCAATGGGAGCCAATACTTGGCCGAAGTGAATCTCCCGGCCATGTATAATATTTATAACGCCATCGGCGCTGTCGCCGCCGTGACGGAGATGGGACTCGGCACCGAGGCGGCGATATCCGCGATCGCGGACTTCAAATGCGGCTTCGGGCGCATGGAGCAGTTCGACCTTGGCAAGGCCGGGACGAAGATGATGCTCGTCAAAAACCCCGCGGGCTGCAATCAGGTTATCGAGTTTCTGGAGAATATCAAGGAAAAATTCATCCTCATCGTCTGCCTCAACGACCGCGGGGCGGACGGCACGGACGTCTCATGGATATGGGACGCGGACTTTGAGGGGCTTGCAGCGATGTCTGGCTATATAGACCGCGTCATTGTCTCCGGTGACCGCGCGGAGGACATGGCCGTGCGCATCAAATACGCCGGTGTGGCCGGTGACCACATTTCGACCGAGCGCGATTACGAGCGCCTTGTGCAGTGGATATCCCAGCAGGATAAGCCGGTGTTCATCATGCCGACCTATACCGCGATGCTCGAGCTGCGCGAAGCTGTCATCCGCCGCTGCGGCGGTGACGAATTCTGGGTCTGAGGAGGCGGAAGCATGGAACTGAAGATCTGTCATTTATACCCGGACGTTCTGAACCTTTACGGCGACGGGGGAAATATAATCTGCATGAAGCGCCGCCTGCAGTGGCGCGGAATAGACGCGGCAGTCACTAAAATGCCCATAGGCTCAACTCAGAGCCTTGCCGGGTTCGACCTTGTTTTCATCGGCGGCGGGCAGGATTTCGAGCAGCAGGTGCTGCTTGAGGATCTGCACCGGGGACGCGACAAGGAGATAAAGGCCGCCATTGACGACGGCGTCACCTTCCTCACGATCTGCGGCGGGTACCAGATGCTCGGCGAATATTACGAGACCTATGACGGCAAGCGCTGTGATTTTATCGGCGCGCTGGAGCTGTACACGGTCGGCAGCAAGAAGCGCATGATCGGCAATTATGAGTTCAAATGCACCGAAAACGCCGGCGGCAGCGTCGTTGTCGGCTTCGAGAACCACAGCGGAAAGACATGGCTCGGCTCAGGTATCGAGCCGCTGGGTAAGATAATTTCCGGCTTCGGCAACAACGGCGAGGACGGCACCGAGGGCGCGCATTTCAAAAACGTTTTCGGCACTTATAGTCACGGGCCGATGCTCCCGAAGAACCCGGAGTTCTGCGACCTGCTGCTGAAAACGGCACTTGAGAGGAAATACGGCGCGGCGGAGCTTCAGCCGCTTGACGATACTTTTGAAAAGGCCGCGCATGACGCGATGTGCGCGCGGCTGGAGGCAAAAAACAAATGATAAGATTCTATAACGGCCGGGTGCTGAGCTTTACCGGCGGGATAAAAATAAGCCGGGACGAGGTGTGGACGGACGGCGGGCGCATTGCCTACGTCGGGGCGGAACGCAAGGACGCGCCGCGCTTTGAGCGCGAGATCGATCTGCGCGGCGACCTGCTGATGCCGGGCTTCAAGGATGCGCACACCCACACGGCGATGACCTTCCTGCGCTCGTTTGCAGACGACATGCCGCTTAGTGACTGGCTTTATCAGCAGGTGTTCCCGAACGAGGCAAAGCTCGATGACGAGATGATATACACCTTTACAAAGCTCGGGATAATGGAATATCTCTCCTCCGGGATCACATCGAGCTTTGACATGTATATGCGCAATGAAGCCTACGCCAAGGCGAATGTCGACTGCGGTTTCCGCACGGTGATATGCTCGGCGCTCAATAACTTTGACGCCGACGAGAAGAACATAGAGCGCGAGTACCTGCGCTTTAACGATTATGACGAGCTTGTTTCCTACCGGCTCGGCATCCATGCCGAGTACACCACCGGCATGGAGCGCATGAAGTACATGGCCACTCTTGCGGAAAAGTACAAGGAGCCCTGCTTCATGCACCTTTGCGAGACGGAGAGCGAGGTCAAGGGCTGCGTAGAGCGCTGGGGCATGACCCCGCCGCAGCTTCTGGACAGCATAGGCATGTTCGCATACGGCGGCGGCGGCTTTCACTGCGTGTGGATGAGCGACGAGGACATTGAGCTTTTCGCGCGCAAGAAGCTCTGGGCGGTGACGAACCCCGGCTCGAACGCGAAGCTCGCCTCCGGAATCGCGCCGCTGGACAGGCTCGCCGCGGCGGGAATACCGATGGCGATAGGCACGGACGGCGCGGCAAGCAACAACGCGCTGGACATGTTCCGCGAAATGTACCTTGCGAGCGTACTGCAAAAAATCGCGAATAAGGACGCCGCAGCCGGGAGCGCCGACCGCGTGCTTGAAATGGCCTGCGCCGGCGGGGCGGGCGCGATGGGACTTCATGACGCGGACGATATCGCGCCGGGGAAGCTTGCGGACCTCGTCGTCATAGACCTGCACAGGCCGAACATGCAGCCGCTCAATAACATCGCGCGGAACATCGTTTATTCCGGGTCTAAGGAGAACGTGCGCATGACGATGGTGAACGGACGCATCCTCTATGAAAACGGCGAGTTCTTCATCGGCGAAGCGCCCGAAGAGATATACGAGAAGGCGAACCGCCTCATGGAGAAGGTGCGCGCATGAGAGAAATAGACCTGCACGTACACACCACGGCGTCCGACGGGACATGCACCCCGGCGGAGGTAGCTGCGCTTGCGCAGAAAATCGGCTTAAAAGCCATCGCGATAACGGATCATGATACGGAGTCCGGATATTTTGAAGCCGCCGAGGCGGGGGAAAAGCTCGGGATAGAGGTCGTACCGGGGATAGAGATAAGCACAAAGTACGGAGTGGCCGTACACATCCTGGGCTATTTCATAGACCCGCAGTCGCCCGAGCTGCGCCCGGTGCTGGACTGGGTGATAAACGACCGCAACGACAGGAACCGCAAGATGGCGGAGCTCATGGCGGCGGACGGCCTGCCCTTTGACTATGACGAGATGAGGGCGCGCTTCGGCGAATCCATAGGTCGGCCGCACTTTGCGCGGATGCTCTATGAGCTTGGGCTTGCCGAGAGCGTGAACGATGCGTTCCAGCGCTATGTTGAGAAGGGACAGAAGTACTATCTGCCGCGCACGATCATCCCGATAGAAATGGCGGTGGAGACGATATGCCGCTCGGGCGGAGTCGCGGTGCTGGCACACCCGTTCCAGTATAAGAAGAACGACGCGGAGCTGCGCGAGCTTATAGAGCACTGCATGGCGCACGGCCTGCGCGGGATGGAGTGCCGCTATTCCGGCTACGACGCGCAGCAGACGGCCTGTCTCGAAGGGCTTGCGGAGGAGTACGGCCTGCTCAAGACCGGCGGCAGCGACTTCCACGGTGCAAACAAGCCCACGATAAGCCTCGGCGTCGGCAAGGGAGAGCTCGACGTACCGTATGCATGGCTGGAGAGGCTGAAAGCCGCGGCAGGCAAGTGAAGAAGATACGGCTATACTCGGAGTAGAGCCCTGAAATCAAGGGGTTCTACTCTTATTCTATGTTTCGTAGAGCGCGGAATAGAGACAATAGCTTGCGGTTTCGGTATGAACTGCGTTATGCTAATGACAGTGTGCAGTACCCATAACTTTTAAGGAGAACCCGAAATGACGCAGCTTTTTACAGACACCTCCGCTAACCTCCCCGTTGAGATAATCGACGAGTACGGCATTGAGGTAGTCCCCTTTTCATACACGATAGACGGAGTCGAATACATACCCGAGAGAGAATTTGACGGCAAGGCCTTCTATGCCGCGATGCGTGCCGGCAGCGAGGTAAAGACCTCGATGGTGAACGCGGGAACGTTCATCGAGCGCTTCAAGGCCGCGCTCGACGCGGGCAAGGATGTGCTGTATATCGGTATGTCCGGCGGCATAAGCGGCACGGCAAACGCCGCGCTCATGGCAAAGCAGGAGCTTGACGAGGAGTACCCGGACAGAAAGATCGTCGTCATCGACACGCTCGCCGCGTCCCTCGGCGAGGGGCTGTTCGTCATCAAGGCGGCGGAGCAGTTAAAGGACGGCGTTGCCCTTGACGCGATCGAAGAGGCCATCCGCGCGCAGGTGCCGAGTATGTGCCAGAGCTTCACCGTGGACGACCTCAAGTATCTGAAAAAGACTGGCAGGGTCAGCGGCGCGGCGGCGATCATCGGCAATGTCCTGAGCATCCACCCGATCCTCATCGGGGACTATGAGGGCAAGATAGTCGTAAAGGCCAAGGTGCGCGGTATGAAGCGCACGCTCGACGCGCTTGCCGAGCGCTATGCGGAGCTTGCCCTGAGCAAGACCGAGACTATCGGCATCGCCCATGCCGACAACGAGGAGGGCAAGGCATACCTCGTGCAGCGCCTGCGCGACAAGGGGCTTACCGGCAAGTGCCTGAGCGTATGCTATGAGCCGGTGACCGGCTCCCACGTCGGCCCGGGGACAGTCGCGCTGTTCTTCTTCGGGACGGACAGAATGGGATAATCAGACTGTCAAAAAACTATGTTTTGAAGTCAGATAATAGAGCAGCGGGGGAGCTTGAGGGGTAGCGCAGCGGCGGCACGGTAGTGAATGACATGCCGGGGGCATGTCAGAGCCGTGACGTGACCGAGCCGCAGCGAGACAAGGCCCGCCTCAAATTGGATAAGCCGCCGCCGAAAGGCTTGATACATCAAGGCTTCCGGTAATAGCATTTTGAACACTTTCAAAATGCTCGGCGGAAAGCGCGGTCAAAAAAGCCCTCACAGGACTTTTTTGACAAGCTGATAATAACCCGCCCGCGCACCGGATGTGCTTGTAGGCTGCGCGGCGGCTATTATAAAAAGACTGTGTACGATCGCTTGAAAGCAATGTACACAGTCTTATTTTTTATTTCTTTATTTACTCGTCGAGCTTTAGCACCGCGAGGAAAGCCTCGGTCGGTATCTGCACCGTGCCGAGCTGGCGCATCTTCTTCTTGCCTTCCTTCTGCTTTTCGAGCAGCTTCTTCTTTCTCGTGATGTCGCCGCCGTAGCACTTGGCAAGCACGTCCTTGCGCATGGCCTTGACCGTCTCGCGCGCGATGATCTTGCCGCCGATAGCCGCCTGTATCGGCACCTCGAAGAGCTGGCGCGGGATGTTGTCCTTGAGCTTTTCGCAGAGCTTGCGGGCGCGGCCGTAGGCCTTCTCCCGGTGGGCGATGAAGCTGAGCGCGTCGACCTGATCGCCGTTTAAGAGCATGTCGACCTTGACAAGGTCGCTCGGTTTATATTCGCTCAGCTCATAGTCGAGCGAGGCATAGCCCTTGGTGCGCGCCTTGAGCGTGTCAAAGAAGTCGTATATTATCTCGTTGAGCGGCATTTCGTAATGCAGCTCGACAAGGCGGGTGTCGAGGTACTGCATGTTCTTGTACTCGCCGCGCCTGTCCTGGCACAGCGGCATGATGTTGCCGACAAACTCATTCGGCGTGATGATCGACACCTTGACATACGGCTCGTATGCCTCGGCGATCGACGGCACGTCGGGATAGTTGTGGGGATTGTCGACCATGACGGTGCTGCCGTCGGTCTTTATGACCTTATATATAACGGAGGGCAGAGTCGTCACAAGGTCAAGGTCGAACTCGCGCTCTAACCTCTCCTGGATTATCTCCATGTGCAGCATCCCGAGGAAGCCGCAGCGGAAGCCGAAGCCGAGGGCGACGGAGCTTTCCGGTTCATAGGAGAGGGAAGCGTCGTTGAGCTTGAGCTTTTCGAGCGCGTCGCGCAGGTCGGGGTACTTGGAGCCGTCCTCAGTGTATATGCCGCAGAAGACCATCGGCCTTGCGGGGCGGTAGCCGGGCAGCGCCTCGGCGGTCGGTTTCCCGGCGTCGGTGACGGTGTCGCCCACGTGCGTGTCGGAGACGTTCTTTATGCTCGCCGTGAAATAGCCGACGTCGCCCGCTGCAAGCTCCGCGCAGGGGTCGAGCCCTATCGGGCGCAGGTGGCCGACTTCGAGTACCTTGTACTTCGCGCCGGTGGACATCAGGAGTATCTCTGAATCCTTGCGTATCGTCCCGTCGAACACGCGGATAAAGACGATGACGCCGCGGTAGTTATCATACTGGCTGTCGAATATCAGCGCCTTGAGCGGCGCGTTGGGGTCGCCCTTCGGCGCGGGGACGCCGTTCACAACGTCCTCAAGCACGGCGTCAATGTTGATGTTCGCCTTCGCGCTTATCTCCGGCGCGTCCATCGCGGGGATGCCGATGATCTCCTCTATCTCCTCCTTGACCCTGTGCGGGTCGGCGGCGGGCAGGTCTATCTTGTTGATGACCGGGAGTATTTCAAGGTTGTTGTCGAGCGCGAGGTAGGTGTTCGAGAGCGTCTGCGCTTCAACGCCCTGCGACGCGTCCACGACGAGCACCGCACCCTCGCACGCGGCGAGCGAGCGGCTGACCTCATAGTTGAAGTCGACATGACCCGGAGTGTCGATAAGGTTGAGGGTATAGTTCTCCCCGTCGGCGGCCTTATAGTTGAGGCCGACGGCGCGCGCCTTGATGGTTATGCCGCGCTCGCGCTCAAGGTCCATGTTGTCAAGGATCTGATCCTCCATCTCGCGCTGCTCCACCGCGCCGCATTTTTCGATGAGGCGGTCAGACAGCGTGGACTTGCCGTGGTCAATGTGTGCGATTATGGAAAAGTTGCGTATATTTTCCTGCTTTATCATTCAGGCTGTTCCTCCTCGGAAAATTCTGCAAGGGTCTGGTTCGCGCGGTCAATCACGCTCTGCATCTGGTCAAGAAAGGCCCGCGCCGCCTGCGCGGTGCTGAAAGCGATGTTCGGCCTGTCCGTCCTGCACAGCAGATAGTCGGCGCTGACCCCGTAATAGTCGCATGCGCGGCACACGAAGCCGAGCCCCGGCTCGCGCGCGCCGTTTTCGTAATGGCTCAGCAGCGCCTGACTGATGTTCAGGTCGGCCGCCGCCTTGCGCTGGCTTATGTTCTTGTCCCGGCGCAGCGCCGAGAGCGTCTCAGGAAAGCTTCTCTGCATTGTTTCACCTTAAAAATTGATAACAGTCAGTATATTATACAGATAAAAAATACCTTTGTAAATAGAAATTGCGGCAAAAATCTTGAAAACGGCGGCGAGTAGTGGTACAGTGTTCGTGTGCAAAAATAAACATTCCGGAGGAATTAACCATGTTTGAAAATCTGATAGAGATACTTAAAGCCAATCCCCGCAAGATCGTCTATACCGAGGGCAGCGATGCGCGCATTCTCGAGTCCGCAGCAAGGCTCAAGAAGGACGGCTTCCTGACTCCTATTCTCGTCGGCAACGTCGATGAGGTCAAGGCAGCGGCTGCAAAGGGCGGCTTCGATATCGAGGGTCTTGAGATAATCGATCCTCTGACCTATCCCGAAATGGACGCGATGGTCGAGAAGATGGTCGAGCTGCGCCGCGGCAAGGTCACCGCTGAGGACGCGCGCGCCGCGCTCTCCAAGGGCAACTACTTCGGCACCATGCTCGTCAAGATGGGCAAGGCCGATGCTCTGCTCGGCGGAGCAACCTACTCCACCGCCGATACCGTCCGCCCCGCGCTCCAGCTCGTCAAGACCAAGAAGGGCGCGAACCTTGTCAGCTCCTGCTTCATCCTGACCCGCGGCGATGAGATGCTCTGCATGGGCGACTGCGCCATAAACATCTCCTATGAGGACAAGCTCGACAAGGAGGGCAATGTCGTTCTCTCCGCTGCCGATCAGCTCGCCGAGGTCGCCATCGAGACTGCAAAGACCGCAAAGGTCTTCGGCATGGACCCAAAGGTCGCCATGCTGTCCTACTCCACCAAGGGCTCCGGCAAGGGCGCTTCCGTCGACCTCGTGCGCAATGCCACCGCGATAGTCAAGGAAAAGGCTCCCGAGCTTGCAGTTGACGGCGAGATGCAGTTCGACGCCGCCGTCTCTCCCACGGTCGGCCAGCTCAAGTTCCCCGGCAGCAAGGTCGCGGGCTATGCCAACACCTTTATCTTCCCGGAGATCCAGTCCGGCAACATCGGCTATAAGATCGCCCAGCGTCTCGGCGGCTTTGCGGCCTACGGCCCGATCCTCCAGGGTCTGAACGCCCCCATCAACGACCTCAGCCGCGGCTGCAACGCCGAAGAGGTCTACCTGATGAGCATCATCACTGCTGCTCTCGTCTGAGCGTCAGAATAAACTCGCTGCATTACGCTTCGCCCTATCGGGCAAAGCTCCATATCCGCTCCTTCATTCTTCCTTTTCAAATCGAACCCGCTTCGCTGGGCTTCGATTTGAGTTATGAGGGTGCGGAATAGAACACGGCATGTTACACATCCTCCACTTGGAAGGAATCAAAGGGAAACCGCGCACGGTTTCTCTTTGTCGTTGCGGGTGAGGGTTCACAGGGAGAGGGGGAGTCGAAACACCCTCTCCCTGTGCGACTCTTTGGTGACTTTCTGTTCGCACAGAAAGTCACCCCACGGAGTGACCAGCAGCCGGTCACGGCATACAGATGCAATGTCGCCGCAGAACTACGATAGTTGCTGCATCTCTTTATACGGAGGCTTCGCCATGACGAATGAAGAATATATGTCCCTCGCCCTTGACCTTGCGCGCGAGGCGGCGGAGCACGGCGAGGTGCCTGTCGGCTGCGTGATCGCGGACGCTGCCGGCCGCGTCATCGGCCGCGGACGCAACCGCCGCGAGGAGCTGGGCGATGCGACCGCCCACGCCGAGGTCGAGGCTATCCGCGAGGCCGGGGCCGCGCTCGGCAGCTGGCGGCTCGAGGGCTGCACGATGTATGTGACGCTCGAGCCCTGCCCGATGTGCACCGGCGCGATAATCAACTCCCGCATCCCCTGCCTTGTCTTCGGCGCGCGCGACGCCGTCACCGGCTCCTGCGGCAGCGTCATCGACCTGTTCTTTGAAAACTACGGGCACCATCCGAAGGTCTATGCCGGTGTCCTCGGCGACGAGAGCGCAGAGCTTCTGAGTCGCTTCTTCAAGGGACTGCGCTGAACTGAATATTATTAGAACTCCGGCGGACAGAATTTTCTATCCGCCGGAGTTTTTTAATCTTTGGCAGCTTTCGCCGCAAGCTTCTGCACATCGCATTGGCCGTAGCTGTTGTCGCCGAAGGCCGCAAGGCTCCCGTCCTCAAGCACGAACACATAGTGCTCCGTGCCCGCTCCGCATAGCACGGCTCTGCCGCTCACGGGAAATTCAACACTATCGCTCTCACGGAAGAAGCGGGAGCGGATGTTCCCGTCCCCGTCCACCGCAAGCAGCGCCCGCGGCGAGATATCCGCCTGCACGATGTTCTCCCAGACCTCGTCTCCCAATACGCTCGAGACAAGTCTGCCGTCGGCATAGAGCGCTGCATGGCAGCCCGTGCCGATGGGCAGCTCAAGCAGGAGCTGCGCGTTCTCCGCCGTTATCGACTTGTTCGAGGACACGAGCTGCCCGAGGGAGTTCACGGCAGCCGCGCCGTAGGACCCGGCAAAGATGCGCGTATACTGATCCGCACCCTTGAGCGAATCATAGCTGTGGTAGCCGCAGGAGACGATGCTGCCGTCCGCAAGCAGCGCCACGGTGTCATATTCCCCGGCGGCGATGGCGATGACGTTCCGCCAATCGCCGACGTCACACTGACCATAGCTGTCGTCGCCCGCGGCAACGACGGTTCCGTCCGCGCGCAGCGCGGCGGTGTGCTTCGCACCGGCGCATACCTGCACAAGCTCTGTCCAGCCGGACACGTCGCAGCGCCCGTCGGAGTTATCTCCGCAGGCGGCGGCAGTGCCGTCATCGCGGATATACACCGTGTGATAGCTGCCCACGGCAAGCCGCCCGAGCGGCAGGGAGCTGCGCAGCATCGCGATATCCGCTGCCTTTTCCGCCGCTTCGGCGGAGAGCCCGCCGCTGCTGACGATGACCGCGGCGGCGTCAGCGTCGCCCGTTATCCTGAGCGCCGCGTCAAAGGCGCGCTCCTGCGCGTCCTCGTAGCTTGAGAGCCCGGCAAACAAAGTGCTTGCGCGCAGGTACTCGCCGCCTTCGTATGCTTCCGCCGCCATCGCGTATACGCAGGCCTTCTGCCTTTCGGCGGCGTCACCGTAGGCGGACACGGCGGAAAAGACCTCCATGGCCCGCTCATAGCTTCCGTCGTTATAGAGAGCGTCGGCGTATGCGTATTCCGCTTCGAGGTACTTTTCAGCGCTGTCAGAATACTCTCCGAGGGATCTAAACAGCTCCGCAGCGTCCTCAAAGCTGCCGGCGGAGAGCATCTTTCCGGCAACGTGGTACAGGCTCTGCGCCCGCGCTTCATCGCCCTCCATGTCCCCGGCAAGCTCCGCCGCGGCGGAGAAGTTCCCGAGGGAAGAGAGCGTCCGCACCGCCGCGCCTCTCACCGCGTCCGGATTGCGGGCGAACACCACCCCTGCCGCGATGAAGATCAGCAGCAGGAGTATCGACGCGAGCACTGTGCCGCGAATAAATTCCGGTTCGCTTTTTTGTTTCTTATCAGCCATAAAGAAGGTACTCCAAGGTTTTTGAGGACATATTGGAATCGATCCCGTTGTCGTAGGACAGGATGATATAGACATCGTCTATCCCGTATTGGGCGATCAGCTCCGAAACGGTGCCGCCGTTGAGAGCGCTGTTGTAATATCTCGGGTCCGCGCGGTGCACCTCGTCGTAATATGGCATCAGGTACGGTATGAAGGCCGTGGTGAAGGAGTCACCGATGACGAGGGCTTTTCTGCCGGTGTCAAAGCCTGTGGTGTATTTTGTCCACACGTGGTTCCCGCCGGCGAGGTAAGCCGTGTAGCTTTCATTGTTATAGACGATGATCGGCGCGTCCTCGCCCTCTGTTCCGCGGCGCATGACATTCCCGTGCGCGGGCAGCAGCGGATACATCAGATCCATCGGGTCGCCGAGTCCCTGGATGTTATAGAAGCCGCTCACCAAATAGTCGTACTCGTCATACGGCACGACAGGTACACCCTGCATCTGCATCATCCGTTCGATAAGATAGTAGGCGGCAAGCGGCGTCCAGTGGTGGTCGGCCTGAAAGAAGAGCGGCTCGTCCATCAGGTGATCGTTCAGCACGTTCGGCGCGCTGACCATGTGTACCCCCGGCAGGAGCAGGCTGTTGAACGCATCCTCAAAGTTCTCGTGCCAGCCGGTGTATTTACCGCTTTTTACCACAACGTCCCTGTAGCTCGTCACAGGTATGCAGGAATAGAACACCTGCCCGTCCTCTGGGAGAACGCCTTTGTACTCATTGAGCACGTCCGCGACCATGCCCACGCGCAGCTCGCTGACGTCGGCAAGCAGCTCCTCGCTCCCGTCCGGGCACAGCATATACAGGCCGTAGTCCCCGGACGCGTCACTGCCCAGAGCCTGCGCGGCGCTTTGGCCTCCGCTCTCCTGCGCGGGGGATCCCTCAGCCGGGGCGGCGGTATCCTGCGCCGCCGTGCCGCCGCTTATCTCGTCGGCCATGGAGATGCTGCTGAGGAGCATCGTGTCCTCATAGCTTGCGGCGCTGAAAAGCCCGAGCGCGGCCTTGCTCGCCCCGGCGACGGAGTCGCGCAGGAATATTCCGTCGCTTAGGAAGCTTTCAAAGCCCGAGGAGAACTCGCCGGAGAAAATGCTCTCGGCGGAGGTGTCGGGGAAAGCCGCCAGCATGCGCTTTTCACTCTCGGAGACGCGCTCTTCCCGATCGGCGAATATCAGCGTGCCGAGCCCGGCGCACAGCAGCAGGAAAAGCCAGAAATATATAACCACGAAATCAAGTCTTTTTTTCATCGCATATTCCCTCTGCTCTCAGAAACGGAAATAAATAAACGGATTGTAGCTTTGCCCGACGATGAATATCATCGACAGCAGCATGAGCGCCGTCAGGCACACGAGGGAGACGATATCCGCCGCGGCCTCAAGCTTTTCATGCTTTCCAAGCCATGCCTTGAGCCGCGGCAGGATCGGCAGGCTCGCGATGGCGGCGATGAGCGGGAGCACCGTGTACTTGCGTATGACGGCCATCGTGACCTGGTCGCTCAGCCCCGCGGCGCCTATGCCGAACATCGCGCCGAGGTGTTTTCCGAGGCAGCCCATGTCCGTATAGTAGAAGACCGTCCAGCCGACGACGATGAGGAACAGCGCAGCAATATGCTGCGCCGCACCGGGAAGCTTCTCACGGAAGTCCGCGAGCACGAGCTTTTCGAGGATGATGAGCACCCCGTAATACAGCCCCCATATGACGAAGTTCCAGCTTGCCCCGTGCCATAGCCCGGTAAGCGCCCAGACTATCGCGAGGTTCAGCGCGGTGCGCGCCCTGCCGTGCCGGTTGCCGCCGAGCGGGATATACACATAGTCGCGGAAAAAGCTGCCGAGCGAGATATGCCACCTGTGCCAGAATTCGGAGGCGCTTTTCGATATGTACGGATAGTTGAAGTTTTCCTTATAGGTAAAGCCAAAGATCCTGCCCATGCCGATCGCCATGTCGGAGTAGCCGGAGAAATCAAAATAGAGCTGGAGAGAATAGAGCACGGAGATATACCACGCGCCGAGCACGGACATCCCACTCGATCCTGCGGCCGAAGGCAGCTCCTCGATGATGAGCCCGCAGACGTTTGCCAGCAGCACTTTCTTTGAAAGGCCGACGGCGAAGCGCTTCATGCCCTCGGTGAAGCCCTCGGGCGTGCTCTCGCGCTCGTCGAGCATCACCGCCACGTCGGAATACTGCACGATAGGCCCGGCGATAAGCTGCGGAAAGCAGCTTACATAGAGCATCAGCTTGAACGGGTCGCGCTGCACGGGGCTCTTGTCCCGGTACACATCCACCGTATAGGTCAGCACCTGAAAGGTATAAAAGGAGATGCCTATCGGCAGCTCCAGCACCGGTATACTGAATGAGACGCCGAAGAGGGAAGTGACGGAATTGACGAGAAAAGCGGCGTACTTAAAATAAAACAGCACCGCGAGCGAGGCCGCCGCGCCGACGACGAGCGCCGTCTTCCTCAGCCCCGGGGAAGAGGCTCTATCAATGAGCATGGCGGCGACGTAGTTTATCGCGGTCGAGCCGATCATCGCGAGCACCCATATAGGCTCGCCCCAGCTGTAAAAGATAAGCGACGCAACAAGAAGAACGCCGTTTCTCCACCGCGGGTCGGTACAGATAAAGTAGAGTATCAGCACCGCGGGGAAGAAAAGCGTGGTAAAAGTGAGGCTTGAAAAAGTCAAGAAAACACCCCTGCTTACAATAGTGCTGCGTATCTGCTTCAATACGTCGGCATAATGTAATCAGTATATCCCCTCGGGTATGCGTTGTCAAATACTTCCGTCAATGTGATGATACGGAGTGGAACACCAAAAAGACTCTTTATCCTATCCTCCCGCCGTCCAGCAGGTCAAAGTCAAGAGAAACGTTATAGCCGTCCCCGTCCCGGTCGAGCAGCTCCATCGGACTTTCATGCACGCCGGGGATGCTGCCCGTCACGCTCAGCCTGCCGGGGAAAGAGAGCGACGGCACAAGAAGAAAGTCCCCGCCGCCGCACGGCACACGTATATAGCCCACGCAGACGCTGTCAATGTCGAGCCGCACCTCGGTGATGACCGCGCCGATAGCGTCCCAATACTCTTTCTCGGAAGCGTGACCCGGTATCAGCGTCTCACAGCTCAGCTCCCGCATCGCCTGTATCGCGAGCGGCTCCATGTCCTCCCTGGTTTTCAGTGCCGCAGTCTGTTCTGTCACCTCGACGATCTCCATCGGAGAAGTGTACTGCAGATCGATGAGCGCTCCGCTGTTCGTCATGCGTATAGTCAGGCTCTCGGGACAGCAGTCCTGCCCCGCGGCGCTCTGCCAATTGACCGGATAGCCCTCATAGACCGGCCTGCCCGTCACGTCTATCTGCCAACCCTCGCCGGTGATCTCTGTCCTGTCTGCCGCCGCTGCGTTGAAGCGCCATTCGCCGAGCCCCATCTCATTCGCCAGCGCAACCGCCTTTGCGCAGGCCGCTTCAAGTGCGCTTTCGTCCGCTGCTGCGTCGGAGTATAGCCCCATGCTCATGTACCATTCCCGCGTCTGCGCTCGCCGCTCCTCGGCAGTGCCCCCGGGATCGGGCATGAGCACAAAGACCGAGAGACTGTGATTGCGAAAGTCCACCCGCTCGTTGTTATTGACCCAGAACTCGTACGGCACGCCGCCGAGCTCCGTCACCGCGCGCAGGTCTACGGACATGCCCGCGGGGAAAGCATCGGTATAGTATGGGTCGCTCCCGGCGTAGTCAAAGCCGTGCACGGCGTAGTGCTCCATTGGATAGAACTTCCATTCGCAGGCTCTCGGTGTGACCTCCTCCCGTGCATTGGCATAGGCGTTGCGGTAATATTCCAATATCGCAAGCCGCGCATCGCGCACGCTCTCTATCCAGCTTTGCGGCGCGTCCGCCCCGTGGTCGGCCTTTATGCTCTCGTCGGTGACGGCGTATTCATATGCGGCGATCATATCCGCGATCTCGGCTTTGCTCAGCTCCTCGGAATACTCGTACAGCTCCGCCTCACCGAAAAGCCCCTTTGCCATCTGCCGCGCCATATCCGACGTGATGATCTTCGGGCGCACCCGAAGGACCGGCATCGCCGCGGGAATGGAGTCTGCGTTATCGTCATGGATGCTGATTTTGATCAGGCCGTCATCGGTGGTGAACTCGGCGTTTACGGCTTGCGCGGCCACGGTGTCTCCAACCGGAGCAGGTATCTCTGCTGACTGTTCCGGACTGCCGCATGCGCACATCAAGAGCGCCGCGCAGCAGAGAAACAGTGAAATATATTTTTTCATCTCAACCACCTTTCAGAATCAAAACAGCGTCCTCCGGTGCATCTGCCCCGGCAACAGCGGAAAAATCTATGCTGTCCGCCAAGCGCTCCGCAAAGAGCTTTTCATCGCCATTCACGCGCTGACAGCCATAGCTCGCCCTGACCGTCATCACAGCGCCGTCACCGGAATAAAGCACCAGCAGCTCATACTGCGCCCATGCCTCGTTCGTGCTCACGTCGCGCACGGCGATGCTGACCTTATCGCCGCGGCCGGCAGTGTATTCCCACTCCTCGTATTCACAGGCTCCGCCCGCCGTCATATCGTCGCAGGGCAGGCAGCCGCTCTTTTCCAAGTACACTTCGTACAGATACCGCTCCTGACCGATAATAGCTGCTGCCGAAATGTGAAACGATCCGTCCTCATACGCGCCGTGCTCACGGCTCTGATCCCCGGCGTTCGCTATTGCCCGGCGCTCCGTGTGCAGCGCCAGTCCGTACCGTGCGGCGATCTCCTGCAGTTTTGCCCACATTGTTTCATCCCAGACCTGATACAGGCGGCAGATCTCTTTTGTTTCGTTATCCGCTGCAAAGCTCCGCTCAAGGTCACGCCATTCGTAGTAGGGCTGCCCCTGCTCTGTCTGCTCCGCAGTTTTCTTGTCGGCGTAGCCACCTTTGAACGCCAGCCATTCAGCCGCCGCCTGATACTCCGCCGAGCCTATCACTCCGCCGAGGGAGACATAGTCCCGATGGTGTACCGCGCGCAGCCTGTCTACTGCCTCTCCCGCCTCGCCGGAGAGCACGCTGCCGCCGGGGTCGTTTATAACTCTGCCTGTGAGCCCGAATAGCCCCGCGGCATACGCTGTCAGCGTCAGCAGCGCCGCAATGACCGCCGCGATGATGAGCGTGCGCACAAGCTTTTTATATGAGACGCGCGCTGTCTCGGTTTTCCCATATATCGCGTCCCCGGCGGCGAGAACATAAGCGCCGTCTATCTGCCCGAAAGCGTCAAAAAACTGCTCCTTCGTCACTGCAAGCCCTCCTTTTCGAGCCGGTCACGCAGCCGCAGCCGCATACGCCGCAGCGTGGAGAGCACCGTGTTTTTCTTCATTCCGAGCTTCGCGGCGATCTCCTCCACCGGCAGGCCGTACCAGTACCGCGCGACGAAGAGGTTCCGCTCTGCCTCCGTCTGGGATGCTAAAAAGGCGTTGAAAGCCTGTATCAGCAGTTTGTTTTCGATCGTCCGCTCCACGCTGAAGCCCGAGGGGATGCACTCGGCAAGCTCCTCGAGGGCGATGAGCGCCTCGCCCCCGCCGCGCTTTGCGGCGGAGCGGCGGCGCAGCCGGTCGACGGAGATGCGGCGTGTCAGCGCACCGAAATAGGCCTTGAGGCAGTTCGGGCGCGTCGGAGGGATGGCGTTCCACGCCGCAAGCCATGTGTCGTTCACGCTCTCTTCCGAGTCGCGCGCATCGCGGAGAATGCCGTCCGCAACGCGGTAGCAGTAGCCGCCGTAGGACGCCTGACTTTCGTTTATCGCCCGCTCCGAGCGTCTGAAATACAGCTCTATGATCGAGGTGTCTGTCATATATGAACCCCCTTACATTATCCAAGTCGTATTCCGCGGAAAAAGATTGCAGCTGCCGAAAAAATTTCTAATCGGATTATATCAGCTCATGCGGCGCCTGCAAAGATGCGCAGAGGGGAAAGACTTTACTATAAAATACAACTGCAATTTGCGGTGAAATATAAATGCGTAAAAAGGTACAATGTACAAAAACAATGCGCTCGAACTCGGTATTGACTTAGGCAGCGTAAAATTTTTGCCCAATGATGACTGATTTTTCCGGATTTTTTGAATATAGTTCTTGATTTTTTTCGTGATTTCTGTAAAATAAACACGTTCTATTATATATGACTCTCAGGAGGAATCAAAAAAATGACTTACGAGATGGACGTTGCCGGCTTGAAACGCGAGCTGCCCTTGTGCAAGGTGTCTGACGACCTGTACATCGGCGCATTCGTCATGTTCGGCGATGTGGAGCTTACCGTTCACTGCGCCGCCGAGCTGCTCAAGCGCGCTCCCGAGTACGATTATCTGATCGCACCGGAAGCCAAGGCGATCCCTCTGCTGTATGAAATGGCCCGCCAGAGCGGCGCGGATAAGTACTTCCTCGCCCGCAAAGGCCCCAAGGCCTATATGTCCGGCGTGTTCGAGGTGGACGTCAAGTCCATCACCACGATGAGCGTACAGAAGCTCGTCATCGATACCGCCGACGCTGAGCTCATCAAGGGCAAGCGCATGCTCATCGTTGATGACGTTATTTCCACCGGCGAATCCCTCCGCGCTATGGAGGAGCTCGTCACCCGCGCGGGCGGCATAGTCGCCGGCAGGATGGCAGTCCTCGCCGAGGGCGACGCGCAGAAGAGACATGATATCATCTGCCTCGCTCCGCTGCCGCTGTTTAACCCCGACGGCACCGTCAAGGAATAAAACTTGAGTAACAACAAACGGGAAAGACCGGTCAAAGGTCTTTCCCGTTTGTCTTTTTCTGTATCACTCCGCCGCCGAGGACGGTGTCCCCGTCATAGAGCACGGCGGCCTGACCGGGGGTTATCGCGCGCTGCGGCTCGTCAAAGACGATGCGGACGGCGTCGCTCCCGACCGGCGTCACCGTCGCCCACTGCTCGGGGTGGCGGTAGCGTATCTTCGCCTTGCAGCGCAGCTCATGCATGGGTGCTGCGCCGCTTATCCAGTTGAAGTCTGTAACATCCGCTTCGCGGCGGAACAGCTCTTCATTGCTGCCGAGCACGACCTCGTTCGTGTTCGGGCAGATATCGCAGACGTACAGCGGCGCGGCCGCGGAGATGCCGAGCCCCTTGCGCTGGCCGATGGTGTAGTGTATCACACCCTTGTGCCGGCCTAAAACGTTGCCGGAGCTGTCCACAAAGTTCCCGCACACCGGCCTGCGCCCGGTGTGCTTTTCGATGACCCCGGCGTAGTCCCCGTCCGGGACAAAGCAGATATCCTGACTGTCGGGCTTTGCCGCGTTCACAAAGCCGCACTCCTCGGCGAGTGCGCGCACCTCGGTTTTGCGCATGCCGCCGAGCGGGAACATGACGTGCGCGAGCTGCTCCTGCGTCATGGCATAGAGCACGTAGCTCTGATCCTTGCTCTCGTCCGCGGCCTTCTTCAGCAGAAAGACACCGTCCTGCTCCTCAATGCGCGCGTAGTGCCCGGTCACGACGTAGTCGCAGCCAAGAATTTTCGCGCGGTCAAAGAGCTTGCCGAACTTCATAAAGCGGTTGCAGTCGATGCACGGGTTCGGCGTGATGCCGTGCTCGTAGCTGTCGATGAACCGGCGTATGACCGTGCCGCGGAAATCGTCCGTGAAGTTGAACACGTAGAACGGCATGCCCAGCGCGTAGGCGACGCTGCGTGCGTCCTCCACGTCGTCGAGCGAGCAGCAGGTGCGCGTGCGCTCGATACCCGCGTCCTCGTTGTTATAGAGCTTCATCGTGCAGCCGATGCATTGAAAGCCGCGATCCTTCATCAGCTTTGCCGCGAGCGAGGAGTCGACCCCGCCGCTCATCGCGATCAGTGCTTTTTTCATTGGCGTAACCTCTAAATCATACAAAACCCATGTATTTGATATGCGACAGTATAGAGTTATTTTACAAAGCTGTCAAGGCGGAGGAAATTTTTCTTAATAGGGCTTGACAGGAGAGTAAGCCCATGCTAATATAATGCCTACAAAGCAGATAGGTTATTGATAAATGATAGGGGCGCTTTTTATGGAATATATATTTATATTGTTTCGATGTTGATGGGGTATCTTTGACCAATAAGGGCACATATTTCAACACAAACAATAAATGTATATTTTAAAAGGAGCTTTTAACAATGAAAACTTATGAAAGAATCACCGATCTGATAGGCGGCACTCCGCTTCTGAAGCTTACGAACTACATAAAGGACAATGACCTCGGCGCGGACGTTTACGGCAAGCTTGAGTACTTTAACCCCGCAGGGAGCGTCAAGGACAGGATCGCGCGTGCGATGATCGACGATGCCGAAGCCAAGGGTGCGCTCAAGCCTGACTCCGTCATAATCGAGCCGACGAGCGGCAACACCGGCATCGGGCTTGCCGCCGTCGCCGCCTCAAGAGGCTATAAAGTTATACTCACCATGCCGGAGACGATGAGCATCGAGCGGCGCAAGCTGCTCAAGGCCTACGGCGCGGAGATAGTTCTGACCGACGGCGCAAAGGGGATGAAGGGCGCGATAGCGAAAGCCCAGGAGCTTGCCGCCGAGACGCCGAACAGCTTCATTCCCAGCCAGTTCACCAACAAGGCCAATCCCGCCGCGCACTTCAAGACGACGGGGCCGGAGATCTGGGAGGACACCGACGGTAAGGTCGATATCTTTGTCGCGGGCGTCGGTACAGGCGGCACACTCTCCGGCGTGGGCGAGTACCTCAAGAGCAGGAATCCGAACGTCAAGGTCGTCGCGGTCGAGCCTGCGGGCTCCCCGGTGCTCTCGAAGGGCACGCCGGGACCGCACAAGATACAGGGCATCGGCGCGGGCTTCGTCCCCGATACGCTGAACACAGGGATATATGACGAGATCATCCCGGTCGAGAACGAGGACGCTTTTGCCGCCGGCCGCGCGCTCGCCAGACGTGAGGGGCTGCTTGTCGGCATATCCTCGGGCGCGGCGGTCTTTGCCGCGGCGCAGCTTGCAAAGCGCCCGGAGAACAAGGGCAAGATCATCGTTGCCCTGCTCCCGGACACCGGCGAGAGATACCTCTCCACCCCGATGTTCTCGGAGTAAGAACAACAGAATATCAAAACGGACTGTCTCAATTTGAGGCAGTCCGTTTTGTTGTCATGTTCGCGATATATACCCCGGCGAGGATCACGGCCACGCCGACGGTTTGAAGTGCGGTAAAGCTCTCGTGCAGCAAAAGCGCCCCGGCAAGGATCGAAACCACCGTCGAGAACCCGATGAACGAAGCCGTGCGGTTGACGCCTATTTTTGAAATGGCGACATTTGACAGGAAAAACGCCAGCACGGAGCAGCCGATACCCTGATACAGTACCGCAGCCAGAAAGCCGGGCGCATTGAACGGGAGCGCAATCAGCTCCGCCGCGCTTCCACGAAGCGCGGCGCGCACAATGGCGAGGATGACGAAGAGCAGCGCCCCGGCAAGCAGCATCATATACGTGACCTCCGCGCCGGTGTAGCCATGCGCCTTGCTGACAAAGACGGTGTACAGCGAATAGGACACTACGGCTATCAGCAGGAAAGCATAGCCCGGTACAGACAGGCTCGACGCCGCGCTGACGGCAAACACCGTCACAAGTATGCCGGCAAAGGTGATGAGTATACCCGCGGCTTGCGTTTTGGACGGCTTTTCCTTCAGCAGCAGCGTTGACGCGACAAGCGATACGACGGGGATACAGGCAAAAAAGACCGCGCTCTCCGATGCCGTCGTGTACCGGATGCCGACGGTCTCGGAGATATAGTAGATGCACGGGCTCCACAGCGCCACGAGCAGCAGCGGCTTCAGGGACTTGCCGCGCAGGTCGATCTTGATAAGACCGAGGAGCAGACACAGACTCATCACGACGAAGGCGATAAGGAAGCGCCAGCCCAGCAGGGAGAGGGCATCGGCGTATTCGGTCACCTGCTTTGTGAAGATGATGCTCAGGCCGAAAAGCGTCTCGCCGCCGAGCGCGCATAAGACCCCGGCGGTGTTATCAAGCGTCTTCGAGTTCTTCATCTTCATAGCAGTGTGCATATCCACGCGAGCACGGCGCAGGCGGGGATATATATCACAAAGTGCAGGATATGCGTCTTCTTGTTGTAGCCGAACTGATGCGGCCCGCCGACTCCGCCGTACAGCAGGAGAAAGTACGCCGCCATGATGATAAGCGACGCGAGTAAGGTTATCGCCATTTCAGTCACGTACCTTTTTTAAATTTATACTTTCCCTTTCCGTGACCGGATACGGGCTCAATAATATCTGCCCGGAGCAGAGAGGAAAGGAGCTTGGATGCGCCGGAGTTTTTCAGTTCAAGGAGCTCTGTAACGGCACTTCGGCCAAAAACTTCGTCATAGCCAAACTTATCAAAGAGCCTGCGGCTATGGATAATTGTTTTCGCAGAGAAGCCTTTCTCCGAAAGTCCACTTTCAATGTCCACTTTTTTACACTGAATGTCCACTTTCATCTTTCCAATGTCCACTTTTTTGCCGTCAGAATATGCGGCATTCTCTTTGCCCTTACTTCTCGTTGACGATCAGCTCAAGCACGTCGGGGCGCGCGTAGTGCCCGACGGCGTCATGCTCCATCTTGCAGGCGGCGGGGAGATTCATGTCAAGGTCGGCGTAGATTATCGTCTCTTCGTCCCAGACCGGCTGTGTCGCATAGTGCCCGTAGGGGTCGATGACGCAGCTGCCGCCGCGGCACACGTACTCGGGCAGCTGCTCGACCATCTCACGCTCGTGGATATCGGCGGGGTAGGAGCTGCGCCGGACTATCATGTCAGAGTTAATGAAGTAGCACTTGCCCTCGATGGCGATGTGCTGGATCGTTGCCTGCCACTCGGGGTTGTCGTTGGTGTTCGGGGAGATGTAAATGGTGATGCCTTTCTGGTAGAGCGCCACGCGCGCAAGCGGCATATAGCTTTCCCAGCAGATAAGGCTGCCGACTGGCCCCCACGGGGTCTCCGTTATCGGGAAATAGTCCTTGTTCGCGTCGCCCCAGACAAGGCGCTCAGAGCCGGTGGGCTTGAGCTTGCGGTGAATTTTATACGAGCCGTCCGGTTCAAAGATGACGTTGCTGTTATAGAGCGTGCCTATCACGGCGTCGCGCTCGGAAAAGCCGAGGCTGATGTACGCGCCCGTTCTTTTCGCCGCCTCGGCGAGCTGCTGAAACTCCGCCTCACCTGCGACGATGGATGCGTCATAGTAGTGCTTCCAGTCCTTGCGGCCGTCGGCGTTGCGCTTGCCCATGCTGAAGCCGAAGTTCATCCCGATGGGATAGCCCGGTATGAACAGCTCCGGGAAAACTATGAGGTCGGGCTTCTGCGCGGCGGCTTCGTCAATGTACAGCAGCGCCTTTTCAAGGCCCGCAGCTTTATCGAACATCACAGGCTCTGCCTGCACCAATGCTATCCTGCAAGTGCTCTTAACATCTTTCATAATTGATCCATTTCCTTATATCATATAGTCGTCCGCCGGGTTAGCGCGGTGCTGATCCATGATATCCTGAAGTGTGATGCTGTCAAGATACTCGTTTATCACCTTGTACAGCCCCTGCCAGACCGGGAGCACGGCACAGTCCGCGCTGCGCGTACAAACCGGCGTCTCCTCACCGGCGCAGGCGACGGGGGCGAGGTCGCCCTCCGTGAAGCGCAGTATCTCCCCGACCGTCAGCGTCTCCGGAGACTTGGCGAGCTGGTAGCCACCCTGCGAGCCGCGTTCGGTTTTAAGGATACCTGAGCGATTATACATCGGTATGATCTGCTCCAGATATTTCTTGGATATGCCCTGACGCTCGGCAATGTCCTTGAGCGCAATGTACCCGCAGTTCTGATGCTCCGCGAGGTCGAGAAGCATACGCAGCGCATAGCGCCCCTTTGTGGAAATCTTCAAATCAAAACACCTCGATCGTTTTATACACCTATATTACCATGTTTTTAGTAGGCTTTCAACCTTGGACTTATCGCGCTTTACATGTATTTTACATGAGCGCGATTTTTCATTTTACGTGGTGACGCTATTATTATAGCCGTAGCATGAAAGACTACAAAGAAGAAATGAGTGTTCTCATATTGGAAGAACAAAAGGAGAAACGAAAAATGAAAAAGATCATCAGTATAGCACTTGCTGCAGTCCTTGCACTGGCGCTTCTGGCTGGCTGCGGCAGCTCCGCTGCCCCGGATACCACGACCGCTCCCGCTTCCGAAGCTCCCGCAGAACTGAGCGGCACCGTCGCGACCGACGGCTCCACCTCTATGGAGAAGGTCATCGGCGCACTGGGCGAAGCCTTCATGGAGCAGAACAAGGGCGTTACTTTCACCTATAACCCGACCGGTTCCGGCTCCGGCATCACCGCCGTCGGCGAAGGCCGCTGCGACATCGGCCTGTCCTCCCGCGCACTGAAGGACGATGAGAAGGCCTCCGGCCTCAAGGAGACCGTCCTTGCCCTCGACGGCATCGCCGTTATCGTGAACCCCGCAAACCCCGTCTCCGACCTCGACGTTGAGACCATCGCGAAGATCTACACCGGCGAGATCACCAACTGGAAAGAAGTCGGCGGCAACGACGCCGAGATCGTTCTCATCGGCCGTGAAGCCGGCAGCGGCACCCGCGACGGCTTCGAGTCCATCACCGACACCAAGGATTCCTGCAAGTACCGTCAGGAGCTGACCTCCACCGGTGACGTTATCACCACCGTCTCCACGAACCCCGACGCCATCGGCTACGCTTCCCTCGCAGCTCTTAAGGACAACGTCAAGGCTCTGACCGTCGGCGGCATCGCCCCGACCGAGGACACCGTCAAGGACGGCAGCTATGTTATCCAGCGCCCCTTCGTCCTCGTCACTAAGGACGGCGCTGAGCTCAGCACTGCTGCGCAGGCCTTCTTCGATTACGCCACCTCCGCTGATGCAGCAGACCTCATCGCGGCAGCCGGTGCAGTCGCAGTAGCGAAGTAATTATCCCGAAAAAACCAAGGCGGTCAAACACCGCCTTGGTTTATCAAAGCATATTGAAGTATCGGTGTGTTTTGATAAACCAAGGGAGCAGATCGGAGAAGATTTAATGAAGAGCAACAGAGCTTTTGAAAATATAATACACGGGGTGTTCCTCCTGCTCGGCCTGATAACGGTCGGGTGCGTGCTGCTCATCACGGTGTATCTGGTCATTTCCGGTATACCGGCGATACGCGAGATAGGGCTTATCCCGTTCCTGCTCGGGACGAAGTGGGCCTCGACCGCGGCGGAGCCAAGCTACGGCATACTCCCGTTCATCCTCACAAGCGTTTACGGCACGGCGGGGGCGATACTGCTCGGCGTGCCTATTGGCTTCATGACGGCGGTGTACCTTGCGAAGGCCGCGCCGCCAAGGATAAAGGCGGTCATGGGCTCGGCGGTCAGCCTGCTTGCGGGCATCCCCTCGGTCGTCTACGGCCTTGTGGGCATGCTGGTGCTCGTGCCGGGGATAAGGAAGATATTCAATGTCCCCGACGGAGCAAGCCTGCTCGCGGCGATCATCGTGCTCGCGATAATGATCCTGCCGTCGATAATCAAGGTCTCGGTCACGGCGCTTGAGGCTGTGCCGGGTGAGTATGAGGATGCATCCCTCGCCCTCGGCGCGACGCCCGAGGAGACATGGTTCCGCGTCTCCGTCCCGGCGGCAAAGAGCGGCATTGCCGCGGCGGTCGTCCTCGGCGTCGGCCGCGCGATAGGCGAGGCGATGGCGGTGATGATGGTGTCCGGCAACGTCCCGAACATGCCGGAGCTGTTCCAGAGCGTGCGCTTTCTCACGACGGCGGTCGCAAGCGAGATGAGCTATTCAAGCGGCCTCCAGCGTCAGGCGCTGTTCTCGATAGCGCTGGTGCTGTTCCTGTTCATCATGCTGATAAACGCCGCGCTCAACTTCTTCCTCAAGCGCGATAAGGAGGGGAACTGAGGATGCTCAAGCATAAATTCTCCGGTAAGCGCCGGGCATATATCGTCACGATGCGCGCACTTATGACGCTTGCCGCGCTCCTCACGGCGGCGCTGGTGCTGTTCATGATCGGGTATGTGCTCTATAAGGGCCTGCCGAACGTGACATGGAAGCTGCTCTCTACAAAGCCGAGCTATCTTACAAACTCCATCGGCATCCTGCCGGATATCCTCAATACGCTCTATATCGTTCTCGCTTCGCTCGTGTACGTTCTGCCGCTGGGCGTCGGCGCGGCGATATATCTGACCGAGTACGCTTCAAACAAGAAGCTCGTCGCGGCTATCGAATACGCGGCGGAGACGCTCTCGGGCATACCGTCGATAATCTACGGCCTTGTGAGCATGCTGTTCTTCTGCCAGTTCCTCGGTATGCAGACCTCCCTGATGGCCGGTGCGCTGACGCTTGTCATCATGAACCTGCCGACGATAATGCGCACGACGCAGGAGAGTTTAAAAACCGTCCCGCAGAGCTACCGCGAGGGCGCTTTCGGCCTCGGCGCAGGCAAGTGGCGCGTGATACGCACGGTCGTGTTCCCCGGCTGTATCGACGGCGTTATAACCGGCTGCATCCTCTCGGTCGGGCGCATCCTCGGCGAATCCGCGGCGCTGCTGTTCACGGCGGGCTTTGCCCATGCGCTCAACGGCCTGTTCGACGGTCTTGCCGGTGCGGGCGCGACGCTCACGGTCGCGCTGTATGTCTACGCAAAGGAGCAGGGTGAGTTTGAAGTCGCCTTTGCCATTGCCGCTATACTCATGATACTGACGCTGCTGATAAACCTCGCCGCGGCGCTGGTCGAAAGATATTTCAAAAGGAAGAAGAGCTTATGACGCAGGATAAGAACAGTATAATAAAGGCCGACGATCTCTGCCTATGGTACGGCACGCATCAGGCGCTGCACGATGTCAGCATCGACATTCCCGAAAAGAGCATAACCGCGCTCATAGGCCCATCCGGCTGCGGCAAGTCCACGTTTCTCAAAACGCTCAACCGCATGAACGACCTCATCCCCGGTGTGAAGATCACCGGCAGCGTGAAGTATAAGGGCGAGGATATCTACGACCCCTCGGCGGACGTCAACGAGCTGCGCCGTCAGGTCGGCATGGTGTTCCAGAAGCCGAACCCCTTCCCCATGAGCATCTACGATAATATCGCCTACGGCCCGCGCACGCACGGCATCAAGAACCGCGCGCGGCTGGACGAGATAGTCGAGCGCTCCCTGCGCGGCGCGGCGATCTGGGACGAAGTCAAGGACAGGCTCAAGAAGAACGCGCTCGGTCTCTCGGGCGGCCAGCAGCAGAGACTCTGCATCGCCCGCGCGCTCGCGGTCGAACCGGATGTGCTGCTGATGGACGAGCCGACGAGCGCCCTCGACCCGATCTCCACCTCGAAGATCGAGGAGCTTGCAGCGCAGCTCAAGGAAAAATACACCATCGTCATCGTCACGCACAACATGCAGCAGGCAGTGCGAATCTCTGACAGCACGGCTTTCTTCCTCTTAGGAGAGCTGATAGAATACGGCGGGACTGAGCACATATTCTCCCAGCCGGAGGACAAGAGGACCGAAGATTATATAACGGGGAGGTTCGGATAATGAGGAGCCGTTTTGATGAACAGCTTGCCCAGCTCAACCGTGAGATGATAGAGATGGGCGCGCAGTGCGAAGAGGTCATCGCCCTCGCTTCAAAGGCGCTGACCGAGGCTGACATGAAGCTTGCGGCAAAGGTCGCGCCGCTCTCGGCGGACATTGACCGCAAGGAGCGGGAGATAGAGGCGCTGTGCCTGAGACTGCTTTTACAGCAGCAGCCGGTCGCGCGCGACCTGCGGCAGATATCCGCCGCGCTCAAGATGATAACCGACCTTGAGCGTATCGGAGATCAGGCCGAGGAGATCGCCGATATCATCGGCTTTATCGACGGGCACAACCCCGAGGACTATGTCACCCTCACCGAAATGGCCAAGGCCGCGATACACATGGTCACGGAAAGCATTGACGCTTACGTAAAACATGATACAATACTTGCGGAGAAGGTCGTCGACGAGGACGATATCGTCGATGAATACTTCCTGCAGGTAAAGAGCAAGCTTATCGCCAAGATAGCCAAGGACCCCGACGACGGGGAGTACGCGCTCGACCTGCTGATGATCGCAAAATACTTCGAGCGGATAGGCGACCACGCGGTGAACATTGCCGAGTGGGTGATCTTTTCCGTGACGGGAGTACACAGGGGAGAGTAAAGCTTATGATCTGGTGCGTTGAGGACGATGCGAGTATCCGGGATATCGAGGTGTACGCCTTACAGTCCACGGGCTTTGAGGCCGAGGGATTTGCCGACGGCGCGGAGTTCTGGGAAGCCGTGCAGAAGGAGAGACCCGAGCTTGTCGTGCTCGACGTGATGCTCCCGGGGATAGACGGCATCGAGCTTCTGCGCCGCATGAAGACGAGAGCGGAGCTGCGCGAGATCCCCGTCGTTATGGCCACGGCGAAGGGCGCGGAGTATGACAAGATACAGGGGCTCGACCTCGGCGCGGATTATTATCTCGTGAAGCCCTTCGGGGTGATGGAGCTTGTGTCCTGCGTGAAAGCGGTGCTGCGCCGCTGCGCGCCGAAAACCCCGGCGCAGGTGCTGCGCGCGGGCGCGCTTGAACTTAACCCCGAGGAGCACACGGTCACGGTCGACGGCGCGCGCGTCGCGCTGACCTATAAGGAGTTTGAGCTTTTGAAGCTGTTCCTCTCGAATCCCGGCACGGCCTTCACGAGAGATCAGCTCTTCAACGCCGTCTGGGGCATGGACTTTGTCGGAGAAACACGTACGGTGGATATGCACATCCGCACCCTGCGGCAGAAACTGGGCAGCTGCGGGAACCTTATCGAGACGGTGCGCAATGTCGGCTACCGTCTGGAGGCAGAGAAATGACGAAAAGAATTTTCAGGTCTATAACGCTTGTCGCCGCGGTGGTCCTGCTGGCAAGCTTCATAGTCACGCTGGGTGTGCTGAGCGAATACTTCGGCGGCGTACAGAAGGAGCTTCTGCATGACGAGCTGGGGCTTGCGGCCGCCGCGGTGGAGACCGACGGCACGGAATACTTGGAGCGAGCAAAGTCGGCAAACTACCGCCTTACGTGGATAGACGCCGACGGCACGGTCATATACGATTCACAGGCGGACGCTTCGTCAATGGAGAACCACCTCGGGCGCGAGGAGGTCGACGGCGCGCGCAGGACCGGCGCAGGGGAGAGCACACGCTATTCCTCGACGCTGCTGGAAAAGACTACATATTACGCCAAGCGCCTGTCTGACGGCACGGTGCTGCGCATTTCGGCAAGCCGCCATACGGCGGTCGTGCTCGCGCTGGGCATGATGCAGCCGATGCTCGTTGTGCTGGCCGCGGCGATAATAATCGCGCTGCTGCTCGCAAAGCGCGTGGCGGCGCGTATAGTCGATCCGCTCAATGAGCTTGACCTTGAGCATCCGCTGGATAACGACGCTTATGAGGAGCTTTCTCCGCTGCTTGGACGGATAAACCGGCAGCATACGGAGATAGACCGGCAGCTCAAGGAGCTGCGGCGGAGGACGGACGAGTTCACGCAGATCACCGGCAGCATGCGCGAAGGGCTCGTGCTGCTTGACGAGCGCGGTTATGTCCTGAGCATAAACGCCGCGGCGAAGGAAATTTTCGGCGCGGACGACGGCAGCGCGGGGCAGGACTTCCTGACGATAGACCGCAGCAGCGCCATGAGCGGCGCGGTGCAGGCGGCCATGCGCGACGGCCACGCGGAGATACGTTCCGAGCGCGCGGGCAGGAATTACCGCTTCGACCTCACGCGCATCGAGTCCGGCGGCAGAAGCATCGGCACGGTCATCCTCGCCTTTGACATGACCGAGCAGGAGCAGGCCGAGCGTATGCGCCGCGAGTTCACGGCGAACGTTTCGCATGAGCTCAAGACTCCGCTGCAGGGCATCATCGGCAGCGCGGAGCTTATCGAAAACGGCCTTGTGAAACCGGAGGACATGCCGCGCTTTGTCGGGCACATCCACAGCGAGGCGAGCCGCCTTATGGCGCTGATAAGCGATATCATCAGGCTCTCCCAGCTCGACGAGGGCGCGGAGATGCCGCGCGAGAGCGTCGATCTTTACGACGAAGCTGCCGAAGCCGAAGAGAACCTGCGCACGGCGGCGGAGGAAAAGGGCGTGAAGCTCAGCCTCACCGGCGAGGGCGCGGAGATATCCGGTGTGCGCCGTCTGGTGTATGAGATAATATATAACCTCTGCGACAATGCCATAAAGTATAACCGTCCCGGCGGGAGCGTCGAGGTGCGCGTCACGCAGAGTGAAAGCGAAGCCGCCGTCACCGTCGCCGATACGGGCATCGGCATCGCGCCCGAGGATCAGGCGCGCGTGTTCGAGCGCTTCTACCGCGCAGACAAGAGCCGCTCCAAGGAATCCGGCGGCACGGGTCTGGGGCTTTCGATAGTGAAGCATGCCGTGCAGTACCATCACGGCAGCATAGACCTCAAGAGCACTCCCGGCGAGGGCACGACGATAAAGGTGACGTTCCCGAAGTAATTGATATACAGCGCAATCTTTTTGCCAAAGAGCCTCTGGCTCTGTGGCAATTAAAATTTTACAAATATTTGACTTTCGTATTCCGCATGGGAATGCTATTATAGGGGCGTGATATAATAAGAATGAAGGAGAATCAGTTATGGAAGAACTGAGAAACAAAAAGGGCTTTATATGCGATATGGACGGCGTGATCTATCACGGCAACCGTCTGCTGCCGGGCGTCAAGGAATTTGTCGACTGGCTTTATAAGGAGGATAAGCACTTCCTTTTCCTCACCAATTCATCCGAGCGCACGCCGAAGGAGCTTCAGCAGAAGCTCGGGCGCATGGGGCTGGACGTTGACGAGAAGCATTTCTACACCAGTGCTCAGGCGACCGCGCGCTTTATCCGCCGTCAGGCTCCCGGATGCAGCGCTTATGTCATCGGCGGCCCAGGCATAATGTTTGCCCTGCACGATGAGGGCATCACCATGAACGATATCGACCCCGACTATGTCGTCATAGGCGAGGGCAACACCTATAACTATGAGAATATACTCAAGGCTGTACAGCTCGTGAACAAGGGCGCAAAGCTCATCGGCACGAACAGCGACCTCACCGGCCCCTCGGAGGAGGGCATCATCCCCGCCTGCCGCGCGATGATCGCCCCGATCGAGATGGCCACAGGTGTCAGCGCGTATTTCATCGGCAAGCCGAACCCCCTCATGATGCGTACCGGCCTGCGTATCCTCGGCGTACACTCCGAGGAAGCCGTTATGATCGGCGACAGGATGGATACCGATATGGTCGCCGGTATTGAGACTGGCCTTGATACGGTGCTCGTGCTCTCGGGCGTGACCGCGCGCGAGGATATAAAGAAGTTCCCATACCGGCCGCGGCTCGTCCTCAACGGCGTCGGCGATATCCCCGGCGCGGCCTCGGATAAAAATTAAAGAACGAAGCACTTGCCGCCGTCCCGGCCGGGACGGCGGCAAAATTGTACCTATGAACTAAAATATGTTGACCCGCACGGACTGAAATGGTATTATAAGCTGTGTGCCATCAGTTGACAAGGACACACACGGTTTTGACGGGCAGAAAAACGCCCATGCCGCTTCAAAGCCCTTGCCAATACACAAAGTATTGCCTGAACGCTTTTCTGCTCCGGCAAAACTGCTTGCACCTGACAGCTTTGAATTTTCGAGTGATTTTTGGTTTTTGAGACGCAGACGGGCTGACGCCCGTCAAGGCGAAAAGGACAAAAAGCGCCGAAAAGACATGCTGTCAGGCGTGTGGGTCCTTGTCAACTGATGGCGCGTGAACCCAAGTATAAGCATGCACATGGAGGAACTCTATGAAAAACCGTGCAGCAAGAATCGCGATCGCAATAATATTCCTTGCCGGGTTCGTGTTCTATACCTACCGGCAGGAGGGAATACATTATCACAGCGCCGATGTGGAATATTACGGCGAAGCCGGCGGGCTCAAGCCTGAGGGCTACTCCTCGGACGGCACTATCGATGACACCGCCGCACCGGAAGATGCGGAGCCGACGCCCGAAGCAACGCCGGAGCCCACCGCAGATCCGAACTCGCCTGAGGCGAAAGCCGCGGCGCTGGGGCTTCCCGCCCCGCCGGATATCGACGTTAACAGCTGGGAGTTCATGCTTGTAAACGGTGATAATTCGATAGACCAGTATGAGCCGGAGCAGCTTGCTTACCTCAACCAGACTGCCAGCGAGACGGATATCCAGACCAGCTATAACGCTAACCGCTGCCCGGTGGATGAGCGCATCGCCCAGCCGCTGCTCGATATGGCGCTCGGCTGCAAGGAAGCGGGACTGCCTGTGTTCCTCTCCTCGGGCTACCGCAGCTATTCCGAGCAGGCGCAGAACTTTACGCGCGTGTGCAACAATAACGGCGTGAGCGACGGCAAGGATTCAAACGGTCATTATATCACCATGCCCGCCGGGTGCAGCGAGCACCAGTCCGGGCTTGCCTGCGATATAACCGACGTTTATCGTGAGATCAAAAACTCCGAGATCGAGAACACCGATACATACAAGTGGCTGCTTGAGCACTGCGCGGAGTACGGCTTCATCCACCGTTTCCCCTCCGGCAAGGAGGATGTGACCGGCGTCATGTATGAGCCGTTCCATTTCCGCTATGTCGGCGTTGAGGCCGCGCAGTATATCGAGCAGAACGGTCTCTGCTTTGAAGAGTTCATAGCGCTCTATACGGACTGAGCCTGCGGCTCGCAGTTTTTTCACATCCCCGGATCATTATGACATGGGAGATATATGATGAAGGTCAGGAAAATATGTTTCGTACTGGCGGTGCTGATGCTCGCGTCGGCATTTGCCGCGGGCTGCGGACAGAGCGCCGCGGAGCCTGCAGTCAGTCCCGCCGCGGCGGTGGAAACGACGCCCTCCCCGGAGCCGACGGCTCAGGCTGAGGAGAAAGAGCTGCCCCCGCCGCCGGATATCGACATCGACAGCTGGGAGTATCTGTATGCGGGCGTTGTATGCGGCGTCAGCAGGTATCATCCGAATGTGCGGAACATAGAAAGTCAGCTGCTTGACAGCCGCGTGACCTCCGCTGCGCAGGCTTTCCTTGACGCCGCGCGCGCCGAGGGCTACAAGGTCTGGATAGGCGTCGGATACAGGAACTTCGAGTATACAAGCTTCTGGTTCGAGGATGCCATGAAAGATTACGGCGGTTCATATGAGGCCTCTCAGGTCGATTATGTATTTCCTGCCGGGTGCAGCGAGCATTCGACCGGCCTTGCAATAGACATAACCGACGAGCCAGACTTTGCGGCGAACTACTACAATATGCATGACGAGACGGTCAAGGACACCGAGGTCTACAAGTGGATGGCGGAGCACTGCGCGGAGTACGGCTTTATCGTGCGCTACCCAGAGGGCAAGGAGGACTACTATGTGAAAGCCTGCTACCCCGGACATTTCCGCTATGTCGGAGTCGAGGCGGCGGAGTACATCATGGAAAACGACCTCTGCTTCGAGGAGTTCCTGAACCTGTACCCGGAAAAGAAGCTGCACGTTACCTTCGGCCCGGAGGCCTGAGGGATATGATATATTATAATATTGGAAACCCCTTGGGGTTGGTGCAGTGTTCAACATTGCCGACAGACTTTTTTGAAAAAATAAACTTGACACAAAAACGACGCTTGATAGCCGAAGCTTTGCCCTCTCTTGGAGGGATTCAAAGGGGAACCGCGCACGGTTCCTCTTTGGCGGTTCAAGGGTGGGGTTTCAAAAGGGGCGGGGAAAACGCAATCCCCGCCCCTTTTGTGATTCTTTGCATACTTTCTGTTCATACAGAAAGTATGCCCGCGGAGCGACCAGCAGTCGGATACTGCAAAAAACCAAAAAACAAACAGGAAGAGCGGGCGCGTGCCCGCTCTTCCCTTTATGTGCCGTGTTATTTCAGCAGCTCGTCGTAAGTCGTGTCCAGCGCGTCGCGTATAGCTCGCAGCTGCACGGCCTGAATGTGCTGTATGCCGCGCTCGATTTTTACAAGGCACTCGCGCGTCATGTCCACGCCCTGAAGCTGCACCATGCGCACAAGCTCTGTCTGCCCGATACCGCGGGAAAGGCGTATCTCGCGTATGTTTGCGCCGATATTTATTTCGTCCTGCTTTATTTTCTGCATATCCAGCCTCTCACATGAACCCAAACAAGTCCAAGTTTGTATTGATTCTAAGGGAGAGCAATGTTATTATGGGACTGAAACGAGTCCAGATACATAAGGAGAAACAGAAAATGAAAGAAATAAAGCTGCAAGTCGAAGATTACATATATGAGTTCTATAAAAATATCGGGATATGCGCCGGAGGAAAGAGCACAGAGCAGGTAATGACAGACGCGTTATTCCGTTTGGCAGGTGAAATGTCCATGAACGCAATAAACGAAAAAGAAAAGCAGAAGAAAAGAATATAGACCCCTGTACATCGCTCACAAAAATACACGAAAAATTTCTGCAAAAACGCCGAAAAAAGTGCTTGACATACGGGGCATATATTGGTATATTAATTAGGCGCGAGTGCGAAAAGCACGGGCGTATTATGCGATGAAGCGGGAGATTGCTCGTGAAAGCGAGGTAACTTCCGTGGAGTATGTCCGGTGTTGACATCTTTCAACACGAAATCGGGCGGCTGAAACCTATCCGGTACACGCGTATATCGCGCGCACGGATGGCGGACCGGCTGAGAAATGAGCCGGTTTGTTTTTCGGACGCGGCCTGATACGCACGGTTGTGTGTATAGGAAAAACGGGTTTCATCCGTACGCATAATGGCGGAGCCAATGCCGCCGAAAAAACGTACGAAAAAGGAGAAAAAACATGGCAAGCACCAACAAGAACATGATCCGTATCCGCCTCAAGGCTTACGATCATCAGCTCATCGACAAGGCTGCCGAGACCATCGTTGAAGCTGCAAAGCGCACCGATGCAAAGGTTTCCGGCCCCATCCCCCTGCCCACCAAGACCGAGATCGTCACCATCCTTCGTGCCGTTCACAAGTACAAGGACAGCCGTGAGCAGTTTGAGCGCCGCACCCACAAGCGCCTTATCGACATCCTCAACCCCACCCAGAAGACCGTTGAGGCACTGATGAGCCTCGAAGTCCCTGCCGGCGTCGAGATCGAGATCAAGCTCTGATCTGGTACACCCCTCCGGTGCGGAAGGCACCGGCCCACACTCATCAAAACCCATTGTCCGCAGCTTGCGTATGCGGACGGGTCAAGTTGCCAGCCTCTGGACGGCAAAACCCAAGCCGGGCTAAGCGAGGCAACCAATAACCATTAGGAGGAAATATTTAATGAAGAAAGCCATCATCGGCAAGAAGGTCGGCATGACGCAGATCTTCGACGAGACTGGTAAGGTCATTCCCGTGACCGTCATTGAAGCCGGCCCCTGCGTGGTCGTGCAGAAGATGACCAGCGAAAAGGAAGGCTACGAAGCTGTCCAGCTCGGTTACGAAGAGGTCGCCGAGAAGAAACTGAGCCAGCCTGAGCAGGGCCACCTGAAGAAGGCGGGCGTAGGCATGGTCAAGCACCTCAAGGAGTTCCGCCTTGCCGACAGCAGCAAGCTCGAAGTCGGTGACGTTGTCAAGGCCGACGTCTTCGCAGAAGGCGACAAGGTCGACGTTACCGGTATCAGCAAAGGTAAGGGCTACGCCGGCGTTATCAAGCGCTTCGGCCAGGGCCGTACCCCCACCAGCCACGGCGGCGGCCCCGTTCACCGTCACGCCGGTTCCATGGGCTCCAGCACTGATCCTTCCCGTATATTCCCGGGCAAGAAGCAGGCAGGCCACATGGGCGTTGAGCAGGTCACCGTCCAGAACCTCGACATCGTCAAGGTCGACGCTGAGCTGAACATGATCGCCATCCGCGGCGCAGTTCCCGGCCCCAAGGGCAGCATCGTTTATATCAAGGACACCGTCAAGGTCGCTCCCGTCAAGAAGGGCGAGGCCGCCGGTATCTCCCTCAACCCGCAGAAGGCTTCCGCACGTGTCAACCCGCAGAAGGCTTCCGCACGTACCAAGTAAAGAAAGGAGAGCAGCATAAATGCCTATTGCAAACGTATTTAACATGGCAGGCGAGAAGATCGGCGAGATCGAGCTCTCCGAGGCCATTTTCGGCATCGAGCCGAACAAGAATGTTCTGCACGACTGCGTCAAGAACCATCTTGCCAACTGCCGTCAGGGCACTCAGAGCGCACTCACCAAGGGTGAGGTTTCCTACACCACCAGAAAGCCCTGGCGCCAGAAGGGCACCGGCCGCGCACGCGCAGGCTATGCAGGCTCCCCCGTGTGGTACCACGGCGGCGTAGCATTTGCCCCCAAGCCCAGAGATTACAGCTACACCCTCAACCGCAAGGTCAAGAGACTGGCTCTTAAGTCCGCTCTGTCCTCCAAGGCAGCCGAGAGCGAGATAGTCGTTATCGACGGTCTGAAGATGGATGAGATCAAGACCAAGGCTTTCAAGGGCTTCCTGACCAAGCTCGGCGTCGAAGGCAAGGCCCTCGTCGTCACCGAGAATGTTGACGAGAATGTTGTCAAGTCCGCCCGCAATATCGAAGGCGTGACCACCACCACCGCCACCATCCTCAGCCCCTACATGATTCTCACCAGCGGCAAGATGATAGTCGACAAGGCTGCACTTGCAAAGATCGAGGAGGTGTTCGCCTGATGAAGACCGCATACGATGTCGTTATCCGTCCCATCATCACCGAGCAGTCCATGGAAGACCTCGACATTAAGAAGTACGCTTTCGAAGTCGCCAAGGACGCAAACAAGATCGAGATAAAGAAAGCCATCGAGGAGATCTTCGGTGTCACCGTTATCAAGGTCACCACGCTCAACGTCAAGAGCAAGGCTAAGCGCACCGGCGCTTACCCCATGGGCAAGACCGCTTCCTGGAAAAAGGCCGTTGTTAAGCTCAGCGCCGATTCCAAGAACATCGAGCTTTTTGAAGGCATGGCATAAGGAGGATTGAAGAATGTCTATTAAAACTTACAGACCTACTACTCCTGCCAGACGTCAGATGACCGTTTCCGGCTTCGACGGAGTTGCAAAGCACGTCAAGCCCGAGAGAAGCCTGACCGAGGTCCTCAAGAAGAACTCCGGCCGCAACAGCTACGGCCGCATCACCGTCCGCCATCAGGGCGGCGGCAACCGTCAGAAGTACCGCGTTATCGACTTCAAGCGCGACAAGACTGAGATGACCGCTAAGGTTCTCCGCCTTGAGTACGACCCCAACCGCAGCGCGTTCATCGCACTGTGCGAGTATGAGGACGGCGAGCGCCGCTACATCCTCGCTCCGGTCGGCCTCAACGCAGGCGACGCTATCGTCTCCTCCTCCGCTGCCGATATCAAGCCCGGCAACGCTCTGCCTCTGGCAAACATCCCCGTCGGTACCGTTATCCACAACATCGAGCTCTACCCCGGCAAGGGCGCTCAGCTCGTCCGCAGCGCAGGCGTCGCAGCCCAGCTGATGGCTAAGGAAAACGGTATGGCAACCGTGCGTCTCCCCTCCGGCGAGTTCCGCAAGGTCCGCCTTGACTGCTTCGCCACCATCGGCCAGGTCGGCAACATCGACCATGCCAATATCCACATCGGCAAGGCCGGCCGCAAACGCCACATGGGCATCCGTCCCACCGTCCGCGGCTCCGTCATGAACCCCTGCGACCACCCCCACGGCGGCGGCGAAGGCAAGTCTCCTGTCGGCCGTCCCGGCCCTGTAACTCCTTGGGGCAAGCCCGCACTCGGTTACAAGACCCGCAAGACTAAGAACCGCACCGATAAGTTCATAGTCAAGCGCCGCAACGCAAAGTAAGGAGGGAACGTAAATGAGCAGAAGCATTAAGAAAGGCCCCTTCGCCGCTCCCGAGCTGCTGAAGAGAGTCGATGAGATGAATAAGGCCGGCACCAAGCAGGTCATCAAGACCTGGTCCCGTTCTTCCACCATCTTCCCGTCCTTCGTCGGACACACCATCGCTGTTCATGACGGCCGCCGTCATGTTCCCGTGTACGTCACTGAAGATATGGTCGGCCACAAGCTCGGCGAGTTTGCTCCCACCCGTACCTTCCGCGGCCACGCAGGCAGCAAGACCGGTAAGTAAGGAGGAGAAAAAATGGACGAAAAGAAAATTGCCCGTGCGGAGCACAAATACGCCCGTATTTCTCCCCGCAAGGTTGAGATCATCTGCAACATGATCCGCGGCAAGGACGCCAAGTACGCCATGGCCCTGATGGAGAACACTCCCAAGGCCGGCTGCGAGCTGATGATCAAGGTGCTCAAGAGCGCCATGGCTAACGCCGAAAACAATTTCGAAATGGATCCTGAGAAGCTCTATGTCTGCGAGACCTACGCAGCCGCAGGCCCCATCCTCAAGAGAGGCATGCCCAGAGCTCAGGGCCGTATGTACCGCATCAACAAGCGCACCAGCCACATTATGATCGCTGTGGCTGAGAGAGACTAAGGGAAGGAGGCAGAATTATGGGACAGAAAGTTAATCCCCATGGCCTGCGTGTAGGCGTTATTAAAGACTGGGATTCCAGATGGTACGCAAGAGAAGATAAAGTCGGCGATCTGATCGTCGAGGACTATAAGATCCGCCAGTACCTCAAAAAGGCCCTCTATTCCGCCGGTGTCCCCACCATCGAGATAGAGCGCGACAGCACTAAGGTTCGCATCTATATCCACTGCTCCAGACCCGGTGTCGTCATCGGCAAGGGCGGCGCGGAGATAGAGCGCCTGCGCCTCGAAGTAGAGAAGCTCATCGGCAAGCCCGTTGCTCTCTCCATCGTTGAGGTTCGCACCCCCGATACCAATGCTCAGCTCGTCGCTGAGAACATCGCCCAGCAGCTCGAAAAGCGCATCGGCTTCCGCCGCGCTATGAAGAACGCTATGGGCCGCGCCATGAGAATGGGCGCACGCGGCATCAAGGTCAAGTGCGGCGGCCGTCTCGGCGGCGCTGAGATCGCACGCAGCGAGTGCTACCACGAGGGTACCATTCCTCTGCAGACCATCCGCGCTGACATCGACTACGGCTTCGCCGAGGCTAACACCACCTACGGCCGTATCGGCGTCAAGGTCTGGATCTACAAAGGCGAAGTCCTTTCCCAGACTCTTCGCACCACTCCGCGCACGATGGATCTTTCCAAGCCCGCAGGCGAGCGCCGTCGCAGAGACGACCGTCGCCCCGGCGGCAACCGTCGTCCCGGCGGCTACAACCGTGACGGCCGCGACAATCGTCAGGGTCAGTCCGGCGAGCGCCGTCCCTACGGCAGCAGACCGGCAGGCCAGGGCGGCTACAACCGCGGACCCCGTCCGGAAGCTCCCGCACAGGAAGGAGGCAACAACTAATGTTAATGCCTAAGAGAGTTAAGTACCGCAGAGTTCAGCGCGGCCGCATGAAGGGCAAAGCCACCCGCGGCAACGTCGTCTCCTACGGTGAGTTCGGCCTTGTGGCTCAGGAGCCCGGCTGGATCAAGTCCAATCAGATCGAAGCAGCCCGTATCGCCATGACCCGTTACACCAAGCGCGGCGGTCAGGTCTGGATCAAGATCTTCCCCGACAAGCCCGTTACCGCAAAGCCCGCCGAGACCCGTATGGGTTCCGGTAAAGGCTCCCCCGAGTACTGGGTCGCAGTCGTCAAGCCCGGCAGAGTGATGTTTGAGATCGCAGGCGTTCCCGAAGAGACCGCCCGTGAGGCTCTCCGCCTTGCCAGCCACAAACTGCCCATCAAGACCAAGATAGTCAAGAAGGGCAACGAGTCTGAGAACGGTGGTGAATAAGATGAAGGCAAACGAAATACGCTCCATGTCCGTCGAAGAGCTTCAGACCAAGCTCGCCGACCTCAAGAAGGATCTATTCATGCTTCGTATGCAGCACGCTACCAATCATCTTGATAACCCCACCAAGATCTCCGCTACCCGCCGTGACATCGCTCGCGTCAAGACCGTCCTGCGCGAGAAGCAGAATTGAGGAGGTAAGGTATGATGAACGAAGAAAGAACTACTTCCCGTAAGACCCGCGTTGGTAAGGTCGTATCCGACAAGATGGACAAGACTGTGGTCGTCATCGTTGAGGACCGCGTTGCCCACAAGACCTATAAGAAGATCATTGGACGTACCTATCGTCTTAAGGCGCACGACGAGAACAACGAGTGCGGTGTCGGCGATATCGTCCGCGTGATGGAGACCCGCCCCCTGTCCAAGGACAAGAGATGGCGCGTGGTCGAGATCGTTGAGAAGGCTAAGTAAGGAGGCGCCAGAATGATACAGCAGGAAACTTATCTGAAGGTCGCCGACAATACCGGCGCCAAGGAACTTAAGTGCATCCGCGTGCTTGGCGGTTCCAAGCGCAAGTATGCAAGCATCGGTGACGTTATAGTTTGCTCCGTCCGCAAAGCGGCTCCCGGCGGCCAGGTCAAGAAGGGCGATGTCGTCAAGGCAGTCGTCGTTCGCACCGTCAAGCCCGTTCGCCGCGCAGACGGCACCTACGTCCGTTTCGACGAGAACGCAGCCGTTCTTATCAACACTGGTGATAAGAACCCCCGCGGCACTCGTATCTTTGGACCCGTCGCCCGCGAGCTTCGTGACAGAGAGTATATGAAGATCCTGTCCCTGGCTCCCGAAGTGATTTAATGGAGGGCACAGAGAATGAACATTAAGAAAGACGATAAAGTCATCGTTCTGTCCGGTAAGGACAAGGGCAAAGAGGGCAAGGTCCTCGTCGCTGATCCCAAGGGACTCAAGGTAGTCGTCGAGGGCGTCAACGTTGCCACCAAGCACCAGAAGCCCCAGAAGCAGGGTCAGGATGGCGGCATCATCAAGGTCGAGACCCCCATCTATGCCTGCAAGGTTCAGCTCGTCTGCCCCAAGTGCGGCAAGGCCACCCGCGTTGCCCACAAGATCACCGACGGCAAGAAGACCCGCGTCTGCAAGAAGTGCGGCGCAGAAATCTGAGAAAGGAGTTAGCTTACTATGACAAGAATGAAGAAAAAGTATCTTGAGGAAGTTGCTCCTGCTCTGATGGAGAAGTTCCAGTACAAGTCCACCATGCAGATCCCCAAGATCGACAAGATCGTTGTCTCTGTCGGCTGCGGCGACTGCAAGGATAACGCAAAGGCACTCGAAGGCGTCATCAAGGAGATCTCCGCCATCACCGGTCAGCACGCTGTTGCTACCGCGGCGAGAAAGTCCGTTGCAAACTTCAAGCTTCGTGAAGGCATGAAGGTCGGCGTCAAGGTCACTCTGCGTCAGGATCGTATGTGGGAGTTCCTCGATCGTCTCTTTAACGTGGCTCTGCCCCGTGTCCGCGACTTCCGCGGCATCTCCGCCGACGCTTTCGACGGACGCGGCAACTACAGCCTCGGCCTTAAAGAGCAGATCATCTTCCCCGAGATCGAGTACGATAAGATTGAAAAGCTGCGCGGCATGAACATTGCTATCACCACCACCGCACAGACCGATGAAGAAGCTCGCGAGCTGCTCAGGCTTATGGGCGCACCCTTTGTGAGCTGAGGAGGAGTAAAGAATGGCTAAGAAATCAATGATCCTTAAGCAGCAGGCTCCTGCTAAGTTCTCCACCCGCAAGTACAACCGCTGCAAGATCTGCGGTCGTCCCCATGCCTACCTGCGCAACTACGGCATCTGCCGTATCTGCTTCCGCGAGCTGGCTTATAAGGGCCAGATCCCCGGTGTGCGCAAGGCTTCCTTCTGATTTTGCGTCATGTGTCGTTGGCGTTGGCTCGCAGTACTTTAGTACAGCTTCGCCTCGCCGCTTGACCTGACGCAAAATCAGCGCGCTGCGAAAAACAGCGCATCAAAATGTTCCACACGGCGGGAGCCGATCCCTCCCGCCTTATGGATAAAACAGACAGGGAATGCAAAATCGAGCTTCAGAGTGAACCAAAGAGCAAGCCCAGCGCCCCGCGTCTCTCTTTACAAATCAAAGCCCAACGAAGTGGGTTTGATTTGTGGACGAAGACTGGGATCGCGGATATGGAGCTTTGGCGGCTCTTACGGAAACCGACGAAGCGGAATGGAGCGAACCTAGTCTGAGGATGACGAAAGGCCATGGCCAATCAAGCATTGGCATGGAACCTCGCCGCCTGAACTGCCATTGGCAGTAACTCTAAATTAGGAGGATAAAATCCATGCAGATCACAGACCCCATTGCAGATATGCTTACCCGCATCCGCAACGCCGGCAGCGCTAAGCATGAAACCGTCGATGTCCCCGCCTCCAAGATGAAGAAGTCCATTGCTGAGATCCTTCTCAATGAAGGCTACATCAAGAACTTCCAGGTCATTGATGACGGCACCCAGGGCATCATCCGCATCACCCTCAAGTACCTGCCCGGCAAGGAGAGAGCCATCCAGGGTCTCCGCCGCGTCAGCAAGCCCGGCCTGCGCGTTTACGCCGGTGCCGACGAGCTGCCCCGCGTCCTCAAGGGTCTGGGCATCGCGATCATCTCCACTTCTAAGGGCGTCATGACCGACAAGGAAGCCCGCAAGGCAAATGTCGGCGGCGAAGTCCTTGCGTTCGTATGGTAAGGAGGTAACGCAATGTCTAGAATAGGTAGAGAAGCAATAACCATTCCCGCAGGAGTCGAAGTCAAGGTCGACGAGAACAACCACATCACTGTCAAGGGCCCCAAGGGTGAGCTCGCTTACACCATGCCCGCACAGATGAAGGTTGAGATCGACGCAGGCGTCCTCCATGTCACCCGTCCTGACGACACCAAGGAGAACCGTTCTCTCCACGGCCTGACCAGATCTCTGGTCAACAACATGGTCATCGGCGTTACTCACGGCTTTGAGAAGAAGCTCGAGATCAACGGCGTCGGCTACCGTGCAGCCAAGGAAGGCAAGAACCTGGTTCTCAACATCGGCTACTCCCATCAGGTCACTGTCCCCGAGACCGAGGACATCCAGATCGACGTTCCCGATGCAAACCATGTTGTCATCAAGGGTATCGACAAGCAGAAGGTCGGCCAGTTTGCAGCAGAAGTTCGTGGTAAGAGACCTCCCGAACCCTACAAGGGCAAGGGCATCAAGTACGACTACGAAGTCATCCGCCGCAAAGAAGGCAAGACCGGTGCTAAGTAAACGGAGGTGTGCCTGAATGATTAAGAGACCCGATACAAAAGGACAGCGCATCAAGCGCCACAACAGAGTACGCGGCAAGATCTCCGGCACCGCTGAGAGACCCCGCCTGAGCGTATTCCGCAGCGAGAACCACATCTATGCTCAGATCATCGACGACGTCGCCGGCAGCACCCTCGTGTCCGCCTCCACCGTCGAGAAGAGCTTTGAAGGCAACGGCAGCAACATCGAGGCCGCAAAGAAGATCGGCGCGATCGTTGCAGAGCGTGCCCTTAAGAAGGGCATCGAAGAAGTAGTGTTTGACCGCGGCGGCTACATTTATCACGGCCGTGTCCAGGCACTGGCAGAAGGCGCCCGTGAGGGCGGCCTGAAGTTCTAAGGGAGGGGAGAAACTAATGGCATACAATAATGACAGAAGAGACCGTCGTAAAGACGAGGCTCCCTCCGAGTTCATCGAGAAGGTAGTTTCCCTCAACCGCGTCAGCAAGACCGTTAAGGGCGGCCGCGTGGCAAAGTTCGCAGCTCTCTGCGTAGTCGGTGACGGCAAGGGCCGCGTCGGCTTCGGCATGGGCAAGGCAAACGAAGTCTCCGAGGCTATCCGCAAGGGCCTTGAGGATGCAAAGAAGAACATCTGCACCGTTACCCTTCAGGGCACCACCATTCCTCACGAGGTCATCGGTGAGTTCGGCGCCGGCCGCGTGCTTCTCAAGCCCGCACCCGAAGGCACCGGCGTTATCGCCGGCGGCGCTGTCCGTGCTGTTGTCGAAGCAGCCGGCATCAAGAACATCCGTACCAAGTGCCTGCGCACCAACAACCCCGCAAACGTGGTCGCAGCTACCATGGAAGGCCTCAAGTCCCTGCGCAACGCGGCTCAGGTCGCTGCTGTCAGAGGCAAGACTCCTGAAGAGATTCAGGGTTAAGGAGGGCGAATCATGGCAAATCTTAGAATCAAGCTCGTTAAGAGCCTCAGCGGCAGACACGATAAGCACATCGCTACCGCTTACTCCCTCGGCCTGCACAAGATCGGCAACGAGACCGTACAGCCCGACAACCCCCAGACCCGCGGCAAGATCGCCCAGATAGGCTATCTCGTCAAGGTCACCGAAGAATAAGGAGGGCCAGAGAATGTATATTCATGAACTTTCTCCCGCAGCTGGTTCCACCCATGTCGACAAGCGCAAGGGCAGAGGCCACGCTACCGGCAACGGCAAGACCGCAGGCCGCGGCCACAAGGGTCAGAAGGCCCGCAGCGGCGGCGGTGTCCGCATCGGCTTCGAAGGCGGCCAGATGCCTCTGGCTCGCCGCATCCCCAAGAGAGGCTTCAACAACATCTTTGCCCAGCCTCTGGATGCGCTGAACGTTTCCGTTCTCGACAAGTTCGAGGATGGCGCAGTTGTTGATGTGCAGGCTATTCTTGACGCCGGCATCATCTCCAAGTGCAAGTACGGTATCAAGTTCCTTGGCAACGGCGAAGTTACCAAGAAGCTGACTGTTAAAGCTGCTGCTTTCTCCGAAACCGCAAAACAGAAGATCGAGGCGGCCGGCGGAAAGGCAGAGGTGGTCTAAGTGCTTCAGACATTACGCAATGCTTGGAAGGTCGAAGAGATCCGCAAAAAGATCCTGTTCACTCTCCTTATAGTTCTGCTTTATCGTCTTGGCAACGCCATCCCTGTTCCTTATGTCAATGTAGGTCTCCTTCAGAACTACTTTGACACCGTCCAGAACACCGTTCTGGGTCTGCTGGACGTCATGTCCGGCGGAGCCTTCTCCACGGCGACTATATTCGCCCTGTCCATCCAGCCCTACATCAATGCTTCCATCATCATCCAGCTGCTGTGCATCGCTATCCCCGCACTGGAGAGACTGAGCAAGGACGAGGGCGAGGAAGGCAGAAAGAAGATCGCCTCCATCACCCGTTATGCGACTGTCGGTATCGGCCTTCTTCAGGGCTTCGGTTACTACATGCTCATCAAGAACAACAACTTCCTTGTCAGCTACGCACAGAACAACATCTGGGCGGCGATCGTCATCATCCTGACCTTCACCTCCGGTTCCGCTCTGATCATGTGGCTGGGTGAGCAGATCACCGAATACGGTATCGGCAACGGTATCTCGATGATCCTCTTCGCGAGCATCATTTCCAGACTCCCGACCAGCGTTATTACGAGCATTCGTAATATCTCCACCGGTTCCCTGGAGTGGTGGGTCGCACTGCTCGTGTTCCTCGGCGCTCTCGCTATCATCGTCCTGATCGTTTACGTCAACGATGCCGAGCGCAGGGTCCCCGTGCAGTACGCAAAGAGAGTTGTCGGCCGTAAAATGTACGGCGGCCAGAGCACCCACCTGCCCATGAAGGTGAACATGTCCGGCGTTATGCCCATCATCTTCGCTCAGTCCATCGCCAGCATCCCCGCGACCATCGCGGCTTTCACCGGCAAGACTGACGGCTGGGTCAACACCTGGTTCGGTACCAACTCCATTCCCTACGCGATAATCTATTTCCTGCTGATAATCTTCTTCGCCTACTTCTATTCCACCATCCAGTTCAATCCCATCGAGGTGGCCAACAACCTGAAGAAGAACGGCGGCTACATCCCCGGCTTCCGTCCGGGCAAGCCGACCAGCGAGTTCATCCAGAAGGTGCTCAACAAGATCACTCTCTTCGGGGCTCTCTATCTCGGCATCATCGCCGTTGTCCCCATTCTCGTTGCTCACTTCAGCCAGTCCGCATCCCTCACGGGTGTGTCCCTTGGCGGTACCTCGATCATAATAGTCGTCGGTGTCGCGCTTGAGACTGTCCGCGCTCTCGAAGCACAGATGCTCATGCGCAACTATAAGGGTTTCCTTGATTAATTGAGGGCCTTGCTTTATGAGACTTATACTTTTAGGCGCCCCCGGCGCAGGTAAAGGTACTCAGGCAGAAATACTCAGCCGCGAGCTGGGTATACCGACGATCTCCACTGGAAACATCCTCCGCGCCGCCATGAAAGCCGGTACGGAGGTAGGACTGAAGGCCAAGAGCTATGTGGACTCCGGTAAGCTCGTTCCGGATGATGTCATAATCGGCATCATCCGCGAGCGGCTCGCCGAGCCGGACTGCAAAAACGGCTACATCCTCGACGGCGTCCCGCGTACTATACCGCAGGCGCAGACGATGGAGGAGATGGGCATCGATATCGACTGCGCCCTGTCCATCGAGATAGGCGACAATACGATCATCGACCGTATGTCCGGCCGGAGGACCTGCAAGAACTGCAGCCAGACCTTCCACATTGTGAACAATCCCCCGAAGGTAGAGGGCGTGTGCGATGCCTGCGGCGGCGAGCTCACCATCCGCAAGGACGATGCTCCCGAGACCGTAAAGGCGCGCCTCGATACCTACCACAAGGAGACCGAGCCGCTCAAGGCATTCTACGCCGAGCGCGGCAAGCTCAAGACGGTCGAAAATCAGCCCACGATCAGCGAGACGACCGCTGAGATCAAGAAAGCTCTGGGGATTTGATATTATGTCAGATACGATTTATATTAAATCCAAATCAGAGATGGAACTGATGCGTCAGGCCGGCAAGATCACCGCGGGCGCGCGCAGCATCGCGCGTCAGGCGATCAAGTCCGGTGTGACTACCAGGCAGATAAACAAGTATGTGCATGAGTTCATCCTCAAGTCGGGCGCAAAGCCCACGTTTCTGGGCTACGGCGGATTCCCTGCCAGCGCCTGCGTCTCGGTGAACGAGGAGGTCATACACGGCATCCCCGGCAAGAGGGTCATCCATGACGGCGACATCGTGTCCGTCGATGTGGGCGCGACCTTCAAGGGCTTTGTAGGCGACTGCGCGGGCACCTATGCCTGCGGAGAGATCAGCGACGAGGCCAGAAAACTCATCGAGGTTACAAGACAAAGCTTCTTCGAGGGCATCAAGTTCGCGAAGGAGGGCTACAGGATATCCGATATCGGCGGAGCTGTTCAGGATTACGTTGAGAGCCACGGCTACAGCGTCGTCCGCGAGTATGTGGGTCACGGCGTAGGCCGTCAGATGCATGAGGCTCCGGAGGTCCCGAACTACAGAGCCGACAGGATGTCGCACAGAGCAAATCCGCGCCTTGTAAGGGGCATGACGATCGCGGTCGAACCGATGGTCATCATCGGCAAGCCCGACGTCAGGACGCTCGCCAACGACTGGACGGTCGTTTCCGTTGACGGCACTCTCGCCGCCCACTATGAAAACACCATCCATATCACCGACGGCGAGGCAGAGATCCTTACGATGGCAGATGATCTTTGGCTTTAAGCCACACCGACTTTGGAGGAATTTACTTTGGCAAAAGACGATGTAATCGAACTTGAGGGCACAGTGGTGGAATCCCTGCCCAACACCATGTTCCAGGTGGATATCGGCAAGGGTCACATCATTCTGGCGCATATTTCCGGAAAGCTCCGGATGAACTTTATCAGGATCCTTCCCGGCGACAAGGTCACGGTCCAGATGTCTCCCTATGACGTCACCCGCGGCCGCATCGTGTGGAGAAGCAAGTAGGAGGTAAAACAAATGAAAGTAAGACCTTCCGTGAAGCCCATGTGCGAAAAGTGCAAGATAATCAAGCGCAAGGGTAAAGTCATGGTTATCTGCGAGAACCCCAAGCACAAGCAGCGCCAGGGCTGATTCGCAGAGAGGGGCGCACGCCCCGCATCAAACTCAGGCGACAAGTTGGGTACGATACTGCACGCGCAGCGTGTAAGTCTGCCCAGTCTGTCCTTATAAAAATCCCGCATGGATCCGGGGACTCCCTCCGGCGGGAACAAGTCCCCGCATCGACAATGCGGAAACAATTATCGAAAGGATGATCGTATAATATGGCACGTATAGCCGGCGTTGACCTGCCCAAGGACAAGAGAATAGAAATCGGTCTCACTTATGTCTACGGTATCGGCAGAACCAGCGCAAAGAAGATTCTGGACATGACCGGAATCAACCCCGACACCAGAGTTAAGGACCTCACCGATGAGGAAGAAGCAAAGCTGCGTGAAGCGATCGACCACCACTACATCGTGGAAGGCGACCTCCGCCGTCAGACCGCGCTTGACATCAAGCGCCTGACCGAGATCGGCTGCTACCGTGGTATGCGCCATCGCCGCGGCCTGCCCGTTCGCGGACAGAGAAGCAAGACCAACGCTCGTACCCGCAAGGGTCCGAAACGCACCATCGCAAATAAGAAGAAGTAAGGAGGGATATGAATTATGGCAACTCAGGCAAGCGCTAAGAAGAAAGTCAGAACTCGCAGGAGAGAACGCAAGAACATTGAAAAGGGCCAGGTTCATATCAGCTCTTCTTTCAACAACACTATGGTCACCATTACCGACACTCAGGGCAACGCGATATCCTGGGCATCCGCAGGCGGCCTTGGCTTCCGCGGAAGCAAGAAGTCTACCCCCTTCGCCGCTCAGACCGCAGCTGAGACTGCCGCAAAGGCAGCTATGGAGCACGGCCTCAAGTCCGTCGAAGTGTTCGTTAAGGGTCCCGGTTCGGGTCGTGAGGCCGCTATCCGCGCCCTTCAGACCGCAGGTCTCGAAGTGACGATGATCAAGGACGTTACCCCCATTCCTCACAATGGCTGCCGTCCTCCGAAACGTCGCCGCGTCTAATTGAAGGAGGGTACAGATAATGGCAAAGAATACACAGCCCATAGTTAAGCGCGCAAAGGCGCTGGGCGTCACCCCTGCCTCTCTGGGTTACACCGGCAAGAGCAAGGTCGACACCATCCGCAACCCCAAGGCTCAGGTTCGCAAAAAGCAGAGCGAGTACGGCATGCAGCTCAATGAGAAGCAGAAGGTCAAGTTCATCTACGGCGTCCTCGAAAAGCAGTTCCGTCTGTACTACGAGAGAGCCGAGAAGATGCCCGGCATCACCGGTGAAAACCTCCTGGCTATCCTTGAGCAGCGTCTTGACAACGTCGTGTTCAGACTTGGCTTCGCCATGACCCGCCGCGAGGCTCGTCAGCTGGTCAACCACGGTCACGTCACCGTCAACGGACGCAAGGTCAACATCCCCAGCTTCCAGGTCAAGCCCGGCATGGTCATTTCCCTCACCGAGAAGGGCAAGAGCATGCAGAAGGTCAAGGAGAACATTGAGGATAACGCCTTCCGTCCCGCGCCGAAGTGGATCGAGTATGACAAGAACAATATGACGGCAAAGATCGTTGCAGTTCCCGCACGCGATGACATTGATATGCCTATCGAAGAGCATCTTATCGTCGAGTTGTACTCCAAGTAATAAAGACACCCTCAAATTGGTAAGCTGATTTCCACAGGCGCTCGGCTGAGCGCACAACTTAAAAGGAGGGTTATATAACTATATGATCGAAATTAAGAAGCCGCGCATCGAATGCATCGAGACTCCGGCGGACAGCTCTTATGGCAAGTACATCATAGAGCCCCTGGAGCGCGGCTACGGCACAACTCTTGGTAACTCTCTTCGCAGGGTACTTCTCTCATCTCTCCCCGGCACCGCATGCACCAGCATAAAGATCGCCGGTGTGCAGCATGAGTTCTCCACCATCCCCGGTGTGAAGGAAGACGTTACGGAGATCGTCCTCAACGTCAAGAGCATCATTGCCCGCCTTCACAGCGAGGGAGCAAAGACCGTCTATATCGAGGCCGCAGGCGAGTGCGAAGTCACCGCCGGCGACATCAAGACTGACGCCGAGGTGGAGATCCTCAATCCCGAGCAGCATATCGCCACGCTCGGTCCCGACGGCGCTCTGAATATGGAGCTCGTTCTTGACCACGGCAGAGGCTATGTCTCCGCCGCGCAGAACAAGAATCCTCAGATGCCCATCGGCACAATCCCCGTGGACTCTATCTATACTCCGGTTCTCAAGGTCAACTACTCTGTCGAGAACACCCGTGTGGGCAACCAGACGGACTTTGACAAGCTGACCATCGAGGTCTGGACGGACAAGACCATGACTGCAAGGGATGCCCTGTCTCTTGGCGCAAAGATTCTTTGCGACCATTTCACGCTCTTCACCAATCTTTCCGACACCATCGGCAGCAACTCCACCGTTGTCGAGAAGGTCGAGAAGGAGCCGGACACCATGCTCAAGATGACCATCGAAGAGCTGGATCTGTCGGTGAGAAGCTTCAACTGTCTCAAGCGTGCTAACATCAATACTGTTGAGGATCTGGTAAACAAGACTCAGGACGAGATGATAAAAGTCCGTAATCTGGGTCGCAAGTCCCTTGAAGAGGTCGAGCATAAGCTGACCATGATGGGCTTGTCTCTGGCCAGTGACGACAACCAGTAAGCTCTCAAGAAGGAGGAAATGCAATTATGCCCGGAACCAGAAAGCTCGGCAAGACTACCTCTCAGCGTATGGCGATGCTCCGTCAGCAGGTCACCGATTTCCTTGACCTCGGCCGTATGGAGACCACCGTTACCCGCGCAAAGGAGATAGCTCCCCTCGCCGAGAAGATGATAAGCCTTGGCAAAGCAAAGGATCTGAACGCATACCGTCAGGCGCTGTCCTTCATCACCCGTGAAGACGTGGCAAAGAAGGTCTTTGACGAGATCGCCCCGAAGTATGCTGACCGCAACGGCGGCTACACCCGCATCACCCGCATCGGCACCCGCCGCGGCGATGCTGCAGAAGTCGCAGTTATCGAACTGGTCTGATAGCTTTAACCTGAATAAAAAAGCTGTATCCGATTTTTGGATACAGCTTTTTTTCTTTTTGTCGGCGAAGCTCTTTGAGCTTCGCCGACAAAAAGATTGCGCTTCGTTCATGCCTCGCTTCGCTCGACACTCACTACGCGAGAAGTATTTTTGCCGAGGTACACGCCCCCGGCAAAAATATATATGATTTATTTTTTTGCCTTCCGAGGCGAAAAAACTCTGCGAGGCTTTGTACTTTATGAGGGATGCAGCTCCTGTTTTGAAACTGAGCTTCACACGCTCACTGCCCGAAGAACTCTTCCCTAAACTTCACCGCCGTGGGGCTTGCGGCAATGCCGCCCATGCCCGTTTCGCGCAGCGAGGAGGGGAGCGCCGCGCCGACCGCCGCCATTGCGTCTATCACCTCGTCCGGCGGTATGCGCGATTCTATCCCCGCCAGCGCCATTTCGGCCGCGCACAGCGCGTTCATCGCGCCCGCGGCATTGCGCTTTATGCACGGCACTTCGACCAAGCCCGCCACAGGGTCGCACACCAGCCCCATCATGTTCTTGAGTGCCATCGCCGCAGCGTTTGCCATCTGCACGGCGCTGCCGCCGTGGAGGTATACGAGCGCCGCTGCAGCCATTGCTGCCGCCGTGCCTATCTCCGCCTGACAGCCCGCTTCCGCGCCCGATATCGAGGCGCGCTGGGCTATCACTGCGCCGAAGCCGGATGCGACGTACAGCGCCTTTATAAGCGCATCCTCGGGAAGTTCATAGCGCCGACCATACGGCAGCAGTACCGCCGGCAGGACTCCGCATGCGCCCGCCGTAGGCGCGGCGACAATGCAGTGCATGCAGGCGTTGCACTCGCCCATGCGCAGCGCCGCGGCAAGAATGCCGTCGATGAACTCACCGCATATCCCGCCGCCGCTTGCGGCGTATGCGTCCATCTTCGCGCCGTCCCCGCCGGTGAGTCCGCTGTGAGAGCGCATCCCCGCGTCATAGGAGGCGTCGGCTTTCTTCATCGCCTCGAGCCGCGCGGACATCTGCGCCCATGAACGCTCCGTGCTTATCCCTGTCTCGTCCGCGCTTGCGCGCAGGACATATTCCCAAAGCTCCAGCCCCGCGCTCTCCGCGCCCGAGAGAAGCTCCTTTACCGATAAAAATACCGCCATCGCTCAAACCTCCTCAGTCCGTATCGACCGCCGCCGCGCTTATGATCCCCTGCATCGCGGCAATGGTGTTCACCGTGCTCAGCGGTACGGGCGAGTCGCACTCTATGACCATTATCGCCTGACCGCCGCGCGAGCTGCGGTTTACATGGAAGGTCGCAATGTTTATCCCGAGGTTTGCCAGCACTGCCGAGACTATCGATATGCTCCCCGGCTGATCCTCGTTGCGGATGATGAGCGTCGGCTTTTCTGCCGAGAACGAGAGCGCTATCCCGTCAAGCTCGCGCACCTCTATGCGCCCGCCGCCGACGGATGCGCCCGTCATGCTGAGCCGCTTCCCGCTTTCGCCGGTGAGGTCGAGCCTTGCCGTGTTCGGGTGCGCGGCGCGCAGCTCACGCAGCTCAAAGGAGAAGTCAAGCCCCTGCTCCCATGCCAGCTCAAAGCTGCGCGGAATGCGCTCGTCGTCCGGATGCATGCCCAGTAACCCTGCGACTATAGCTTTGTCCGTGCCGTGCCCGCGGCCGGTCGCGGCGAAGGAGCCGTGCAGTGTGATCCTCGCGCTCTTCGGTTCCTCTCCGAGAAGCTTTCTCGCCACATAGCCTATGCGCACCGCGCCCGCCGTGTGCGAGCTGCTCGGCCCTACCATTACCGGGCCGATGAGGTCAAAGATATCCATTGCCCCGCCCCCTTCATCTGTGCTTGCTAAAATGATACACAAAAAACATTATACTAAAATCTGCCCCTGTTTTCAAGAAGAACTCCAAAAGGGTACGCAATACCGTTGAATAATTTCCCCCAACTTGTTATAATTATCTATTATAACGATTTTAACAAGGACTCACCCGATATGAAAAACATCCTCATGCTCGGCACCGGCGGCACCATCGCCTCCGAAATGACGCCCGACGGCCTGACCCCGGAGCTCACCCCGCAGCAGCTGCTGCGCTATGTCCCGGCGATAAGCTCGCTCTGCCGTGTCGAATGCAAGTCCCTCTTCAGCCTTGACAGCACCAATATCACCCCTGCGCACTGGATCGCCGTCGCTCAGGCTCTGCGCGATAATTACGCGCGCTATGACGGCTTCGTCATCAGCCACGGCACCGATACCATGGCCTATACCGCCGCCGCGCTGAGCTATCTTGTACAGGGCGCGGACAAGCCCATTATGATAACCGGCGCGCAGAAGCCCATCAACTATGACTCTACCGACTCTAAGCTCAACCTGACCGATGCCTTTGTCTGTGCCTGCTCAGGCCTGCTCGCCGGGGTCGATATCGTGTTCAGCGGCCGCGTCATTCTAGGCACCCGCGCGAGAAAGACCTGCTCCAAGAGCTTTGCCGCATTTTCCAGCATCAATTATCCCGACCTTGCCATCCTGCACGACCACCGTCTCATGCGCTATATCGCGCCTGATACTCTGCCTGCACCGCTGTTTTATGATAAACTCGATGAGCACGTCGCCCTTGTGAAGATGGTTCCCGGCACCGATCCTGAGGTGCTCGACTTCCTCCTTACCCGCAATGACGCGCTCATCATAGAGTGCTTCGGCGTCGGCGGCCTGCCCTCGTATAACGACAGCCGCTTGTTTGAGCTTGTCAAACGACATACCGCCGAGGGCAAGTTCATCGTTATGACGACTCAGGTGCAGAACGAGGGCTCCGACCTCTCGGTCTATTCCGTCGGCCACAGCCTCAAGAGCAACCCCCTCGTCCTTGAGGCCTACGACATGACCACCGAAGCCGTCTACGCAAAACTGATGTGGATCCTCGGCCAGACCAAAGACCCCGCCGAGGTCAGCCGCTTGTTCTATACCCCCGTCGCGCATGACATCCTGCACGGAGAATGAATATATGGAAACTGTGATCGTTATCGGCGGCGGGGCCTCCGGGCTCATCGCCGCACTTACCGCCGCGGAGGATAAGAGCCGCCGCGTCATCGTCCTTGAGCGTCAGCAGCGCATCGGACGCAAGCTGCTTGCCACCGGCAACGGCCGCTGCAACCTCACTAATACCGGTGCGTCGCCCGAAAATTACCACGGGGAGAACCCCGCCTTCGCCGTGCCCGCACTTGAGAAATTCCCGCCGGAGAAGGCACTGGAGTATTTTCACTCCCTTGGCCTTGTCACGGTCGAGGAGTACGGCGGGCGTGTCTACCCGCTTTCAAATTCTGCCAATTCCGTCCTTGACGTGCTCCGCTTTGCGCTGGAGCAGTCGGGTGTTGAACTCAGATCGGCGACTTCCGCCAAGGAGATATACCGCGATGATACCGGCTGGGCGGTCGTCACCGATGGTGAGACGCTCCATTGCGATAAGCTCATCGTCGCCTGCGGGGGAGCAGCAGGTGCAAAGCTCGGCGGCGTGTCCGACGGGTATGAGCTTTTAAAGCCCCTCGGCCATAAACGCACCGGGCTTTATCCCAGCCTTGTCCAGCTCATCACCGAGCCTGAGTATCCGCGTTCTCTCAAGGGTGTGCGCGCTGACTGCCGCCTGCGTCTGTTTTCCAGTGGGGAAGTACTTGCCGAGAGCCGGGGCGAGCTGCAATTTACCGATAACGGCGTCTCAGGCCCTGCCGCGTTCGACGTTTCCCGCGCTGCCTCTACCGGCGGCAAAGGGCTGAGTATCGAGGCCGATTTCTTCGCGGACTATTCTGTTGAGGCCGTCACCGCCATGCTCTGCCAGCGCCGCGAAAAGCTCCCTGAGCTTACAGCAACTGATATCCTTGCCGGTATGCTCCATAACCGCCTCGGGAAAATGCTCGTCAAGTATACCGCGCTTGACGCGAATGTACCTATAAAGACCCTCACCGACCGGCAGCTTACCGCCCTTGCCAGAGCTTGCAAGGGCTTCCGCCTAAAGCTTCTCGGCACCGAGGGCTTTGACAACGCGCAGGTCACTGTCGGCGGCATCCGCACCGGCGGCTTTGACCCCGAAACACTTGAGAGCTGGTTCATGCCCGGCCTCTTCGTCTGCGGGGAGCTGCTGGACATCGACGGTGACTGCGGCGGCTATAACCTCCAGTGGGCATGGGCGAGCGGCCGGCTTGCCGGGAGGCTCGGTCTATGATACTTGTGCGCAATCTGCGCCTTGAGCCGGGGGAGGACTTATCGCGTCTTTCCGCCAAGGCTGCAAAAAAGCTCCGCGTCAGCACATCTGACATTGCGGAGTGCCGCGTCGTCAAGCGTTCGCTCGATGCGAGAAAGAAAAATGACATTCACTATACCTGCTCCGCCGCTGTCGCTCTCCGCGCCGGGGAGGATAAGCTTCTTGCCCGTTTTGCCGGGAAGGACGTCTGCGCCTATACCGAGCCTGTCTATGACATTCCACACGTCGAAGCAGCTTCCCGTCCCGTCGTCGTCGGCTTCGGTCCCGCCGGGATGTTCGCGGCGTTGGTGCTTGCCCGTGCCGGGGCAAGGCCGATAGTTCTTGAGCGCGGACAGGATGCGCTGAGCCGCAAAGCCGCCGTCGATGCTTTCCGCGCCGGCGGAGAACTCGACCCGGAGTCGAATGTCCAGTTCGGCGAAGGGGGAGCCGGGACGTTTTCTGACGGCAAGCTCAATACCGGCACCCATGATAAACGCATGTTCTGGGTGCTGAGGGAATTTGCCGCGCACGGCGCGCCGGAGAGCGTCACTTATGATGCAAAACCCCACATCGGTACCGACGTTCTGATCGATGTTGTGCAGAACCTCCGGCGTGAAATAATCTCCCTCGGCGGGGAGGTTCGCTTTGGGTCACGCTTGGATGGTATCGTGGCCGAAAATGGCCGCCTGACCCATGCGCTTGTACACACGGCAAAGGGGAATTATACCCTGCCCTGCACCCGACTCATCCTCGCCATTGGCCATTCCGCGCGCGACAGCTTTGAAATGCTGCGAGATCTCGGCCTTGACATGGAGCGCAAGCCATTTTCAATGGGCGTGCGCATTGAGCATAAGCAGCGCGATATCGACCTTGCCCAGTACGGGCGAGAGCGCGGCGAGCTGCCCCCCGCGGACTACAGTCTCAACGTCCATCTGCCTGACGGCACAAGCGCTTACACCTTCTGCATGTGCCCCGGCGGTAAGGTTTTCGCCGCGGCGTCAGAAACCGGTGGGGTCGTCACAAACGGCATGAGCTATTCAAAGCGCGACGGGGAGAACGCAAACTCCGCCCTGCTCGTCACGCTGCACACCGATGATTTTCCGGGCGAGGGCGTCCTTGCCGGGATGTACTGGCAGCGCGAGATAGAGCGCCGCGCCTATAATTATGCCGGGAGCTATCGCGCCCCCGCGCAGCTCGTGGGTGACTTCATGGTCGACCGGCCAAGCACCGGCTCGGGCAGCGTCACGCCGAGCTATGAGCCGGGCGTGACTTGGGGAGACCTGCATGAAGTGCTGCCGGAGAAGATAAGCTCCGTGCTGCATAACGCCATACCGGAGCTTGGAAAGAAGCTCCGTGGCTTTGATGCGCCCGACGCCGTGCTCACCGGCCCCGAGACGCGCTCCTCCTCGCCTGTGCGCATTCTCCGTGATGATTCCCTGCAAAGCAGTCTGCGCGGGCTTTATCCCTGCGGGGAAGGAGCAGGCTATGCAGGCGGGATCACCTCCGCCGCGGTGGACGGGCTGCGCTGTGCCGAAGCTGTTCTGCGCGACATGCAGAATGAGTGACGGAAAGTTCAAATAGAAGTAGGAATCAGATATAAAACATGAAGAAAAGTACAATATACCGGGCAATATTTTATATTGCCGGGCTGCTCATTCTTGCGCTCGGCATAGTTCTCAACACTAAATCCGGACTTGGCGTGTCGCCGATCATTTCCATTTCATACAGCGTTTCCGTTATATACGGCCTCAACTTCGGCAACGCGACCTTTGGACTCTACGCCGTCTTTGTCGCGGTTGAAATCATGCTGCACCTTATCCGCAGACCGGAGGGCTCCTTGCTGCTCACGCTGGGAAAGGACGTTTTGCAGCTGCCGCTGTGCCTTGTATTTACAAGGTTCATGAACCTGTTTTCGGTGCTGCTTCCGGAGCCTGAGGGCTTCCTACCGCAGCTTGCGGTGCTCATCGCCGGCATCGTCCTGACCGGGATAGGCGCGGCGATGTCCCTCAATATGCGCGTCATCCCGAACCCCGGCGACGGAATCGTTCAGGCCATTGCCGACTTTGTCCGCAAGCCGGTCGGCATCACGAAGAACTGCTTTGACCTGTTCGACGTCTGCCTGACCGCTGTCATATGCCTGGCCGCCGGCCACAAGGTGATCGGCATCGGCTTAGGCACGGTGCTTGCGGTGCTCGGCGTGGGGCGCGTGATCGCGCTGTTCAACCACCTGTTTATGAAGAAAATGGATGCGCTTGCAGGTCTGGAGCGCTGAAGAAAAAAGGCACCGGGAAATCACTTCCCGGTGCCTTTTTTAATCATTGCCCTATTTGCCTTATATCCAGGCGGAGCTTGTTTCTGCTGACGACTGCATGCTCCAGATCGAGCACATAGTCAAGCTCCAGAGTACCGCCGCTTTCATTGAAGTCCTTCTTTATGCTCCTTGCGCGCACCGACATCGTCGCCGTGCCGGCAGGGGTGTCGTACAGGAACGAGGTCTTTTCACCCTCCATGAAAAACATCCGGCTTGTGATAAAGCCGTCGCGCTGGACGGAGACCCTGTCCGGCATGACGATAACGCTCGTGCGTGTGCCGGTAAGCCCGGTCACTTCGCTTTCAAGATAGGTGATGCAGGCGTTTTCACCGTCGTAGGTATACATCCCGTCGGTGGAGAAATCAATGGTATCCTCCTCGTCTGTGCCGGTATTCTGGGTGCTGTGCAGGGATATCACAACGTCTTTCATCATATGTATTCGACCTCCATTTGGGGGATGTGCTCGGCACGGATATCGTCCATGCCTAAAATGACCGAGGCGACCTTGGAGAAATCCTCCGCGCTGCCGCTGGTCAGGTACTGCGTCCGCCCCTCTCCGCCGGTCATGCCGGAGGAAACGAGCCGGTCGCGCATCTCGCTCGCCGCGCACTCCGAGGCGCTGACAAGTCTGACATCTCTGCCGAGATATGCGCTTATCGCATCGCCGACTATCCCATAATGCGTGCAGCCGAGGAGCAGCGTGCCGGGCTGGCGCGCCTTGAGCGGAGCGAGCGCGCGCTCCACCGCGGCGGTGAGAAGCGGATCGTCCGCTGAGATATGACCGCTTTCAATGAGCGGAACAAACTCCGGACAGGCGAGGTCGATGATCTCGCGCTCAGGAAAGGCAGCGTGCAGCGCGGCTTTGAAAGCACCGCTTTTTATACTCGCTTCGGTCGCGATTATACCGAGAGGGGAGGAGCCGCCGAGCTGCCGCAGGACGTTGACGCTCGCGTTCAGTACGCCTGAGAGCGGCAGGGAGCATTCCTCAAGCACGTCCGCCGCGGCGCTTGAAAGCGTCCCGCAGGCGACGATCATGGCCTTGACGCCGAGGCCGGAGACAAACGCGATATCCTGCCGCGCCATGGCCTTCAGCTGCTCCGCACCGCGTCCGCCGTAGGGTGCGCGGCCGTTATCGCCGAAGTATATTATGTTTTCATCGGGCATCATTTCCCTCAGTGCTTTGAGCGAAGTAAGCCCGCCGAAGCCGGAGTCGAAAATGCCGACAGGTCTGTTATCCATCAAATGCTCCAATCAATGATCTTAACCATCTTAATATAACCCAAAGGGGCCTGTATTACAAGAAAAATTTGTATTGTTTACCTGTGGAATTAAGCCATGTCCTCTGCTATAATAAGCATGGGTGAGAATCTGTAAGGAACTGCTGGTGAAGCGTTCTTCGGCTTCTCCCCAATACTATCTGCCGGGAGGCGATACTTTGAACATAGAGCTAAGCGAAAAGGAATTCAGGCGTCTGCTTGACATGGTGTATATCGGCAACTGGATACTCAACTCCACCAGAGGGGACGACCGCTTTGAGGACTATGACCAGCTTCAGGAAAAGCTCTTCTCGCTCTGCCCGGATCACGGTATGCGCGCTCTTATCCAGCGCTGGCACGGGCACATCTTCCCGTCGCAGGCGTATGAGGACGGCGGCATACACGAGGCCATCGCTGACTATGAGGACGGCGTGTTTTTCAACATCCTTGCCGAGGAGCTGGCGCGGCGCGACCTTGACTTGGTCGACACCGACCCGGAGGATTTCTCGGAGCTGACGGCGCGCATGGACGAATACATGGCGGAGTTCGAGAAAAACGGCCTTAACACCATTAATATTGATCTGTGAGGCGGAAAATGAACGACGAACTTACAAGAGAAGATATCAGAAAAATGAAAGAGGAGCTTGACTACCGCCGGCTTGAGCTTATGCCGGGGCTTATAGAGGAGGTCAAGCGTACCCGCGCCTTCGGCGACCTGAGCGAGAATTTCGAGTACAAGGCCGCAAAGCAGGCGCAGAACAAGAACCGCAGCCGTATCAGGTACCTTGAGGGGATGATAAAGTCCGCAAAGGTGATAGACGACCGCTCTGCTTCCGACGAGGTCGGTCTGTTCGATAAGGTGGAGATATACATCCCGGAGGACGACGACACGCAGATTATCCAAGTCGTAACGACCGTACGCTGCGACCCGCTGCACGGGCTTATCAGCAAGGAATCCCCGTTCGGCAAAGAGGTTCTGGGGAAGAAGGTCGGCGATAAATTCACCGTCCACGTCAGCGACACCTACAGCTACGAGGCGGAGATACGCAGGATCACCAAAGGCGAGGACGACGGCTCGGCCCCGCTGATGCAGTATTGAGATTGAATATTAAAAAAGTCTCAGGAAAGCTAAGCTTTCCTGAGACTTTTTTAGGTTTATGCCGCTTTTTCGACGGTGTCGAGATCGGTCATGTCATACAGCGCGGTCTGGCTGCCGGCAAAGCGGTAATACGCTGCGAGAGCATAATAGCCCTGAGCCGTCGCGGTCGGGTCGAGCTTGCCGTCAGAGACGTGGCGGAAGCCGCCGCCGTCGACATAGAAGCCGCACAGAGAATCCAGCACGCTCGCGCCGTTTTTGACAAAGCGGGCGTCGTTATCCGGATCGATGCCGAGAGCGGTCAGTGCGGTGATGACCTGAGCGGCAGACTCGCTGTTGACGCTGCCGTAGCTGTCATAACCGCCGGTGGTATTCTGGAGCTTCGACAGGCAGGTCACGGCTTTATCGGCTGCTTCCTTGACCTTTGCGTCGGTCTTATAATACGCGGCGAGAGCCTGAAGCGCCATTGCAGTCATATCCGGTTCGGCCTTGTCGCCGGAGTATGCCCAGCCGCCGTCCTTGAGCTGCTTGTCGAGAATGTACTTCACAAGCCCCTCACGGCTCGTCTGCTCGACGTTCTTATCAGCAGAGGGTACATCATAACCGCGGCAGTCAAAGGCGAGCAGGGCATAGATCGCACCGCTCAGCCCCTGCTGCGTGACATAGTCCATGTCGCTCAGTGCTTTCAGCAGGTCATGCCCGCCGACATCGGTCACGTCCTTGTCCAGCGCGCTGAGCACGAGGACGAGCTTTGCGTTATCGGTGGCGCGCTTTTCATCGAGGCGGCCATTCTCATCGATGTTCTCGGAGACGTATTTTTCAATAGCCTTATAGTAGTCATCGAAGACCTTGCGGCCGCTGCGCGCGAGGCCGAGAATGTACCACTCGCTGCCGAAAGCGTTCAGCTCATCGCCGGGGAGCTTCTCGATGTAGTCGCCGGTCGTCTTATAGATATCGCCGAGCTCCTTTGCGGCTTTCTTGAGGATATCGGCATAAGCCTTCTCAGCCGCGAGCAGGGTACCGTAGTTCGTCACCTGCTTCTTCTCTTCATCCGTCAGGCTGTCATAGGCCTTGCGCGCGGCGGCAATATCGTCCCCGCTGCGCTTTGTGACGGTGCCGATGGCGTCGATGAGGTCAATGACATCGTCCGGGGTATATTCTCCACTGTGGCCGAGCTTGGTGTAGTCATCGGTATAGAACATCTCGATGCTGTCGCCGTCGGAGACGAAGTACTGATTCATCGTGACGCTCGCGATGCTGCCGTTGACGGAGTACATCCAACCGGAATTGGGGCCGCGGTCCTTTTCCTTGAGAGTCCCGTTCGGGCCGGAGATGGCGCTGATATATGTGCTGCCGGAGGCGGAGTAGCCGTGGCTTGCAAGAGCCTTATGCAGCACGTCGAGCGCGCTGGTGCCCTCGGGGAGCTTATCGAGTTTGCAGGAGAACCACTCGCTGCCGTTATCGCTGAGGGTGAAGTACACCGCGTAAAGATCCTCGATGGGCTTGTCGCTCGTAGGATCGGTGCCGGTCACCTGGAGCTGCACGGAGACAGGCTGGTTCACGAGCTGGCTCAGGCGCTTATCGTCCGGGTATTTCTTCGCAAGCTCCGCGAAGCGCTCGCTGGAGAGCCAGCTCGTTATAGTGACGAGCTTATGCTCCTTATCACGCGTGACGAGAAGATTCTCATGCGTGATGACCTTGGGGTTGCTGGACTTGAAAAGCCGCCACTGCTCCGCGGCCTGCCAGCCGTCCATCTCGCTCGGGGCGATGCCCTTGCCGGTCACGTCCTTGTAGTTATAGACCCAGACGAGCTCGCCGTCATCATTGAGGTAGGCCTCCTGGAAAGTGTGCAGATCGGTCTGAATATCGTCGGGGCTGGTGTTGGCGTTTCTGATGCCGTCGAAGTAGTGTGCCTTGACAAGCTCCATCAGCTCAAGCTCGCGATCGATCTCCTCGTTGACGAGGGGCTGTACTGTCAGCTCGATATCGCGGGAGGCAAACTTGCCGGTGGCCTTTTCGGTTATAGTGACGGTCACGGTGACCTTGACGGGATCCTCGCCGGGCATCGGGCGCAGGACCTCGACGCGCGCGGCGTTGTTCACATCAAAGGTCTTGATGACGTCGGGGTTGCTGCTCTTGATGGTGACGGGGTAATACTTGCCGTCGATCTTGAAATCGCGCGTTGTGGGGAACTGTATCCCGCTGGAGGTGACGTTTTCGGGGTCGATCTTATCGCCGGTCACGTCGTCGGTCAGGCCGGGATCCTTGAGACCTGCGTCAAGCTTCGCCTGAAGCAGCTCGGTTATATCCTGCGCGTCGGGGTCGCCCTTGACGCAGACGGTGAATTCCTTCGTCACGGCAACGCCGTCGACGCTGTTGCAGACGAGCGCTGCGGTGAGCGTGACATCCTGATCGAGCTTGCCGGGGATGACAGTGGTGTTATACGGGGAGTAGTACGGATAGTAAGGCGCGGAGCCGATTTTTATGACGGAGCTGTCCGAGGAGGTCCACGTCACGGTGCACCACGTGTCGAGCGTTGAATAGCTGTAGCCGTCGTCGGGAGTTTTGCCCTCTTTGAAGGGGTACTTCGTCAGTTCAAGGCTGTCCGTCACCTCTGCGGGCACGGTGACCCGGCCGGCGGCGAGCTCGAGAGCTGCCCTGACCTTGTCAGTGTTCCAGGGGATCGTGGCGCGCAGGTCTTTTTCCGTGCTCTGCCCGTTCAGGCTGAGCACGACAGTGAAATTCGCGTATCCGGGGCCGCCGGACATGCTGTCGCTGAAATAATAATCTATCGTGCCGTCGGCAGCGATGGCAGATTTTTTGTCACCGCTCTGTACGGCTTCTTTCATCGCAAGCTCAACATCGCTTTCACCAATCAGCGCTTTGAGCATATCGAGGATGTTGGTGTCCGTGCCGTATTTGGGACGGAGATTGGACGGAAGCGCAGCTGCCGCTTTGTTCAGCGCGGCTTCGGTATCCGCTGCCTCGGCGGAGTAGACGGTGAGCTTGTAGTTACGGGTCTTGACAGCGCCGTCTTTGGTGACTGCTGCGGTGATGGTCAGCTCCTGCGTCCCGGTGTCCGGCAGGGCGACGATGCTTCCGCCGGAGAAGAGCGCGCTGTCGCTTGAATACGAGGCTGTCCAACCGTCGCCGGACTCGGGGAGAGCCAGAGAACCGGTCGCTCTGATGCAGCCGTCGGCGGGCAGGGCGGATTTGATGGCCTTGAAAGCGACGCTGAAGTCGTCCTCTTTCCAGACGGCATAGAGGCAGAAGCTCTCACCGTCTTCGCTGCCGTCCCAATAGTCATCAACGAATTCGCGGTTGAGTATACTGCCGGTCTTATACTTGACGGTGCTGCCGTAGCTGTTTTCACTCCAACCGACGAAGTCATAATCCTCACGCGAGTAGCCGCACTCCGGGATGATATAATCCACGCCGAAGTCGACAGGGACATCTGCCATGGAGCCGGTCACGCTGCTCTTATCCGAGTACTTGATGCTGAACTTTACGATGTACTGGTAATTTCTCCACCCGGCGTAGAGCGTGATCTCGTCAAGGCTGCTGAAATCCGTGGAAGCGGTTACTTTATCTGTGAGCGCTTCATCGGTATACCAGCTGTCGAAAGCTTTGTTCGACGGATAATAGTAACTGCTGAGATAAGGCAGGGAACTGTAGACCTTGTCAGGAGTGACAGTCTTGTCGTTGATGCTGGTCTTATATCCGTTCCCTACGAAGTGGACGGTGATACCCTTTTCCCAATGGGCATACATGGTGAAGCTGCCGTCATCCGCTTCCGTGAACTTGTAGGAATAGCTTATCTTGCTGCCGCCCTCGGCTGCATCATACCAGCCGAGGAATATATAGCCGGTGCGGGCGGGATCTTTAAGCTCACTGTACTTAGAGCCGGTATCGGTATACACATAGTTGTAATTGCTGCCCACGGCACAGACGCGCTCTTCGGTCAGGTCGTCATAGTTATAGTCGAGAGTGATATGTACGGGCACGGCGGAGTATACCGCTATGCCGTCATCCTCGGCGGACAACACTGCCGGTTCCTCCGAGGGCGCGGGGCTCTCGGTGGGTTCGGGCGAAACTGTGGCCTCAGGTGCAGCCGTGTTTTCCGGTTCCGCAGTGACTTCGGGCACCTCGGTGACCTCCGGTTCGGCTGCTGCTTCCGTCTGCTCCTGCGCAGGGACATCGCCGGTATCGGCAAAGGCTGCGGCGGGCACAAGGCTCAGCAGCATTATAAGCGAAAGTATAAATGACAAAAATCTTTTCATAAATTCCTCCAATAACTTGTATGGCTGTCAACGACCGGCACAAGCTTATTCGTAGGTGATGCTTCTGAACAGTTCGGAAGCGTCCGCGCACATCCCGTTCACTTGCAAAGTCCTCTCTTTCAGATTTTATGCCGCCGCGGGAGCGCAAAAAAGCGATCCCTTTACCGAAGAGACCGCAGCATAACAACAGGACACAGGTTTCCCTGTGTCAAAAAAATCAGCCTGCTCCTCCTCGGGACGGTTGAATTGCTTCCTTCACGGTAAGTCTTCTGACTTATGGATCATACTCGGGCGCGCCTTCCCGGGATCGCTCCCAGTGACGTTGATGCGCCTTTGTCCCCAAATACAGCAGCGGGACTGCTCCGGATTCGCACCGGATTCCTTGTTAGGCCAGTCATTACAACCGGCGCCGCAAAGGATATTCAATTACGCAATGATTATAACATGACGGCGATGCACAGGCAAGCATGAAAAACGCTGGAATCACATTCGTGGTTCCAGCGTTTTGGTGTTGATATGTTACTGTATCCGTTCGACCTTGTCGACGCCGCGGAGGGTGTTGACGGTCTTCGCGACGGTGGCCTGAGCCTCCTTATACTCGCGTATGCTGCGGCGCAGAAGCTCTTCTTCCTTGAGGCGCTGCGCCTCGCGGCGGGCGCGGTTGGCTTCGGACTTCTCCGGATCCTCGGCGATGCCGACGAGCAGAAGCACATCGTTGTCCTCGACCTTTACAAAGCCCTCGTCGACCGCAGCAAAGTGCCGCGTACCGTCAGGCGTTGTGAACTCCGCGATGCCCTGCGTGACCGCACCGAGCATGTTGCAGTGATCCGCGAGGATGCCGGTCTTGCCGTCAAGCGTCGGGAAGACAAGGCTTTCGCACTCGCCCTCGAAGAACTTGCCCTCGGCGGAAATGACTCTCAGCTTAAAGGTGTTCATGCGCGCTCACTCCGAAGCTGTTCGGCGCGCTTCTTCACGTCGTCGATAGTACCGGCGTTGAAGAACGCGGCCTCGGGGTATTCGTCCATGCTGCCGGAGAGGATCTCCTTGAAGCCGCGCAGCGTCTCGCTCAGCGGGACATACGCGCCGGGCGTACCGGTGAACTTCTCGGCGACGAACATCGGCTGGGACAGGAAGCGCTGGATGCGTCTTGCGCGCGCGACGGTCTTTTTATCCTCGTCGCTCAGCTCCTCCATACCGAGGATGGCGATGATGTCCTGCAGCTCCTGATACTTCTGCAGCGTCTCCTGCACGCGGCGGGCGATGCTGTAGTGCTCCTCGCCGACGATGTCCGCCTCAAGGATACGCGAGGTGGAGGCGAGAGGATCGACCGCGGGGTAGATGCCCTGCTCGGAGATCTTACGGCTGAGAACGGTGGTAGCGTCAAGGTGGGAGAAGGTCGTCGCAGGGGCGGGGTCGGTAAGGTCGTCCGCCGGGACGTAGACCGCCTGAACCGAGGTGACGGAACCGGACTTCGTGGAGGTGATGCGCTCCTGGAGTGAGCCCATTTCGTTTGCCAGAGTCGGCTGATAGCCGACGGCGGAGGGCATACGGCCAAGCAGAGTGGAGACCTCGCTGCCGGCCTGAACGAAACGGAAGATGTTATCGATGAAGAGAAGAACGTCCTTATGCTCGGTATCGCGGAAGTACTCGGCCATCGTAAGACCTGAGAGCGCGACGCGCATACGCACGCCGGGGGATTCGTTCATCTGGCCGAAGACCAGAGCCGTCTTATCCGATACGCCGCTCTCCTGCATTTCGCGCCAGAGGTCGTTGCCTTCACGGCTGCGCTCACCGACGCCGGTGAAGATGGAATAGCCGCCGTGCTCCATGGCGACGTTGTGTATAAGCTCCTGGATAAGGACTGTTTTGCCGACGCCTGCGCCGCCGAACAGACCGATCTTGCCGCCCTTTGCGTAGGGCTCAAGAAGGTCGATGACCTTGATGCCGGTCTCGAGTATCTCGGCTGCGGGCTGCTGCTGGTCAAAGGACGGGGGACGGCGGTGGATATTCCAGCGCTCCGCGTCCTGAGAGACTTCGCCCTTGCCGTCGATGGGACGGCCAAGAACGTCGAACATTCTGCCGAGCGTGACCTCGCCCACAGGCACCTGAATGCCGTGGCCGAGAGCCTCGACCTCAAGGCCGCGGGACAGACCATCGCTGCCGGACATCATAATGCAGCGGACGGTGTCGCCGGTAAGGTGCTGCTCGACCTCCATGGTATAGGTGCGGCCCTCCGCGGTGAGGGTCAGGGCTTCGTTAATGGAGGGCAGCTCGCCCTCGGCGAACCGAACATCGACCACCGGCCCGGAGATCTCTGTAACAATGCCGTGCTTCATGACTGATCGGCCTCCCTGCTTTTCTTATTTTTCTGCGCGCGGGCGCCGGCGGAGATCTCGGTGATCTCCTGCGTGATGGCGGCCTGACGCGCACGGTTGAACTGCTTGGAAAGATCGCCCAGCAGCTCCTCCGCATTATCGTTGGCGGCGCTCATTGCCGCCATGCGCGCGCTCTGCTCGCTGCAGAAGCTGTCGACGAGCGCACTGTAAATGTAGCCTGAGATATAGTTGCGCACGAGCTTATCGAGCACGGCCTCCATGGTCGGGACGAACTCGAAGGTCGGCTCGGGCTGCTCCTCGCCGGACTTCACGGAGAAGCTCTGGCGGCGCAGGGGCAGAAGCTGCGTCTGGCGCACGACCTCGGCCATGCCCTTGGAGTCGGTATAGATGACACAGAGCCGGTCGATCTCGCCCGAGGCGAAGCGGTCGAGCAGGTCGCGGGCGATCTGCTGCGCGCGGTAGGTGCTCGGGTTCTGCGCGGTGTAGCGGAAGGAGTCTGCCATGGGCAGCTTCTTCTGCGTGAACCAGCGGCGGCCGTACTCGCCGATAACGAAGAACTCCGTATCGGGGTGCTCCTCGTATATCCGCTGCGCTTCCTTGAGGACATTGTGGTTATACGCACCGGCAAGTCCCTTATCCGCCGTGATGACAAGGCAGCCCAAGGTGCCCTCGCCGTATTCGGAGTCGTTGCCGTAAGCCGTGAAGTACCGGCTGTCGACAGTCTCATCGACGGTGAAGACGCGCGTTATCTCATGGTTGAGCACGTCGAAATACGGGCGGACCTCGTCAAGCTCGGCTCTGGCCTTGCGCATCTTTGCCGAGGAGATGAGGTACATGGCGTGGGTGATCTTCTGCGTCTCCTGAACGCTGCTTATGCGTCTGCGGATCTCGCTTGTGCTGGCCATACGATCACCGCCCGCCGCCGGCTTCGGCGCTCAGAAAGTCCGCGAGGCTGCGCTTTGCCTGCTCGAGTATCGCCTTGCGGTTCTCGTCGGTAAGGACGCCGGTGCTGCCGATATCCTGCATGAGGGCTGCGCGGGAAGCGGCAAAGTCGCTCAGCAGCTTTGCGTTGAACGCACCGATCCTATCGACGGGGAGCTGCTGCTGGATATGGCCGAGCGCGGTGACGAGCAGGACGACCTGTTCTGCCTCGCTGTACGGATGGCCGCGCCCCTGACGCAGGATGCGCATCAGGCTCTGGCCGTAGACCAGCTGCTGCTTTGTATCGTCGTCAAGGTCACTGGAGAACTGGGTGAAGACCTCCATCTCGCGGTACTGCGCAAGATCGAGACGCAGGGTGCCGACAGCCTTCTTCATGGCCTTGGTCTGCGCCGCGCCGCCGACACGGGACACGGAAAGACCGACATTGACTGCCGGACGCTGACCGGCGAAGAAGAGGTTGCTTTCCAGATATATCTGGCCGTCGGTGATGGAGATGATATTCGTGGGGATATATGCGGAGACGTCGCCGTCAAGGGTCTCGACTATGGGCAGGGCGGTCATGCTGCCGCCGCCGCGCTCGTCGCTGAGGTGAGCGGAGCGCTCGAGAAGACGGGAGTGCAGATAGAAAACGTCGCCGGGGTAGGCTTCACGGCCGGGGGAGCGCTCGAGCAGAAGGCTCAGGGCACGGTAGGCGATGGCGTGCTTGCTCAGATCGTCATAGACGATGAGGACGTCGCGGCCCTTTTCCATGAAGTATTCGCCGAGAGCGCAGCCCGCGTAGGGGGCGATGTACTGCATGGAGGCAAAGTCGCTCGCGCTGGCGCAGACGACGGTGGTGTATTCCAGAGCGCCGGCGGCACGGAGCATCTCAGTCAGCTGTGCGACGGAGCTTGCCTTCTGGCCGATGGCGACATAGATGCACACCACATTCTTGCCCTTTTGGTTAAGAATGGTGTCGACAGCGATGGCGGTCTTGCCGGTCTGGCGGTCGCCGATGATAAGCTCACGCTGGCCGCGGCCGATCGGGAACATGGAGTCAATGGAGAGAATGCCCGTTTCCATAGGCTTATCGACCGGCTGACGGTCGATTATGCCGGGGGCGGGGTTCTCAATGGGACGGTAAGCGTCGGCGGTGATGGGGCCTTTGCCGTCTATCGGCGCGCCGAGCGCGTCGACCACACGGCCGAGGTACGCGTCACCTGCGCCGATACCGGCGGTCTTGCCGGTGCGGCGCACGGCATCGCCAGCGCGGACGGCTTCATAGTCGCCGAAAAGGATGCAGCCGATACGGTCTTCCTTCAGATCCTGCACCATGCCGCGGATGCCGCCCTCGAAGAGCAGTATCTCGCCGTAGGAGGCGTGCTCAAGGCCGCTGACGTATGCGATACCGTCAGCCACGCGCAGGACAGTGCCGACCTCATAGGCCAGAACCTCCGGCACCCAGCTCTTGACGGTGTCGCGTATCAGAGGAATAACATCCTGCCCGCCTGCGGATATCGAGGCGAGCTTTTCCTTGAGCTGATCGAGACGGCCGCCGGTCGTCCAGTCGATGACCTCGGTGCCAAGCTCGATGCGGAAGCCGCCGAGGATGCTCTTATCCTCGCTCCAGCTCAGCTCAACACTCTGCTGGTATTTCTTTTCAAGAAACGCGGTCAGCCGGCTGCGCTGCTCCTCGCTCGGAGGGCAGGCACTGCGCAGGACGGCCTGCAATTTCACATCGGGTGTGCTCATTACTTGCTCTCCCCTTCAACCGTCTTGAGGAAATCGTCATAGGCGGCGCTGGTGTGCTCGTTCACGAGCTTGTCCATAGCGGCCTCGGCAATGGCCACGGCCTCGCGGTTAGCGTCGTCAACGATCTTTTTGCGCTCACGCTCGCCCTCGGCGCGCGCGGCTTCGATGATCTTATCGGCCTCGGCCTTGGCGTTGGCGCGCTGGCGCTCGGCAAGCGCGGAGGCTTCCTTAGCGGCGCTCTCGCGCTGGGCGGTCAGCTCGTTATCAAGAGCGGCGACACGCTCGTCCGCGCTCTTGACCTTCTCCTCGGCCTCGCGCAGCTTGGCTGCGGCGTCATCGTCAATAGCCTGATAGTGCTGCTCACGCTTGGCCATGAAGTCCTTCACGGGCTTGAACAGGAGCAGATACAGGCCGCCGACAAGGATGGAGAAATTGAAAAAGTGGAGCAGGATCTGCTGCCAATCTATGTTCAGAGGGATATTCATAATGTCCTCCGTTTATTAAAGCACAAAGATGATAAGGATAACTGCCAGCAGGGCGTAGATGATAGCGGTCTCGATAAAGACAAGGCCGAGCATCAGAGTGGTACGGATCTTGCCTTCGGCTTCGGGCTGGCGGGAAATGCCTTCTGCGGACTTTGCGACCGCAAGACCCATGCCTATTGCACCGGCACCGGCTGCAATGCCTATCGCAAGGCCTGCGCCGTTGGACTTACCGACAACGATCTGAGCGTCGGCAGCGGCAGTATCGGCGGCTGCGGTATCGGCAGCGGCTGCGTCATTATCTGCGTAGGCGCTGACAGGAGCGACAAGGATCATGCAGAGCAGTGCGATCATAAGAGCTGCAAGGAACATTGCGGCGTTTCTTTTCTTGGTGATGGTCATTTCAGATTTCCTCCTAAATATTTCTCAGGTTTCTCAGGCTTTTGCGGTTTTTTCCTTTTTGGGCAGCGGAGCATTCAGCTCGCCGTAGAACATTGTGGTAAGCAGAGTAAGTACGTATGCCTGGATGAGTGCGTGCAGCAGCGTGAACAGCACGCCGACCACGACCGGCAGGACATAGCTCATGGAGCTGTAATAATACACAAGCTCCGTCACGAGAAGGCCGCTCAGCAGCGCGCCGAAGAGACGGAAGCTCAGCGACAGCGGCAGCGAGAACTTCTTGAGGCCAAGGCCGATGCCCTTGACGCCGTTGCCGAGAATGCCGCCGGCGAAGATCACGAAATAGGACAGGACGCCGAGAGAGATCGCCGCGTTGACATCGGACAGGGGAGCCGGCAGGGATATGGAGTGCCCCGCGGTAGTGAGGGCCTGAAAGCCGAACAGCTCAAATATCGTGCCGACGAAGATATACACGCCGGCGCCGAAAGCATATACGCCGAGGAAGCTGTTACGGCGGGGACTGTTGGTCTTCGCGAGATTGTCAAAGGTCGACACCAGCAGTTCTATCGCAGACTGGAACTTGCCGGGAACCATCTTGAAGCGGGGGATGGCAAAAATGCGGATCAGCAGCGCCGCGAGCAGGAGGCATCCCGAAACGACCATCGCGGAGATCATCGCCGGGGAGACGCTCATCAGCCCGAAGAAGCTGCATCTGTTCTCCTCATGGAGAACGGCGTCGCGCATCATTACCTTGACTGTTTCGCTCTTTTCCGGCGACGGCACGACGAACGAACCGACGAGGAAAACAAGAGTGATGATCAGCCAAACAATAAGGAAGCGCGTCTTTTCTTTCTTTCCCATGTTTTTATCACCTTCATTTTCTTGCGTTCTGCGACAGCAAAGCCCGGCAAAACGGGCTGCCGGGATATAAGCTTGCAGCCAGGAAAAATACTCCCTGCTACAGCTCCTTAGTATATCCATAAGAGGACCAAAAATCAAGTGGCACAGCAGAGAATTTGTTCAGTTTTATACAAAATTAACAAACTTTTCGCGCCAGTTATTGCCGCTAAAATCAACGATTGTTGAAAGATTCAAAATTTTCAAGCAAGCTTGCCGGACACATAAAACGCATGAACATAAAATAAATGTTGGGGGCAGCTGCCCGGATGGGGTGACTGCTCCCAACGATGTTAACGTATGTTCTGCGCGGATGAATCAGAAATCGAAAAGATTTATCTGGCTGGTCTCGGGCATATCGCCGAGAGCGCCGAGCGCCTTGAGCTGTTCAAGATGGCTCTGGCTGACCTTGGGGCAGGCGCGGCCAAGCTCCTCAATGGAGATGAAGCGCGCCTCGCGCTCCTTGCAGCGGGCAAGGTCGAGCGCGGCGGTCTCGCCGAGGCCGGAGATCGACACGAACGGCGGGCGGAGCTTGCCGTCCTCGGTGATGAGGAACTTCGTCGCATCGGACTTATAGAGGTCGATGGGCGCAAACTCAAAGCCGCGCATATTGAACTCATAGACTGCGTCCAGCGTGACGAGCAGATCCTCCTCGTTCGCGGTGAGGTTCGGGCGGCGGCGCATCTCGTTTATCTTGCGGCGCACGGCGTCCGCGCCGCCGGTCATCATCCCGGCGTCGAAGCCGCCTTTCTGGCTGCGGCGGTAGAAATACGCGCTGTAGAACGCGAGCGGCAGGTGGACCTTGAACCACGCGATGCGGAAAGCCATCATGACATAAGCCACGGCGTGAGCCTTCGGGAAGAGGTAGGCGATCTTGCGGCAGGACTCGATGTACCAATCGGGCACGCCCCTGTCGCGCATCTGCTGTTCGGCGTCGCCGGGAAACTCCCCGCTCTTTTTGACCTTGCCTTTACGCACGGCCTCCATCGTCTTGAATGCGAGGGACGGCTCGATGCCGACGGAGATAAGGTAGAGCATGATATCGTCACGGCAGCCGACGGTCTCGTTGACGTTTGCGATGCCGTTTACGATGAGGTCATGGATGTTGCCCGCCCACACGTCGGTGCCGTGCGAGAAGCCGGAAAGCCTGATGAGCGTATCGAACTGCTTGGGCTGGGTGTCGACAAGCATCTGGCGGGTGAAAGGCGTGCCGAATTCCGGGATGCCGATGGAGCCGGTCTTGCCGATGATCGGATCGTCGTCCGGCAGGCCGAGGACGGCGGGGGAGGTGAAGATCGACATCGTATCCGGGTCGGAGAGGGATATCTGCTGCGCATCGACGCGCTCGCCGAGCTGCTCGGACATGTCCTCCATCATGCGGATCATGGTCGGGTCATCGTGGCCGAGCTCATCGAGCTTGAGGAGGTTTGCCTCCATGCAGTGATATTCAAAATGCGTGGTGATTATATCGCTGTTCGGGTCGTCCGCCGGGTGCTGCACGGGGCAGAAGTCCGTCACGTCCATATCCTGCGGGATGACGACAAGGCCGCCGGGGTGCTGGCCGGTCGTGCGCTTGATGCCGACAAGCCCCTGAGCGAGACGGTTCTCCTCGGCCTTGGTGGCCTGCATACCGTGCTCCTCAAGGTATTTCTTGACATAGCCGTAGGCGGTCTTCTCGGCGAGGGTGCCGATCGTCCCGGCGCGGAAAACGTGATCCGAGCCGAAGAGAACTTCGGTGTACTTATGCGCCTTGGCCTGGTATTCACCGGAGAAGTTAAGGTCTATATCGGGCGTCTTCTCGTTGCCGGGGAAGCCAAGGAAAGTCTCGAACGGGATATCGAAGCCGTCGCGCCGCATGCGTGTGCCGCACTCGGGACAGTCCTTCTCGGGCATATCAGCGCCGCAGCCGTAGCTGCCGTCGGTAATGAACTCGCTGTGGCAGCACTTGGGGCAGACATAGTGCGGCGGCAGGGAGTTGACCTCCGTGATGCCGGACATATAAGCGACGATCGAGGAGCCGACGCTGCCTCGGCTGCCGACCAGATAGCCGTTTTCGAGCGAGTTCTGCACGAGCTTCTGAGCGGACATGTATATAACGTCATAGCTGTGGTCAAGGATCGTGTTGAGCTCAACATCGACGCGCTCCTGCACTATCTTCGGCGGGTTCTCGCCGTAGATGCGGTGCATCTTGGTATAGACGAGATTCTTCAGGTCCTCGGCCGAGTGCTCTATCTTCGGCGGGAACAGATCCTTCGGCAGCAGCTCTATCGGCTCGACCTGATCTGCGATGGCGCGGGTGTTCGTGATGACGACTTCCTTTGCCGTCTCCTCGCCGAGGTAGGCAAACTCCGCAAGCATTTCATTCGTCGTGCGGAAGTATATGGGGCAGCTGCGGTCGGCGTCGGAAAATTTCTTGGCCGACTGGAGGATCCTGCGGTACTGCTCGTCCTCGGGGTCGAGGAAGTGGACGTCGGACGCGGCGATGACGGGCTTGCCGAGCTCGCGGCCAAGCTCAAGGATAGTGCGGTTATAGTCCTGCAGGACCTTGACATCGCTGACGGTGCCGTTATCGACGAGGAAGCCGTTATTGCAGATGGGCTGAATTTCAAGATAGTCATAGAATGAAGCTATCTTCTTAAGCTCCTTCTTGCTCGCGCCTTTCATGACTGCGCCGTAGAGCTCGCCCATGCCGCAGGCGGAGCCGACGAGGATACCCTCGCGGTGCTGGATCAGCAGACTCTTAGGTATGGTCGGGTTGCGGTGGAAGTACTTGAGATAGGACTGGGAGATCATCTCATAGAGATTCTTGAGCCCGGTACGGTTTTTCACCAGCAGGATCATGTGATAGCTCTTGGCGACGTCAGTGCGCTTGAGCTTATGGTAGATGGTCTCTATATCGTCGACGGTCTTTGCGCCCTGCTGATGGAGCATCGGGAGGAACTTCCCCATCATGCGCGCGACGACCATAGCGTCGTCCGAGGCGCGGTGGTGGTTAAACTGCGGCAGGCCGAGGTGGTTGGAGACGATATCGAGCTTGAAGCGCTTGAGCTCAGGCAGCAGCGCCTGAGACAGCGCGAGCGTATCGAGGAACACCGGAGAGAACTTCAGCCCCTGCCGGTTCGCCGCAGCGGTCATAAAGCCGACGTCAAAATGCGCGTTGTGCGCGATGATGGGACGGTCGCCGATGAAGTCGATGAACATCTGCATGGCTTCTTTTTCCTTGGGCGCGCCCGCAACGTCGCTGTCGCGGATGCCGGTGAGCTGGGTGATGTCCGGCGGGATGTGGCGCTCGGGGTCGACGAAGGTGTTGAACACCTGCTTTATCTCCGAGCCGGAGAAGATGATCGCGCCAATCTCGGTCATGCGGTCGTTCATCGCGTTGAGGCCGGTCGTCTCTATATCGAAGGCGACAAACTCCGTATCGAGCGGGAGCTTGCTCTTGCCGATGACGGCGCTGTTGCCGTCCATGTCGTTTACGAAGTAGCACTCCTCGCCGTAGATGATCTTGACGCCGTGCTTCTTGCCGGCTTTCCACATATCCGGGAAAGCCTGCGCGACGCCGTGGTCGGTGACGGCGATGGCGGGCATGCCCCAATAGGCCGCGCGCGCGACGATCGCATCAGGATCGGTGAGCGCGTCGAGGGTAGAAAAGCGCGTGTGCATATGCAGCTCGACACGCTTCTCCTCGGCATTGTCGGGGCGGATATAGCGCTTGCCCTTCATGATGTTGCGCGGGTCGAGCACCATATCGTCATCATATTTGGAATAGATTATCTCGCCCTGAACGACGACATGGTCGCCTTTTTTGACCTTGTCGATAATGCTCTGGTCGTCCTCGGAGCGGAGAAAGCGTGAGACGCGCACGGAATTCGTGCGGTCGGTGATATCGAAGCAGAGCACGGCGCTGCCGCGCTTTGCGAGGGTGCGGCTCGTGACGTCCACAACGTCGCCCTCGACGGTGACCTTGCCGGATTCGAGCGTGAGCGTGTTCATCGGGACGGGGCGCTGCTTTATTGCCCTGCCCATGAGCACATCGCCCGTGGGCTTCGCGCCGCTCTGCGGAGCCGTCGCGGTGACGGCGGGGGTAGATGCGCGCACCGTGCGCGGATAGTCCGGCACGATGCCGACAGCGCTCAGGCCGTAGTCATCACGGATGCGGCTGCTTATAGTGGCGATGTCCACAGGGGAGGGCATGGACGCAAACCAGGCGCAGATGCTCAGGGTCATTTCACCTGAGTCCACCTGCACCTCGGTCACGTATGCTTTATCGAGCCCGCCCGCGGAGCCCGCAAGGCTCGCACAGCCGGGGAAAATCGTCAGAAACGGGGTATGCTCGCTCATACCTTACCGTCCGTTCCGTCGCTGTTGATGAGGTCGAGCAGCCGGTCGCACAGCTCCTCATACGGATATGTACCGAGAACCTGACCTTTCTTGAACAGAAGCCCCTTGCCCTTGCCGCCGGCGATGCCGTAATCGGCTTCGCGCGCTTCGCCCGGGCCGTTCACGACGCAGCCCATGACGGCGACGGTGATGTCCCGGTCGAGCTTGCCGACGCGCTTTTCAACCTCGGTGGCAAGAGAGATGAGGTCGATCTCCGTTCTGCCGCAGGTCGGGCAGGAGACGAAGCGCACGCCGCCCGGACGCAGCCCCGCGGCCTTGACGATGGCAATGCCGGCGCTGACCTCCTTTACGGGGTCAGCCGTCAGGGAGACGCGGATGGTGTTGCCGATGCCCTCGCACAGAAGCGTGCCGATGCCGACAGCGGACTGAATAGTGCCGTTCCACTCGGTGCCGGTCTCGGTGACGCCGAGGTGCAGGGGGTATTTGAAGGTCTCGGCGGCGAGGCGGTAAGCCGCGACGGTGAGCGGCACGGAAGAGGACTTCATCGAAATGCAGATATCGTCAAAGTCATAGCGCTCAAGCAGCTCCGCGTGACCCCTCGCGCTCTCGACGAGAGCTTCCGGGCAGGGGTGGCCGTACTTTTCGAGCAGACCCTTTTCGAGGCTGCCCGCGTTTACGCCGATGCGGATAGGGATGTTGTGCCGGCGGCAGGCCTCGGCGACTGCCTTGACGTTCTCGGGCGCGCCGATGTTGCCGGGGTTGATGCGGATCTTATCGATGCCGCGCTCGGCGGCTTCGAGGGCGAGGCGGTAATCAAAATGGATATCCGCGACGAGCGGGACGCTCACCTGCTCCTTTATCGCGGAGACGGCCTTGGCCGACTCCATATCCGGCAGCGCGATGCGCACGATGTCCGCGCCCGCGGTCTGCATGGCCTTTATCTGCGCGACCGTCGCGTCAACATCCCAGGTCTTGGTGTTGCACATGGTCTGCACGGAGACGGGCGCGCCGCCGCCTATCTCGACGCTCCCGGCCTTAATTTTCTTTACTGTGTCTCTTTTATTCATTATCTCGTCACTATCCTGATTATATCGTTGAACATTATGACTGCCATCAGCCCCAGCAGGAGCACCATGCCCGCGGCATGGATATAGCCCTCATACTTCGGGTCGAGATTCTTTTTGCTTATCGTCTCGATGATCCATGTCACGATCAGCAGGAACACTCTGCCGCCATCGAGCGCCGGGATCGGCAGCATATTCATTATCGCGAGGTTCACCGCGATGAAGGCCGTGAAATAGAAAATGCTGTAGAGCGCGTCGGCGGTAGACTCCGCCTGCTCACCCGTCTCGGCCATCATATCGACAATGCCGACGGGACCTGCCATATCCTTCATGCCGACGTCACCGCGCACGAGCTCCTTTAGACCGAGCCAGACCCAGCGGCCGAACTCCATCGTCGTGTTCCATGAGTTCTCAAGCTTTACGCCGAGGGTGGCCTCGTCATAGCCGAAGTAGAAGCCGTACATCTTCTGTGTCTGGCCGGGGTAATCCAGCGGTGTGAGCGCAAAATCGTTGAGCTTCACCTTTTTCCCGTCGCGCAGGACGATGAGGTCATAGGTGCCGTCACCCTGACTGAGAAAGTCGCTGACGTCATAATACTGATAGATCCTATGGCCGTCTATCTTATAGAACCTGTCGCCGACATGGAGCCCCTCGCTGCTCTCATAGGGGCAGCCGTCCATGAAGCCGGTGATCTCCGCGGAGCGGAAAGCGTAGGCATTGGAATAGAGGATGATGACTATCAGCAGGCCGAGCAGAAAGTTCATTGCCGCGCCCGCGACGAGGATGATGATGCGCTTCCACGCCGCCTGATTCATGAACGCGCGCGGATCGTCGGACTCCTCATCTTCCCCGGCCATGGCGCAGAAGCCGCCGAATGGGATGCAGCGCAGGGAATAGACCGTCTCGCCCTTCTGCTTCTGCAGGATGGCCGGACCCATGCCGAGCGCGAACTCCTCGACCCTGACGCCGCAGGCCTTCGCCGCGGCGAAATGCCCGAGCTCATGTACGCCGACGAGCACGCCGAAAAGAAGTATTGCCAGTGCGATGTAAAGAACAGTCATTTACCGAAATTCTCCATGACATATGCTCTGGCGGCGGCGTCCGCCTCCAGAACGGTTTCCAGATCGGAAGCGTCGACCGCTCCCAGCTTTGCCACGGCTCCTGCCGCGGCGTCATAAATGCGGTTATAGCCCAGCTCGTGACGCAGGAACATACCCACGGCGACCTCGTTTGCCGCGCTCATCACGCATGGAGCCGTGCCGCCGGTGCGGGCGCAGTCCATTGCGAGACCGAGGCAGGGGGTCTTCTCAAGGTCGGGCGCTTCAAAGTTGAGGTCGCGCAGCTTGGCAAAATCAAGATGCTCAAACATTGAGGCCTTGCGCTCGGGGTAGGTCAGGGCAAGCTGGATGGGAAGCCCCATGTCGGGCACACCGAGCTGCGCGATGACCGTGCCGTCGACCAGCTCTACCATAGAGTGTATGACGCTCTGCGGGTGGATTACCACCTGAATATCATCGGGCGTGACGGAGAACAGGTGCATGGCCTCGATGAACTCAAGCCCCTTGTTCATCATCGTCGCGCTGTCGACGGATATCTTCGCGCCCATGCTCCAGTTGGGGTGCTTCACGGCCTGCTCGGGAGTGACGTCCTCAAGCTCGCTTCTCGCCTTGCCGCGGAACGGACCGCCGGAGCCGGTGAGGAGGATCTTCTTGAGCTCGCCCTCCTTCCTGCCCATGAGGCACTGGAAGATGGCCGAGTGCTCGGAGTCGACCGGGACTATCTCCGCGCCCTTTTCCTTTGCGCGCGCCATGACGATATCACCCGCGCAGACGAGAGTCTCTTTATTCGCAAGGGCGATGCGCTTTTTCGCGTCTATGGCGGCGAGGGTCGGACGGAGCCCGACGGAGCCGGACACGGCGGTCACGACGCAGTCGGTGCCGTCCATGCAGGCGGCTTCGATAAGCCCGTCCATGCCGGAGCCGACGCGGATATCGGTGTCCGCGACGGCGATTTTGAACTGCTTTGCCGCCGCCTCGTCATAGACAGCGACGAACTTTGGATGCAGGCGGCGCGCCTGCTCTTCGAGCATGTCAATTTTTCTGTTCGCCGTAAGCGCCGCAACGGGCATGCCGATATGCTCGGCAACGGCGATGGTCTGTCGGCCTATAGAGCCGGTGCAGCCAAGGATCGAAATGGACTTTACCATTCTATTTTCCTCTTTTTCTGATGTATTGATACGCAGAAGCTTATATTCTCAGCCCTCTGAGGTATGCTTTGTGCTCATCGCTTACGCGGTAGCTCTCAATTGATTTCTGGATAGATTTGTTGTGTGTCCATTTATCGAGCCGCCGGTTTTCAATATACGGCAGCGCGGCGTCATACTGCTTTGCAAGCGCCGTCGCGAAGAACCAAGCCTGCATCATGCGCAGGTAGTATTCCTCACTGCGGATATCGGCGACCCAGTCAAGGTACTCCGTCTTGAACTCCGCGTCCAGATAATGCGTCATGAGCATTTCCATGCCGAAGCGGCAGGTGTAGGTGTGCGCACTGTCCATCCAGCGGCGGATGTTATCGATCAGGTCTGCCGGGTGCTTTTTGAATGGGAGCGGCCTTATGAGGTCACAGGTCGCCCAGTTGTCCACATAGGGGAGAAACACGTCGAGCGCGGCAACGGCTTCGGAATAGTCCTTTATCTCGTTTATGAGCATGCCGTGCAGGTCGTTCTCGTCAAAATACTCATGCGGAAGTGTGCGCATGAACTCTGCCGCCTCCGGCGTTCCGGCAAGCTTCCTGGCATAGCCGCGGATGGCGGGCTTGCGGATGCCGATGATCGTCTCCTTCGGGACGGTCGGCAGCAGACCCGCGTGAAAGTCCCGGTACTTCTTATCCTGAAGCGCGAAGAGCTCAGACTGTATCGGCGTCACGGGTTCTTCACCCCGCCGTAGCGCCGGTCGCGGCTGTTATAGACCGCAATGGCCTTGTCAAGCTCATCCGTGCCGAAGTCCGGCCAGAGAACGTCCGTAAAATAGAACTCCGAATAGGCGCACTGCCAGAGCAGGAAGTTCGAGATGCGCTGCTCCCCGCCCGGGCGGATGAGCAGGTCGGGATCGGGGATACCGGCAGAGTAAAGGTAAGAGCCGAAGCGCTCCTCGGTGAGCTCGCCCTCAGCCCTGCCCTCGGCATAGTCCTTCGCGTAGCGCGCGGCGGCGCGGACGATCTCATCGCGCCCGCCGTAGTTCAGGCAGATGTTCGCCTGAAAGCCGTCATAGCGCGCGGATATCTCCTCGGTCTTCGCGACGAGCGCCTGAAGCTCGGGCGTGAGTCCGTCGACGTCGCCGAGGACTTTCATCTTTATATGGTCGCGCTCCATGGTGTCTATCGCTTCGTGCAGGTATTTGCCCAGCAGCTTCATGATGGTGGAGACCTCGTCGCTCGGTCGCTTCCAGTTCTCGGTAGAGAAAGCGTACACCGTGAGATATTCTACACCTATATTTTTGCAATATGTTGCGATTTTGCGAAAATTTTCCGAGCCGACCGCGTGACCCGCAGTCCTCGGCAGGCCGCGCTTCTTTGCCCAGCGGCCGTTGCCATCCAGAATGATGGCAATATGGCGGGGTGGACGGGCGTTTGCCCGTTCCCCCGCCTTATTGTTCAGCGTTTCAGCCATATTGTCTCCGTCAGATCTCGGTCAGTTCTTTTTCTTTCTTGGCGCAGATGCCGTCGAGCTCCTTGATATAGTCGTCGGTCAGCTTCTGGATGTCCTTCTCGGCGATCTTGTAATCGTCCTCGGTGATCTCGGAGGCCTTCTGCTGCTTCTTGAACTTATCGATAGCGTCGCGGCGGATGTTGCGGATTGCGACCTTGCTCTCCTCAACGTACTTCTTGGTCTGCTTGATGAGGTCCTTACGGCGCTCCTCGGTCAGCGGAGGGAAAACGAGGCGGATCATGCGGCCGTCGTTCTGCGGATTGATGCCGAGGTCGGAGGCGAGGATGGCCTTTTCCAGAGGCTTGAGAAGGCTCGCGTCCCAGGGCTGGATCAGCAGAGAGCGGGGGTCGGGGGTCGCAATGGTCGCGACCTGCTGCACGGGAGTCGGCACACCGTAGTAGTCGACCTCAATCTGGTCGAGGACGGACGCGTTGGCGCGGCCGGCGCGGATCGTTGCGAGCTGAGTGTTCAGCGCTTCACAGGTCTTTTTCATTTTGCTTTCAAATTCTTTGTAGTCAGACATTGTGTTTCCTCCGTTTATATTATCAAGTTTAAACTTTTACGATATGTCAACCGACGGTCGTGCCGAGAGCCTCACCGGAGAGGGAGCGGCGGATGTTCTCGGGCTGCGCGAGTGCAAAGACGATGACGGGGATGGAGTTATCCATCGCAAGGCTCGTGGCGGTGGTGTCCATGACCGCGAGGTGACGGGCGAGGACCTCGTCATAGCTGATGCGGTCGAACTTCTTCGCGTCAGGATTCGTGCGCGGGTCGGAATCGTAGACGCCGTCGATGTTTTTTGCGAGGAGTATACCGTCAGCATGTATCTCCGCTGCGCGCAGGACTGCCGCCGTATCGGTAGAGAAGAACGGCGCACCGCTGCCGCCGGCGAAAAGGACGATGTTGCCGTCCTCCATATACTCTATGGCCTTGCGGGTATCGTAGCGCTCACCGACGCCCTGAATATCGACCGCGGTCATGACGCGCGCCTTTGCGCCGAGCTGACGGAACACGTCGCACACGGCAAGGCAGTTCATGCAGGTGGCAAGCATGCCCATGCGATCGGCGCTCACGCGCTCGACCTTGCCTGCGCCGTCCTTGACGCCGCGCCAGAAGTTGCCGCCGCCGATGACTATGCCGACCTGAGCGCCATCATCGACGCAGCCCTTGATAACGGAGCAGACATGCGAGATAAAATCAAAGTCAAAGCCGGTCTTCTTATCTCCGGCAAGCGCTTCGCCGCTTATCTTGACGACAACTCTTTTATAAGCAAAGCTCATATGATTTCTCCTTATTTAAATGTCGAGTATTCCAAGTATCACTATACCCGCGACGACGAGCGCTATCGACAGATAGTGCTTGAGCGAGAGCTTTTCCTTGAGGAAGATGCGGCTCCATATGACCGAGGCCACGCAGTACGAGGAGATGATGGGCGCAGCGAAGGCGACGTGCTGGGTGTCGGCAAGGGCGTAGATATAGAAGAACTGACCGATGGTCTCGAATATCGCGCCGGTGTACTTCGGGGCTTCCTGCCTGAAGATGAGCTTCTGCTTCTTTATGCCGAGGGTGTATACCGCACTTGCGATACCGGCGGCAAGGAAGGTCAGCTCGTAGGCAACATTTGCGGAGTCCTCATCGAGCACTTCGAGCACGCGGCTGTCGGCAAAGGTGCCGAGAGCGTCAAGCAGGCAGTAGATAACGGGGAGGAGGATGGCGATCCAGCTCTTGGCATAATGCCGGTTGGATTCATCCTGACGCGCGCGGCGAAGCTCGGGGTCCTCATTCGCTTCGGTCAGACCGAGGAAGAACACGCCGAGGCAGACGAGCGCGACCGCGACGAGCGCCACGGGGGGCAGATCGTCACTGATGCCGACGGTCGCAAAGGTGAGCACGGCGACGACAGCGCCGGAGCTGTTGCAGATCGGCGAGGATATCGAAAGCTCGATATACCGCAGGCCGACATAGCCGATTGCCATAGAGAGAATGTACAGTATCGAGACAGGCAGATAAGTCAGGATGACGCTCCAGCTTATCTCAACGCCGCCGATAAAAATTTCATAGCAGGCGTGCAGACCCATGACGACGCCGACAGCCGTGACCATTTTCAGGTGACTGTATTTATCGGTCTCGGACTGGCAGCCTATTTTGGAGAATAGATCAGAGCCGCTCCAGCAGAGCAGGGCAATGACCGCAAATGTGAACCACATCGGAAAATCACACACCTATCCATAATAATATTTCAGTATGGATTCTACCACAGTACGCCCGGTTTGACAATTCCCAAATGACAAATTATGCGCCGGTGCCGTGATATACTCCGGGCATGAAATATATTTACATAGACAGCCTGTTCTTCCTGAGCCTGTTTACGGACTATCTCCTGTGCCTCATAACCGCGCGCATATGCAGGCTCTGCCTGAGACGGCGGCGGTACCTCGCGGCGGCGCTGCTCGGCGCGGCGTACTCGGTTTCGGTGTTCCTGCCTGACTTAAGCTTCATGGCCTCGCGGTGGATGGAGCTTGTGTCGGCGGCGCTGATGGGGCTCATAGCCTTCGGCGGGGAGCGGCGCATGTTCCGGTGCATGGCAGTGTTCCTCGCCGTGTCCGCGACCTTCGGCGGGGCGATATGGGCACTGAGCTTACAGACCGGGGCGCTGCCGGTAATTGACCTGCGGCTGCTGATAGGCTGCTTTGCGGTGTGCTACACGGTACTGAGCATCATCGCCCGCTCCCGCTCGCGCGCAGCCGACCGGCGCACCGCGGCGATAGAGCTGAGCCTGAACGGCCGCCACTGCTGCTTTACTGCGCTCATCGACAGCGGCAATTGCCTGTCCGACCCCGTGACGGGGGCGGAGATAGTCGTGATCTCCCCGGGGGCGCTGAGACCGCTGCTGCCGGAGAGCACGGCGCTGCTTGAGATAGCCGACCCCGTGGAGCTTGTGACTGCCGCAGGGGACAGCCCGGAGCTTGCGGGACGGATGCGGCTGATCCCGTTTTCCGCCCTTGGCGGGACTGGGCTGCTGCCGGTGTTCAGGCCTGACAGCGTGCGCGTGGACGGTGAGGAACGCACGGGGCTGCTCGCGGCGATATCCGCCGCCGCAGCCGGTGACGGCTTTGAAGGAATTTTATAAGGCAGCGCCGCATAATACGCCTGCGGCATCTGGCGGATAATTTGCGCCCTGATTTAGTCACTTTTTCTTGAAATACACAAAGTATTCCTGCGAAAAAGTGCCGTCATCAGAACACAAATTCTCTCGCCGGCTGCTCTTGCCGCATTATGCGGCGCTGCCTTGGAGTGCTGTTTTGAAAGGAGACGGAATTATGCTTTGCAAGCCACAGATCATGTTTATACACGAAAGGATCCTGTCGATCCTTGGGATAGAGCCGCCGCCGGTTTTTTACATCGGCGGCAGCGACACACTGCCGCCGCCCCTTCCGCGCGCCGAGGAGGAGAGCGCCATTGCCGCGCTCGACGACGGTGATGAGGCCGCGCGTCGGCTCCTCATCGAGCACAACCTGCGCCTTGTCGTCTACATCTCAAAGCGCTTTGAGAACACCGGGATAAACCTTGAGGATCTGATATCCATCGGCACGATAGGACTTATCAAGGCCGTCAACACGTTTAACTCCCGCAAGAACATAAAGCTTGCGACCTACGCCAGCCGCTGCATCGAAAACGAGATACTGATGTATCTGCGCAAGATCGGCAGCCAGCGCACGGAGGTGAGCTTCGACGAGCCGCTCAACACCGACTGGGACGGAAACGAGCTGCTGCTGTCCGATATCCTCGGCACGGACGAGGACGAGGTCTGCCGCCCGCTCGAGGACGACGCGGAAAAGCACATACTCATGGAGGCGATAGGTACGCTCAACGAGCGGGAGCGGGAGATAATCATGCTGCGCTTCGGGCTGCTCAGCGGGAGGGAATATACGCAGAAGGAGGTCGCGGATATGCTGGGCATTTCGCAGAGCTATATAAGCAGACTGGAAAAGCGGATCATCGACCGCCTGCGGCATGAGATGCTGCGGCTGCTGCAATGCTGAGACGACTTAATACTATATAAAAGATGCACTGCGAATTGTTTTGCAGTGCATCTTTTATAGTTAGTCTCTGAAATCAAAAAGCTCCTTGGGCTTTACTTCAAGCACTTCGCAGAGCTTGAAGATAACGTCAAACGACACGCCGACGTTGCCGAGCTCTATGGCGCTGATGTGGCTGCGGTCAATATCCGCAAGCTCGGCAAGCTGCATCTGCGTCAGCTTTTTACGCTTACGGTAGTATACGACGTTGAGGCCGAACTTTTCATATAAAGGCTTATACTCAGATTTCATGGCAGCATCTCCCTACCATTATTTTAGGGAGAATCTCAGATATATAAACCTTGCTAAAATAGCGTAACGATGTTGACACAAGTCAAAATACGCGCTAAAATGTTGAAGAGATGCAGAACCTCGTTAAAAACGAAAAAGTCCGCGCTGTGTGGGGCGCGGACATAGCTGCATTATTCTTCTATGAACTCTATAACATCGCTGACGCCGCAGTGCAGGAGCTTACAGAGCTGGTTCAGAGTATTTGTGGATATGCTGTTGCCGCTTTTGATGGAATAATACGTGGCGCGGGAAAAGCCCATTTGCTCCAGGCGATAGGAGCTTATACCTTTTTCTTGCATTGTACGGAATAGCGGTGCGTAACTTATCATTTCAAAAATCCTCATGCGGCTGGATGCTTCTGCATTTAATATAATGAGGATTTTCGGGGTTGAATATGTACGAATATCCGAGCATAATTTAAGAGGAAATAGGGAAATGTGGGAGAAAGGAACAGGGTAGATGCCGAATTATGAAAAAATGTACGCAGTCCTGTGCGGAGCGATAGACGACGTGATGGATGAGCTTGCCCGGATCCCGCTCGCAAGCCCCGCCGTCGAGCGCCTGCACTCGGCCTTGGAGCAGGCGGAGGAGATATACATCCGGACGAGTGTTTACACCGCCGAGAGAGCCGGCAATATCATAGAGCTCAGGTGCGACGCGGAAAGCCGGGAGTGAAGCTATATCCGGGCGTCGGGAGAATTTAATCGGTTGATAAGCGGCGGATAATCTGTTATAATAAGCTGAACGGCGGGGAATCCGCACTCTGCGGATGAGCCGTGATACCCCGGCGGGAGGTCAGAACTATGGCTCTGGATAAAGAGTTTTTCGACTCCGTCAATATCGACGTGGTCAAAAAGAAATATTATAACGCGAATAAGGTCAATGCCCTGCTCTGCAACATCCAGCAGCAGGCGGAGACTATGGGGCAGGAAAATGAGCTGCTGCGCACGCAGCTTGAGGCGCTCAACGGGCAGAAGTCCGAGATAGGCGACACGCTGCTTTCGGCGCGCGCCCTCGCAAAGAAGATCGAAGATCAGGCACGCGCGCAGGCGGAGGAGACGATACGTCAGGCGCAGGAGAAGGCAGACGCGATAGTGCGCGAGGCGGAGCACAAGCGCCGGGAGCTTGCGCAGTCCCTGCCTGATCAGCAGGAGTATGCCGCAAAGTGCGTTGAGAACTGCTTTAACAAGCTCAAGAAGCAGCACATTGAAGCAATCGAGATGCTCAACAATGAGTGGCAGGATTTCCTATGCGGGCTGATGCCGGAGGAGCATACCGCCGAGCCTGAGCAGTCCGACGCGGAGGTGCAGGAGAACACGGAGGATATGCCGGAGCTTCGGGAGCGGGTCAACGCTATCGCCAAGGAGCTTATGGAAATTCTCGATAAGAAACAGTAAACAGACGATAAAAAATGGATGCAGTTCATTTAGGACTGCATCCATTTTGCATATAGAGCCAAATTAATTTTTGACTTCCACCGGGAGCCCGGCTTCGGCAAATTCGTTTGCTATGCGCTCGGCGTAAGCGCGGCATGGGGAATCGATATCGGGCAGAATGATGATGAAGCTGCGGCCGAGATAGGGCTGCCCGGTCAGGATATCGTGCAGTGCATCCAAGTTTTCGCCGTACCAATCCTGCCAGAGCATGGCGCGGCGCAGGACGGAATACAGCTCGCGGCGCTCACGGCAGGCAGAGAGATCGAGCGTCACCTGCGGGTGCAGGGTGTTGAGCAGGCCGAGGCAGCCGTCATTGACGTCCCGCCATGTCGCTTCAAAATCGCGCGTGTACCACGGGTCGGCGACGGCGTCTCCGGGACGGCCGGCGTACTCGAGCAGCAGGTGCAGCTTACGGTCAGGGTCGCCGCCGAAAGCGCGTGCCATATTGCGCATGTTCGCATCGTCCATGCCGATGAGGAGATCGTAATTATCGTAATCCTCCGATCTTATGCGACGCGCGGTTTTGCCCTCGCAGCCGATGCCGTGTTCGGCGAGCTTGCGCCATGCGGGGGGGTAGACGGGGTTGCCGAGCTCCTCGCTGCTCGTCGCGGCGGAGGCGACGTCGAACTGTGCCGCGAGCCCCGCGCGGGAGCACATATCGCGCAGCACAAACTCGGCCATCGGGCTGCGGCAGATATTGCCGTGGCAAACAAAAAGTATACGAGTAATTTTCAAACACCTCCAAAAAGGACGCATTCTGCCACGATTTGCCGTGATTTGCGAACCCGATTTTTCAGGATGTTCTCTACAGCAATGTCACGACTTAGCCGAAATACGGCAAAATGCGGCAAATCACGGCCGTCAATGGTAGTCAAATGGTAGTAAAAATGGAAATGTTTTACTACCGTTATACAAAGCGGTTCCGTAGGGCTGATGTAGTCTGAGTTGACTACCGGACTGGCAAGGATCACATTCAGTCAAAATTGAGTGTTTTATTATACCTCATATCGGCGGATTTTTCCACTATAAAAAATAGGCACTCTTTTGCGGCAGAGTACCATTTATTGTTCGACCAATACAACATAAAAATGATGAACGAATCACGATCCGGCGTAGGAAGGGCGAGGTTTATTGAATCTGCCAACTGGCTCCCAAAGCTATTCACCGAGTTTGACGAGAGTATGTGGTAGGACAGGAAGGCAGAAAGACCTTGCATGACAAAACCAAAGTTGTATTCATAGATGCCATAGTAGCAGAACTCGATAAAAACGGAAGACCGAGAAAGGATTATCGCGACAAAATGCATAAACGTTTTACGTTTGATTTGTTCATAATGACAATTTTCAGGATAAAGACTGATTTAGTATTGACATCCTTTTGGAGAAGAATTATGCTAAATACAGTTTTATGAACTTGGTTCATAATTGTGAATTATGCGAGCGTTTGGAGGTGATGAAGCAAACGATTAGAGCATTTTTTTGAGTCTATAATTATGAACCAAGTCCATATTTATAGATAAAGCATTTGAGAAGAACGACCTAATTGAACCAAGCCCCGACCTTGCGTAGGTACAGACTGGAATCAACACAATGAGCGAGTAAGAACATACAGCATGAATTGAGAAAGGGGCGTTCCCATGAAGAAAACTATTACCTTATTTATTCCGAATCTACTAATGAAATAATACGCTACAGGCAATTTGAAAGGAGAAGATGAATTATGAGAGCAGTTATCACCGGTGGAACGCAGGGGATTGGATTTTGTGATGCTGTTGCTTTGGGTAAGGTCGGCTATGAGATCATCCTCACGGGGCGCACCCAGGAGGCTGGTGACGAGGCCATAAAGGCTCTAAAAGAAATGGGAATTTCGGCAGACTTCTTCGTTGCCAATTCTATCGTTGAGGATGAAGTCAACAGAGTCTTCGATAAGATCACTGAGAAGTATGGCTCCATCGATGTATTGATCAACAATGTTGGTGGCCTTGGCGGCCGCTCGCGCTTCGAGGGTATGGAAACCGCCTTCATGAGAAGAGTTATGGCTCTGAACTTTGACAGCGCCTTTTTTGCCAGTCGGGCTGCGATCCCCCTGCTGAAGAAAGGCACCAATCCCTCCATCATCAACTATAGCACCATTGCTGTGACTTCTGGTGGCGGACCAGGCGCGGGAATCTACGCAGCTTCCAAAGCAGCTATTGAGGGCCTCACCCGTGCCCTCGCGAAAGATCTGGCAGAGTACGGTATCCGCGTAAATGCCGTATCACCGGGCACTATCGACACCGCCTTCCACGCTGGAACGGATCGTTCGATCGTCGAATCGTGGAAGGAAAGCATCGTCATGAAGCGCTTGGGAAGGCCCGAGGAGGTGGCTTCGGTCATCGAGTTCCTGGTTTCCGAAAAGGCTTCCTTCTTGACCGGTGAAGTCATCCAGATCAACGGTGGACAAGCGTTCATCTGATTGGAAAGGAGCAATCAGGCATGGTTTTTTCTATGATTCCGTAATCCCCTCCACACCGGAACCTGGCGTTACCAGACGTATCATCGCACGGGGCGGTGAGATTATGGCCGTTCATGTGTCCTTCCAAAAAGGCGCTGTCGGCAACGTGCACAAACATCCCCATGAGCAGGTGAGCTACATTGTTTCCGGTTCATTTGAATACGTCGAGGGCAGCGAAAGGCATATGTTGAAGGCCGGCGACAGCTATTACGTCCCTCCAAATTTGGAACATGGCGTCGTCGCGTTGGAGGATTCAGTGATCCTCGATGTATTTACACCCCAGCGTGAGGATTTCTTCGCATAAGCTGATGCCCAGTTAAGGGACAACGGGCAGCGTCTTGTTGTCCCTTATTTTATAACACTACCGTGTTAGACAACAGTTCATAATAGGAGGATGAGGGGAAGCAACAAATGAATACAATCAATGAATCGATCAACAGGATCGGCGTCGCACCGATTATCATGCTGAAACATCCTGAGCGCGCCGCTGCGCTGCTGGTCAGAGCGTTATGACTTTTGCTGTTTTTTAGCGTCTATAGATTTCGAGGACTTGTTATGTTTAACTCCTTCTTGCATTTTAGTTCGTATAATGGTATAGTGTTCATAATTACGAACCGGGAGGCATCACAACCAAATGAATCGAACTGTCGAGAGAACCTTCGCTATCCTGAAACTGATTGCCAACAGTGAGAGCGGCATTACTTTGCAAGAGATATCTGATACTATGGATATGGCAAAAAGCAGCGCTTTTGTGATAGTTCACTCTCTTTTGGAACTTAACTATGTCAAGAAAGACGATAATAATGAAAAAAAATATCGTCTCGGCATTGAAGCGTTCAAACTTGGTTCCAAATACATTCAGGATGTTGGCATGGTAAAGCAGTGCGCTCAGTATTTGCCTCCGCTGGTGGATAAGTATGTAAAGACCGGTTTTTTAGCTGTGTTGAACGGATGTGACGTAGTTTACCTTTATAAGTATGTTGCGCAAAACGCTCAGCTTGCCACTTGCGCCATTGGAAGCACCAGGCCCGCTCACGCTACTGCTCTTGGCAAAGCCATTCTTGCCTTTTTACCCGAAGATAAAATGCTTTCCATAGTAGACCAAATCCGATTTGTTCCTTATACTCCGCATACTATTACATCCAAGGAAGCACTTCTTCATGAGTTGAAGCTTATCAGGCAGCGCGGCTATTCTACCGAACGCGGCGAACTCTCCAATATGACATTCTGCTGCAGTGCGCCTGTTTTTGATTATACTGGGAGCGTTATTGCTGCAATTTCCCTTGCTGATTTTGCCATGGAAGGCGATAATGAGGAAGCCTTAGCAGCAGATCTGATCAAGACTGCCAACGAGCTCTCCAAAACACTCGGATATATCTCCGATTAATTTGCTGCGGCGGGCCGGCTCATCCTATGGCGGCAGCTTCAAGAAAGGCCAGAATTATATCAATGAAACAAGACTGGACGGAACGACGTTCATGCGGTTTACGCCTTTCTCCCCGTATGAGACGCTAGAAGCGATGGACAGGCTGTGTGAAACCTATGAGCAGGTACTTGCCAAAGGACACGATATCATCAGCTTCTTCGTCGCTGCTGTCGACGAATGCCTTCAGTTGATACGTTAGCGCTGCACAGATGCGGCTTAGATAAGTCCTGTGCCGGGGGTATGTCAAAAGTGGCAGCAATGCCGTTCAATTTCTCGTCCTTTATATTTTCCGAGAAGAAAGTGGTAAGGCCATCCACATTAAACGGGCTGAACGAATTATTCAGCTCAGGGCTCATAGTTCTCGAGCCATCATATAGCTTCCTTTCTAAAGGTACATCCTCAGAGGTGTACCTTTTTCCTTTTCTAAAATATGCAGGTCGTGCTACCGGCGGCTGAAAGAATTCTAAGCACGAGGATACCTTGATTTTTTCTATTTGGATAATAAATTCCACCCCAGACGAGCGGATAAAGCCGTTCAAAATAGGTCTTTAACAGCATCTCCACACCTCCGTGTCCTATGATCCTGAGCCGGGTGTCTCATTTGTGCCTGCAACAACCACCGCTTCAAGCGGTGGTTTGCAAATAGCCCTATAAGGGCTGAATACGTGTCCGGCTAAAGACGGGTGTTGCAAACCATTCTTGCTTTTGCCGCTTAAAGCGGCCTATAAGGTCTCTTCTCTTCGTTCTTCGATTCTTCTGTCTGGCGCTGGATATACTCTTTCACTGTTTCTTCATTCACATTTCCGATTGTCGTAAAATAATACCCTCGTGCCAAGAAACTTCTGTCCCATTTGCTTTCCATTTCCAGATGCTTGTCGTATATCATAAGTGCCGACTTTCCCTTCAGGTATGATGACAGGGACGGGAACTTTGGTCGGTGCTCGAATCCCTGTCATTTTATGTTTTCCGACAGAGACTCATGATACCACAATATGGAACAGCATCAAAGAGTCTGCCATATTTTCTGGCTTTTTCTTTGATGCTGCGGAGATATTCAATTTGATGGAATCGGCTGCTTACTCGAGCCAGCCAATCTGACGGATAACAGCAGTGCCGAACGGCATGCTGTGTGGTGTGAGAGGGGGAAGTGAATTCCCCCTACTCGATTTTTTCACATATATGGTTTTCAGTCTCCCGGACGGTAGTAAAACGGTAGTAGCCGATACCCGCTGTTGCCGCAGTTTGCCGCAATCTGTTTCAATCTGCCGAGGGCAGGGGACTCCTGCCGTGGCAAACAAAAAGTATTCTGATCAAGTAAGATCAGCCTCCTATAAAAGCCGTAATCAGAGTAACTTATTATATACCATCGCGGCGAGTTTTTCCATACAAAAATCGCCCTTCCGCGGCAATGTGCAGATCAGACCGTTTAGCCTACGCCGCCGTCCATGAAGGCAAAGTGATTTCCTTCAAAATCATCGCAGGTCAGGACTTTGCCGGTCTCCCTGATCTCAAGACTTCTGGCGACCTTGACAAGCTCGTCCATGCCGATCTCGCCGCAGACCCGGACTACCCATCCGGCGTCGGCGTCGGACAGCAGAATAATATCCTGCTCTAAAGTATACTCATCCATGCCGATCTCCGGCCGCGCGTCAAAATGCTCCGTACAATGAAAGCGCATCACGTCAACGCCCAGCTCGTCCCAGTGCTCTTCGATGATCTCCTCCGGTGTGTAGTAAAGAAGCAGAAGAGCACCGCCGTCACTGAACTGCGACATATAATATGTTTCAATCAGCAGGGGCTGCATCATGTCCTGATAGGCAGGTATTTTGGATTGGGGCGGACCGCTGAAGGCAAGCTTCTCGGCTGTTAAGCGGCTGCGCCATGATCCATCCTTCAGCGAGGCCATTTCATCCGGCAGCCAGCTTGGCCGAAATTCTATCTCTTTGCTCTCGGCCGTTTCAGGAAATGTGACAGCAAGCTTTGCATCGCTCCATTCAACATACCCGGTGGGGCCTTCCTCCCAGCTGATGCGGAAGGTCTCGCTCTTCTTCGGGACTCTATGTGTCATAGAGGAAAAGGCCGCATACGCCGCAATGCCGAGTGACAGGATCAGGGCGGCGGCCAGAGCAAAGCTGATGATGCGTTTTGTCTTGAAGTGTTTTACTTGTTTTTCATCGAAATAACTGTTTCCGGCCATGACTACATCCTCCTCATGAATGCCGTTCATAGCGCGAAGAAGTGTCAGCGAGTTCAGCATAAGCCCTCCTCCTGTAAATAGTCGTGCAGCTTCCTGCGGGTACGGAACAGGGTGCTTTTGATCTTCCCCTGACTATAACACAGCTTTTTGGATATCTCAGGAATGGGCACGAGATACCAGTACCGCAGGATGAAGATATTCTTCTCGGACGCAGGCAGTTTTGAAACGAAGCTTCCGATTGCCGCTTCCAGTTCTTTTGCGTCCAGAGCCTGCTCCGGGCTTGCCCCGCCGGGGATGCACTCTTCAAGTTCTTCTAGTGCGAGGGTCGCTTCTCCTCCTCCGCGCTTTATTCTGTTTTTTGCCTTGATACGATCAATAGAAATGCTTCTGGTGATACAGCCGAGAAATGCGGATAATACCGGCGGGCGCTGGTCGGGCATCAGGTTCCAGGCGCGGAACCAAGTGTCGTTGACGCACTCTTCCGCATCCTCAGCTATGCCGCAGATATTATAGGCAATGGTGTGGCAGTATCTACCATACTTCTGATTTGTTTCCGATATGGCCAGGTCGGAACGCTGCCAGTACAGATCAACGATCTGATTATCCTCCATACTGAACCTCCTTTGTATAAGAGCTCTCACCCATAAATACGACAAAAAACGGAATAGGTTTCATGTTTAGAAAAAGCAGCTCCGGGGACTTTGCTCCAGAGCTGCTGTATATATGAATTTCAGTTAACGTCCTTACCCAAGGATTATATCGCAGATGCGGTCGACGTCCTCGGTGCTGAGACCGGCATAGAGCGGGAGAGTTAGGACGCAATCGGCAATGTGCGCGGCGACAGGGGTCGCGGCGGGATCGAAGCCGGGGCGGCCGCGGTAGCAGGCAAATGAATTGGTGATGGGGTAAAAATACTTTCTTGCGACGATGCCGTGTGCGTTCAGGCGGTCAAAGACCTCGTCACGGTCATACTTATAGCCGTCGAACACGACAGGGAAATAGGCATAGTTCGAGCGGACGCCCTTCTGCGGCGCGTTGAGGCGGATGCCGGGCACGCCGTCAAGGCGCTCCCAATAGCGCTCGTCGGCAAGCTTGCGTTCGGCGATCCAGCCGTCGAGATGGCGCAGGTTGCACAGCCCCATCGCCGCGCAGAACTCGTTCATCTTCGCGTTGCCGCCGACGTACTCGACATCCTCCGGCCCCTGAATACCGAAGTTCTTGAGGTCGTGGATGCGCTGCGCTAAAGCTGCGTCCTTGAAACAGAGCGCGCCGCCCTCAATGGTGTTGAAGACCTTGGTGGCATGGAAGGAGAACATGGCAGCGTCGCCGAAGCAGGCGGAGCTGATGCCGTTTTTCGTCACGCCGAAGGCGTGGGCGGCGTCATAAATGACCTTGAGGCCGTGCTTCTTCGCGATGCGGTCTATCTCCTCCACATTGCAGAGGTTGCCGTAGACATGCACGGGCATGATGGCGACGGTCTTATCGGTGATAAGAGATTCGAGCTTGCCGGCGTCGATGGTATAGTCGGCGGGGTCGATATCGCAGAACACGGGGGTGCAGCCGCAGCGGACGATCGCATGCGTGGTGGAGGCAAAGGTGAAGGGCGTGGTGATTATCTCGCCCTTGAGCTCCATGGCCTCGATGATATTTTCGAGCGCGAGGTGGCCATTCGTGAGCAGGGCGACATTGGGCACACCGAGGTACTCCTTCAGCTCCGCTTCGAGCCGCTGGTGCTTTTCACCCATATTGGTGAGCCAATGGCTGTCCCAGATGCTGCGGATCTCATTGCAGTACTCCTCAAACTCCGGGATGGACGAGCGGGTGACATTGATTATTTCGGACATATCTTACTCCAATCTGCCGCGGATGCGGCCACAAGGAATTTATCTGCGGTTATCCTCGCGCAGCGCCTTGACCGCCGAGGCGATAACGATGAACATCAGCACCGACAGCGGCAGGCCGATGAGGATCGCGAGCACCTGCACGGCGCTGAAGCCGCCGACCTCGAGCAGCACAAAGGTGATGACGCATATGACGGCTGCCCAGAACACACGGCACCAGCGGGGAGCCTGAGTGTCGCTGTCGGCATGGATATAGGTCGTCTCCGCGGCGACATAGGCGCTGGAGTCGACGGTCGTTGCCATGAACACGAAGCACAGGATCGCGACGATGACCATCATGAGCTTGGGACAGGGCATGGTCTCAAGTATGGCGAGGATCGCGGCAGGCTGGCCGGAGCTCTGGAGCACGGAGGCGATATCGGCAACGCCGCCGGTCTGGATCTTGATGGCGTAATTGCCGAGGGTGGACATTGCGACCCAGCAGCCGAGAGAGCACCAGACCATCTGCCCCAGCGCGATCTCGCGCAGGGTGCGCCCCTTGGAAACGCGCGCGTTGAACACGCCCATGAGCGGCATATACACGATGAGCCACGCCCAGTACCACACCGTCCAGGTGCGGACAAACTGCCCGTCGCCGTAGGGATCGGTATAGGTGATGAGGTGGACGAAGTTCTGGAGGTACAGGCCGAGGGCGTTGACCTCGGCGCGGAGAACGTTGAACACGCCCGCGAGCACGCCGACGAAGAGCATGAACGCAAAGGCGAGATAGACGTTGATGTTGCTGAGGTTCTTGATGCCCTTTTGCAGGCCGAGATATACGCTGGTGCCGAACATGGCGACCCAGATGGCGAGGATGATTATCTGAAGCGGCTTTACATATTCATCCGGGATGCCGAAGATGCCCTGCAGCAGCAGGGTCAGCAGCGGCATACCGAGACCCATTGAGGTGACGGGCGCGGCGATAGCGCCAAAAGTGCCGAAAATGTCGATCAGGCAGCCGGAGAGCCTGTTGCAGCCGGACTTCAGAACCGGGGAGCAGGCCGCGCTCATGCTGATCTGGCTCTGGCGGCGGTTATAGAGCATATAGCCGACGGCGACGGAGGCGGGCACGTACAGCGACCATGCGTTGAGCCCCCAGTGGTAGTGGGTGTACATCGCGGCGTACTCATAGGCCTCAATGGAAAAGGGCTCGGCATGGAAGGGAACGGCGGTGGAGGAATATATCGTCGTCTCGATAAAGCCGAAGACGATGAGCCCCGCGCTGCAGCTCGTGGTGAACATCATGGCGATCCATGAGAACTTGCTGTACTCGGGCTTTGCGTCCTCCCCGCCGAGCTTGACCTTGGCGTAGGGGCCGAAAGCGATCCACAGCGAGAAGATGAACGCCGCGAGATTTGAGGCGACGAACAGCCAGTCAAACTGCTTGGAGAAGAAAGCGTAGGTACCATCGACCGCGGCCTGTACCGATTCCAGACTCACGGAGACGAGGATCAGCACGGCGGCGATGATGCACACGACGGGGAAGAATCTTTTTTTATCTATCTGCGGATGCAAGGCGCATCACTCCAATCTCTGTGTTTGTCCGGCTGGGGATCATTTACCCGCCAGACCGTCCTCATATACCTTGCGGAGGTAGTCGAAATCATCATAATAGATGAGGACGTTTTCGCCGCGGTCATTCGTGATCTTCACGGTGTCGTTGACCTTCTGGATAAAGCGGCAGGTCTCCTCGATATCGTCGGTGTCGAAGAGAATATCGCCGAGGGGCTGGTACTTCGTCAGCTCGTCGCCGACACAGGCGAGGGAGTCGACCGTGACGCCGGGGATGGCGGCGATCTCATCAAGCCCCTCGATGGAGGCGATGACGCCGTCGTTATTCGTCCAGAGCATATAACTCGAACCGCAGCGCTTATAGGCCTTGGTCTGGGACGGGGGCAGCATTGCCGGGTCATTGCGCCTGCCGAGGGCGTAATCGACGATCCATGCGACGGTGTCGAAGCCGAGCAGGCTCTTGATGGGGATATACATCATGTCCCCGTCAAGGCGGTAGCCCATTTCGATTATGTAGAAGTGCCCATCCTCATCGAGCATGACCTGAACCCAACCGATGCCCTCGCGGCAGCCGACGGCCTTGAGGACTTTCTGGATATGGGGGTCGATCTCGGTGACATAGCGCTCAACATTGTTGGAGACGGTGGAGGTGATGGAGTAGCAGTTCTTCGGCTCGCCGGGTTGGGAGTACATTGCACACAGCGCCATAAGGCTTATCTCGCCCTCGGCGAAGGCATAGAAGCTATACCACTCCTCGCCATGGAGCATACGCTCGACAACGAGCTTCGGGCTTTTGGACATGGAGCGGGCAAGAGCACAGGCTTCAAGCAGCTCCTGTTCATTATGACAGTAGCTGATGCCGCGGTTGCAGCTGAGGTCTACGGGCTTTACGACAACGGGGTACTTCACCGCGTCGAGCTCCGCGCGCGTCGGGGGATCGGAGAGATAATAGTCATCGGGCAGCGGCGCGCCGAGGGAGCGGGCGAGGCGCTTGAAATCGTCCTTATCGCGGGAGAAGTGCCATGCCTCGGGCGTGCAGTAGCACGGCAGACCGAGACGGCGGCAAAGCTCCATGCACATCTCAAGGTTAAACTCGCTTATGCCGCAGACGACGGCGTTGACGCCCTCCTCGCGGCACTTGGCTTCGAGGGTATCGAGGTCGCCGGTGTTTATCATCCAGTATTCGTCGCTTATCTGCTTGCCGAGAGAATGCTCCGGCTCGTTATAGTCGGTGACGATGGTATGTACGCCTATGCTTTTGGCATAGCGGAGCATTTCGCAGGTGCCGTAGCTCGTGCCGAGCATCAGTAGTTTTTTCATGTTGAGTCCTTTCAATCAGTCGACGGCGACGCTGTACCAGCTGTCGTCGGCCATATATTTTTCCGCGTCCTCGCGGGTAGGGAAGTTCATAACAAGTGTGCCGATGGCCTTGTTTGCGCCCGAGAAACGCTCGACGGCGTCGCCGGGCCTTACCCAAAGGTCGCGCTGGACGACGGCGCTCTCAAGCTCAGGAGCGATATCGAGTGCGCGGAAAATACCGTCGCGGCCGCTGTGGAGGATGATCTCCGTCCAGTGCCCGTTATACACGGGGTCGCGCATCTCGTCCACCGGCAGACCGACGGCGGCCTTGACGGCGTTTGCGACGAGGTTCGTTTCCGCGGCCATGCTCAGCACCTCGCTCAGGCGGTTGCCGCCGCCGCGGGGGGAGACCTCCATTATGTAGGTCCTGCCGTTCGTGCCGAGGCGCGTCTCTATATTATAAAGACCGGTGCCGAGACCGAGCAGCGTGATGAGCCGCTGGAGCTCGCCCCTCAGCTCCGCCTGCGCCCATGCGGGCATAGTGGACGGCCATGCGTAGGCCGCGGGGGTATAGGGATTGTCGGCATGCGCGTCGAAGTGCTGCTCGTCAAAGGAGCAGTAGCGCAGCACACCGTCAACGGAGAAGCAGTCGGTATCCGAGGAGAAGCCCTGCTGGGTGATGAACTCCTCGATTATAAAATCCCCGCAGATCGAGAAAGCCTTGGCGTGCTCTATCGCGGTGAGGAGCGCGTCGGGAGAGTCCACGCGCGTGACGCCCTTGCTGCCGGCGGAGTCTACGGGCTTTACGATCATAGGCCAGTTGAAGCCGGCGGAGTCGGAGAGCGCATCGGCAGGCTCGGTATAGCTCTTTGCCCATGGGACGTTGAAGCCGTTCTCGGTAAGGAAGCGGCGGAAGCGCCCCTTGTTCTGGAGAATGGACACGGCTTCATAAGAACCGGCAAAGGGCAGGCCGAGCTTCTCAGCCACATAGGCCGCCGTCACGACGCCGGGGTCGCAGGCGAAGGACATGATGCCGTCGATACCGAGCTCACGCGCGGTACTGAGGACGGCGTCCTTATCTATAATGCTGACGTTGCAGTATTCATCGGAGTGCTTATGGGCGATGTTATCGGGCAGATAGTCACAGGTGATGACGTACAGCCCGAGCTTATGCGCCTCTTCTATGACGGGCAGCAGGTACTGCGCGCCGCCTAAAAGCAGCAGCTTTTTCATGGGACAGGCTCCTTTCGCGCTCATTCGTCATAGCCCTGCTTCCGGCGGTAGAGCCGGTGCAGCGCGGGAAACAGGCACTTGACGGCGTTATTGATGCGGAAGCGCAGAGGCTTCGTTTTAAGCAGTTTGTTATACGGCGGGCGGCGCAGCTCCTTGTCCTTCCCCTGCGTGTAAAGAAGCTGGAACTTCCATTTGAGAATGTTGTCGTCCACAAGGCGCAGCACATCCGGATCGGTGACGTGAGCGCGGTAGGCTTCGTGCATCGCGACAGCGCCGGTCATGAAGCGGATGAGCTTATCATAGCGCCCCTCGACGCCGCTGCTCCAAGACGCGTCGTTGCTGCAGATGCGGTAGGCGGACATCGTGCGGGCGATGAAGCGCACCGGGCCGTTATGGCGCAGCCATATGCCGTAGGGGTAATCGCCGAAGCCATACTCGGCGGCGATATAGTAGAAATCGGGGGGGTCGGCCAGAAGCGGAGTTTTGGCGAGGAGCGAACTTGTGTGCCACGCGGTGCTCATGCCGGGGAGGATGTCTTCAAACTCAACGTCGCAGTCCTCACCGCGCTGCACGAGCTCTTCGTCCGGGCGGCTGCCGGTGCAGTAGTGCAGGAGCGTGTTGTGGACGCAGGCGGAATACTCCGGGTGCGCTTCGAGAAAATCGACCTGACGCTGGAGCTTGGTGGGGTCTGTCCAGTAATCGTCCCCCTCGCAGAAGGCGACGTATTTGCCGCGTGCGTTCGGGAAGAACACGGCATAGTAGATGTCTATATCCTGCGAATACAGGTTCTTTTCCTGATAGAACGGGCGCACGATATCCGGGTACTTCTCGGCGTATTCGCGGATTATCGCGGCGGTGCCGTCGGTCGAAGCGTCGTCATTCACGAGCAGCTCAAAGGGAAAATCCGTCTGCTGGGTGACGATGCTCTCGAGCGCGTCGCGTATATACTCTTCGTGGTTATAGGCCGTACAGAGTACGGAAACGAGACAGTCTTTACTCATTATATGACCTCGGATAAATTATTCCTCCGCGGCGCGGCCGGTGAGACGGCGGAGCACGTCCAGCATGAAGCTGAAGCTGTCAACGCGGAAGATAACGGAGCCGCCGACATATATCGCAATGCCGAGCGGAACCTGAATAAGCAGAGTGAGCCAGTCGCTCAGCCCGAGCAGGCTGATCGGATAGATGCAGACGCCCATCAGGCAGGCGAGCAGCAGCGCGGGCAGGATATCCCGCAGCTGCTTTGTCAGCTTGTACCCAAGCAGCTTACGGTTCGGCCACGCGTTGATGACGAGGGAAATGAGCCCGGAGACGAACTGACTGACGGCGACGGCATAGACGCTGATGTTCATCGCGGCGAAGATAAGACCGATGCCGACGATCTCCTTGATTATTTCGAGCTTGAGGAAAATGTCGCTGTGTCCCATGGCCTTGATGGCGTTGAGATTTGCGGTGTGCAGCGGATAGAAGGCGTACATCGCGCAGAAGACCTGCATATACGGTACGCATGGCAGCCACTTCTCGGTAAGCAGGAGACGGATGAGCGGTTCGGCGCACACGGCCATGCCCATCATGAGCGGCATCATGATATAGGAGCTTGTTTTGATGGCGCGGCTCGTCATCTCGCGCACATGGTCGCGGCTGTCTTGCTCGGCGGAGAGCACGGGCAGCAGGACGCTGTCGATAGAGGAATTGATGTTTTCAACGACGAGCAGACAGAGTTGGTCGCCCTTGTTATAGAAAGCAAGGTCGGACGAGGTGTACTTCAGCCCGACGACGAGCTGGGATATCTTGAGATATATCGTGTCGAGCAGCGCGGAGACAAGGAGCTTCCAGCCGTAGGACACGAGCCCGCCGAGACGCTGCAGGGAGAACATGAGCTTCGGCTTCCAGCCGACGGTCAGCCAGAGGATCGCGGTATTGACAGCGGCGTTCAGAAGCTGCTGAGCGACCAGCGCCCATATCCCGAAGCCGCGGTAAGCCATCGTGATGCCGACGACGGCGGAGAACAGCGTACCGCCGAGGGTGGAGAAGAAGAAGCGGCGGAACTGCATCGTCTTTGCGACATAGGCCTGCTGCACGTTCTTGACGCCGGAGACGACGATCGTCAGACCGAGCACACGGATGACCGGGACAAGGTCGGGCGAGCCGTATATCCGGCTGATAAGCGGAGAAGCGAAGAACAGCCCTATATACAGCACGAGACAGAAAGCGACATTGAAGTAGAAAACGGAGGAATAGTCAAGGTCGTCGGTGTCCTTCTTCTGGATGAGCGCGTTTGCCATGCCGCTGTCGACAAAGACCTGAAGGATCGATGTGATAACAGTGATGAGGGCAATGGTACCGTACAGCTCAGGCTCAAGGATGCGCGCGAGCACGATGGACACGACAAAGGACACGACCTGTGCCCCGCATCGCTCCATGAATCGCCATATCAGATTGGAGAATACGGTTTTCTTATTGTCGTACATAGCTTATCCGATCCCGCACCTATTCGCCGTAGCCGCGCATTTTCCGGTAGAGCCGGTGCGGATGCGGCATGGTACACTTGAGAAAATTATTAAGCCGGTATGAGAAAGGCTTGGCCTTGAGGATATCCCGGTAGGGCGGCCTGCGCTGCTCCGCGTCGCGGCCTTCGATCTGAAGAAGATCAAATTCACGCTGTCTCTCGGCACTTTCAACAAGCGGCCTGATAGCCTCCGGGGCGTGGGAGCGGAATGTGTGCAGCACATCAAGCTCACCGGTCAAAAAGCGCTTCAGCTTGTCGTAGCGTCCGTCTACACCAGAACTCCATGCCTCTGGGTTACTGTTTATACGGTAGACCGACATGCATCGGTCGATGTAGCGAATCGGACCGTTGAGACGCAGCCACAGAGCATCGGGGTAATCGGTAAACCCATGTTTCCAGCCGACGAAATAGAAGTCAGGCGGGTTTGAGATAATGCCTTTCCTTGCCAACAGCGAACTTGTATGATAGGCTTTTGACATACCGGGAAGAATATCGCCGAACTCAACATTGCTATCACCGGTACGGTTCAAAAGAGGGTGATCAGGCCGTGACTCACCGCAGTACCGACAGACCGTGTTATGAACACAGGCGGAGTACTCCGGGTGGGCCTCCATAAAATCGACCTGCCGTTGGAGTTTTGAAGGGTCGCACCAAAAGTCATCACCTTCACATATTGCGACATATTTTCCCAGAGCTTCTCTATACAGAAAGTGATGATAGGCATCTATTCCCTGAGAATATAAATTCTTTTCTTGGTAAAATGCCCGGATGATGTGCGGGTATTTTTCCTCAAACGAGCGGATGATCGCGGCGGTGCCGTCGGTCGAAGCGTCGTCATTCACGAGCAATTCAAAGGCAAAGTCCGTCTGCTGATCCACAATGCATTGAAGCGTCTGCGCGATATACTTTTCATGATTATATGCCGTGCACAGGACAGACACCATACACTCGTTTTCTGCCACAGACACACCCCCAATACGAAAAGAATAAATACAAATTCATTATATTATACAGCGAATGCAGGCTTATTTCAACATAAACATGCTCGGGATACGAAAAACCTCCGAAGCTTGTGCTCCGGAGGCATAGTGACTGAGTAAGTTTTACGGAAATGCTCACATGATCTTCGGAAGAGGGAAACGGTCTGCTTCGCGGCACTCGTCTGCCCATTCGAGAATGGCATTCAGGACTACCGTGTGTTCTGACAGGGTCTCTTTCATCTCTTCCTGAGAAGCTTTGAGTTCTTCCTGAGAAGCTTTGAGCTGTGCGATATCAGCTTTCATGCCGGATATATCTGCCTGCATTACCTCAAGCAGCTGTAAGATTTTTTCTTCGTTGGTCGCGGTCACATTCTCGCCTCCAATCTTATTGCAACAAGCATAGCACAAAGGGGGACGGATTGCAAGGGCAAAGAAATACAAAAGACTCCCGCCGGAGCGTATGCTCCGGCGGGATGGTGCGGTTTACTTTGCAAGCTCTGCCGCGGTCTTGGCCGCGACGGTCGCGTTATTGAGGACGAGCTTGATGTTGCTCTCGAGACTGTCACCGCCGGTCAGCTCGACCACGCGGGCGAGCAGGAACGGAGTGGTCTCCTTGCCGTGGACATGCTGTTCCTTCGCCTCGGCAAGCGCCTGCTCGATGGCCTTGTCGATGACTTCCTTGTCCATTGCGTACTGCTCGGGGATAGGGTTGGTGACGAGCATGCCGCCCTTGTAGTTGAGCTCACGCTGGGCGCGGAACATCGCGGCCAGCTCCTCGGGGGAGTCAACGCGGTAGTCGACGCCGAAGCCGCTCTTGCGGGTATAGAAGGCGGGGAGCTCATCAGTGCCGTAGCCGATGACGGGGACGCCCTTGGTCTCAAGATATTCAAGGGTCAGGCCGAGGTCGAGGATGGACTTTGCGCCTGCGCAGACGACCATGACGGGGGTCTGGGCAAGCTCCTCGAGGTCTGCGGAGATGTCCATGGTGACCTCAGCGCCGCGGTGAACGCCGCCGATGCCGCCGGTGGCAAAAACATTGATGCCCGCCATGTGGGCGATTATCATGGTGGTGGTGACGGTGGTAGCGCCGTCCGCTCCGCGAGCGACGAGTGCGGGCAGATCGCGGCGGCTGGCCTTGGCGACGCCGCGGCCGGTCTTGCCGAGGTACTCGATCTCCTCATGGCTCAGGCCTGCCTTGAGGCGGCCGCCGATGACGGCAATGGTCGCGGGGACTGCGCCGTTATCGCGGATGGTCTGCTCGACGAGAAGCGCAGTCTCGACGTTCTTGGGATAGGGCATGCCGTGGGAGATGATGGTGCTCTCGAGGGCGACGACGGGGCGGCCCTCATCCAGCGCGGCCTTGACTTCGGGGGAAATGTCCAGATACTTGTTCATAATTCTGCTCCTTTGCTGATTTTATAAAAAAGCTGAGCTGCCGTAATTGCTTTTATACGGCTCACAGACGGTAGTGTACCTATGTCGTGAAACCACATCATAACAGAAAAAACAGGGAAATGCAATACCCTGCTGCGCACAGCGCAGCAGGGTATAAGAAAGCTTATCTTGAGCCCTTGTCGTAGGGGATGCCCTCGGCCTTCGGTGCGCGGGAGGATTTGGAGGTGAAGGCAAGGACGATGATGGTGATGAGATAGGGCAGCATACGGTAGAAATGCGGGCTGATGCCGATGCTTGCAAGGGCATAGACGCCGTCGCCGTTGATATCAAGGCTCGCGTAGGAGGCGGCGATGCACTTGAACAGGCCGAAGAGAATGGACGCGCCTGCAATGTTGAGGGGCTTCCAGTTGCCGAAGATCATAACGGCCAGGGCGAGGAAGCCGAAGCCGGCCACATCGCCGTTCGCGGTGCAGTTTGCCGTGGTGAGCGCATACACAAAGCCGCCCATGCCTGCGAGCGCGCCGCCGATCGTCACACCGGCATAGCGCATCTTATAGACGTTGATGCCGAGAGAGTCAGCAGCCTGGGGATTTTCGCCGCAGGCGCGCAGACGCAGGCCGAACTTCGTCTTATAAAGAATGATCGACAGGACGATGAACAGGATGATGCAGATGTATGTTGCAAGGTAGACCTTGTGCAGCAAGGTGTTGCCGAGGAAACCGAGGTCGGCGTTCTTTTCAAAGCCGAGGGTGGTCTTCTTTATCATAAACCAGCTTGCCGCGTCGCCCTCCTGCATTTGGAGAGTGTTCTGGTTTGCGATGATGCGCACGAAGAACAGAACGAGCGCCGGAGCGAGCAGGTTCAGCGCCGTGCCGCCGATGGTCTGGTCGGCGCGGAGGTTGATGGACGCGAAGGACAGCAGCAGCGAGAACACCGCGCCCATAACGGCGGCGGCGAGCATTGCGAGCAGTTCATAGCCCTGCATGGCTGCCCAGTTCTTGGCGGCCTTGGCGGCCAGAACGGCCTCGCTTGACTGGAGAAGGCGGACTGCCAGAACGCCGATGAACGCGCCGAAGATCATTATACCTTCAAGGGCGAGGTTGATGATACCGCTTCGCTCGGAGAACACACCTGCGAGCGCGACGATCATCAGGGGAACCGCGAAAAGCATGGTCTGCTGGATAAGGAATGTCATGCTTCGTCGCCTCCTTTCTCAGTGTCTGCGTTGTCCGCTTTTTCGGCGGTGACCGCTCCTTCCGTTTCCGGCTCCGCGGAGCGCTTCTTTTTCGGAGCGATCATCATGCGGATAACGAGAGCGAACGCGCTGAGGTAAACGATCGCGGCGATGATAACGTCGGTGATGTACTCGTTATACGCGGTGAGGTTCGTGAGCTGAAGGCCGATGATATCAAGCATCGACATGAAGATCGCGGTGAAGATGACGGCGATGGGGTTATTGACCGCGAGCAGCGCAACGGGGATGCCGTTGAAGCCCGTCGCGGGCAGGGACTGATAGGTGCTCCAGAAAAACTCCGTGTTGCCGGAGAGGTAGTAGAGCGCAGCGCCGCCGCCGGCCATGCTGCCGGCGATCGCCATAGAGAGGACGATGTTGCGCTTATCCTTGATACCGGCGTAGCGCGCAGCGTGACGGTTGGAGCCGCAGGCCTTGAGCTGGTAGCCGAGGGTGGTCTTGTTGATGAGGATGTACATGACTATCGCGAAGAGGACCGCGACGAGGATACCGGCGTTTACCTGAGAGCCGGGGAAGAGCTTGTCGAGACCGAGCTTTGCCGTGGCGACGCCGTTATAGGTCGTCTTATAGATATAGCCGGACTTCGTGCCCTCGACCATGTTCTTGAAATTGCTGATATCGAAAAGCCATGTGACGAGGTTTGCCGCGACCCAGTTCGTCATAATGCAGGCGAGAACCTCGTTTATATTCAGGAATGCCTTGAGCAGGCCGGGGATCGCGCCCCAGAGCGCACCGGCGAGCATACCGCCGAGGAAGGCAATGAGCCAGACGAGGAATGCGCCCATAGTCTCGGTCGGGAGACTGAGAGCGAGCATCAGAGAGACCATTGTGCCCATGAGGTACTGGCCGGGAGCACCGATGTTGAACAGACCCGTCTTGTACGCGACGGCGATGGAGAGACCGGTCATGATGAGCGGGGTCGCGCGGAAGAGCATGTTGCCGACGCTCGTGGGGTTGAAGCCCCAGCTCAGCACGCCGGTGGCGTCACGGCCGGTGCTGAATATACCGGCGAAGATAAGGCGGATGCCTTCCCATGCGCCCTTGGTGGAAATGCTCTTGCTGGTGAGGCCGACGATGAGGATGACAAGGCTGCCGACGACCAGACCGATAAGAATGGACAGCAGCGACGCGACGACCTTCTGCGTGGAGTCCTTCGCGTAGAACGCGGACAGCTTTTCTTTCATACCGCTTCACCCTCCTTGCCTGCGCGCTTGGCGCCGGCCATGTAAAGGCCGAGCTCCTGCACGGTGATTTTCTTCGGGTCGAATTCCCCGACGATCTTGCCCTCGAACATAACAAGAATGCGGTCGGACAGGCTCATGACCTCGTCAAGCTCAAGGCTGACGAGCAGGATGGCCTTGCCCTTGTCGCGCTCGGAGACGAGCTGGCTGTGTATGTACTCGATCGCGCCGACGTCAAGGCCGCGGGTCGGCTGAACGGCGACGATAAGGGGCTTGTCGCGGTCAATCTCGCGGGCGATGATAGCTTTCTGCTGGTTGCCGCCGGACATGCTGCGCGCGACGGTGACCGCGCCCTGACCGGAGCGGACGTCGAACTTATCGATAAGCTCATCGGCGTACTCGCGCACGGCGGCGTTGTTTATGAAGCCGGCCTTTTCAAACTGCGGCTCCTGGAAGCGCTGGAGGACCATGTTCTGCTCCAGAGTGAAGTCGAGCACAAGGCCGTATTTATGGCGGTCCTCGGGGATGTGCGACATGTTCTTGCCGCGGTGGGCGATGGAGGCATGGGTGATGTCCTCGCCGCAGAGCGTGACCTTGCCGCCGGAGGACTTATCAAGCCCGGTCAGACCGTATATAAGCTCGGACTGGCCGTTGCCGTCGATACCGGCGACGCAGACGATCTCGCCCTTGCGCACGGAGAAGCTGACGTCGTCCACGGCGTTGCGCTTGTGCACGCGGGAGGGGACGCTGAAATGTTCGACGCGGAGGACTTCATCCGTGGGCCTGGCTTCGTCCTTCACGACCTCAAGCTGGACAGGGCGGCCGACCATCATGTTCGACAGCTCCTGTTTGTTGGTCTCGCTGGTGTTGACGGTGCCGACGTACTTGCCCTTGCGCAGGACGGTGACGCGATCGGAGACCTCCATGATCTCATTGAGCTTGTGGGAGATGAAGAGGATGCTCTTGCCCTCCTTGGCAAACTCGCGCATGGTAGCCATAAGCTCGTCTATCTCCTGCGGAGTGAGGACGGCGGTAGGCTCGTCAAAGATAAGTATCTCATTATCGCGGTAGAGCATCTTGAGGATCTCAACACGCTGCTGCATACCGACGGTGATATCCTCGACCTTTGCGTCGAGGTCGACGTGCAGACCGTATTTCTCGCTCAGCGCCTGAACCTTGGCGCGCGCTTCCTTCTTCTGGATGAAGCCGAGCTTCGTCGTCTCCGCGCCGAGGATGATGTTATCAAGGACTGTGAACACCTCGACCAGCTTGAAGTGCTGGTGCACCATACCGATCTTGAGCGCGGTCGCGTCGTTGGGGTCGTTTATCTCGACCTTTACGCCGTTCTTGCGTATCTCGCCCGCCTCCGGCTGGTACAGGCCGAAGAGAACGCTCATAAGAGTGGACTTGCCTGCGCCGTTTTCACCGAGCAGAGCGTGGATCTCACCCTTTTTGAGCTGTAGGGTAATGTCGTCATTGGCCTTGATACCGGGGAATTCCTTGGTAATATGCAACATTTCTATTACATATTCCGGGGATTTTTCCATTCTGCCACCTGCTTTCATGTTATCATCGCGTCCGTATAAAAAACGTCTATTACATATTATAACGTCAATAAAAGCAAATTGCAAGAAATTACCCAGAAAAGCGCAAAAAAAGAAGAGAGCAGAAGCTCTCTTCTTTAGTGCTTAGAATGTGATCAGATGATGTTGAGAGTGAGGTTGCTCCAATCCTGCTCGAGGTTTGCCTCGTAGTCAGCATCGATGGTGAGCTCACCGGAAACGACCTTCTGGAACAGCTCTTCGTACTCTTCAACAGTGTAGTTGGTCATGCTCCAGGTTGCGGTGGGCAGACCGACTGCGTTCTCATTGACGCCCAGAGAGGTGGCCTTGCCGCCAATCTCGGACCAGGTGCCGTCATAGACCTTTGCGATAGCCCACTTGGTGGCGTCTGCAAGACCCTTCATAGCGGAGGTGACAACAGTGTCAGACTCGAAGGACTGGTCAACGTCAACGCCGACAACAGCTGCGTCGTTAGCGGAAGCGGCTGCTGCAACGGACTGGAACATGGAACCGCCGCAGGCGAAGATGATCTCAGTGCCGGTCTCATACCAGCCGGAAGCCATTGCCTGGAGTTCCTGAGAAGCGGAGAAGGATGCGCCGTACTCCCAAGAGTAGTTGACTTCGACATTGACGCCCATCTCAGCAGCTGCTGCATTTGCGCCCTCGACGAAGCCATAGCCGTAACGGCAGCATGCCGGGTTGGTGCCGCCGCCGCCGCCGGTGAAGCCGAGCTTGGTGTAGCCTTCCTTAACAACAGCGTAGCCGGCGAAGTAGCCGCACTGCTCTTCCTTGAAGGCGATGCCTGCGATGTTGTCAAGACCGTCGAATGCCCAGCCGTCGATGAAGATGAAGTCAACATCGGTGAACTCAGCAGCAGCCTTTGCAAGAGCGTTGCCCTGCATGAAGCCTGCGCAGACAACGACCTTTGCGCCGCCGTCAACAGCTGCCTTCATTGCGTCGTAACGGTCGTCATCAGTTGCCTGATCGCCGTTTGCGGGCTGATAGTACTTGTAGCTCAGGCCGTTCTCGGCAGCGTAGAGCTTAACGCCGTCGAAAGTGCCCTGGTTGAAGGACTTGTCCTTCAGCTGGCCGACGTCGGTGACGAAAGCGAGCTCATACTTGCCGTCTTCGGAAGTCATATTGTCGTCGATATCGTCAGCGGAGAGAGCAGCGGGAGCCTCGGTTGCGGGGGCTTCGGTAGCCTCTGCGGCAGGAGCCTCGGTTGCGGGCTCGGCAGCGGGAGCTTCGGTAGCTGCGGGAGCAGCGGATTCACCGCAGGCAGCCAGAGCAAAGACCATGCACAGAGCAAGAACCAGTGCGAGAATCTTTTTCATGATTTTTCCTCCATTAAAATTTGATTGACAACTTATGTAATTGTCATCCGTACACTCGGCAGTATAACACAAACCGGTGCAACAAATCAAGGATTATAATGATAAAATTGCTAAATAATTGTTAACGATGGCCTTTTAGGAACTTTTTAGAGCTGCGCCATCTTGACGGCGGTGTCAAGGGCGATCTCCATCATCTGGGTGAAGGAGGTCTGGCGCTGCTCGGAGGAGAGGGCCTCGGCACGGTAGATATGATCGGAGATCGTGCAGATGCACAGAGCGCGCTTGTGGGCGTAGGCGGCGTTGGCGTAGAGCCCGGCGGCCTCCATCTCGACGGCGAGAGCGCCCATGCGCCGCCAGCCGTCAGCATTGTTCGTGCCCTCGGCGGCATAGAAGGTGTCGTTCGAGACGATGTTGCCGACCTTGATATCAACTCCGTGCTCGTGCGCGGCCTCGACGGCCTTGCTCAGAAGAGTATAGTCCGCGATGGGGGCGAAGGTGCCGGGGCAGTTGAACTGGTTTATATAGTTGGAGTTTGTGCATGCGCCCTGCGCGGCGACGATGTCCATGACCTTTATATCGTCCTGCAGAGCACCGGCGGAGCCGATGCGGATGATGTTGTCGACATCATAGAAATTGAACAGCTCCCAGCTGTAGATACCGATGGCGGGGATGCCCATGCCGGAGGCCATGACCGTGACGGGGACGCCCTTCCATGTGCCGGTGTGCCCCTGCACACCGCGGACATTATTGACGAGCACGGGATCGGTAAGGAAGGTATCGGCGATGAACTTCGCGCGCAGCGGATCGCCGGGCATGAGGACGGTCTTTGCGATATGGCCTTTTTCGGACGCGATATGCGGGGTGGGAACAGACATAATATTACCTCCGTTAGAAAATCTCGTTTTGGCTTTGACACAATTATACAGTAAAAAATACAAAAGTCAAATTGAAACGCGGAAAGATATATGCTATTATAAAGCAGATAAAGAAATACGGGGAGGGCTATGCCTGTGGATAAGGTTATGGTCATCGGTATCGCCGGGGGCACAGGAAGCGGAAAGACCACGATAACGAAGAAGCTGATCCAGCATTTCGGTGAGGATGTATCCGTCATCCATCACGATAACTACTACAAGGCGCACCATGACATGAGCTATGAGGAGCGCTCAAAGCTCAATTACGACCATCCGGATTCCTTCGACACGGATATGCTCGTCGAAGCGGTGAAGGAGCTCAAGCGCGGGCACAGCGTTGTCTGTCCGGTATATGACTACACGGTGCATGACCGCTCGGACAAGACCGTGACCGTGAACCCGGCGAAGGTCGTGATCGTCGAGGGCATACTCATTTTCTCCTGCAAGGAGCTGTGCCGGCAGATGGACATAAAGATATACGTCGACACCGACGCCGACGTGCGCATACTCAGGAGGATCATGCGCGATGTGCGCGACAGGGGACGCAGCCTTGACAGCGTCGTGAACCAGTATCTGAGCACGGTAAAGCCGATGCACGAGCAGTTTGTTGAGCCGAGCAAGCGCAACGCGGACATCATCATCCCCGAGGGCGGGCACAACCTTGTCGCGATGGAAATGGTGATGGAGCGCGTCAGGGCGCATCTTCAGCGCGCCTGATAAAACACAAAACGGAGAAAATAATGGCAAAGCTGTATTTCAAATTCGGGGCGATGGGCTCGTCAAAGTCGGCTCAGGCGCTCATAACAAAGTTCAATTATGAAGAGCTCGGCATGTCGGTATGGCTCATAAAGCCGAGCATCGACACGCGCGACGGGGCGGACATAGTCCGCAGCCGCATAGGGCTTGAGGCACACGCGCAGATAATCACGCCGGAGCAGGACATTACCGAGGAGTACCACAAGGCGGGAAAACACGACGTGATAATTGCCGACGAGGCGCAGTTCCTTACCCCCGCGCAGATAGAGCAGCTGCGCGACCTTGTGGATGACGAGGATCTGCCGGTGCTGTGCTTCGGCCTGCGCACGGATTTCCAGACGCACATGTTCCCCGGCTCGCAGCGGCTCATGGAGCTGAGCGATTCGCTGACGGAGATAAAGACCGTCTGCGCCTGCGGACGCAAGGCGACGGTCAACGCAAGGCTCGACGGGCAGGGCAGAGTCGTGACAACGGGGGATCAGGTCCTCCTCGGCGGAAACGACAGCTACATCGCCATGTGCCACAAGTGCTGGAAGCAGAGAATAAGAGAACAGAGATAAGTTTTATCCCCCGGACAGTGTCCGGGGGATAGTGCTTTTACCAGTTGTCCCTGAGCTTCCAGAGGCCGCAGAGGGTGACGACGGCCGCGGCACACATGACGATGAACAGCCGGCCGGGGTCATGGCGGCCTGAGACAAGCAGGAGTACAGCGGCAGCAGCTGTGATGCTGAGTATACGCCTGATACGGATATCCATGAAAAATTCCTCATTCCAAGATAATTGATGCGTTACCAGTTTTTACCTTGGATGAGGAATTTATTCATGGATATATTCTTACTTTATTCTGTCGAAGCGGAGCACGACCTTGAACAGATCGCCGTCGACGGTGATGTCGAGCGCGCCCTTCTGGAGCTGCGCAAGGCTCTGTGCGATGCTCAGACCGAGGCCGCTGCCCTCGGTGTTGCGCGAGCTGTCGCCGCGGACGAAGCGCTCGGTAAGCTCGTCGCCGCTGATGTTCAGACGTGTGGCGGAGATGTTGCGGAAGGTGACGGTCGCCTTGAGCGCGTCGGCGGTGAGGTCGAGGTACACGCGAGTCCCGCGCTGGGCGTATTTGCAGATGTTGTTCAGCAGGTTATCAAAGATGCGCCACATGTGCCGCCCGTCGGCCATGATTTTCACGGACTCCTCGGGCTTTGTGAGGATAAGCTCAAGCCCTGCGGCGGAGAGCTTTTCGCTGTATTCGCCCGCCATCTGGTCGAGCAGGATGCCGAGCTCGCACTCGGTGAGGTTCACGCTCAGGCTGCCGCTCGACGCCTTGGACGCTTCAAGCAGATCGTCAATGAGCTTCTTGAGCTTTGCCGACTGCCGGTCGAGCACCTCGAGGTACTCGCGCATCTTTTCATTCTCCGGCTGCTCCTTTTCGAGCAGGTCGACGTAGTTGATGATAGAGGTGAGAGGGGTCTTGATATCGTGCGAGACGTTGGTGATAAGCTCGGTGCGGAAGCGCTCGGACTTCATGCGCTCGCCCACGGCGCGGTTCATGCCGTCGGTGATGGAGTTGAGGTCCTCGCCGTGCTCCTTGAACGGACCGCGCAGCTTGGAGGTATCGACCTTGCAGTCAAGCTCGCCCTTGGCGATGCGCTGCCCGGCTTCGAGCAGCTGCTTCATCGACAGCAGCGCATACAGCGTGGCCAGCACCAGAACCGCGCGCTCGATGAACCAGCCGAAGAGCTGCTTTCCGGGACTTGTACCGGCGATGGCGATCCATAGAAACTCGACAAAGAGGATCGCCGCGATGATGAGCACTGCGCGGGGGAACATGGGGATGGCTTTCAGCCCGTCCTTAAAGGTATAGAATACCTTTTTTATTAAACGCAGGCACCACGCGCCCACGCGGTAGATGATGCAGCTCTTTATCGTCGTGCCGAGCTTTATGCGCACGGCAAGGCTCATGCACCACAGCAGGCTTATCAGCGCCGCGATAACGCCGAGTGCGGCGATGAGGATAACGATGAGCATTGCGGTGTTGCTGTATGACACCTCTGCCATTGCGGCGATAAGGAAGATGCCGGTAAAGACGGTCAGCGCGGTGTAGAGATCAAAGGGGATCTTATCGATAAAGCTGGGGCGGATCTCGCCGGTCTCGCCGTGGTGCCCGGCGGCGGAGAGAAGGAACACAAAGACGAAGACCTCAAGGATCAGGGAGACGACCAGCACGACGATGGAGACATAGCGCAGCTCGTAGGCGTAGGTGAAAAGCTCCTGATATTTATCGGCGTTGCCGCTGGCGACGCTGACCGCAGTGTAGTACCCGGTGATGGCATAGACGCGGTAATTGTCCTCCGCGGCGGGCGCATCGCCGATGGTGGGCGTGATGTCCGTCCTGCTGCCGGACATGGGGCTTTCAGAGACAGCGGGCGTTACGACCGGATCGGGGTACACGACCGAATCGGGTGATACGCTCGGGTCGGGAGACGCAGACGGCGCGGGTGAAACGCTCGGTTCGGGCGTGACGTCGTCGGCATCATCCTGCGCGGAGAGGTCGTACCCGGCGGGGAGGTCAAAGAGCGTTGTGTCCGTTGCCCAGACATAGTCGCGCTTGCCGAGTCCGTCAAAAACGACCTTATTTGTATAGCCGTCTCTTATTACAAAATAGAAGCCGTTCCTGCCGTTGAGCGCTTCGGGAGATTCGCCGTTGCCCAGGGCGTACATGACGGCGTTCAGATCGTTGGAGTTATCGTATTTGAATTTATGCAGCAGGGTCTGATAATCGTAATTGTAGCCGTCGATGCTGTCGATATATGCGATGTCCAGCACGGACACGGCGAAGGACATCAGCAGCAGTACAAAGAGCGTCACGGCTATCAGCTTTGCCGCAAGGCTGCTTTTAAGTTTGTTCATGTCAGTTCACCCTTTCCATTTTATAGCCCTGCCCCCATACGGCCTTGATGTACCGCGGCTCGGCGGGGTTGATCTCAAGCTTTTCTCTGAGGTGGCGGATGTGTACGGCGACGGTGCTCTCGGCTCCGTAGGGCTCATCCTTCCAGACGCGCTTATAGATATCGCGCGGGTGAAAGACCTGACCGGGGTTTTCCATGAGGAGCCTGAGGATGTCGTACTCGGTCGGCGTGAGGGCGGCGGGCTCGCCGTCCACGGTGACGGTCTTGCTGGAATCGTCCATGCTTATGCCGCCGACGGTGAGACAGCTCTGCCGTATCTGCGCCGCGCCGAGCATCGTATAGCGCCGCAGCTGTGAGCGCACGCGCGCAAGCACCTCAAGGGGATTGAAGGGCTTGGTGATGTAATCGTCCGCGCCGACGTTCAGGCCGAGTATCTTGTCCGTGTCCTCACCCTTGGCCGTGAGCAGGATCACGGGGACGTTCGAGCGCTCGCGTATTTTCACCATAGCGCTGATGCCGTCCATGACCGGCATCATAATGTCCATGAGCACAAGGCTGATATCGCGGCTCTCCAGCAGCGTGAGCGCCTGCGCGCCGTCATATGCGCACTCGACGGCGTAGCCCTCGCTCTCGAGATAAATTTTCAGCGCGGAGACGATATCCTTTTCGTCGTCGCAGACAAGCACAGTGTTCATGCACATCACCTCGTTCAGTATGCCTATATCATAACCGATAAATTATTAAAAGCCAAGCGGCTAAGTTTTTAAGGTTTGCTTAAGAAACGGCATCGGAACAGGTATTTTAAATATCTGTACCGATGCAAAACTTTATATATAGCTGTCAATCACAGTCTCGATGCATTTGCGCTGCTTTGGGTCAAGCAGCCTGTACCGGTGTATGAGCTCATTCTCCACGGCTGACAATTCAAGGGTGTCAAAATTCGAGCCGCTTATACGGTCTTTGCCATGACCTATAACGCAGTCGACAGATGTGTTGAAATAGTCGGCGATCCTTATGAGCGTTTCAATATCAGGCTCAATGTTATGGTTCTCATATTTGTTCACGGATTGTTGACTGACGCCTATCGCCTCGGCTAACTGCCGCTGGGTAGTCCCGGATAATTCGCGCAGCCGTTTCAGATTTTCAAGCATAGCAGCACCCCTTTTTACACAGGGTAACAACTCTCAGGCGTTTTATAAAACACTTATTGATTGTTATTGACAACAACTGCACGGTGCTATAGAATGGAAATGTAACTATTATAAAAAACGAAGAGCAACAATTATGCAGTGTATAAACAATGTGAGGGGGAAAACAATGAGAAGCAAAACAGATAGGGAGATATGCGGTAATTGTGAGCATTGGACAGGCGAACGAACTCCAATCTTTGACAGAAACGGAGTACCCAAAAACGATATCAAAAGTACTGCGGGTGACTGCACAAATCCGATGAGCCATTTCTGCGATAACAAAAGAGCGAGAGATTACAAATGCAAACATTTTTCTAAGTGGACGGAACTATTGTAAGTGCTTATGAGAGGCAATTGGTATCAAAGCATCATATTCAAAACTTATAGATGTTAGGGAGACAATCAGAAAATGAAAAGGACAGCTTCAAAATTTACCGTATGGTGCTGGCTTGCGGCTGCGTCATTCCTCGGCAGCTGTGTTACGCTGTATAAGGGCATTGATAAAATGACCAACTACTATAACAGCGAATACTCCAGCAAACTTGTAAATGCGTATGTCGGCGGGGATGCGTATAATTACATAATCAACGGCACTTATGCAACAGCCTTTTTTGTTCTGACGGCAATGTTTGCGCTTGCTGCGGTGGGCTTTATCATTATCCATTACCTGTCTAAGGAAAGAAGCATACCAGTTCTTACTGATGCAAAGCCCGAACTGACAGAAATTCCGGAGCTTTGAGACGGCGGATATGGAAAGATTTACAAGCCTGAGTAAAGAAACGACTGCGTTGTATTTGCCGGGAAGTCCCGTTATGATATCGGCGCAGGCGCTGCTGAAAGATAACACAAACGACAATGTTTTCGCACAGATAAAATTCAAAAGCCTTTCGGATAAACCGATATGCGCGTTAAAAGTCAGCGTCAACGCATGGGACGTGACAGGAAAATCGATGCAGGGCGTCGATGAATTCCAGTACCTTGATCTGACGGTCAGTACGGGCGATGACTTCGGCAGCAAAACGCTTATACCGCTTCCGGATAAGAACTCGCGCGGCTTCAAAGCGGCGGTTCTTGAAGCAGTGTTTGCCGACAAAACCGTCTGGACTGCCGCGACGGGTGCAGTGTGGGAGCCGCTGCCGGAGCAGGAGCATCTTGTCAGCAGGCTCAAGAGTATAGAGCTTGTGGATGAATATGCTCTCAAGACCTGCGCACAGGCTCAGTTTGTCCCGGTACGGTTTGGGGATATATGGCGCTGTACCTGCGGTAGTGTGAATAAGAGCCGAAGAGAAAGGTGCGGCGCTTGCGGGCAAAGATACAATGATCTGATTCGGGCTTTGGACGCAGGGGAGCTTGAAGCGTCGTACAAGGAACGCCGGGAGCGGGAAGCGGAGCTTGCAGAAAGAAAGCAGGCGGAAGCCGCGGCAAGGAAGAAGAGAACAAAGAAGCTTGTTTCCATAGTGATTGCTGCGGCTATACTGTGCGCTGCTGCCGCTTTGATCAGAATTAAAATCATAATGCCCATCATGGAATACAACCGGGCAGTGGCGTCAAGTAACAGAGGAGAATATACCGGGGCGAAGAGCGTGCGTGATACTTTGGATAATTGGGCAAAGGCAATAAAGATAGAAAACAAATATAACAATGCTGTTGACGCTATGGGGAACAGAAGATATTCAGAAGCAATGGCACTGCTGACAGAAATACTGACGGAGGAGGGAGAATATAAAGATGCTGTGCAGATGCGGTATAAAGCTGAACTGAACAGGTGCAAAGTCGGAGACGCTTTCCAATTCGGTGAGTATGAACAGGATAGGGACGGACTTGTAAAGAGCCCGATAGAGTGGGTGATTCTGGAAAAAGAAAAAGGCCGAGTCCTCATGGTCAGCAAATATGCATTGGATGGAAGACCATACAACACAACAGACACAAATATAACATGGGAGGACTGTTCACTCCGCGAGTGGCTGAACGGGACATTTCTTGAGCACGCATTTTCTCAGGATGAGCAGGACATGATCAAACTGACTTCAAATGAATCGTCACAGGACAAGGTGTCTCTGCTGAGCAGAACCGAAGTACAAAGCTATTTCAAAACTGATGAAGAAAGGAAAGCAGAACAAACAGAATATGCGGCAGAAAAGACAGGGTTCAACGGATACGGACCATGGTGGCTGCGCTCACAAACGGATGCATACTTCAGTAATGCTGCTGATACAGTTGACGACAACGGCTCGCTTTATCTGACGTGGAGTAGAAAGATAAGAATACTTGCATTCCGCGTTGATCAAAATTTGTCAGTACGCCCGGCAATATGGGTGGATATAGGGCAGTAGAAGAAACCATGAACCGTAAGAGGTTCTGATAATACTGCAATTAGGCAGAAATGCTTGAAATATATACTAAGGAGGTGCCGGGATGAAAACAATTATGTTGTTCGTTTCGGTGGCTCTCTTGGTGCTGTAGTGCATAAGCTGCATTACGGGTATCGAGGGAGTCCCGATCCTTGAGTGGGTAGAAACAGCGATAGGTATGCTTGCTGTCATAAAAGACATCATGGATATTCTGTCATAGATATACCCATTTTAATGGGTGTCAAATGACAAGGAGCACCGTCAGAAATGACGGTGCTCCGATTTTTTGCTTTTATGGGGAAAGCTTAAATTATTTCCGTGCCGGTGGGGTCGACGGCGAGGTCGCGCACCTGCCAGTTGTGCGGAAGCGCGGCGACGGCGGCGGAGAGCTTTTCGGCAAAGGCAGCGTCGCGCGTCAGGCAGAGAAGGCTCGGCCCCGCGCCGCTGATGCAGAAAGCCTTGCAGCCTAAGTCTTCGGCAATGCGGCGGACATCGCCGCTGCCGGGAATGAGCGGGAAGCGGTAGGGCTGGTGCAGCTTATCCGACAGGCAGATGGAGATCATCTCCTCATCGCCGAGGGCGACAGCATGCGGCAGCATGGCGAGGTGCGAAAGATCGAAGACCGCGTCGGCAAAGGAAACGCTTGACGGCAGGGCGGCGCGGGCCTTATGGGTGCTGAGAGTATAATCCGGGGAGAGGACGACGAAATGCAGCGACTCATGCACCGGGTAATGGGCGGAATAGACCTTCCCGTCACGCGAGGTGGAGGCGACGAGGCCGCCGAAAAGCGCCGGGGCGAGGTTATCCGGGTGACCCTCGATAGGGGTGATTATCGATAAAAGCTCGGCCTTTGAAAGCTCCGCACCGGAGAGCGCGTTTGCCGCCATTGCACCGGCGGCGAGCATCGCGGCGGAGGAACCGAGACCACGGCAGACGGGGATATCGGCACGGATGTCGATATGCACGGAGGGAGCCGGGCGGCCAAGGCGGGCATACACGGCATCAAAGCCCTGACAGGCGAGATTATCGGGAGTCTGGAACTCCTCATCGCAGCCGGTGAAGGACAGACGGTCGGACAGGGTAAAGCTCAGGGTATTATAAAGGCTCAGCGCGCAGCCGAGAGTGTCAAAGCCGCAGGCGAGATTCGCGGTGGTGGCGGGGACGCGGACGGTAACACTGTTCATGCTTTTCCCTCCAGAAGATCAAGGACATAGCCGCGCATTTCACCGGGCTTTACACAGCCGGTGTGCAGCACGGGGCGCTCACGCAGGGAGCGGAGATTTGCGGGCATCGGGACACCGGTGACTTTTTCGAGCGCGGACATCATATCAAACTCATCCCCGTCGCACTTTGCGCCGATGGCGCTGAGCACGGCGGCGGGGAACTTATACGGCGAGGCGGTGGAGAGCACGACCATTGGGTCGGGTGACTCCGCCGCTTTTTCATACTGCTGCGCGACGTTCCACGCGACGGCGGTATGGGTATCGCAGAGGTAGGAGTGGCGTTCCCAGACCTCGCGGATAGTCTCCTCGGTGGCCTCATCGCCGCAGCAGCCCGCCCAGAAACGGGACTGGATCTTCTCAAGAAGCTCGGCGGGGACGGTATAGAAGCCGTCAGTTTTGAGCTGCTGCATGAGGGACGCGACAAGCTCACAGTCGCCGCTCACAAGGTACAGCAGGCGCTCAAGGTTGCTGGAAATGAGGATATCCATAGACGGGGAGAGGGTGCGGTAAAAGCTGCGGCGGCGGTCATAGGTGCCGGTGCGCAGAAAATCGGTGAGGACGTTGTTCTCATTCGAGGCGCAGACAAGGCGGCCGGTGGGCAGACCGAGCTCACCGGCGATGAAGCCAGCGAGGATATCACCGAAGTTGCCGGTGGGGACGGTGAAGCTGAGCTTCGCGCCGGGGGTCAGGCGGCCCTGTTTGACTAAATCGGCATAAGCGGAGAAATAATACACGACCTGAGGGACGAGCCGGCCGATGTTTATCGAGTTCGCGGAGGACAGACCACGGTCACGGACGGACTCAAAAATCTGCTTGACGCCGGATTGGGCATCGTCAAAGTTGCCGTCGACGGCGCAGACATGGACATTGCGTCCCTCCTGCGTCACCATCTGAGCTTTCTGGACGGGACTGACGCCGTCACGGGGATAGAACACAGCGATATCGATACCGGGAACGTCCCGGAAACCCTCAAGGGCAGCTTTGCCGGTATCGCCGCTGGTGGCGGTGAGGATGGTGATCTTCTCCGCATCGCCGCACTTCTCCGCCGAAGACTTCATCAGATAAGGCAGCAGGCAGAGGGCGACGTCCTTGAAAGCGGAGGTGGGGCCGCGGAACAGCTCGAGCACGGACATATCGCCGACGGCAACGGTCGGGGCGATTTCCGTTGAGGGAAACTTGCCGGTATAGGCACGGCTGACAAGGCCGAGCATTTCTTCAGGGGTGAAATCCGGAAGAAGCGCGGAGATTATCTCGGCGGCCATGTGATAGTAATCGAGCGCAATAAGGCGCTGCCAATCGAGCTTCGGGAGCTCTGCGGGGGAGAAAGTATAAAGTCCGCCGTCGGGGGCAAGGCCGTTGACGATGGCCTGAGCGGAGGACACGGCGGGCGATGCGCCGCGGGTGCTGATATATTTCATAGGAAAGGTCTCCTTCATTGAACGATATGGGCGGGGATAATATAGCGCGTCCGCGAGAAAAAGTCAAGTGTGTTTGAAACACGGACGGAATCAAAATTTTATGTGCTGTTGGGCAGCAACTGTCCGGAGCCAATGGGCAAGGGCAGACTCGGAATAAAAACAGGGGACTTTGCCCTGCGGCGGATGGAGGACAACGTTCAGCGATTCGCCGTCGGCCTGACGCTCCATGCGGGACAGGGGCAGATCGAGATAAAAATGCTCCTGCTTCAGATGGCGCAGCTCATGCTCAAGCGTCTCCTCACGCTGCTGCGGGGAGAGACGGGAATTTATATAGATATCGAAGCTGCCGTCATCATTCGGGACGCTGACGCCCTCGACGGCGCGGGGCAGGGAGACAAGGCGGACATAGTATTCGAGCATAGTAAGCTTATTCTGACGCCCTTAGTGCTTCGATGATCTTTACGGCCTGACGGACATCGTCGGGCGTGGCGTCCTTGGCGAGCTTGAAGAGCAGGCGCATGTCTTCCCTGTCACGCAGGGCGGTGAGGAGCTGCTCAAGCTCATCATCGGAGGAGAGAGGGGAGATTTCGTCACTCTCATCGCAGAGGTACTGGGGGGTGGTATCGAGGATGGAGGCGAGGACAGAGAGCTGTGCAGCGTTGGGCTGGGACTTATGCTGCTTCCAGTCCTGACAGAGAGTGGCGCTGCGGCCAAGGGACTGCGCGATAAATTTCTGCGTGATGCCCTTCGACCGGCGGAGGGAATCAAACCTTTCATAATTGAACAAAAGAATCACCCCATATATGTGCATAATGACAAATCGCAAAAAAGAGGGAGCAGACACTGGAAAATCTTAAAAATATGAGATATAATCCAAAGCGAATCAAATAAAAGAAAGATGTCTGGCCGCTGAAAGGACTGCTCGTGGCTTTATTTTAATAGAAAGCGGAGGAGAAGTCAAGGGGTAATCTTATAAAAATAAGATTACGGAGGCGGGGGACGGGAGAAATCCACCTCATCAGTTGCCTGCGGCGACAGCTCAAGGGGAAGCCAAGGAAGCGGCGGCCGGGAGTGTTGGATGATCATAAAGGAGGGGGAGCGGTGACGCTGATAGCGGACGACCCGACCGTGCGGTGCATGGAACGCACGGGATATCCGCCGTGGATGATATACGGCGGGAAAAACGACGAGGAGGAGCAGGAAACAGAGCATGAGTAAATACCGAAAAGAATGCTGGACAGACGCGGATGTGCGCTGCCCGTTCTACATATCCGATGAGCGCAGCGCGAGGAGCATAACCTGCGAGGGCTGCATGGAGGAGACAAAAGCGACGATGAGCTTCAGGACGCTGGCGAACCGCGACGGGCACATGGGAAGGTTCTGCGTGGGCACATACGAGAGGTGCCCGGTATACAGGAGCGTTTACCAGAGCAAGTACGCGGACGGGGAAGCATGACGGACTGGGAGAAGATCAGGACGGGCTTTGTCAAGGACGGGCTGCGGCTTCGAGGACGTGACGGGCAGCGTCGACCTTAACACCGGGGCGGGACTTGAGCGCGGGGATGTGCTCCTGAACCACGTCCATCACACCGCCCTGTATATCGGCGGCGGGCAGCTCGTGCAGGCAAGCATTAACGAATACGGCACTGTGACCGGCGGTCAGACCGGCGACCAGACCGGGCGCGAGATATGCACGCGCGGGTACTATAACTATCCGTGGGACTGCGTATTGCGGTACACGGAGGAGGAACAGGAGACGGAGCGGGCGGCGGAGTATGCCGCCGTTGAGCTGCCGGTACTGCAGAGGGGAGACACCGGCGAGGCGGTGAGGGCGATGCAGATACTGCTGCGCGGACGCGGCTTCGGCGTGGGCTGGTACGGCGCGGACGGTGAGTTCGGCGCGGCGACGGAGGAAGGGCTGCGCGCTTTCCAGAGAGTAAAGACGGAAGAAACGGACGGAGTCTGCGGAGAGAGAACATGGAGCAGGCTTCTGAAAGGGTAGAGGAAAAATGTGGGAGACGATAGCGGGCGCGGTCGTGACGGGGCTGCTGACGCTGATGGGCGTGCTTATCAGCAACAGCCGCTCGCAGGCTGTGACGGAGACGAAGCTTGAGGAGCTGACGCGCGAGGTCAGGGAGCACAACAACTTCGCGCGGCGCGTGCCGGTGGTCGAGGAGCAGATACGCGTCATGGACAGGCGCATGACGGCGCTGGAAAAATATAAGGATTAGGAGAATGAGCATGGAATTCATGGGAGTTGCGGGAGTCGCAGCGATAAGCGTTATCGCTTACCTCATAGGCGAGGCGGTAAAGATAAGCCCCGCGGACAACAAGTACATACCGGTGATATGCGGCACTGCCGGGGCGCTGCTCGGCATCGCGGCGATGTACACAGTGCCGGAGTTCCCAGCAGGGGATATCATCAACGCGATAGCGGTCGGCATTGTTTCGGGGCTTTCGGCCACGGGAGCGGATCAGCTCGCGAAGCAAATGAAAAAATAAAAATTTTTGCCCCGCCGTATGGCGGGGCAAAATGCAAGTACAGTTTCGGCGGGGAAAAAATATACTGAAGATTTTAATAAAATAATAGTATCAGAGCAGGCCGCCGATCTTGATGAACACGGGAGCGAAGACGACCGACACGACGGTCATGAGCTTGATGAGGATATTAATCGAGGGACCGGCGGTGTCCTTGAACGGGTCGCCGACGGTGTCGCCGATGACGGCGGCCTTATGCGCGTCAGAGCCTTTGCCGCCGTTCGAGCCGCTCTCGATGTACTTCTTGGCGTTATCCCACGCGCCGCCGGCGTTGGACATGTATATGGCGAGCAGGACGCCGGAGACGAGGGAGCCTGCGAGCAGACCGCCGAGCGCGGCAGGGCCGAGCAGGATGCCGACAAGCAGCGGGCAGACGACCGCGAGGAGGCCGGGAATGATCATCTCGCGCAGTGCGGCCTTGGTGGAGATGGCGACGCAGGTGCCGTAATCGGGTTTGCCGGTGCCGTCAAAGATGCCGGGAATCTCGCGGAACTGACGGCGGACTTCTTCAATCATCTTATAGGCAGCCTTGGAGACAGAGTCCATAGTGAGGGCGGAGAAGGTGAAGGGGAGCATGCCGCCGATGAGCAGACCAATGACGACATCGGGCTGGAGCAGGTCGATGGCGGAGAGCTGGACCTCAGAGGCGTAGGAGACGAAGAGGGCGAGCGCGGTGAGCGCGGCGGAGCCGATGGCGAAGCCCTTGCCCATGGCGGCGGTGGTATTGCCGACGGCGTCGAGCTTATCGGTGATCTCACGGACGTGGGGGTCGAGGCCGCTCATCTGGGCGATGCCGCCGGAATTATCGGCGATGGGGCCGTAGGCGTCGACGGCGACGGTGATGCCGGTGGTGGAGAGCATGCCGACGGCCGCAAGGGAGATGCCGTAGAGGTCGCCGGTGACGGAATAGGATATGTAGATGCCGATGCAGATGAGGACGATGGGCACCCATGTGCTCATCATGCCGACGGCGATGCCGCTGATGATGGTGGTGGCGGAGCCGGTTTCCGACTGGCTCGCGATGCGCTTGACGGAGGAATAGTCTTCGGAGGTGTAGACCTCGGTGACAAAGCCGATGACGAGGCCGACGATGAGCCCCGCGATGATCGCGGCGGCGCAGTAGAGGCTGCCGAAGAAGACATAGCTGAGGATAACGGCACCGACCGCGACGATGACGGCGGAGACGTAGGAGCCCATTTTCAGAGCCTTATGGGGGTTGGAGTCATCACTGCCGCGGACGAAGAAGGTGGCGATGATGGAGGCGAAGATGCCGACGGCCGCGACGGCGAGGGGGAAGATGACGCCGGCGCCGGTGAAGAGACCGACGGCGGAGACACCGAGAGTTATCGCGGAGACGATAGCGCCGACGTAGCTTTCAAAGAGGTCAGCGCCCATGCCGGCGACGTCGCCGACGTTATCGCCGACGTTATCGGCGATGACGGCGGGGTTGCGCGGGTCGTCCTCGGGGATGCCGGCCTCGACCTTGCCGACGAGGTCGGCACCGACGTCGGCTGCCTTGGTATAGATGCCGCCGCCGACGCGCGCGAAGAGCGCGATGGAGGAAGCGCCGAGGGAGAAGCCGAAGAGAATGTCATAGCGGCCGGTGAGGATGTAGATAAGGCTGCATCCGAGAAGGCCGAGACCGACGACGCACATGCCCATGACAGAGCCGCCGGAGAAAGCGACAGAGAGGGCGCGGTTCATGCCGTGCTCAAGGGCGGCGTTCGCGGTGCGGACATTGGCCTTGGTGGCGACGCGCATGCCGAAGAAGCCAGCGAGGATAGAGCAGCCGGCGCCCGCAACAAAGCACAGCGCTGTGGCAAGATTAATGAAAACGGCGATCAGGACAAACAGGACAAGAATAAAAACAGCCAGAATCGTATATTCTGACTTCAAAAAAGCGCTTGCGCCCTCAGCGATCGCGCTCGATATTTCCTGCATACGGCTGCTGCCGGGTGCCATTTTTGAGACATAGTTCGCCTTATACGCCGCGAATGCGAGAGCCGCTATCGCGAGCAGAGGCACAAGGTAGATCAATACATGCATGGGTAAGAGTTCTCCAATCTTTTTCATTTTTGTCCGGCAGCCGTACTGAAAATGACAACTCCGTGTGTTTGTGTATTTTAGACTATAAACGGCCAAATGGCAACACTGAAACGGAGAAAAATGATGCAAAATGACGAAATTCATAGGAAGCTCCAAATTGTGTGAAGAGTTGTTAAGACTTATGTACAAAATCCACAAAAAATCTGGGTGGAATCAGACCGATAACGTTAAAAAATAAACGTAAAATGAATAAAACCCGTGACGAGTTCTTTAGTAAACCGGTTTACACGAATAATGTGCATTTTTTTAGCGAAAATGTGACTGGGATAATGCACAAAAAACTGAAAGCAAAAGACGGAGGAGAGCGCGGAAGCATTGAGATATCATGCCTTTGCATCAACCAAAGCCGCCATTGACGCATACTAAACAAAGGTTGTGTTTTCGGAGGAATGACGGTATACTTGAGTTACCAGAAACCGTAAATTTTTGTGCTGAGGAGGCGGACATGAAGGACATGGAACTGAGCAGGGACGAACTGAAATATCTCAGGCTTTTATCCAGAACCTATCCGACCATTCAGGCGGTCAGCACGGAGATAATCAACCTCCGGGCGATACTTAACCTGCCGAAAGGAACGGAGCACTTCATAAGCGATATCCACGGGGAGTACGAGGGCTTCAGGCATATCCTGCACAACGCCTCGGGCTCGGTGCGCCGCAAGATCGATCAGGCGCTGGGAGACTTTGTGTCCTCAAGCGACAGGGATAATCTTGCAACGCTGATATATTATCCGGAGCTGAAGCTGCAGGAGATAAAGGAGACCGGAAAGGCGACGCGCGAGTGGTACACCATAACGCTGCGGCAGCTCGTATCTGTGTGCAAGATAACAACATCGAAATACACGCAGTCAAAGGTCAGGAAGATGCTGCCGAAGGACTTCGAGTACGTCATAACCGAGCTTATGACCACCGGCAGCAAGGACTTCAACAAAGAGGAATATTACAGCCAGATCATAGACTCGATCATAGACATAGGCAGAGCCGACAAGTTCATCGTTGCGCTGTGCAACCTTGTGCAGAACTCGGTCATCGATAAGCTGCACATCGTCGGCGATATATTCGACCGCGGCGACAGCCCGCATCTGGTGATAGACGAGCTGGAGAAGCAGCGCTATGTCGATATCCAGTGGGGCAACCACGACATTCTCTGGATGGGGGCCGCGGCGGGGAACCGCAGCTGCATCGCAAACGCCGTGCGTATCTGCCTGCGCTACAACAACTACGACTTCCTTGAGGACGGCTACGGGATAAACATCAGGCCGCTGGCGATGTTTGCCATGCGCGTCTATGAGGACGATCCCTGCGAATGCTTCGCGCCGAAGCGCTCGAACCCGGACGCTTATGAGGATCACAGCGACGCGGTAATAGCGAAGATGCACAAGGCGATAAGCATCATACAGTTCAAGCTTGAGGGGCAGGATATCCTTGCGCATCCGGAATACGAGATGGAGGATCGGCTGCTGCTCGACAAGCTCGACCTTGAACGCGGTGCGCTCAGGATCGGCGGGCAGGAGTATCCGCTCAAGGACACGAACTTCCCGACGATAGATCCTACGGCGCCCTACGCGCTCAGCCCGGAGGAGGCAAAGGTCATAGAGGGGCTCGTCAGCTCCTTCGTCAACTGCGAGAAGCTCCAGCGGCACATTGAGTTCATATACAAGAAAGGCTCGATGTATAAGTATTACAATAACTGCCTGATGTTCCACGGCTGCATACCGATGGAGAAGGACGGCAGCTTCACGACGCTGAACGTCTACGGGGATGTATGCTCGGGCAAGTCGCTGTTCGACTGCTGCGAGCGCCTCGCCCGTCAGGGACGCTACGGCGAGGAGGGCTCGGAGGAGCGGCGGCGCGGCTGCGACTTTATGTGGTACCTCTGGTGCGGGGCAAAGTCGCCGCTGTTCGGCAAGGATAAGATGGCGACGTTTGAGCGCTATTTCCTCGACGATAAGCAGACGCACAAGGAGGTCTCCGACGCATACTTCAAGCTGGCATATACCCGCGAGATGGCCGACAGGATACTGGAGGAGTTCGAGATAACGGATAAGGACGCCGTCATTGTGAACGGGCATATCCCGGTCAAGATAAAGAAAGGCGAGAGCCCGATAAAGGTGGACGGAAAGCTGCTGATCATCGACGGCGGGCTGTCCAAGGCATACCAGTCCGTCACCGGCATCGCAGGCTATACGCTTGTATCAAATTCGCACCAGATGTATCTTTCCGAGCATGAGCCCTTTACATCACTGCAGGAGTCGATATATAATAACCTCGACATGCACTCGCGGATGATACCGGTCAAGACCTACCCCAACCGCGTCAAGATCGCCGACACGGACGACGGCTGCGAGATCGCAGCGCAGATAGCGGATCTCGAAAAGCTGCTGGAGGCCTACCGCACCGGCGCGATCAAGCATGGAAAAGCCTGATCAACGGAGGAAAACCTATGCCGAAGCTCAACGTTTGCCTGATAAACGATTCGTTCCCGCCGGAGATAGACGGGGTGGCGAACGCCGTCACGAACTACGCGCAGATAATCACGGAGAAATTCGGCAGCGCCGTGGTCGTCACGCCCGATAACCCGGAGGCGGACGACTCGGTCTATCCCTTCCCGGTGGTGCGCTATCCGAGCGTTGACATGACGAAGCTTGTGGGCTACAGAGCGGGCTTCCCGTTCTCGGCGGCGGTGCAGAAAACCCTTGAGGCCGGGAACTTTGACATTATCCACAGCCACTGCCCGATAACCTCAACGATGCTCGCGCGCTCGCTGCGGGACAGAATAAAGGTCCCGGTGGTGATGACCTACCACACGAAGTTCGACATAGACATCGCGAACGCCATACGCGGCAAGCTCCTGCAGGAGGAGGCCAAGGCGCTGCTCGCGGCGAACATCTCCGCCTGCGACGAGGTGTGGACAGTGAGCCGCGGCGCGGGCGAGAACCTGCGCGCCATCGGCTATGAGGGCGATTACATCGTCATGCCCAACGGCGTGGACTTCCCGCAGGGGAGAGTAGAAGATGCGCTCATTGCGCAGGTGACCGAGGGCTACGACCTGCCGGAGAATGTGCCGGTGTTCCTGTTCGTCGGCAGGATGATGTGGTACAAGGGCATCAGGATAATCCTTGAGGGTCTTGCGAAGCTGCGCGAGAGCGGGCAGGATTTCCGCATGGTGTTTGTCGGCGGCGGCAACGACAAGGACGAGATCGTCGCGCTGACGGAGAAGCTCGGGCTGAGCGACAGGGTGTTCTTCTCACCGCCGATCCACGACCGCAACCTCATCCGTGCGTGGTACTGCCGTGCGGACATGTTCCTGTTCCCGTCGACCTTTGACACGAACGGCCTTGTCGTGCGCGAGGCCGCGGCATGCGCACTGGGCAGCGTGCTCGTCGCGGGAAGCTGCGCGGCGGAGGATGTGACGGATAACGTCAGCGGCGTGCTGATAGAAGAGAATGCCGACAGCATGGCGGCAAAGCTCGAAGAGCTGTGCCGGGAGCCGGAGGCGATGAAGCGCATCGGCGAGGCGGCGCAGCGGGATATCTATATCTCGTGGGAGGACGCGATCGGCCACGCATGGGAGCGCTACGCGGTGGTTATCGACAATTACCGCGCCGGGAAGTACCCGGAGCACGAGGGAATGTCGGACGAGTTTTTCCACAGCATCGCAAAGACAATGGACGCCTATAACCGCAGCCGCGAGAAGCAGCAGGCGCGCGTCAATGAGCTGCGCCGTGGATACGCGGAGATCAGAGACGGGCTGACAGGGGAGCAGGAGAAGCTGAAGGAGAACCTGCTTGCCGGTCAGGCAAAGATCAAGGACGAACTGGCACAGTTCATGGAGCGCTTCATGTAACGCAATAGACAAAACAGGACAGCGCCCGCGGATAGAATTTCCGCGGGCGCTGTCCATTATTCTCCCTTATACTTCCGGCGGGTGGCAAGGCCGCCGCGGATATGCCGCTCGGCCTTGTTTATATCCAAGAGCAGACGCACCTGTTTATAAAGCCCCGGATTGACCCGCGGAAGCCGCTCTGTCAGATCCTTATGTACGGTGGATTTGCTGATCCCGAAGCGCTTGGCGGCGGAGCGGACGGTGGCCCGGTTGTCTATGATGAACACCGCCAGGTCACAGGCGCGCTGCTCGATATTTGTGTACATATGCACCACTCCCCATGCTTTCGTATTTGATGTATATGTGAAAGCATGGGGAGATATGAGAGAGCGCGGGTAAGGCTTAGGGCGGTCTTACCAAGCTATGATATCAATTCTGCGCGCCGGCTCCGAGGACGGCTTTTATTATGTCCATAGCTTCGTCGAGCAGCGCCTCGGTGTGCGTCGCCATGTAGCTTGTGCGCAGCAGGCACTCCGTCGGCTCCGTTGCCGGGGGGAGGACGGGGTTAACATACACGCCGGCTTCATACAGCTCCTTTGCCTTTCTCAGCGTGTTTTCCGCCTGATAGGTGTATATCGGGATTATCGGCGTGAGCGATTCGCGGATGTGCAGACCACGTTCTTTCAGCCCTTTTCTCGCATAGCTCGAGAGCGCGAGAAGACGCTCAGGCAGCTCCGGGTGCGCCTCGATATACCGCAGGGCGGCCAGCGCTGTTGCGCAGGCGCTGGGCGGAATGGAGGCAGAGAAAATGAAGGGTCTGGAATTGTGGCGCACATAGTCGCACACCAATTCGCTCGCGGCCATATAGCCGCCGAGGCTGGCGAGAGACTTGGAGAACGTGCCCATGATTATATCTACCTCGTCGTCAAGGCCGAAATAGCTTGCGGTGCCGCGGCCGCCCTCGCCGATAACGCCGAGGCCGTGCGCGTCGTCCACCATCACCCTTGCGCCGTACTTCTTGGCGAGGTCGACGATCTCCGGAAGCTTGGCAATGTCGCCGCCCATGGAGAACACGCCGTCCGTTACGATAAGTACACCGCTCTGCTCCGGTACGCGCTGGAGCTGGGCTTCAAGGTCGGCCATGTCCGCGTGCTTATAGCGCAGCATTTTCCCGTAGGACAGCTTGCAGCCGTCATATATGCTGGCATGGTTCTCGCGGTCGCATATCACGTAATCGTTCCGCCCGACTATGGCGCTGATTATGCCGAGGTTCGACTGAAAGCCGGTCGAGAACGTGACCGCGCCCTCCTTATGTACAAAGCCTGCCAGCTCTGCTTCGAGTTCGAGGTGCATTTCAAGTGTGCCGTTAAGAAAGCGCGAGCCAGAGCAGCCTGTGCCGTACCGCTCAAATGCCTTTATGCCGGCCTCCACGACCTCCGGCTGAGTCGTCAGCCCGAGGTAATTGTTCGAGCCGAGCATTATGCGCCGCTTGCCCTCCATGATGACCTCAACGTCCTGACGCGATTCCAGCGCATGGAAATAGGGATATATGCCTTTTTCCCTGTAATCTTTTGCAAGGGTAAAGTTTTCGCATTTTGTGAAAATATCCATCGTTTGCAGCTCCTTTACTAACTTCAAAAATTTTGATTAAAAAATTTGAACTAATATCTGCATGATAACCGAATGCCGCAAACTTGTCAATATGGTTTGTGCGATTTGTGTTCAGCATCTGTTGAATACGGTTTCGATACGGAGATTGCCGAAATTTATACAATCACACTCGGATTGTAGTGCGTCTGCATCCCCCCGGGGGGCTTAAAATCTGTGCGGCAATCATGTATACTCAATGACAGTAAGCATGAAGCGCTCATGAACTGTATGCGGAGCGGAGGCCGATCACCTCCGCTCCACTCAGATACAACGGAGGAAAGAACAGATGTCCAAAAAAATAACTGCGATAATACTCGCGCTTGCGGCGCTGCTGTCGCTCGCAGCCTGCGGGAGCTCCACTGCACCTGAGCAGAGCGCTGCGCCCGCGCAGGAGAATACTGCACAGGAAAACGCCGCGCAGGAAATGCGCATTGTGACCGATACATGGGGACGCAAGGTCGAGATACCCTATACCGTCGAGAGCATAATCTGCCTTGGCTCGGGTGCGCCGCGCATGGCAGCATACCTTGACGTCGTGGACATGATGGTCGGCGTTGAGGATCACGACAAGGAGGCCTATAACATTCTCCGCGACTATAACCCGGTTTACCGCGACGAGATAAAGGAGCTGCCCGCGGTCGGCTCGGGCGGCGGCAGCGGCGCGAACAACGGCTATGCCGAGGAGATAATCACCGTTGCACCTGACGTTATCCTCGCGGGCTTCTCCGCAGAGGCGGCGGATGAGCTTTACGGCCAGACCGGCATACCCGTCGTGTGCGTGCGCTACCTCAGCCGCAACTTTGTGGACGAGAGCTTCTACGACGCGATGCGCGTTTTTGCCGAGGTCGTCGGGGCACAGGAGCGCTGTGAGTCCGTGCTCTCTTTCATTGATGAGTGCAAGCATGATCTCAATGACCGCACGAAGGATATCCCGGATTCCGATAAGCAGAAAGTCTATACCGGCGCTGTTACGTTCTCCGGCCGCCACGGCTTCGGCGGCACCTATGCGCACTTCGGGCCGTTCATGGGCGTGAACGCGCTCAACGTTGCCGATGAGGCGGCGGATCAGAACTATTATGAGGTAGACCTTGAGAAGGTCATCGAATGGGACCCTGATATAATCTTCCTTGATCCGGGCAACATGGATCTTGTGAACGACGAATATAACACTAACCCCGGCTTCTTTGACGCGCTGCGCGCGGTGAAGGAGGGGCAGGTCTACACTATGCCCTCCTTCAATAACTGCGGGACGAACATCACCTACGCGCTTATGGATGCCTACTACGCCGGAATAGTGCTCTATCCCGAGCAGTTTGCTGATGTGACGATGCCGGAGATCGGCGGGAAGATACTCACCTTTATGCTCGGCAAGGACACCTTTACCGAGATGGAAGCGGGCGGTCTTTACTACGGAGAATTGACGATCGGAGAATAAACAGAGATGAGAAGGAAAAGCCTTGAGACGCTCAATAATGACTACGGGCGCTATATATGGAGAAAGTGGCTCGTGCTGCTTGTGCTGCTCGTCATTACCGCCGCGTCCGGGCTTTTCTCGCTTATCGCGGGTTCTGCGGGACTGTCGGTGAAGGAAGTGATCCTCGCGATAGCCCACCGTGGCGACCTTCGGACAGAAACGATAATCTGGAACGTGCGTATGCCGAAGCTCGCTACCGCCGCTGCGGTGGGAGCGGCGCTTGCATTGAGCGGCTGCATCATGCAGAACGTGCTGCGAAACCCGCTTGCCTCGTCGTCTACGCTGGGTGTGTCCCAGGGCGCGTCCTTTGGTGCGGCAGTGGCGATAGTGTATTTCGGCGCGGGGATACAGGTCAACGCCGGGGGGACGTCCTCTGCGCTGACCGTGACAAATCCCGCGCTCGTGACGCTCTGCGCGTTCGCGGGGGGGATGGCGACGACCGTTATTATCCTCGCCATCTCGCGTCTGCGCGGCACAACTCCCGCAACTATGGTTCTCGTCGGCGTTGCGCTCAGTTCGATGTTCACCGGCGGCACGGCGCTCATCCAGTATTTCTGCGACGACGTCATGGTCGCGACGGTCGTATACTGGACATTCGGCAGTCTTGGCCGCGCCGGGTGGCGGGATATTGCCATAATCGTGGTACTGACCTTCGGCGCGTTCGGATATTTCATCTATAACCGCTGGAACTATAACGCGATGGAGAGCGGCACGAGCACGGCAAAGAGCCTCGGCGTCCATGTCGACGCGCTCATACTCTCCAGCATGGCGCTGTGCGCGCTCATATCCTCCGTGGCCGTCGCGTTCGTCGGCTGCATAAGCTTCATCGGCCTTATCGCGCCGCATATCATGCGCCGTTTTCTCGGCAACGATTACCGCTTCCTTATCCCGGCCTCGGCACTGTGCGGCTCGGCGCTGCTCATTCTGTCGGACATCGTCTCGCGGACGCTGCTGTCGCCGACGGTGCTGCCCATAGGTGCGCTGACCTCTTTCCTGGGCGCGCCGCTGTTCCTCTACCTCATCATAAAGCGAGGCGGCATGAAATGATAGAAGTCAAGAACCTGAGTTTTTCATACGGAGAAAGAGAGATACTGCACGGCGTCAGCTTTTCGGCAGAAAACGGTGAGCTGGTGGGTATCCTCGGCAATAACGGCGCGGGCAAGAGCACGCTCGTCACGTGCATCAACCGCATAAATATGCCGGGTTCGGGCACTGTCCTGCTCGACGGCGAGAACATTGCGCAGTTCGGACGCAGAAAGCTTGCCCGGAACATCGCATATGTCGCGCAGAAAAATGAGCTGACGCAGGCCACGGTGTTTGACTGCGTCCTGCTTGGCCGCAAGCCATACATAAAATGGTCGGTGGGCGACGAGGACGTGAGCATCTGCGACAGGGTCATCGAGCGCGTCGGCCTTGCCGAACTGCGTCTGCGGCCTGTGGACGAGCTGTCCGGAGGTGAGCTGCAGAAGGTCATGCTCGCCCGAGCTCTTGTGCAGGAGCCTAAGGTGCTCGTGCTTGATGAGCCAACGAGCAATCTTGACCCGAGAAACCAGCATGAAATGATGAAGCTTGTGCGCACGGTAGCGGATGAGCGCGGGATAACCGTGCTCGTGGTCATACATGACCTGAGTCTTGCCATGCGCTTCTGCGATAAATTTCTGCTTATGAAGGACGGCAGCGTGTTCAGATACGGCGGGATAGAGGTGCTGTCAGATGACAACATCTTCCCGGTATACGGCATGCATGCTTATGTTGAGACTGTACATGGCCTGCCGGTAGTCGTGATGCACGAGGATGATTGGGGTGCAGACAATGAAGGATGAACGCGCGAAATGGGACGAGGCTGCACCCGAATACCAGAGCGTATTCCGCCTTGGACTGAACGACTACAATTCAGCGCTGCTGCGCTTCTGGCAGGAAAACGGGATGCTCACGCCGGGCTGCCGGGTGATAGACATCGGCTGCGGCGTCGGCAAATACGGTGCGTATCTCGCCGGGCTCGGCTGTGACGTGACGCTGACTGATATTTCCGAAAACATGATCGCTCACGCGTGCGAGAACATGGCACCGTACAAGACCCCGTGGCGCGCAGTCTGCTGCGATTTCAATGAGATCAGCGGCAGGGAGGAGGCGTTCGCGGAGGGCTTCGACCTTGCGATATCCACCATGTCACCTGCGATACACGACGCTGCCACCGTCAAAAAAATGAGCCGCATGACACGCTCATGGTGCTTTACGGCGAATTTCTATGAGTGGCGTCAGCCGCTCCGTGACGCGCTGATGAAAGAGATAGGTATTGAGCCGCGCCCAAAGCATACCGGTGATCTGAAAGCCGACTGTGCCGCACTTATTCAGGCAGTGACAGACGCGGGCTATGTGCCTCAGGTGAAGTATGTCGATTACAATTGGTCGGATAAGCGCGGTGCGGAGGGGATGGCAGAGTATATGCGCCGCAATTACTTTGCGGATGAGCTGAACGCAGATGCGCTGTGCGCCGCCGCGCTGGAGCGGCTCAAAGATATATGCGATGCCGACGGCAACGTAAACGACGAAATAAACACGAAAGTGGCGTGGATATACTGGAGAACAGGAGAGAGAACATGATAAAAGAGCTGTATGAAAAAGCGGGCGAGCTGCACGGGCATTACTGCCCCGGCCTTGCCATAGGGGTCAGAGCCGCGGCTGCGGCGCTGGATATCCTGAGCCCCGAGAAAAAGGGGAAGAACCTGTACTGCATCGCCGAGGGCCGCGCCTGCTACCTCGACGGGATACAGGTCGTTTTCGGAACGACGGTCGGGAACGGGCGTCTTGAAGTGCGCGACAGTGACGAGGCGGCGTTCAACTTCTATGACCGCGAGAGCGGGAAGAGCGTGAGGCTTGCCGCCGCCGTTATGCCTGAGGGGCTGAGCCGCGACGAGAAAAGGGACTTTATCCTCACCGCACCGCTCGACGAGGTATTCACGCAGACGCCTGTGCGCTTTGAAGCGCCGCCGGATCTCCCGCCGAAAAAGAAATAAAGCAGAAAAACCGCCCCCCGGGAAAGACCGTGCAGCACGGCCTTTCCCGGGGGCGGTTTTGTATAAAAAATTTTTCAAGGTTTATTCGACGGGCGTCTTCAAGCGCCGGGCGTAGTATACCGCGCCGATCGTCGTGATGACAGCCCCGGCGATCCATGCAAGCGTCTCGGCATAGAGCACACAGTCCGTGCCGAGCACCGCGCCGAGGAGGAAGACCGAAGCAAGGCGCGCGGCCAGCTCGCATACGCTGGCTGCCGTGGCAAGCCCGGCGTGGCCGAGCCCCTGCACGAAAGAGCGCATAAAGTGCACCGTGTACAGCATCGACATTCCGACACCCATGATGCGCAGGAACTTCAGCCCGACCGCGCAGGCCGCGGCGACATCCGCAGCGTCACCGGAAAGAAAGACCATGACCAGCGCCCGCCCCGCCGTGAAGATCAGCAGCGAGAAGAGCGCGGAGGTCGCGAGGGCAAGCCCCTCGCCGACGATGAGCCCGCGGCGGACGCGGTGGATATTCCCCGCGCCGTAGTTCTGCCCGGTGTAGGTCGTGATCGCATAGCCGTAGGAGAGCGCGGCAAATTCGAGCAGGCCGTATAGCTTGTTCGTCGCGGTGTAGCCCGCAATGTAGGGAATGGGATAGGTGTTCACCACGGCTTGAGTCACGAGTCCTCCGACCGCGCTCACCGCGACCTGCACTGTCATGAGCACGGAGAAGCGCAGCATCGGTCTTGTCAGAGCGCCGTCATAGCGCAGCGCGGCTTTATCCTCCGGGGCGATGAGCTTACGCGCGCACAGCCCAGCGTAGAGCGCCGAGACGCCCTGTGAAAAGACCGTCGCGGCGGCGGCACCGAATATGCCGCGGTGCAGAAACGCGACCAGCACGATATCAAGGACGATGTTCAGCACCGAGGATATGAGCATCGCGCGCAGCGGCGCGCGGCTGTCGCCCACGGAGCGCAGTACGCCCGAGAAGAAATGGTACAGCATCAGAAGCGGTATACCCGCGTAGATCGTGCGCAGGTATATGAGGGCATAGTCCCATATCTCCGGCTGCACCTGCATGGCGTGGAGGATGAGTGGGGCGCACAGCTCCGTCGCGATGCAGAGGATAAGCCCCGAGACGAGCGCGAGCAGCAGCGAGGTCGCGGCGGTGCGGCAGAAAAGCTCCCTGTCTCCCGCGCCGAAGGCGGTGGAGAGACGGATCGAAAAGCCCTGAGTGAAAGCGCCGAGGGACGCGCCGACAAGCCAGACGAGCAGGTCGCATGCGCCGAGCGCCGAAAGCGCGTTCACGCCGAGCACACGCCCGACGACCGCTGCGTCGGTCAGCGCGTATATCTGCTGGCACGCGCCGCCCGCCATAAGCGGCAGGGCAAAGCGCAGCAGCGCCTTTGCCGGGGGAGCCGTGAGCAGCTCCGAGGAGGCGGCTTTGATATCCTCCACGGCGCTCATAGCTTTCCGCGCAGCGCGTACACCTGCTGCATGAGAAGCTCGATCTTTTCTGCGGAGACGTCGCCGGTGTCTTTACCGGTGTCCTTGAAGAAGCTGCCGACCACCGCGCCGTCCGCGACGGCGAGCTGCTCTGCGCAGTTATCCACGTTCACGCCCGAGCATATAACAAGCGGCGTGTCCACGCAGGCGAGCTTGAAGCGGCGGATCTTATCGATGGGCGCTTCCATGCCGGTGCCGTCGCCGGTCACGCATATCGCGTCGCAGCGACCCTTCGCCGTCTCGATGTCCTCCTCCACAGTGTGCTCCGAGAGCACCGGCTGGTACTTGAAGCGCACTCCGCCGAGAACGAGAGAAGTGCAGGTGGGGCGCTCAAGGGCGAAGAAAGCGTCGAGCGTCGCTTCGTCGCGCGGCTTCACATGGCCGACGACGGAATCAAGCTGGAGAAAATCGCAGGAGAAGTCCCGCGCGAGCTTGAAGCAGAGCGAATCGAAGTTCAGGCAGTTTACGCCGTAGGGGATACCGAGCTTCTGCTCCTGCAGATAACCCAGCGCCCAGACAAGGTTCGGGTACGTTCCGAAATAGTCCTCAACTATAATGCCGTCGAGCCCGCCGTTGAGGTAGAGCTCGATCTCCCTTTTGGCGCGCCCGCGGATATCGGCCTCGTCCGTTCCCTTGAGGTGGATGACGCCGATGATGGGTTTGGTTTCTTTGAATACTTCGCTGAATGCTTTCATAAAAGCCTCCCGTAAACAAAAGGCGCGGCGGCAAGATAACTGTCAAGCTCCGCATACGCCTCGCTGCGGCTCTCCCGCGTCACGCACGGCCAGGGGCCGAACTGCGCCGCGCAGTGTCCCGCCGCGATATTGGCCATAGCGACGGTCATTTCATCCGGCAGAGCTTCGGCAAGGCCTATCATCGCCGCAGCGGTAGAGCAGTTGCCGCAGCCCGTGGGGTCGACGCTCTTCTCCGTCCCGACGGAGCGGCCGAACACCGCGCCCTCGGGACGCACGATGCCGGAGCCCTTCTCCCCGAGACGGAAGAAGCAGGGCTTGCCGTAGGCTGAGAGACTTTGCAGGATGACGTCCCCGTCATCCGTGCCGAAGAAGCCCTGAGCTTCGTCAAGGTTAAGTGAGAATGCGTCGGCAATGGCGATGCGCTCCTCAATGGCGTCCCGCTTTGCGGGATCGCGCAGGTCGTCGCCGTTGATTTCCCAGAGGAAAACGCCGTTCGGGATAAGTGATTTGACCTCGGCAAAATGGTCGGCGATCTTTGCCGAAAGGCTCGCCTCAAGGTAGATGCCGCGGGTGACGGCGTCCACGCACTCGCCGAGCATTTCGGGAGTAATACGGCCGACGTCCTTTGCCATGGCCTCGTATTCCTCGCCGTAGCTGCACTCCTCCGACCATATACCGTTTGCGGCGTAGGAGAGGGTGTACTTGAGCGTTTTCGCCAGACAGGGCTTCACGCGGCAGTCAATGGAGTTATCGGAGAACCATTTCCCGTACCAGCGCTCAAAATCCGGCCCGGCAGTGCCGACGTAGGCGACGCTGTCGCGCCAGAACTTGACCCCGGAGGCGGAATAGAACGAGCCGCCGGGGGTGTTTTCTATGGTGCTGCCGTCGGAATAGGTGATATCCGTCAGCATGTTGTAACCGGCTACAATGTATTCCATATTGCTCACATGTGGATGACCTGCGAAAGGAACAGCTTGAGGCGGTCGCTCTTCGGGTGGTCGAATATCTCGTCGGGCGTGCCCTCTTCAACGATGCGCCCGCCGTCGAAAAAGATCACGCGGGTCGCGACCTTGCGGGCAAAGCCCATCTCGTGCGTCACGACGGCAAGGGTCATGCCCTCGTCTGCAAGCTCCTTCATGACGTTGAGCACTTCTCCGATCATTTCGGGGTCGAGCGCGGAGGTGGGCTCGTCAAAGAGGATGACCTCCGGGTTCTGGCACAGCGCGCGGGCGATAGCCACACGCTGCTTCTGGCCGCCTGAGAGCTGATTGGGGTAGGCGTCGGCCTTGTCGTCCAGCCCGACGCGGGCAAGCAGCTTGTGCGCCTTTTCCTCGGCCTCGGCCTTCGGAACATTGAACGCCTTTACCGGGCCGAGCGTGAGGTTATCGAGCACGGTCTTGTGCGGGAAGAGATTAAACAGCTGGAACACAAAGCCGACGCGCGAGAAGGCCTTGCTGTTGTTCTTGGTGAAATCTATTTTCTGCCCGTCTATATAAAGCTCGCCGCTGTCGGGAGTTTCCAGCCCGTGCAGGCAGCGGATGAGGGTGCTCTTACCGGAACCGGACGGCCCGATGATGCAGATCACCTCGCCCTTTTGAATGTGCAGGGACACATCGTCCACGGCCTTGACGCTGCCGAAGGACTTTTTAAGATGCACAGCGTTAATCACTCTGAGCCAGCCTCCTCTCCAGTTTCCGCGCAAAGTGCGAAATGGTCATCGTCATGACAAGGTACATGACCGTCGCGCACAGCAGCGGGATCATGTAGTTATAGTAGTTCGCGCCGAGCACCTGCGCGCCGTGCAGCAGCTCCACCGCGCCAATCGACGCGAGCAGGGACGAGTCCTTTATAAGCACGATGAACTCGTTTATGTACGGCGGAAGCACGCGCTTGAAGGCCTGCGGGAGAATGATCTCCTTCATCGTCTGCCAGTAGTTGAGGCCGATGGTCTTGGCGGCCTCCCACTGCCCCTTGTCGATGGACTGGATAGCCGAGCGGAACAGCTCCGAGGTATACGCGCCGGAGTTTATGCCGATGGCGATGGTTCCGACGACGAGCGGGTTGGGCGTAAAGACATAGTGGAACAGCGTCCTCGTGATGACCGGGCCGCAGAGATAGAGTATGACTATCTGAAGCATCATCGGCGTGCCGCGGATGACTTCGACATAGACGTTTGCGATAACGCGCAGGATCTTGCTCTTGCTCATCTTTGCCATAGCGGCAAGCAGCGCGAGGATCGAGCCGCCGGCCAGCGCCGCGATGGCGACCAGCAGCGAGTAGCCCGCGCCCTTGAGCATGAAGAGCAGGTTTTCCGCGGTGAGTATCCTTTGAAAAACATTCATTGTAATTATTCCTAACTAAACGTGCAAAGGGGGCGGAGGCCCCCTTTGCGTATTTCCTTAGATTATCTGATAATATCAGCCGAACCATTTCACGACGAGGGCGCTGTAATCGTCGCTCGCGGTGAACTCGTCGATGATCTTGTTGACTTCCTCAATGAGCTTGGTGCTGTTGAGGTTTGCGACGGCCTTGATCTGCTCCTCAGAGAGGTTATCGGCAATGATCTGGAACTCGCCGGGGTTGTTGTCGCTCACGCTCTGCGCAACGCACAGCTCGGTGATGCAGCCCTTCACAGCGCCGGAGCGGACAGCCTCAGTGATGATGGCAATCTCGCCGGCCTGAGTGGTGAAGCCGTACTGATCCTTGAGGGATTCCGCAACGTCCATACCGGTCGTGCCGTTGCCCGCGCAGACAACGCCGTCCTTGAGGTCTTCCATGGTGTCAACGCCGTACTTGGTGGAGGTGAAGCAGGCCTGTGCGGAGGTCATGTAGGTATTGGAGAAGAGGACGCTCTTTGCGCGCTCCTCGTTGTAGGAGAAGCAGGAGATGCCCATGTCGACCGTGCCGGCGGCGACGGCGGAGACGATGGTGTCAAAGGACATGGGGACGAGCTCGAGCTTCACACCGAGCTTGTCGGCGATGAGCTGGGCGATATCGGCGTCAAGGCCGACGACGTTGCCGTCAGCGTCGTAGCTCTCGTAGGGGGGATAGTCGGTAGCGATGCCGACACGCAGGAGACCTGCAGTGCCGAGTTCATCTTCCCAGGTCTTTTCGGCGCTCTGGCTCGAACCGCAGGCGGCGAGAGAAAGCATCATAACGAGCGCAAGTATAAAAGCAACAAATTTCTTCATGTTTTTCCTCCGTTTTAATTTTTGGACAGTGTGCATTAGAGCACAGTATAAACTTACATTACAATAGAAAATCCGTCAAAATCATATCGTCGGTGCCGCATATATTCATATCCGGACACGTCCCCGCGCTCGACCGCGCTGAATGCTTCGGCCATCTCCGCGAGCGCCGCGCCCTCCATCACGGGGGAGTTGTGCGAGCACAGGAGAGTGTAGCTGCCGAACTCCGGCGCAAGCTTTTCGAGCGTCCTGCGGTAGACCTCCGCGCCGTGCTCCCCGGAAAGGTGCGCATAAAGCGGACCGGGGTACACCGTGTCGCCGGTGAAGAGCAGACGGTTCTCATCGTCGGCAAGCATCATGCCGTCGTCAGAGTGCCCCGGCGCGGCGACAACGCGCAGCCGTCTGCCGCCGAGGTCAAAGACCTCGCCCTCCTCCGCGGGGATCACCTTATAGGGCTTCACGCGGAAGGTCTTGGGGTCGAACCACAGCGTACCGACAATGGAGAAGGCCGCGAGGGAACGGTTCTCATCGTCCTCCGGGAGTGAAAAGCCCTCAGCCGCTTCAGCGACGGAATCAGGAGTGCAGAGCTTATGCGCCCCGTCGAACTGCCATGCCCCGCCGACATGATCGAAGTGACCGTGCGAGCAGACAAGCGTTATGGGCTTATCCGTGAGCGACTCCACCAGCGCCCTCATGTTCCCGATGCCCATACCGGAATCGAAAAGCACTGCGCCGGTCTCGCCCTCAATCAGGTAGCTTATCACTTCCTGAAAATGATGCGGCTCAAATATAGCCTTTACGTTGGGCGCGATCTGCCACACGGTGAACCAGCGGCTTTCCGCGCCGATGACCGGGAATGCGGAAAAATCTGCTGCATGTGCCATACCGAACCCTCCTTAAAAGAATACTTGAATGGCGTAATCATAAGGCCGCGGCGAGGAAAAGTCAACACATATATTCCGAAAAACACGAATATTTATTCATTTTGGCGTTCGCGCCAAATTTCCGTTAAAGACGGCTGAAACTTATGTGTAATCTGCAAATGCGTATAGAAGTCCCCCGGCACGGATACATGAGCCGCGCCGGGGGAGAGTATGACGATTAGAATTTTATGCGTTGTTATTTATTTCATTGCGCTGTCACTTTACCGCATCGAGCAGAGCCTGAACGCGGTCGGTCTTTTCCCAGCTCACGCCGAGGTCTTCGCGCCCCATATGGCCGTAGGCGGCGAGCTTGCGGTAGATAGGACGGCGCAGGTCGAGGTCACGAATGATGGCGCTCGGGCGCAGGTCGAACACTTTCTGCACCGCTTCGGACAGGACGGCGTCGGAGACCGTGCCGGTGCCGAAGGTCTCAACGAGGACGGACACGGGAGCCGCCACGCCTATCGCGTAGGCAAGCTCTATCTGGCAGCGCTTCGCAAGCCCTGCTGCGACGACGTTCTTTGCCGCGTAGCGCGCGGCGTAGGCTGCGCTGCGGTCGACCTTTGTCGGGTCCTTGCCGGAGAAAGCGCCGCCGCCGTGGGGAGCGCTGCCGCCGTAGGTGTCGACGATGATCTTGCGCCCGGTGAGACCGGAGTCGCCCTGAGGCCCGCCGATGACAAAGCGGCCGGTGGGATTGACAAGGTACTTGGTGTTCTCGTCCAGAAGCTCCGCGGGAACGGTGGTCTTGATGACCTTTTCGATCATGTCGGCTCTGATCTGCTCGAGGGAGACGTCGGGGGAGTGCTGCGTGGAGATAACGACGGTGTCGACTCTGACGGGGCGGCGCTGCTCGTCATACTCAACGGTGACCTGGGTCTTGCCGTCGGGTCTGAGATAGGTGAGAGCGCCGGATTTCCTGACGGCGGTGAGCTTCTTCGCGAGCTTGTGGGACAGGGAGATAGCCATCGGCATGAGCTCCGGGGTCTCGTCGCAGGCGTAGCCGAACATCATGCCCTGGTCGCCGGCGCCGTTCTGGAGCTCGTCATATTCGCCGTTCTTGTTCTCAAGGGACTTGTCAACGCCCATGGCGATATCGCCGGACTGCTCGTCAATGTTCGTGATGATGCCGCAGGTGTCGCAGTCAAAGCCGTATTTTGCGCGGTCGTAGCCTATCTCACGAATGACCTCGCGCGCGATACGCGGAATGTCAACATAGCACTCGGTGCTTATCTCGCCCATGATATGGACAAGGCCGGTGGAGACGGTGGTCTCGCAGGCGACGCGCCCCTGCGGGTCTTTCTCAAGGATGGCGTCGAGCACGGCGTCGGAGATCTGGTCGCATATCTTATCGGGATGCCCCTCGGTCACGGATTCGGATGTGAAAAAGTAATGGCTCATTTATATATCCTCCTTTGTATTTTTACAGAACTTTGGGTCAAGAGCGATAAAGAGCAATAAAAAAGCTCCGTCAACCGACGGAGCATAAAGTCTGCATAAAAGCCTCATCTTTCGTATCACCGCCGGATTTGGCACCTTGCATACGCAGGTTGCCGGGCTTCACAGGGCCGTTCCCTCCACCGCTCTTGATAAGGTGTTCAATTGTACTGTGCTATTATAACAGGTTTTCGCGCCGTGTCAATAGCCGCGGCGGGGGAAAGGTAAATTGCTTATTCAAGTAGAGTGTGTTATCATATAAATACTGCCAATGATCGCATACTGAATATGGAGATAAATGCCATGGATGCACGGAAAAATCTAATTATTATAAAGGGCAAGGATCAAACGGATGAAGTTGCAAGGCTGCGGTTCAACAATGATAAATGTGAGGTCGTTTATACCAGTGCTCCTGATAGGACATATAAATTCAATATCAGCAATGTAGAATTGCTGCCGCTCCAGAAGTATATTGATCCGGGACAAGTCATAGTAAAAGCAAACGGGAAAACGATCACAGGTATTGACAGCATCCTTGATTTTGGCTCGTATTATCGTATAGTCCGCGGCGGCAAAAAGGATATGTCATTTCAAAAAAACGATGTACAGATTCAGACAAACTGTTTGTCAGACAGCAAGAACCGGGAAGTATTTGATTATTTCAAAGAGACTGCGGCAGCAGTAAGCCTGAAAGAGAATGATTTTAACATTCTGAATGCGCAGTATGAAAAAATTCAGGCAGTAAGTGATGATACTGTATCGGCAAATTATTTTGATCCGTATAAACCGGCTGAAATGCCGCGTAAGCCGGATACAATTATTTACCCTTTCGGATTGAATCAAAGCCAGAAGTTGGCAGTAGAACGTGCGCTTTCTTCCAAAATCAGCATAATTCAGGGACCGCCAGGCACCGGAAAAACACAGACGATCCTCAACATTATTGCTAATATTGTGCTGAACGGTAAAACCGTAGCGGTCGTTTCCAATAATAACTCCGCAACGCATAACGTTGTTGAAAAGCTGGAGAAGAAAAATGCTGCATTTCTGACTGCGTTTCTTGGCAGCGTCGCCAACAGGCAGGCTTTCTTGGACAGTCAGACAGGCGCATATCCCAATATGAAAAGCTGGGAATTGCAGGCAGAAGCTTGTTGCGCGCTTGAGGAAGAAGTCAAAGTCCTTTCAAAAGAACTCAATGATATGCTGAATAATAAAAACCGTATTGCAGAAATTGAGCAGGAGCTTTTACGACTTGTCCCGGAGCAGCACTACTTTGAGGAATACTATGATACCTACGGAGAAATACCGGCATGGAATTGGGGCCGGCTGTCTTCTAAGAAAATCTTTGCTCTTTGGATGGAGCTCGAACGGCATTTTGAGAGCAAGTCAACATTTGGGCTTTTTCAGAGACTGTCTATATTTTTCCGCTTTGGGCTGAATTCGCTTAGGTTTCTTCTTAACGCATCGGAAACAGCCATTCCATATTTACAGAATCAGTTCTACATAGTAAAAAAACAAGAGCTGGAAGATGAAAAGCTGCTGCTGACGCAGAAGCTTTCCAACTATGCTTTTGACGCAAAGATGGAAGAGCTTACGCAGAAATCTCTCCGACTGTTCCGGGCAGAGCTTGCTGCGCGGTATCACTGGCAGAATGGCCGAATACGCTATGAGATAGGGGACTTCCGTTGGAATTCTGAAGATTTTACTCGCGAGTATCCCGTTGTACTTAGCACTACATATTCGATCAAGGGTACGTTGAATCCCAATCATGTTTATGATTATATTATCGTCGACGAAGCATCACAGGTCGATTTAGCTACCGGGGTGCTGGCGTTCTCATGCGCGAAAAATATCGTGATAGTCGGAGACTTGAAGCAGCTTCCAAATGTAGTGACGGAGGCTGATATCGAAATAAGCGATGCAATTTGGCAAAAATATTCTCTTGAGGAGAGATACCATTTCTCTACACACAGCATGCTTCTTTCCGCTTTGGAAACATGGCCGGATGCACCTACCACACTGCTGCGAGAGCACTACCGCTGCCATCCGAAGATCATCGACTTTTGCAATCAGAAGTTCTATAACGGGCAGCTGATTATTATGACAAAGGATAATAACGAACCTGATGCGTTGACAATGTACCGTACAGTTGCGGGAAACCATGCGCGGGGACGCACAAATCAACGTCAGATCGACGTGATCCAGCAGGAGGTGATCCCGCACCTTAGGCAAAAAAATTACAATAGCATTGGTATTATAACGCCATACCGTGATCAGGTCTCCGCGATACGCAGGCAGCTGGGCGATAGTTATGAGGTCGATACGGTTCATAAATTTCAGGGACGTGAGAAAGACGCAATCATCCTCACGTCTGTTGACAACGTAATTTCAGATTTTGTTGATGACCCGCATATGCTGAACGTTGCAGTATCGCGCGCGGTTCATTCACTCACGGTTGTCACGTCGCAGGATTCACGCAATAACCAGACAAATTATGGGGATCTGATGCGGTACATTGAGTACAACAACTTTGAAGTCATACAAAGCCAAGTGTACTCTGTGTTTGATATGCTTTATCAAGGCTATGCAGAGCAGCGCCGAGAGTATCTGCAAAAGCACAAACGGGTATCGGAATATGATTCCGAAAATCTCATGTACGCTATAATACAAACCGTGCTGTCAGAGGAGATATTTTCTGCTGTTGACTGTGCTGTACATGTTTCACTCGCGATGCTGATTAAGGACTATTCATCCCTTTCGGAGAATGAATGCATGTATGCTCGGAACCAACTTACTCATGTGGATTTCCTGCTGTTCAGGAAGATGGACAAACAGCCTGTATTGGCAATCGAAGTAGATGGGACACGCTTCCATGAATACGGCAGCAATCAGGCGGAGAGGGATGAAAAGAAGACCTGCATTTTAGAGAAATGCGGCATTCAGCTGCTGCGGCTCAGAACGGATGGCAGCGGCGAGCAGAAAAAAGTTGAAGCAGCCTTACTGTCTGCACTGCAATCGTGAAAGTTTGAGCGATGTTCTAAAGAAACTTTACTGAGCTACTTGAGTACCAAATGCAAGGGCGCAATCCCCAATTACCACTTGCCTTAAAAACGGCTTTATGGTATGCTGACAGGCAGTGAATGGTGCATGAATAACAGTACAGACCGCGTCCCGGACGCCGGGATTTGCGTAAGGATAAAAATACTTTAAGGAGATAAAAGCATGGCCAAATACAACAAGATTACCGCTGACCTCGCCGAAAAGCTCAAGGCGATCGTCGGTGAGGAGAGATTCTATTTTGACGGCAGCATTCCCGAGGACTACTGCCACGACGAAATGCCCATCTACGGCAAGCGCTTCCCCGAAGCGGTATGCGAGGTGGAGAGCACCGAAGAGGTCGCGGCGATCATGAAGCTCTGCAATGAGAACCTCATCCCCGTTACCCCGCGCGGCGCGGGCACCGGCCTTGTCGGCGGCGCGGTCGCACTGAACGGCGGCGTAATTATCTGCACGGCGCGCATGAACAAGATCCTCAGCTACGATATGAAGAATCTCTGCGTACACACCCAGGTCGGCGTAAGGCTCTGCGATCTCGCAGCGGATGCTCAGGCTCACGGCCTGTTCTATCCTCCCGATCCCGGCGAAAAGACCGCGACGGTCGGCGGCAATGTCAGCACCAACGCCGGCGGCATGCGCGCTGTCAAGTACGGCGTCACGCGTGACTATGTCATGGCGATGACCGTCGTCCTCCCGAGCGGTGAGATAATGAAGCTCGGCAAGACCGTCTGTAAGACCAGCTCCGGCTACAGCCTGCTGCACCTGATCTGCGGCTCCGAGGGCACCCTCGGCATCATCACCGAGCTTACGCTCAAGCTCATCCCCGCGCCCGCCTGCGATGTGTCCCTGATCCTGCCCTTTGCCGAGCTTGCCGACGCCATCGCGTCTGTGCCATCGATAAAGCTTGCGAACCTCGATCCTCAGTCCATTGAGTTCATGGACGCGGACATCGTCAAAAGCTCTGCCGCGTTCACCGGCAACGCCATCTTCCCCACTGAGGTGGGCGGCAAGGCCGTCGGCGCTTGCATCCTTGTCACGCTCGTCGGCAACAGCGAGGATGAGCTTTACCTCAAAATGGAAAAGCTCGGCGAAGTCGCCGAGAAGGTCGGCGCGATGGACGTTCTCGTCGTTGATACCCCGTCGCTGAAGAAGGAAGTATGGGCGGCGCGCAGTTCGTTCCTGACCGCGATCGAGGCCGACACCAAGCTTCTTGACGAGATGGACGTCGTTGTCCCTGTCGACAGGATCGCGGAGTTTCTCGTCTATGTCCGCGAAGTCGGCGCGGAGCAGGGGATAAAGATCCGCAACTTCGGCCACGCCGGCGACGGCAACCTGCATATCTACTGCTGCTCCAACACCATGACGCGGGAAGAGTTCATTCCCAAGGTCAAGGTCATCATGGACAAGTGCTATGCCAAGTGCACTGAGTTTGAAGGTCAGGTCTCCGGCGAGCACGCCATCGGCCACGCGAAGAAGGAGTACCTCAAGGAATCCGTCGGCGAGGCCGCATTCAACCTTATGGCTCAGATCAAGCAGGTCTTTGACCCGAACATGATACTCAACGTCGGCAAGGTATGCACCTATACCGACGACGGCGAATAAGCAGACGCGCAGTATAAAAAGTATCCCGCACCACCGGTGCGGGATACTTTTTTCGGCCCTGAATGTGCCGAAAACCCTTGACAAATAAAGAAAAACAGCTATAATAATATAGCCTGTCCATGGAGACGGGCGATCCTTGCTCCCGTCTGAACGGGGGCCAACAGACCAGAAGGAGGTGCAACCATGGCAAAAGCAAGCGAAAAGTACGAAGTGATGTACATCATCAACCCCAACCTCAGCGAGGAGGAGACTGCCGCTGTTGTTGAGAAGTTCAAGGCACTTGTGGAAGCGAATGGTACTCTTGAAGAGATGGAGGAGATGGGTAAGCGCAAGCTCGCTTACGAGATCAACTACATTTCCGAGGGCTACTATGTGCTGATGAAGTTCACCAGCGCTCCCGAGTTCCCCGCCGAGCTGGATCGTATACTCGGTATTACCGACGGCATTCTGCGTCGCCTGATTACCCTGCGTGCAGAGTAAGGAGCGATAATTATGCTGAACCATATCACCATTATGGGGCGTCTGACCAGAGACCCTGAGCTCAGATACACCCAGTCCCAGACGCCGGTAGCGTCCTTCACCCTTGCGGTCGACCGTGATTTCGGCAGCCGTGACGGCGGAGAAAAGCAGACCGATTTCATCGACTGTGTCGCTTGGCGTCAGACCGCGGAGTTCGTCAGCAAGTATTTCACGAAGGGCAGCATGGCCGTTGTTTCCGGCCGTCTCCAGATCCGTGACTGGACCGATCGCGATGGCGGCAAGCGCCGCAGCGCAGAGGTCGTTGTTGACAATATGTACTTCGGGGAAAGCCGCCGCCGCGACGGCGACAGCGGTGACAGCCGCAGCAGTTCATACAGCAGCTATGGCAATTCCGGCTCTGCCGGAAAGAGCAGCGCTCCCGCTGCTTCCGCCTTTGCGGAGCTGGATGACGGCGACGGCGAGCTGCCGTTCTAAAATTTTGATAGGAGGATACAGCTTTGGCTTTCGATAAGAACAATCCCAAGAACCGCAAGCGCAGAAAAGTGTGCCAGTTCTGTGTTGATAAGGCCACCTTTATCGATTACAAGGACACCGCAAAGCTCCGCCGCTTCGTGTCCGAGCGCAGCAAGATCCTGCCGCGCCGCACTACCGGTGTTTGCGCAATGCACCAGCGTGAGCTCACCGAGGCTATAAAGAGAGCACGTCAGATCGCTCTCCTGCCTTACGTGACCGACTGATAATTTTTAAATAGCAAGAAATGAGACGGCTTCGGCCGTCTCATTTCTTGCGCTCCATCGTATAGAAAAGCGCCTGCATACCTTGGCATGCGGGCGCTTTTGCCATCTCGAATAGCCCGAACTGCGGCGTCATTCTAAAACGCCGATCGCTGCTTCGTCGCAGCAGCTCAGATACATCCGGTATACCGCTATGGCCATCAGCGCGCAGCATACCGTCATGGCCGCGTAGCAGCCGAGGTACCAGTTGCCGTGCCGCTGGACGAGGTATTCAGACGCGCCCGTCCCGGCAAGACCGACGAACCACACCGCCCATATGACCCAGTGCCTTGCGCCGAGGCCGTTGGCCTTTACGCTCCGGCGGCTGTAATAAATGAGCAGTGCGCCGATGCATATCGCGCAGATCATCTGCACGATGCTGACAAAGCCGTTGAACTTCATGAAGCTGGAGTCGTTGCGGGTGCTGTCCAGCAGCAGCTCTATCGCGCTGTAAAGCAGCAGGAAGTACCTTGCGGTGTTGCCGTCGCTGCTGCCGCGCTTCATCGGACGTTTGCGGCAGCGATAGAAGAACTCAAGCAGGACTGCCGCCGCGATGAGCATAAGCAGAAATTCCACAAAGAAGGTCGCGAAGCGGTATTCAACGGCGCCTGTGGAATTCGTGATGCCGGAAGCGATGGGCAGGTGCTGGAGCGCGGGCGTCGTTACGGCGATCTTGCTGCGGCAGGAGCTGTTGAAGAGCGCGCTCAGGCGGATGAATGCGACCGCGAGAGCCGCCCCCGGGGCGAAAGCGTCCAGCAGACGGGCAATGCTGCGCTCAAAGCCAAGCTTCTTCACAATAAGCGCGGCAAGCCACACGCCGAGCAGCGCGCCGGGCAGGCAGTAGCTGCCAGTGGAGTAATCCGTCAGCGCGCCCCAGATGCCGTTATACTGCTCAAAGTGGCAGTACCAGTGTATCACGCGGCAGATAGGCACGGAGAGGATAATTGCAAGCGGAAAGAAGAGAAGCATCGCGGTGCTGCCGCCGCCGTTCACGCGCTGCAGGGACAGCGACAGCATGAGGCATGCGAGCAGACCGAAAACTATTATTACCGAGCTCCAATAGAGGACTGTGGAGCCGCTGTATATGGCGATGGGATTCATTTGCTCGCCTCCTCATTCGGGATCGCGGTGGCAAAATAGATGATGTCGCTGACGGTGCGCTCATAGCCGAAGTCGATGTGGTTTATCGGCTCGCCGTTCATGATGATCTCCGAGGTCTGGCCGCCGTCGAGGTTATAGGCTTTCTGCACGCCCTTGGAATAGACAAAGCGTGCAAGCTCGTTGACCGTTGCGCGGGGACGCGCGTCGGTGGTGTGGTTGATAGTCATAAGGAAATAGTGCAGCTCGTCAGACATACCAATGCAGGAGCGGGAATACTCGGTGTCTATCTCGCCGATGGGGTAGCGCTCGCAGTACTGCAGCTCGCCGTTGTCAACGAGCACGGGGCCGAAGGCGATAGCAAAGACAACGTCGTTATCCTCAATGAATTTCTGCGTCTCGCCCTCGCCGGTGAGTTCGCCCGCGCGGGTGAAGAGCATGTCGCCGGTGGAGGTGAAGAAGCAGGAGTCGACCTTGGCGGGGCTGTTGCGGTAGAGCGTGCGTTGGTACACGGTGATGCCGAGATCGCGGAAGGCGTAGAAGTCGCCGTTTATCGCGACGACGGCGTTCGCCTGCTTTGCCATATCCGAGGCGTAGAGCTGGACGCTGGAGCTGTAGCTGTCCTCGGCAAGCTTGCGCCGCAGCTGTGAGCCGTGCGCGACCTTGACCTCAGCGCAGGTGCAGCAGCGCTGGTTGATGTATTCCTTCCATGTGATGACGAGTATGGTGTCATCAAGGTAGTACCGGATCGGTTCGCCGGGGACGAAGTCTGCGTTCTCATCGAAGATGACGGACTGACCGTCGAGCAGGTCGGCGGCGTTCTTTATGACCTCGCGGATATCGGCGGGGTCATTTGTTGTGCCGAAGTTTGCCGGGTTCGGAACGGGAGAGACAGTGTCGTTCTCCTGCAGGGTGTATATCTTCTTTATGTACGCAAGCTCGCCGAGTGCGTCGCTTGCGGCGTTGTTGACGTATACGTCCAGCTTATCGGACAGGCTGAGAATACTGCTGCCGGAGGCATTGGAGAGCGTACCGGAGGCGGGGTGGATGTTGAAGAGCGCCCACAGCAGTATAAGCGCCGCGAGCAGACCGAAGAGCAGCGTGATGATCCCCGCGCGCGGCGCGTTATCGTGCGCCTCCGGGGCGGGCGCGGCGCTTACGGGCATGTGAGCCGGCATCGGCTTCCTCACCGGACGCGCGGCTGCGGTCAGATCCCGGCTCCGCCAGAGGTGAGTGTTCCCATCCGCCTTCTCCTCCTGCGCTTCAGGCTCGGAGACCGGCTGCGGCGGGAGCTCCTCCGCGGCGGCGGGAGCGGCAGGGGCTTCCTCCTGAGGGGCGGAGCCGCCGAATTCCGCGAGTATCGAATCAAGATCGTTCATACTGTCGAAATCGTCGTTCATGTGTGCCCCTCCTTTCAGTAGCCTGCTCCGCCGTTGAGGGCCTTGAGCAGGGAATTGTTCATTATAAGCTGCCATCTGCCGTCCGTATAATTGAGGGCGAGCGTAATTTCATCTGTGGTGTAATAGTTAGCGGCGCTTTCGAGGATCTTTTCGAGAGCCTGAAGATAGGCGCGCTCGGTGATCTCGGGCAGATAGTTGTTGTTATCGTCATAGACCTCGCTTGACGGGAGCTGCTGCACAAGGTGCTTGAGCTGAACCTGCGTCTCCTCGGCGACAGCGGCTTCAAGCGCGGGGAGCGAGAGATAGGTGAAGCTGACATCCTGCGCCGCGTCGAGCTTGTTGACCTCAGCGCTGCCGAGAAGCTCATAGCCGTAGCTGGCGTGCAGGGCGGCATACACCATTTTCCCGGACTCGGTGCTCGGCTCGTTCTCAAGGCCAAGGCTCGTATAATCGCGCACCCGGTCATAGGCCGCGGTATAGTCCCCTGCGATGAGCGAATCGAAGAACACCGTGACGGCCTCCTGCGGATCGCCCGTGGGCTTTGCGATGACCGTGCCGCCGAAGCAGCCCGCGACGGCAAGGAGCATCCCGGCTGTACACAGCAGCACCGTGAGCAGCGTGAGCTTCATGTCGGCGTTATATTTCTTCTTGAGCTTTACCGCCCCGAGGACGCCCGCTGCGATGAAGAGGGCGATGAACAGGAGGGCGGCAAGCGGAGTCGCGGCCCTGGCAGTCTTAGCCTCCTGAGTGGCCGCCGTGGGAGCGGGACCGGCCGAAGCGGCGACGGCGGGCACGGTAGGCGTGGGCTCAGCCGTCGGTTCGGGAGAAGGCGTGCCGGGCGGGTTCGCGACGGTGTAGTTCGTGTACTCGCACACGGCGGTGCAGTATGCCGTCAGCAGCTCCTCGGCGTTTTCGACGTTATCGGTGAACATCACCAGCGCGATAGGCTGGGAGGTGAAGGCAAGGCCGCAGTCGTTCATAAACGAATGGCCGTTTTCGGAAACGTACCCGTACTTGTGGGCAATCTTGAAGCGCGGCTCATGCAGCATGAAGAAGCGCTCCTGCTCGGTCTGCTGCAAAGTCTCGATGATGCCTGGGAAGCGCTCCTGCTCATCATACAGCAGCTTCAGGCAGCTGATGAACTGACGGGCGGTATAGATATTGTCAGTATAATAATTGTCCGGCACGTCGTTCAGGTCAACGCCCATATAGGGCGCGGTAAGCTCACGGAACTTGGAGTACCCGCCGACGACGCTGCTGCTCCAGAGAAACATCGACCAGTCGTTATCCGAGTAGATGAGGGATGCGTCACGCACATATTCGTAGGTGACGTTCGGATAGTAGCTGTCCCAATCAAGCTGGCCGCTCTGGATAAGGTCGGTGAAATACATATTGAGAGGGAGCTTGTACATACTGGCGGCGGTCTTGTATTCATCGCCGTTTATGTAGTGCTCTTCCCCAGTGACGAGGTTGCAGTACCCGGCGGTAATCTGGTCGCGCGACACATCGCACTCCTCGAGCACCTGATCGACTACCTGTTCCCAGGTTTTCCCGGCGTACAGCGCGTCATCGCCATCATCGGCGAGGGCGGAAAGACCGAGCGACAGGCACAGGGTCAGCACCGCGGCCGCGGCAATTGCTTTTCTGAGAATCTTCATTGCTCTCTCCCAAAAATAAACAGTTAAAATCTTTTTTATTATATGCAAAATGCGCTCTGTTTTCAAGAGTAAAGCGCAAATTTTGGGGATCGGCGGAACGCGGCCTTTACCTGTGCATAAGATATACGAGGAGAGGGAAAACTTGAACGGGGGGCTGAGAGCATGAACATACCTAACATGATAAGCATGGTCAGAATACTGCTGACGCCGGTTTTTGCGGTGCTGTATGTCAGAGGTGCGCTCTGGCAGGCAATGGGCGTGCTGCTTCTGTGCGCCGTGTCCGACGTGCTTGACGGCGCGATCGCCCGCCGCTTCAATATGGTGACCGATCTCGGCAAGGCGCTCGACCCGGCGGCGGATAAGCTTATCCAAATCGCCATGATGCTCTGTGCCGCGACGCGCACAAAGGCCGCGTGGCTGCTGATAGGGCTGCATATCGTCCGCGAGCTGAGCCTTGCGGCGCTCGGGGCGCGTGTGCTGCAGTGCACAGGAAAGGTGTACTCTGCGCGCTGGTACGGAAAGCTCTGCACCGCGGTGATATATATCGTCATGGCCGGGGTACTGTTCTGGCCGGATATGCCGGGCGCGCTCATGCACGGCGGGATCGCTCTGTGCGCTGCGCTCATAGGCCTGTGCCTGCTGCTGTACGGAGCAAAATATCTGCGTCTGCTCAGGCAGAGCGAGCAGAATAATGGCGATGCAGGAAAAAGCTCCTCTCGGACTGTATGATCCGGGAGGAGCTTCATTTTACTTGTTATCGAGCTTTGAGAGAGCCTTTGCCAAGAAGCGCTCGGAATTTATTATGCAGCGCTTGTGTATGCCCTTTCCGATAAGCTCGCCGCCGGCGTAGGAGCGGACGGAGAACGTGAGGACGCGCCCGTCTATTTCCGTAAGCTCGCTCTCGGTGCGCACGTGCATCCCGATGGGCGAGGCGGCGAGATGCTCAGCGTTCAGCAGGATGCCGACTGTGCCGCAGCCCTCGTCGAGATAGGGCTGCACTGATGCATACGCGGCCTTTTCCATCGACGCGAGCATGGCGGGCGTCGCGAACACGGGGAGCGTCCCGCTCCCGACGGTCTCGGCAGTATTTGCCTGGGTGACTTCGACTTCGTCAACGCCTGTTATTCCGATATGCAGTTCCATAATGAATACTCCTTTGCAGTGATAGCGCAGGGCTTGAGTAATCGCCCGCTGCGGTGTTATAATACATAAAAACGAACTGGAGGCTGCGGTATGAGCAACGCTTTGATAAATGAAAGATCCCCGTATCTGAAGCAGCACGCACAAAACCCGGTGGACTGGCTGCCGTGGGGTGAGGCGGCGTTTGAGAAAGCGCGCCGCGAAGATAAGCCCGTGTTTCTCAGCATAGGCTACTCCACCTGCCACTGGTGCCATGTGATGGCGCGGGAGTCATTTGAGAACAAGGCACTTGCCGAAATTCTAAACCATTATTATGTCTCTGTCAAGGTCGACCGCGAGGAGCGCCCGGACATTGACAGCGTGTATATGAAGGTCTGCACTGCGCTCAACGGCAGCGGCGGCTGGCCGCTGACTGTTATAATGACGCCGGAGCAGCAGCCGTTTTTCGTTGGAACATATCTTCCGCGCGAGAGCAGCGGCGGGCGCATGGGACTGCGTGAGCTGCTGCTGACCGTCGCGGATAAGTGGCGCAGCAGCAGAGCGGAGCTGACGAAGACCGCCGGGGAGCTCACCGCGTGGCTGCGGCAGAGGACCGCACCGACGGCAGCAGTGGAGTTTTCCGCGCTCGCAAAGGCGGCGGAGACGCAGCTTGAGGAGTCCTACGACGAGGAGTACGGCGGCTTCGGCACAGCGCCGAAGTTCCCGTCCGCGCATAACCTCATTTTCCTCATGGAGTATGCGCAGCTTAAAAACGAAAAAAAGCCGCGGCAGATGGTCGAGAACACGCTGCGGCAGATGTATAAGGGCGGCATTTATGACCACATCGGCGGGGGCTTTGCCCGCTATTCCACCGACCGCGAGTGGCTTGCCCCGCATTTTGAAAAGACGCTCTATGACAATGCCCTGCTCGCGCTGGCATACACCGAGGCGTGGCAGGACGGGCACATGGCGCTCTGGCGCACCGTGGCCGAGGACACGCTCGATTACTGCCTGCGTGAGCTGAAAGCGGCGGACGGCGGATTCTTCTGCGGGCAGGACGCCGACAGCGGCGGTGACGAGGGTGCGTACTATCTCTTCACGCCCGATGAGGTGAAGAGCGTCCTCGGCGACGAGGGCGGGCATTTCTGCGAGTGCTACGATATCACGCCCGAAGGAAATTTCCATGGGAAGAGCATCCCGAACCTGCTGCTGAACACCCGCTGGGCCTTTCTCCCGGAGGGCTATGACGGCTTCTGTGAGCGCCTGCGTATTTACCGCGAGGAGCGCATGACGCTCGGCACGGACACGAAGATACTCACCGCGTGGAACGGGCTCATGCTCATGGCACTCTCACGCGCGGCAAGGGCGTTTTCCGACCGGCGCTATCTCATGGAGGCGGAGGAGCTGGCGGGATTCATGGCGGCGTCCCTGTATGAAAACGGTGCGCTCATGGCGCGGCTGTGCGAGGGCGAGCTCAAATACGCCGCGCAGCTTGACGACTATGCCTTCTATGCTCTCGGCCTGCTGGAGCTGTATTCGGCGAACTTCGATCCTGCGCATATCCTGAAGGCGGAGGAGCTTGCGGAGAGTATCCGCGAGCGCTTTGCCGATGCTGGGGGCGGCTATTTCCGCACGGCAATCGACGCGGAAAAGCTCTTGATCCGCCCGAAGGAGATATTCGACGCAGCCATGCCGTCTGGCAACAGCGCCGCGGCGGTGCTCTTTGACAGGCTCTTCAGGCTGACGGGGAAGGAGCCGTGGCGCGCTGCTGCCGAGGAGCAGCGGAGCTTTATCTCCCGCAGCGCGGGGCAGTATCCAGCGGGCTGCTGCTATGCGCTCACGGCCATGCTTACGGATGGCGCATCGCGCGAGCTTGTCTGCGTGACGCCGGAGGAGACGCTGCCGGAGACGCTAAAGGCAGTGATCTCGCGCTATGCGCCGGAACTCACGGTGCTGGTAAAGACGCCTGCAAACGCTGCCGCGCTCGCGGCTGCCGCGCCCTACACCGCGGATATGCAGCCCAAGGACGGCAAGCCCGCCTATTATGTCTGCACCGGCGGCAGCTGCGCTCTGCCGGTGGATATGGGATAAAAATGGACTGTCGCGATTTTAATTTTCGCGGCAGTCCATTTATATTCGGCGTTAGATCTCCGGACATAAAATAAGGGAGTTGAAACCCTAGAGAAACTTATCCTTTTATAGCTATAATAAACATACTGATCAGTATTATAGCTATTAAAAGGAGAATGAATAATGCAGCAAGGAGCCTTCAGCAGAGCGGCTCAGAGTATAATATCACGTGTGGCGGCAGCGGCAGGCCAAAAAGGATGACGCCTCGGCAGAAAATGCGGCAGAAGATACATCTAAAAAGAATGTGAACTGGGGGATATTGGCCTATGGTATGCTGGAACAGGGGGCAAACGATTTTGTAAGCAGCTTTACCAGCACACTGGATATGCTTGCCGGCGATTTTGCGCAGGAGATATGGATATTGGGCGGACTTATGTTCGGCATAAGCGATGCGGGGACAAACCCAATTACTGCCGCCAACAACTATATGCAGGAAACGACCAGAAAGGAAGCAGAATATTATGCGCAAAACGCCTCCGGCAGCAAAACAGCGGAAAATCTGAACAAATACGGCACAGTCGTCGCATCTGCACTTCCGACGCTTGCTATGGCAATGATGACAGGTGGGATGTCCAACGCGGGGATGGCGAAGAAAGGCATTAAAAAAGCTGCGTTCATGGCAAAGAGCACTGATTTCAGCAGGTACGTGGCTATGGCCAGATCAGTCATAGGGCAAACCGCAAAGAATCCGAATGCGCAGATGGCGTTTATACAGGGGGCGGGACACAGCTGGGACTTGTTGATTTATTCCGGGCGGCAGGTTATAATGGAAAAAATTCAAAGCTTCCTTATAAACATGCGGGTGGCTGGGACAACAGCGTAATAATCTCCGATGGGACACAGCTGAATAAAGGTATCCTAAAACCTAACTGCTCATATGTTGCGGGCGAAAACAATTATATCTATAAAACGGATGAGCTTGGCAGACAGTGCGGAGCAACGGCATGTCTGCAGCTAAAGAAGCACGATAAAAGAAAAGGAAATGTAGGTAAACCGGCCGACAAGCTCCCGGGAGACGAGGCAGGACATTTATTTGCGGATATGTTCGGTGGTTCAAGGTTCCTGGACAACCTGGTTGCACAGTCGTTTAACGTGAACCGGAGCGAGTACAGAAAAATGGAGAATATCTGGCAAAGGGCACTGAAAGACGGCAAACCGGTTTATGCCGATATCGATCTCAACTATGAGGGGAACAGCTTCAGACCGACCTCATTCGATATCACGTATTACATAGACGGAGAATATACGATGCTGCGTATATATAACGAATAAACACTTCAGGAGGTACGGCCATGTACTACAATGACAGCGACCAGGCGCGGGAGAGCGGGCTGCGGCGTGCTTTCGTCGAGAGCATGCAGGAGCTTATGAAATGCGTGAACACGCTGGCGGCGGGGGCGGCAGAGAAAGCATACTGCTACCTTAACCTCTGCGGGATGGATGTGTTCACGGGCTGCTTCTTCGTTGACGGGAACGGCAGGGCTTCGCTTTCCTCTGCATTGCTGGGGAAAAAGCAGGGAATATTTGAGACCGTTATGACCACGCAGGCAAGAAAGCTGCGCGGAGCGTACATTGAATATGCCGACGATATCCCGGGCGAGTTCTTCCTTGACTTTGATATCGGCGCAAAGAAGCCGCACTGCCTTACCGGGAGCGACAAATACCCGAAGCACGATGAGGCGCTGCTGCATTTCTATTCATGGGCGCGCGAATACGGCGCGGACACGCCGACGATCCCGCTTACCGATCTGACCTTGGGCGACCGTATCCGTATTCGCCGGGGGAAAATGCTGCCGTATGTCGAGTTCGTACACCCGACGGAGAAAGCCACGGAGATGAACCTCAAGTGGTACAGTGCTACGGCGAAAAGAATAGCCGAGGCAAAGGAAAAGTATGAGGGCAGCGAACCGTCAGACGCGGTGTACGGCGACGGATGGCTCGCCATAGAGAAGGAGTTCGAGCGCATCTATCCCGGCCAGACGGAGCCGAAGCACTATGCGCCGCTTATAAAGTTGTTCGGCGGCAGAGATCCGCTGGACGGCATAAGCGTATACGACGGCGGGGACTGCTGGCACTTTGTGTCGTTCGGCCTGAGTGCGCTGGCTGAACCGGATATAGAGAGCGACGAGGGCGTCAGCGGCTACGGCATGGAGTTCACGCTAAGGCTGAAGAAGCGGGACTTTGCAGATGAAGAGCTGGAGCTGGAGAATATCTGCGGTATCTTCCGGCAGATCGCCGCGGTCACGTTTGAGACGAATGAGCTGTTCCTGCCGTACGAGTACCTCAGCTCCGGGCAGACCGCGGGCGTAGATGCAGGACATGAGTCGGGCATAACCGGTTTCATCACCGTGCCGGATGTCAAGGCGCAGCCCATTACAACGCCGTTCGGCGCGCTGGAATTTGTCGAGTTCGTCGGCGTGACAAAGGCAGAGCTTGACGCGGTGCAGAATAAGCAGATGACAGTCGAGGAGCTGTACGGGAAGCTTGGCAGCGACCTCACCGACTACCGGCGCGAAAGCGTCATATGATATAAAAAGGGGCCGCAGCGATTTTTCTTTTCGCTGCGGCCCCTTTTTGACTTATCACAAATTCATTTCAGTGTTTCATTCACGATCTTATCTGCGATGTCGATGCAGATCGCGGACGCGCGGCCAAGCTCCTTTTCAAATTCTGCCGCGCCGCCTTCCACACCGTCGGAGACGGTTTTGATAACAAGGCAGGGGACACCGGCGCGCGCCGCGGTGATGACGATGCCCGCCGTTTCCATGTCGCATATATGCGCTCCGAAAGTGCGGTTGAGAAACCGCTTTTTATCCGGTTCGTCAACGAACTTATCTGCCGAGGCGCAGACGACCGCTTTCAGCTCGGGCTGTATTTCGAGCGCTTTTGCCACAAGCTCCGGTGACGTCGGCACGAGCCTGCCGGGAAAATCAGGGTACTGTCCCGCTTCTCCCCAGCCGATCTTATGTGCGTCAAAATCGTAGTGGACAACGCCCTCTACCACCGCCGTCCGTGCCAGCGCCATCTCAGGCGTCAGCCCGCCGACCACGCCGAAGTTGATGATCAGCTCCGCACCGTAATGACCGATAAGCAGCGCTGTCGCGGCAGCTGCGGCGATCTCTCCCGGCCCTGAATGCGCCACGTACAGAGTGCCGTATTCCGTGCGGTACTCCATGAAGTTCACGCCTGCAAGCTTCTCCTCATGCACCGCTTTCCCGTACCGGTCAAGCACCGCGTCCACTTCTATCGCTACTACCATTCCCACTGCTGCCATACTGCGCTTCTCCTTGCGTATAGTTGTTATTGAATATTCTATCAAACCGCGCAGGATTTTTCAATCTTCCCCAGAAAACAAAACGCCGCACCGGAAAAAACTTCCGGTGCGGCATTGTGCTTTTTTCAGTTCACGACGTGGATAACGCCGAAAGTCAGAGCGGTCATTATCCCGGCTGCAAGGAGCACGCCGAGGAAAATGCACGGGATCGCGGACTTGGGCTTGAGTTCGAGCAGCGCCGCGATGAGCGAGCCCGTCCATGCGCCTGTGCCGGGGAGCGGGATGCCGACGAACAGCAGCAGTGCGATGGGGCCGTACTTCTGCACCTTTTCACCCTTGAGGTGAGCCTTGGCCTCGAGCTTCGTGATGAAGCTGTCCATCTTCGGCCAGTGCCTGCGCAGCCATATGAACACGCGCTGGATGAAGATGATAATGAACGGCACGGGGATCATGTTCCCGATGACCGCCGCCGTCAGCGCCAGCGGATAATCAAGACCGAGGGCGATGCCGTAGGGCAGCCCTGCGCGCAACTCCACAACGGGCAGCATGGATATGAAAAAGGTCGATATAAATTTCCCGGCAGTCGTGCCGGCGATCCACTCAAACATAGGTTATCTCCGTGCAAAAACATATCAAAATAATGCTTTGCTATTATAGCAGTTGCGGAAGAGCCGTGCAAGACGGCTTAAGAAAATTTAACGCATAATTAAACTAATTTATAAGCGCGGCGGCGGCAGCTCCCGGGAGCGTCGTCTCCTGCCCGACTTTAAGAACAAAATGCACTCCCGCTTCTCTGCCGTATTCCTCCAGCAGACGCTCAAGCTCCGGACGGTATATGCGGCTCTTCTGCACGAGCGAGCCTTCCGCCAGCACGCACAGCGGCTTATCCGCGCTCTTCCCCGCGCCGGTGAGCATCGCGAGGGCGAGGAGGTCAGTGCACATGCAGCGTGCCGAACGCTTGAACAGGGCGCGGCTGAGCCGGGAGGCGAAAGCGAGGTCAGTCTCCGCGCCACCTAAAAGCTCTCCGCGCTCCATGCACGACCATGCGTCGATAACGGAGGAGTCGATATCCTCAAGCTGCCGCGCTCCATCGCCCGCTGCGCGGGAGATGAGCCCCTCATCCGCCGCTGCGATGAGCATCAGGCGGCAGAGCTGGCCGAGATAGACACCGGCAGTGAGCTTTTCAAAGGCCTTGAGGCCGGGGTTGTTGCTTGCGGAGTCGAGCATGAGGTCGAAGCTGCCGCGCGGGATGCCGGTATAAAGCCCGGCCTCCATGTTGATTATCATGCCGCGCTCTTCACTGCTCCCGAGCTTGCCGATAAGGCGCTCCGGCAGGGAGACGCAGGTGTTCGTGCCTGTGCCGCTGACCTGACCGATGAAGCCGCTGTACGCGCGCTTATCCAGCCCTGCCGCGCCGCCGAGCAGAACGGCGACAGTGTCATTAAGAATGACGACGCGCTTGCCGGTGATTCCGCGGCGCTCAAGCTCCGCCCTGAGAGACGCGCCTATAAGCTTGCCCTCGGAGCCGGTGACCACGACCTCCTTATCGATGCGGATGACACGGCCGTCCATATCCGGGGTGATGTCTGCGGAGTAGGAAAAGCAGAAGCCGATGCTCTCTGCCCTGTCCATCAGCGGCTCTATCCTGTCGGCGACAAAGGAGATGAACTCCTCCCATGTGCAGGGCTCGCCGACTCCGGGCATTCTGCATTTGCTGAGTTCGGACACATGGCAGCCGTCCTCCTCAAAGCGTACGAGCGCGGAGCGGAAGTTAGTCCCGCCGGCGTCAATGACCGCGACGCTGCGGCCAAGCGGCAGCTGGGCATCGTTACTGAGATATGTGGGGATCATGGGCATATCGCTCTTCTCCCCGGCAAGGCCGCGGCGCATATCCTCAAGCATCAGCGCGGCTTCGCGCTTTGGGTCAACGCGCTCCGGCTCCATGCCGTGTGCCTCAAGAAAATCCTGCACTCTGTCGTAGTCCACCATTGTCCTCTTCCTTTCATATAAAAAATGGACCGGCGATATGAAATTCATACGCCGGTCCGGGTAAAATGTAAAATTAAATCAGGTTTATTCCTCGCTCTTTACATCGCCCTTGACGGCTTCGACAAGACCGCTGGCAAGACCTGCCACGCCCTGTATTTCGCTGGGGATAATGATCTTTGTGGCTTTGCCGTTTGCCGCCGCGCTGAAGGCTTCCATCGCCTTGATCTTGATGACGGCTTCGGAAGGAGCGGCTTCGTTGATGAGCCTGATGCCCTCGGCAGTGGCCTTCTGGACCTTGAGGATAGCCTCGGCTTCGCCCTCGGCCTCAAGGATCTGCTGCTGCTTCTTCGCGTCGGCGCGGAGAATAGCGGATTCCTTTTCGCCCTCGGCTTCGAGGATCGCGGCGCGCTTTTCGCCCTCGGCACGCAGGATGGCTTCACGGCGTTCGCGCTCGGCCTTCATCTGCTTCTCCATCGCGTTCTGGATCTCCTTGGGAGGCAGGATGTTCTTGAGCTCGACGCGGTTGACCTTGATGCCCCAGGGATCGGTGGCTTCGTCAAGGATGGTGCGCATCTTGGTGTTGATGATATCGCGGCTGGTGAGGCACTGGTCAAGCTCGAGATCGCCGATGATGTTTCTCAGCGTAGTGGCGGAGAGGTTCTCGATGGCGACCATGGGCTGCTCAATACCGTAGGTGTAGAGCTTGGGGTCGGTGATCTGGAAGTAGACGACGGTGTCTATCTGCATGGTTACGTTATCCTTGGTGATAACGGGCTGGGGCGGGAAGTCCGCGACCTGCTCCTTGAGCGTGACGACCTTGGCGACTTTCTCGACAAAGGGGATCTTGAAGTGCAGGCCGACGTTCCACGTTGTCTTATACGCACCGAGGAACTCGATGACGTAGGCCTTTGCCTGCTGCACGATACGGATGCAGCGGACAAGGATAAAGATAACGACGAGCAGCAGAATCACAACGGAAATGATCTCGGGCATGGTTTCTCCTCCTGAATTTAATAATTTAATAATAAAAAAATTTTACTTTACTATGAGCTTGACGCCCTCTATTTTCACAACGGTCATAACCTTGCCGGTTTCGGCTTTGCCGTCGGGCTCCTCGGTGCGGGCAGTCCACACCTTGCCGCCGACGGTCACAGCGCCGGTGCCGAGGACATTGTCGATCGCCTCAGTGACGACGCACTCCTTGCCGATGAGCATATCCGCATTGGTCGGCATGGCGCGGGAGTTGACGTATTTCTTCGCAAACGGCCTTGTCAGGCACAGCGTCAGGATCGACACCGCGAAGAACCAGAGCACCTGGAGCCAGAGCGGCGCGCCGAGGATCGCGGAGATCATGGCGGCAAACGCGCCTATCGCGAACCATATCGACACAAGCCCCGGTACGATGCCTTCGATTATCAGCAGAACGATCATTGCGACCAGCCACACGGCCGTCATACTAAACCCGCCGGGATAAAACAGCATACAGCACCTCCGATCCGCCGCCTCGACCTACGCGGCCGGCGGCTGCTTTTACTGCTTACATTATATCTTGTCCGCAAATTTTACGCAAGAGCCATTATCAGGCATATGTTAAATTTTGTGTAAACAGCCCATGCCGCCCTTTACTTTTTCCCTTTTATGATGTAAAGTATGAATCAGATAAAGTGTGAAACTACATGGTTTGACCGGGGAGGTAATAATGAACAAGACGCAGAAAAAAGAACGCAACGAGAATCTGTATAAGGCGATACTGTCCCTGAGGACGCTTGACGAGTGCATGCGCTTCTTTGACGATCTATGCACTGCGCCGGAGCTTATCGCAATGGAGCAGCGCTTCCGGGTCGCGGACTGCCTGAATAACGGCATGATCTATAACGATATCCTCGCCGAGACCGGCGCTTCGAGCGCGACCATCAGCCGCGTCAACCGCTCCCTCCAGTATGGCGCGGGCGGCTATGAGCTCGCCTTTGAGCGCCTGAAGGAGAGCGAAAAGTGAGCTGTTACAGCGGCCTCGCTCCGTGGTACGATAAGCTGACCGGGGATGTTCCCTACGGGAGCTTTGCCGATTTTTACGAGGAAGAGTTCCGCGCCGACGGCGGGGAGTTCTCGATGCTGCTCGACCTCTGCTGCGGCACGGGTACGCTCACATGGGAGCTTGCGCGGCGCGGCTATGAGATGATCGCGGTGGATCAGTCCCCGGATATGCTGATGGAAGCGCAGTCCAAGGCCGTGTCTGATGTCACGCCGCCGCTGTTTATCTGTCAGGAGGCCGGGGAGCTGGATCTTTACGGCACGGTAGACGCGGCGGTCTGCTCGCTCGACGGGATGAACTACATCCCAGCGGAGGAGCTGCCGGAGCTGTTTCACCGGCTGCACCTGTTCATCCGCCCGGAGGGGCTGCTGATCTTCGATATCCGCGCGCCGGAGTTTCTGCGCGCGCTCGACGGGGATATCTTTGTCGATGAGAAGGAGGACGTGCTCTGCCTCTGGCGGGCTGACTTTGACGAGGAGCTTTCGGCCATCGTCTACGGCATGGATATCTTCTCTCTCGAAAAACGCGGCCTGTGGTCGCGGGAGAGCGAGGAGCATATCGAATACGCGCACACACCGGAGAAGCTGCGCGCACTGCTTGAGGCGGCGGGCTTCGGCGATGTCGCTGTAAGGCATGACTGCCCGCAGGGCGACGCGGGGAGAATATTTATCACGGCAAAAAGGAAGTAAACGGAGATTTTTATGGATAGAATAATCAGAGCGACCGCCGGTGACGGCGCAATAAAGATGGCGGTAATAAACGCCCGTGACACTGTGGAGCGCGCACGGCAGATACACGGCTGCGCGCCGACGGCCTGCGCCGCGCTCGGACGCACGCTGTGCGCAGCCTCGCTCATGGGGCAGGATATGAAAGAGGAGAACGCCGCGCTTACGATACGCATTAACGGCGGCGGCCCGCTGGGCGGCATCGTCGCTGTGTCCGACTGTGATGGCAATGTGCGCGGCTATGTAGGCAACCCCGCAACGGAGCTTCCGCTGCGCAGCGACGGCAAGCTCAATGTCGGCGCCGCCGTCGGGCGAGACGGTATGTTCACCGTCAGCCGCGACATCGGCCTGAGAGAGCCGTATATCGGCTCGGTCGAGCTTGTCAGCGGCGAGATCGCCGAGGATCTGACGGCGTATCTGCTCGAGAGCGAGCAGGTGCCGTCCGCGTGCGCGCTCGGCGTGCTCGTGGATACTGACTGCACGGTCAAGGCGGCGGGCGGCTTCATCGTCCAGCTCATGCCCGGCGCAGAGGAGAAGATCATCTCCCGGCTCGAGGACAACATTTTTATGATGGATCAGCTGACCACCATACTCAGCGAGGACGGCGAGGAGGAGCTTTTCCGTCAGGTGCTCAAGGGCTTTGACTACCACACCGTAGGCGAGCACCCGATCGAGTACCGCTGCTATTGCAGCCGCGAGCGTGTGCTTGACGCGCTGCACTGCGTAAGTGCCGAGGAGCTTGAGGAGATCGCCGCCGAGGGCAAGGATGTTTCCGTGAACTGCCAGTTCTGCGATAAGGTCTATGACTTCACTCCTGACGAGCTGAGAGAGATAAATACTCCGGAAAAAACTTGAAGAAATTTGAAATAGGATATTGACAACTCGGATTTTTTTTAGTATTATAACGTAGCTGTCACGCGGGAGCATAGCTCAGCTGGTTAGAGCACCTGCCTTACAAGCAGGGGGTCACTGGTTCGAGTCCAGTTGTTCCCACCATCCTGTTTCATATTTGCCTCGGTAGCTCAGTTGGTAGAGCAGCGGACTGAAAATCCGCGTGTCGCCAGTTCGATTCTGGCCTGAGGCACCACTCGTCTGATTCCAGACGAGTCATGCGGGCATAGCTCATCCGGTAGAGCGCCACCTTGCCAAGGTGGAGGTAGCGAGTTCGAGCCTCGTTGCCCGCTCCATTTATATCAGCTCTGTTTGTGCAGGGCTGCATATGGCGCCATAGCCAAGTGGTAAGGCAGCGGACTGCAAATCCGCGACCCCCAGTTCAAGTCTGGGTGGCGCCTCCATCATTGTCAGCCAATTTTGAGGACATTGCGTCAAACGCAGTGTCCTCAAGGCTTTCCGGGCACAAAAGGCTCGGAAATTTTTTTGCTTTTCCATTGATGACAGCCCCTGTTCTCCCAGACTTGAACAGGGACTTTTCCATATTTTAGGTAATATAGCCGCTGCGTTCTCCTGCTGCGCGATCGAAATACAAACATGTACTGAAATTTTCAAAAAATAAATATCACAAAAATTCAAGCGCCGGATTGTTGGTTTTGTAGAATTAACAATCCGGCGCTTTTGTCATATCTGGAGGTGAGTTAATGAGCAAGTGAGTTAGATAAACAACAAAATATTAAATCAGCAAGGCCGGGACTTTTGAGAAATCAAAAGTTCCGGCCTTTTTGCATTCTAAGGGGGTATCGAATTGAAGAACTACGAAATCAAACAGGCGTTCAAGAATCTGCCGGACGCTGGACGTCCGGACAATGAGACGGTGGCGTGCCATGAATATAGGCAGTGTGAAGGGTGCAATTATCCAGCGCACGGTTTTATCTGCTGGCACGGCGACGGAAAATGTCTGAGAACTGAAATGAGGGAGGCGAAAATATGATAATACATGCTGTACTCGGCAATCCAAACCACCCGGAATACGGTGTTGCAACCATTCCGTTCCCCATCCCGCATGACCAGTACGCACACTGCATGGAACTGCTGGAGGCATTGGAAATTGGCGATGCAGTCAAAGCTGACTGTCAGGTGCAGGAGATCAATAGCTTTTACTCTGCACTCAAACGCACAGAGATGCTTCCGGTTAATGTGGAGGAGCTCAACTATCTTGCCAAGCGGCTGGATAGTTTCGATGTCGGAGAAGCTGCTCAGTTTCAGGCAATGGCACACAAGCTGGAGCTTTCCGAGCTGAAGGATCTTATCAACCTGACTTTCTGCTGCCAGCAGACCACAGTCATCACAGATTTCTCTGACCTTGCCGCTGTTGGCCGTGACCACTACATGAACCTGCACGGAGGCTGCACAACTGTTACCGAGTTGGAGGCACTGGATGGTGAGGAAACGGCAAGACAGCTCATTGCGAGCGTCGGCGGCACGGTCACACCATATGGCGTGGTCTATGACAATGGCATGCGGTTAGAGCAGGTCTATGACGGGCAGTTCTTTCCTTGCTACTACTATGAGCCGCATGCCACTATGGTCGCGGTGACTCCCAAATCTGAGCCGGAGAATACCGAGCACATCACATGGCTATATCTCCCGATGGCGCAGGAGGAAATTGACCGTGTTCTCCAGAGGTCGGGAATCGCGGATTCTGCGGATGCTCGGCTTCGGTTGGAACACAGTCAACTGCCAGATGAAGTGAACGCGCTGCTGGATATGGAGCATGAAAGCCTTGCGGAGCTCAACGCACTGGCGCAGGCAACAGGTACGCTTTCCACGGACAACATCAAGAAACTGGGCGCTGCTGTAACTCTGGCGAAGCCTCAGAATGCGGAGCAGGCCAAAAATCTCGTGGAGAATCTCGACCTGTTTGACTTTGCTCCCGACGCACATTCCCCAGCAGAGTATGGAAAATATATGATCCAGCAGTCCGGTCATTACGAGTTCGACGAGAATTTAGATGAATTCTATGACTACAAAAGCTACGCTCAGCAGCGCTTAAACGACGATGACGGGATGTTTACCGACCGAGGCTATATCGCATATAAGGGATACTTCAGCCTTGAGGAAATTATGGAGGGCGGTCAAGGTGGCAGCATGGAGATGGGAGGCATGGTATGATCATTCACGATTTCATCTGTTGGCACGGCAACGGCAAGTGCCTGAGAACTGAAATGAGGGAGGTGCAAAAATGATCATTCAGGCAGAGCTGAGACGAAAGCAGTCCGAATACGAAGGCGAGGCCTGTGTCATTGACAAGGTCATTGAGTTACCTGCCCCACGTTTTGAGCAGTTCAGCCATGCGCTGCTGGCGGATTATGACTTTATCGCAGAGAACAAAAACGCAATCCAGCACAATGATAACGCCAGACACTGTCTGCTCATCCTCGATACTGACGGAACAGGCGGTTTTCTCGTAGACCCGCAGGGCTACGACTATGCCAGATACAGTGCCTTTGTTCCGAATGTCCGCAGTCTGCTGACACCGGATGTGGAAATTGACCGGAGCCATCTGTCCGGGCAAGTGCCTTGGCGGGACGAGAGTCGGGATGAAATGCTTCGCATGACATTGCACGTCGATTGGAAGCCGGACTACACCCTCGTACTCCCCGCTGACGAGAAATACCTCGATGCTGTGAAGGCTTACCTTGATATTGATGTCTTCGCGGACGCGATGATCGAAGATATTTACTTCAAAGCACCTTACATTGGTGAGCTAATTTGCGACACAGATTGCCCTGCTGTAGAGGATTACAACGACTTCGCGGAAGCATTGGAGGATATCTGGCAGGAGGACGGTATGCTCCTGACCTATGCCGCTGCGCTGGAGGCTGAGAAGCCGGAGACTTTGCAGGGAGCCTATGAGCTCCTGCATAATCTGGATAACTATCAACGTATCGTAGACACCTACGATTATGGTCAGCGGCGTTTGCAGGAAACGCTGGGATTGGACGATGATGCCATTTACGAGCTGGACGGCTACATGGACTTTGAAAAGTATGGCGCTGACTGCATTGAAAATGACCATGTGATAGAAACAGGGTTTGGGCGGCTGCGGCGCTTAGACCCGCCCTTCCCGGAGCAGACGCAGGGGCAGCAAATGTTTCAGTAGACTTTGAGGCAGATGTGTAGTATGTTTACCGTTACCAAAAAAGGAGGGATAAAAATTGGCTATAGATGCAAGAACAGAAGAATTTCAGCACCTTGAGCTGTTTGACAAATTTGCGTTGTTCACCAACGCACGAATCGACCGCACTACCGTGCCTAAGGGCTGGTACTGCTATGACTTCCGAGGTACAGGCGATGATCCCGGTGAGCTGCGCTTTATCGAAGAAAGTGTTGTGGTCAACCATTCAGGCTCGATCTTGATGCCGGAGAAGCTGGAACTGCCTGCGTCCGGTCAGCTGGATGCATGGGATGAATTTGGTTTTCTCGATGAGTGCGACATGACACTTCGGGAGTTTTGCGAGGTGCATGATCTCCCATATCCCGCAGAGGAAGAAGAGTTTCATATACGCCCAGCCCGCCCAGATGAGGCGGGCTTGTTTTATGCCCAGCACTCCAACGAGCCACCGGTTGGCCGGGTCACATTTGTGGGCGACGATGCGCAGGAGTTTACCGATGCGGAAGCCTTTCTTAAATGTATTCGGGAAGAGCTTCCGTACTTCCCAACCACAGGCTTTCGCTGTGAGGTGCTGACCGACGATCCTGCCGTCCGCAAACAAGTGGATGACATCTTCTACGACTTTTTCGGTGAGGAGAATCCCCATCAGATAGAGGATTATCAGAATGAACCCAAACAGGACATGACTTTTGGAGGAGTGTGAATATGGACAGAAAAATGGTGAACTTTATCAAAGAGCAGTATCCGCCCGGCACCCGCATCCGGCTCAACTCAATGGAGGATCCCTATGCCCCCATTGCTCCCGGTACGGAGGGCGTGGTGGACTTCGTGGATGACATCGGTACCATCCACATGAAGTGGAATAACGGCAGGTCGCTTGGGATCGTCCCCGGTGAGGACAGTTTCTCGGTGCTACCGCCCAAGTTGACCACGCTCAAGCTGTATATGCCCCTGACTGCGGAACTCTATGAGAGGAGTGAATACGGGGATTTGGAGTCGGAAAGCACGGAACTTGATGGCCGTGCATTGCGGAGTTGTCAGGATCAGATCATGGCAGAGCTGGTCAAAAGTCGTATGCCGGAGGAAACCGAGCGTGGCCTCATGTATTGGTATGGTAAAGCTGACAGCATAAATACCAAGGTTCACTCCGCAGTCTTTACCGTTGAGGAGCGTGACCGGCAGCTCTGGGGCGTCGCCGAATGCCGCGTTGCTGGTGAATTGAGTGCGGCAGAGCTGGATACCCTAAAAAAGTATATCACTGGTCAAGCTGCTGATGGCTGGGGCGAGCACTTTGAACAGTGTGAAATCCTTGTGGATGGCGGAAGTGAGCTGTATGTCCACCTCTGGAACTCCGACGATTGGAGTATCCAAACGGAGCAGGAATGTTTTACGCCGAAGCTGGCGGAGGGGCTGCCGGAGCTGTGCTTCTCCACTCTTCCCGGCACTGGTGCTCTCATCTGCATCAAACGCGGCGAGAGCGGTTACTATCCTAGTGACTGGTCTACTGATGATTCCGCGCATAACCGTGAGTTGGCCGATTACAACAACGAACGCCTTGGCGTTACATCCGCGCAGGAGAAAGCCATGAAAGTAGGTTCCATGTTTGGCTGGAGCGTTCCCGGTGCGGACCCAAGCTATTACGAACAGCCGCAAGGAGGGATGACCTTTGGATAAGAAAATATTCAGCGTCTATCTTGCGAAGCTTGATACGCCCGACAGCGAAGTCCACACCAGGCTGGAACTGCCAGCTTCCCCGTGGGAGCTGCACGATGCAATGGACAAGGTGCAGCTCCAGGAAAATGAGGAGCTGTATCTGGAGGTGGACGATTATTATGACTTCGAGTACCTTGCCCCGCATTTGGATGGATCAGAAACCAGCCTGAATGAGTTGAACGAACTCGCCGGGCAATTGGCAACGCTGGATGAGGTACAAGGAATTGCCTTTGAGGGACTGTTCTCAATGGAGGTGCAGAGGAAAATAAGCACCAATGGCGGCATCATCACGCTGCAAGAGCTGCGGGATCTGGCGGTCAGCGCAAAGACCGACTGTTATCATATAGTGGATGCCGCAGACGATGCTGCTCTTGGCCGGTTTTATGCAGAGAACGATTTTATTCCCGAATTGGACGGAATATCTGACAGCGTATTTAAAATGCTGGACTTTGCCGGTATCGGAAGAATGATGCGCCAAGGTGAAAACGGTGTTTTCGTCGGAGGTTGTTATGTGCTGCAGGATGGCGAAATGACTACTGCACCACCCTGTTCCAGAGATTTTCCTAAAAAGCCCGACTATCTCTTCCGGGTTACCCTTGGTCTGCATCCCGACCTTGACGCTGACCAAACTGTCACGCTTACATTGCCTGCGTCTGCTGAAGAATTGAAAAAGGCGCAGAAGCAGCTCGACGCAGACGGCTGGGAAGGTGTTGTGGTTCTCGCCTATGATGGCATCATTCCACAGGCGGCAGAGTTTGCCGACCTGCCAGCGGAATTGGAGACATTCAACCATTTCGCAGAGGTCGTGGAGAATATGCCCTCCCGCGAGAAGCAGCTCCCAAAGTTCAAAGCGGTACTCAGAATCTGTCAGTGCAGCAGCGTTGATCAGGCAATTTCGCTTGCGGAGAGACTGGAGCATTTTTATTTTGACGCGAGGATAAGGAACTATGCCGACCTCGTGTACGACGAGCTTGAAAATGTCATTGGCGACAGACAGGCAGAGGAACTGCGCCAGTGCCTGGATATTGAGAAGTACGGCAGGATACTCCAGCAGGGTTACAACGCCGAGTTCACCGAGTACGGCATGGTAACACGCGACGACTTTCAGCCGATGGATGCTCCGTGGCAGGATGAGTCGGAGGTGGTGGATATGCAGATCACCTAACAAGCCCCAATAATTTCACATAATCATAGCAGGGCCGTTTCCCGAAAAGAAGCGGCTCTGCTTTTTCATGCCCATTTCCGGGAAGCGAGACCCGGAAAGGAAATGCAATGAGGAAAGAACAGCTCTGCGTCTACCTATATAAAAATTGCAGAGGGAAGAACAAGTGCGCAAGCGCAAAAGCCATCCGCTCTGACCTGCACATGAGCGAAAACGAGCTGCGCAAGCACGTCAATCGCCTTCGCCGTGAGTGCATCCCCATCGGCAGTAGTTCAAATGGCTATTACTTTGCCGAGACCGCTGCCGAAGTCTATGACACTATCAAGAATCTACGGCGCATACGCGACGGTATCGATGCCGCAATAACGGGGCTTGAGTGCTCGATGATCAGCTTCCGGGGCGGTGACGGCGTCTGAAAAGCTTCATCCCGTGGGTCGGCGGCAAGGGCAAACTCCTGTGGATCATAGAGCGCTTTGCCCCGGCTAACTACTCGCGCTTCATAGATGTGTTCGGCGGCAGCGGAACGGTGCTCATGAATCGACCAATCAAGCGCGGCTGCATGGAGGTGTATAACGACTACAATTCCAACCTCACAAACTTGTTCTTCTGCGTGAAAGAGCGCCCGTTGGCCCTGATCACAGAGCTCGGTTTCCTGCCGCTCAATAGCCGTGACGACTACGACGCAATATCCCGGCAGCTAAAGTGTGAGGAGTTCGATGATGAGTACCTCGCGATTGAGCTGGAGCTTGCGGACAAATACTTCTCGCCGCTCCATGCCAAGGCTATAAAAGCACTGCTCCTCAAACGTGCCCAGCGCGGGAACGTCAGGCGCGCGGCAAACTACTACAAGCTTATCCGATACAGCTTCAGCGGCGCGGGCAAGTCATTCGGCGGAAAGCCCTGCAATATACGGAACTTCTTCACAGATATATGGCGATGCTCCCGCAGACTTGAAAACGTGGTCGTAGAGAACAAGGACTTTGAGAGTCTGCTGGCGCAGTATGACCGCCCAGACGCTTTCTTCTACTGTGACCCGCCATATTACAATGCCGAGTGTTACGAAGTGGAGTTTCCCAAGCGAGACCATCTCAGGCTGTGCGGTGCCATCAAACGCTGCCGCGGCTTTGCGATGGTCTCTTACAATTTCTGCTTCGAGATATTGGACATCTACAAAGACTTCTACATATTCCGCACCAAGCGTCCGAACTCAATGTCCCAGACTGCGGGCAGCGAGTATGAAGAAGTCATCATCACGAACTTTGATCCTCTGCTCTGCACCTCACAGCTCTCGATCTTCACAAGAAACTCAGAGATGGGTGTGGAGCTTGTACATGAGCCGGAATTGCCGTTCGGACTGACAGAGGACGGAAAGATTATTTTTATGGAGGAAAGCCAATGAAATTTGAAATACCAGCAAGCCAGAGAGATTTGAAGATAACAAAAACCGCATTAGCATTGAGCGGCATTGCCGACGCTGAGACATACGAGGTGTTCACCACACCGAATGCAGTTGTCGTTATAGACGGTCAGATGACTGCAAAAGAACTCTTTTCCGCAGCAGCAAGTCTGCGTATGCTTGCAAGCGATCTGCTGATGCAGCTTGCGGAGTCCTGCGACGATGTGTGCGAGAACTGCGACGAAAGCTGCATTGAAAGGCTGCTCGGCGGCGGGATAGATGCAAGCTGCTATGAGTATGCCGCAAAGTTCAGACCTTGCGGGAACGAGATAATGTCTAATGCTTATGACATGGCGGAGGCAACTTACGATGAGCTCATAGCACGCGGCTTCTGCCTGTATGATCTTTTTAGGCACTACATAGAGGGAGACATTGTCTATGGCAAATAACGTTCCGCTTTACACTGCGTCCCGCGAGTATGCCAGGCCGCACGATGAGATTCCGCTCTGGCGCGAGAGCATCAGCGAGAACATACGCTGCAAGCAAGCCATCGAGGACGCTATCCGACAGGGATTCGACGGCTTGTACCTTAAACCGGATTGCGCCGAGAGCGTTATACGTGAGTTCGGCTTCGACCGAGTAGAGTACGTCCTCGGCAACACTTTGCATCAGCTCAGATATGATGGCAGGTTCAGTTGGTCGAATAAAGAATGGGGTGAAAACATTGAGATACCTGACGACCACCGCAATTGCGAATTCTGTGTCGGCTCTCATCCGGCAGTTCTGGACGGCTTCATCACCGAATACAGGAAGGCCGCAGAAGAGCAAAAGCAAGACTTCAAACTCGACCTGTAACGCAGATAAGGAATTGTGCTCTGAGTTGGAGAAACGCGTAGACCGAGAATTTGCGGAGTATGAGAATGCTATGACTGAGCACAGCGCGGCTTACGTCTTTGCCAAGTGCGGCGAAATAAATGCCATGTGTACCTGCTATAACCTGCTCACCATAAAGCTCGTTCAGGCAGCAGATATGCCCAGCATTGAGTACCTTGCTCGCTTCCGTCAGCCGCTCAAGGTCGTCTGTGATGAGTGGATAAAACTTGACCGCAAGCATGAGGAGGCATTCGATTCGATGCTTCAAGCTCTCATGGAATCCGGCTCGGCAGAGAGCCGCAGCGATTTTGACCCGGACTGGGTCGTCAAACACTGCTCTCAGGCTATGCACTGAGAGCTATTTTCATATAGGAGGAAAAACCAATGCGCAGAAAAAAGATATATTCAGTACTCATCATGACGGCAGTGTTCGTCTCGCTGCTATCCGTCCCCGCCTACGCCAGCGGGGACGTCGCCGGTGCGGTCGAGAGCACTTGGACTACCGCTTCCCAGCAGATAAAAACCGTTGTGGACAATGTCATCTTCCCCGCCATAGACCTCATTCTCGCCGTATTTTTCTTTGCCAAACTGGGAACGGCGTATTTCGATTTTCGGAAGACCGGACAGTTTGAATGGACTGCACCGGCTATACTCTTCGCCTGTCTCGTCTTCACTCTCACCGCTCCCAATTACATCTGGGGCATCGTCGGCCTGTAATGCAGGGAGAACTGAAAGGCGGTGATGATCAATATTTATATGGGATTTTGTCTCGTCGAAGATACTGGATGAGATACTCGACTGGCTCTACTGCCAGATCGTAGGCTTCCTCGGAAACTTCTTCGCCGAGATGGGCAGCATGGGCGCGGAGCTCTTCGAGATGAGCTGGGTGCAGGGCATCGTGCAGTTCTTCAATTACCTTGCGTGGACGCTGTACGTCATCGGTCTCATCGTCGCCTGTTTCGAGTGCGGCATAAACTACGCCGGAGGCAAAGGCGACATCCGTGCGGTTGCCCTCAATGCCATCAAGGGCTTCATGGCGGCGAGCCTGTTCTCCGTTGTGCCGGTCAAACTGTACCAGCTCGCTATCTCCTTGCAGGCCGAGTTCACCTCCGGCATGACCGGCTACGGGACATCCATCGGAGAAGTCGCGGCAAACATCATTCAGGAATACGAAGAGATCGAAACTGTCGCCGACCTTATTGTGAAGCCCATCTCCGGCTTTGAAGCAGTAACAAGCCCCATCATGGTGATCGTCTGCATCATCATGATGGCGTATGCCGTAATAAAGGTGTTCTTCGCAAACCTCAAACGCGGTGGAATTCTCTTGATACAAATAGCAGTCGGCAGTCTGTATATGTTCAGCATCCCGCGCGGAGGTATAGACGCATTCGTCCAGTGGATGAAGCAGGTCATTGGTGTGTGTCTCACAGCGTTTTTACAGGCGACGATACTCATTGCTGGACTGCTCGTGTTCAAGGAGCACGCCCTGCTCGGCATCGGGCTCATGCTCTCATCGAGTGAGATAACGCGCATCGCCGGAGCCTTTGGCCTCGATACAAGTACAAGAGCGAACATAATGAGCGCGGTGTATACGGCGCAGACGGCGGTACATACCGGCAAGGCTATAGTTCAGGCGGTGAGCAAGTGATGCTCACGCTCGGAAGTTTGTTCGACGGCATAGGCGGCTTTCCTCTCGCCGCCGTGAATAACGGCATAGTGCCCTTATGGGCAAGCGAGATAGAACCGTTTCCCATTGCCGTAACGTCTACGCACTTTCCCCAGATGCTCCACTTGGGAGATATAACTAAGCTGAACGGAGCGGAGCTGCCTCCGGTAGATATAATAGCCGGGGGCAGCCCCTGCCAAGACTTGTCCGTCGCCGGCGCAAGAGCAGGTTTGGCAGGTGCTCGCTCCGGACTCTTCATGGAACAAATACGGATCACGAAGGAGATGCGAAATGCAGATATACTACGAGGACGATCAGGCGTGTCTGTTCGACCCAGAATCTTTTCATGGGAAAACGTGCCAGGAGCTTTCTCCTCAGGTGATCCGCCCAGCGAGGACTTCAGGATCGTCCTTGAGGAGATTATTAAAATATGTGTACCCGACATATATGTTCCTCGACCTCACGCCGGGAAATTTCAATCTGCTGGGTGGATACGAGTGGGAGATACGCTCTCCGTGGGCTGGCGCGTCCTCGATGCTCAACACTGGGGTCTCTCGCAACGCAGAGCCCGAATCTTCCTTGTCGCAGATTTTGGAGGACTCACCGCACCCAAGATATTATTTAAGCCCGAAAGCCTGCCTGGGTATACTGCGCCGAGCGAAGGTTCGTGGAAAACCGCTGCCGAAAAGATTGGAAGCTGCTTTGCTGGCGCAGGCGGGCTTGAGTGATGGTGAGGATATAGACACAGATATCCATGCTTACCATATAAACCAGAGGAACGAAGGGATAGACCTGCACGGTGTCGCGGGTGCGCTGATGGCGACGCAGAATCTCCAGATGCAGACCTTTGTCGCGGGCTTCAGTCCGGACGCTGGCAGCTCAGCCGGGAGCGTCGGCTATACCGAAGATGCAGTACCGACACTCAAAAGTGCCGATGGCGGCAACACTGCTCCGGCAATACTGAGACTGTACGAGAACCACGGGATAGACAGCCGGTACAAGGGACCGTTCGATGTTGCTCCCACGCTCTCTGCCAGAGCCGGTACAGGCGGAAACAACCTGCCGCTCGTTGACGATACGCCGCTGTGCATTGCTGGAAACGTGATCGACCGCCAGCCTCAGAATGGAGGCAACGGCAACGGCGTCAGTGAGGACTTGTCGTATACGATTACCGCGACGGATAGGCACGCGGTCTTTGCCCGTCAGCGTGTGGATGTTTTTCAGGAAGATGATGTGGCAAGCACCCAAAGCGCCAGGCAGTACAAGGACGCGACTGACCTTGTATATGACAGCTCAAAGCCGTTCGCGTATCTCATCCGCAGACTCACGCCGCTGGAGTGCGAACGCTTGCAGGGTTTCCCTGGCGGATGGACAGATATCCCCGGCGCGTCGGACTCAGCCCGCTACAAGGCGCTCGGCAACAGTGTTGCCATTCCGTGCGTGGACTATATAATGCACGGTGTCGCCGCGGCGCTGAATGGTGCATAGCTTGTTGCATCTGCTTTGTTTTGCCGGTGATCTTCATTGCTTATGATGAATAGCTTTGTGCTGGAGCTTCGGGTATACTTCGCTTGCGAAAGCGGAAAGGAGTAAAGCTCATGGATGAAAAGAAGAAAAACCTCTGTGCCATGATCCCGGAGTCGCTGCACATCAAAGTGCGCGAGGAACAGGAGCTACTGGCACTGACACTGAGCGAGTACGTTGAGAAGATCATCAGAGAACATTTTGAAGGAGACAGAACTATGGCAAACGGGACAAGGACGCTGGCGCTGCAGATACCGGAGGAACTCTTCGTAAGGATCAAGGAGCATCTGAGCAAATATGGGCTGACACAGAAAGAGTTCATCATCGGGCTCATAGAAGCTGCACTCACCGACGCCGCAGATGCGGAGGAGGCAGAATAAAACTGCACACATCATCAAAGCCGTCGCGGGAGACCACGACGGCAATTTTGTTTAGGAGGCAAACAATGTACATCTACCCGGATAACCTTGCGGCCAAGGCGACGCTCTGGCTGTGGGAACTCAAAGACCTTGCCATCATCGGCATTGGTTTTCTCATCGGAATATTTTCACTCGTGCGCACAGGCGCGCTGCTGCCGCTGGCACTTGTTGTTGCCTATGGCTTTCTCAGCATCCGCTTCGACAACACCAGCATACTGGATTTCATCCGCTATGCCGCGGCGTACTTCTTCACGCGCCAGCAATACTTTGAATGGAGGGATCCCACATGATCTTTAAAAAGAAAGAATCCACGCAGGAGCTGCTCGGCATTGAGACCATAACAGATTACGGCATATCTACGAAGCAGGGTGAGCTCGTTTTCTTCGCCGTTGCGCCCACCAACCTGAGCGTGCTCCCCGCCGACAGCATCGACGCGAGGATAAACGCTCTGCTCAACATTATCAAGGGCTACGACGGAATAGAGATGATCGCCGCGGACTCTATGCAGTCCTTTGAGTACAACAAGCGCTTCTACCGCGACCGTCTTGAGAAAGAGAGCTGCCCCGCCGTAAGGCGTCTGCTGGAGCAGGACATAGAACATCTCGACCGCATACAGGTAATGACGGCATCGTCCCGTCAGTTTTACATCGTCCTGCGCATACGCAGTGAGGTCAAAGGAGATATCTATGCGCACCTCGGCAACGTTGAGAAATACATACACGAGCAGGGCTTCACCGTCCATCGCGCCGACCGGCAGGAGCTTAAAAAGCTGCTGGCAGTTTACTACGGTCAGAGCATCAGCGTTGATCTGTACCCGGACTACGACGGTCAGCAGTGGGAATGAGGAGGTATCGTTACATGGGAAAACATCTGAAACAAAAATCTGCTTCTGTACCCAAGAAGAGATACGAAAAGCAGAAAAAGAAGAATGTGGCTGCGAAGCCAGCTCCGCCGAGAAAAACGTTCTTAGATATGATCGCACCGGGAGTTATGAAGTTCAACCCCGACGTGTATGTCCGGGACAACCTCTACTGCTGCGTTTGGGCACTGAAGGAGTACCCGGCTGCGACCGAGGATCAGGCCATACTCCGTCACCTCGGCGAAAAGTGCGGTGTCAACATCCGCATATACACGCGCATAGTCGATGCTATGGAGGAGAACCGCATCATCCAGAACGCAACCAACAAGAACAGGCTCAGCCGCGCGAACACCAACGATACCAAGCAGATGATCACTGCCGAGGGCAACCTGCAGGATGTATTCGAGATGGTAAATGCCATGAGAAAAAGGCGTGAGCCGCTCATCCACTGTGCTGTGTTCATTGAGCTGTGCGCCCCGACGATGCAGGAGCTTGAGCGTCTGCAATCTGAGATCATATCTGAGCTGCTAAGATCAAAGCTCAATGTGGATAGACTTCGTCTGCGCCAGCAAAAAGGTTATCTTTCCACTTGCCCGCAGGGGCATAACATCTTCGGCACACAGTTTGAGCGCGTGCTCCCTGCGTCGAGCGTTGCGAACTTATACATATATAATTACTCAGGTAAAACCGATGCGCATGGCTTCTACATCGGCAAGGACAGATACGGCAGCAACATCCTCACAGACTTTGACCAGCGCGATGAGGACAAGACTTCGGCGAATGTTCTTATCCTCGGCAACTCCGGCCAGGGCAAGTCTTATCTTATGAAGCTCCTGATGGTCAACTGCCGTGAGGCTGGCAAGAATATCATCTCGCTGGACGTTGAGCATGAACAGGGCGAACTCTGCGCCGCGCTTGACGGCTGCTTCATTGACCTCATGGGCGGGCAGTACATCATCAACGTACTTGAGCCGAAGTGCTGGAGCACCGGCGAGGATGAAGACGATCCGTCAACACCGGAGACTTTCAAAAAGAAAACCGTGTTGTCCCAGCACCTCTCATTTCTGCGAGATTTCTTCCGTGCGTATAAAGACTTCACCGATCCGCAGATAGACACGATAGAGATACTGCTCTCAAAGTTATATTCCAAGTTTCATATTTCGGACTACACGAATTTCTCGCAGCTCAAGCCTGAGGATTATCCTGTGCTCTCTGACCTGTATGATCTTATTGAGGATGAGTACAAAAACTACGATGAGGCAACACACAATCTCTACACTCCGCAGCTCCTGCAGGAGGTGCTGCTCGGACTGAACTCCATATGCAAGGGCGCGGACTCACAGTTCTTCAACGGGCACACAAACATAACCTCGTCGCGTTTCCTCGTGTTCGGAGTAAAGAGTCTCTTGATGGCGGGCCGGAATATTCAGAACGCCATGCTTTTCAATATCCTCAGTTATATGTCCGACAAGCTTCTGACCGAGGGCAACACCGTTGCCACGCTCGACGAGCTGTACATCTGGCTGAGCAATCCCACAGCGATAGAGTACATCCGCAACTGCCTCAAGCGCGTGCGCAAGAAGGAATCCGCGATGATCCTCGCCTCACAGAACCTCGACGACTTCGACCAGCCGAACGTGCGTGAGATGACTAAGCCGCTGTTCTCCATCCCTCCGCACCAGTTTCTTTTCAATGCCGGGTCAATAGATAAGCGCTCATACATGGACATGCTTCAGCTTGAGGAGTCCGAGTATGACCTCATCCGTTATCCCCAGAGAGGCGTGTGTCTTTACAAGTGCGGCAACGAGCGGTACCTGCTCGAAGTCCACGCCCCGCCGCATAAGGAAACGCTGTTCGGCACGGCGGGTGGCAGATGATGAATACCGTACTTGCAAAGCTTGCGCTCACGGTGGGCGGTAGCGACAAAGGCAGAAAGACGATAGCGTGGGTACTCGCGGCAGTGCTCTCTCCGCTCATCCTCATAACCGCAGTACTCTGCTCCCTTGCAAGCGGCGGCGCAGAACACAACAACACGACTGTGAAGGCGTGCTTCTACGGTCCGAACTACACGGAGAAAGTACCGTCAGAATTTCGCTCTCATGTCTCCAAGATGCGGGAAGCTTTTTCTCTTCTGGATTCGGCGATAGCCGCCGCAAATTCAAGCGAGGACAGCACCGGAAGCCTTGACCCGACTATGGTCAAGGCTGTTTTCTTTGCCCTGTGCTTCGGTGAGGACGCACCGACACGACGTGCGGCAGGAAAATTTGTTGACTGCTTCTATTCCGAGCAGGAGCTGACACGCGAGGTCGAGCGTGTGGATGAGAACGGCGAGACGGTCACCGAGACAGAGACGTACATTGCAATAACGCCGCTGTCACTAAGCGACGCTTATATAAATCTCTCAACCGAGCTCGGCAGAGAGATAAGCGATGAGGATAAGGATAATATCCGGCACATCTATACCATGATAGCCGGGCCGATGGGCGTTGAGAATTACACCGGCGCGTATGAGGTCGGCGGGCAGAAGAGTGTGGAGATAGACCTCAGTACATTCTCTGATCCGTCAACGAAGAACGCTCACGACCTCGCAGCTTACGCCATTAACGCTTGGCAGTCCGGCTGGGGCTATGTCTGGGGAACCTACGGTCAGATCATGACCGAGGAGCTGTTCGCGTCGAAGCTCCAGCAGTACCCGGAGGGAGTCGGCAGCTACGCGGACTTCATTCAGGCAAACTGGGTCGGCGGCAGGACTGCCGACTGCGTTGGACTCATCAAGGGCTACGGCTGGCTCGATGCGGAGACGCTGGAGCTGCGCTACGGTACGAACGGTATGCCCGACGTCGGCGCAAATCAGATGTACTATAACGCCACGGTCTCAGGCACGATTGACACCATGCCCGACACTCCCGGACTTGCGGTCTGGCACGATGGGCACATCGGTGTGTACATAGGCAGCGGCGAAGTGATCGAGGCGATGGGCACGAAGTACGGCGTGGTAAAAACGCAGCTCGAAGGCCGCGGCTGGACGCACTGGCTTCAGGTGCCATATATTTCTTACGACTAAGAAAACACACCCGGCATAATGCCGAGCGTGTAACCTCACAGCCGTTCGTAGTGCGACCACATACTGAGTATCTTTATTGTCTGTGCTTCTTCAACGACTTCATACACCAAGCGGTGCTGTGCGTTGATCCGGCGGGAGTACAGACCCGAAAGGTCGCCGACGAGCTTTTCGTATGACGGCGGATTCTGAAATGGATTGACCTTTATGATCTCAATCAGCGCCTTCACCTTGCCGTCAAGGTGCGCCGCCTTGAGCTTCGGTACGTCCTTTGCCGCCGCTTTCGTGTAAACTATTTTGTACATCACCAGTCTATCTCGTCCTCCGAAACGCACTCGGAGAGCGGCGTGGCCATTCCGTCAAGCAGCTTGCGCTTCATCTCAGGATCGGACATAAGGTTCAGCGTCTCTATCATGCCGCGATAGTCTTCCTCGCTGAGAACGACAGCATTGCCGGCCTTGGTGCTGATGTTGAGAGGCTCATTGTACTTGATGGTCTGCTCAAGCATGGAGAAGACATTCTTGCGAAAGCTCGTAATATTGGTATTAAGCAAAGTGATCACCTCCGTATATGTACATTATAGCGTACATGTCAACTCGCGTCAACAGAAAAATGATTTGTATTATTCTATGCAGAAATGAATTGAAACAACAAGGGGGGAACACCATGAAACAGATAAACATATCTGTCAGCTTCGATGATGAGAAGCTGCGGGCGCTGAACAAGTATCTCAAAAAGAAAGAGCTGACAGCCGAGGATGAGCTCGCGGCGGCTCTTCTGCATCTTTACGAAAAACATGTCCCGGCCGCCGTGCGTGAGTATATCGATGAGGACGATGTAGTTGTTCCGGCAAAGCCGAAGCGCACAGCGAAACTGGCAGCGCCGAAGAAAGCTGAAGCGCCGGTAGAAATTTCACCTGCAATTAACACTGCGCCAGTCATTACAGATGGAGGTGAAGAATCATTAGCATCGAAATATTTTGGGACGACCTGACCGAAGCAAAGCAGCGCGAGATCATGTCTGCCCTCGGCGACAACGGCAACTACGATGTTATTCCCATCGCAGTTATTGAAACCGAGCAGCTCCATAGCTTGACCGAGGACGATTTCAATTTCGTTGATGAGATTTTGGAATGTGATGACGAATTGAATTTCTACATGGAGCTGCACTGTGACGCCAGAAGTGTTTTCGGTTCGCTTGGCGGGATCGCTCTGGAGGATTATCTCAACGTCTACGCGAACTACATTGTCTCGGCGCGGCAGGTCGACGATACCCTTGACATTATGATCTGCCGCAGTGTCGGCTCTAACGAAGCGGCAGTGTACAAGCTCTCGGAGACCGAGAAAGAAATAGTTCTTGAGAAGATGGACGAGTACTGTCAGGAGCGTGAAGGAATGACACTCGACGAATATTGCGAAAAGATACAGACGGAGGTGCAGACCGAGTGTCTCACGCCGGAGCTGTAGCCCGTGTTTGCCCACGTGAGGCGCTGTGCGCGCTTTTACGGAGACGGGTGGGGCGTGGATACCCCGGCAGGAGAACGCGCGGCGTTTGGGGGCGTTTTCGCGGCATTTTCGTCCGGGTGCGCCCGTTCGAAAATGGCACTATGATAAAGGGAGGTACACCTAAGGGCGCACCTCCCGCCCACAAAGCCCCGCAACGCGGGTCTTTTTCGGCTTTCGGGCAAGGTACACATTTTCAACTAACTCAAAAATTCAGGTGAACGCAGAGCCGCGAAACACCCTTGCTTCAAGGAATTCGGCGGTTCTTTGTGCTTGTATAGGGAGGTAGTAGAAATAAGCACAGAAAACGTAAAACGCATAACAGTCTGGCTCAAGCCAGAGCTGTTATCCCGCATGGATGGTTGGCTTGAAACTGCCAACTGCAAAAACAGAAGCGAGTTCATCAGCAAGGCACTCAGATTTTACATGGGATACCTTGCGACGGATGACGTCAGTTCATACGTCTGCGAATCTGTCTCACAAAATATCCGTGGGATACTGACAGAGAATACGAACAGAATCTCAAAGCTCATGTTCAAGTGGAGCGTGGAGCTGAACATGATGATGCACATAGTCGCAGCACACTTCAAGGATGACGTCTCTGACCTGCGTGCTCTGCGGGGTTACTCCGCGGATGAGGTAAAACGTACATACGGAAACATTTCTTTAGATACCGCTCTGGATATTCAGCGCGGCAACTTTGATGACTGATGGCCGGTGTGTTTTTCTCTTCGCCATATCTCAAAGGAGGAAAGCAGTCGGCAAAGCTTGCGAACCTCACAAAGTATATTTCTACTCGCGAAGGTGTCGAGCTGCTCAAAGATACCGACAGCGACTTGCCCGCAACAAAACAGCAGCAGGATTTTATATCTCGGCTGCTCAAAACGTTTCCGGATACTCGTGAGATGCCGGAGTATGAAGATTACAACGCGGAGCATTCTCAGAAAAACGCGGCAGAGTTTATCTCTCAGGTTCAGGAGAACTACGCATATCTGCTGGACAAGCGCGAGAACTACGTTGACTACGTCGCAAACCGTCCCGGAGTGAAGAAGCTCGGAGATCACGGCCTGTGGAATGCAGACGGAAAAGTTCCTGTGCTGCAAAATGCAGTTGATGAAGTGGCGCACCATCCGGGCAACGTCTGGACACCGGTCATTGCAATACAGCGTTCAGATGCTGAGCGTCTCGGCTATGACTCAGCCGAGAGCTGGCGCTCACTCATCTGCTCTGAGATAGACCAGATAGCGAAAGCGTATAAGATACTGCCATCACACTTAAAATGGTACGCTGCGTTCCACGAAAAAGAGCGCAGCGTACATGTGCATTTGATTATTTTCTCGACCGAACCGAATGAAGGCTATCTCACCAAGCCCGCGATCCTTGAGTTGCGGTCTGCGCTCACGCGGCAAATATTCAAGGATGACTTGAAGAACATCTATGTTCAGCAGACTGCGTACAGAGACAAGCTTCAAGAGAATGCTCTGGCGGTCATGGAGTCGTTGATTCAGAAAATGCAGGATGGTGAGATGAGCAATCCGAAGCTTGAATTACTCATCACTGAGCTTGCTGAGCGTCTGCAAAATTACTCCGGCAAGAAGGTCTACGGTTATCTGCCACCGGCTACCAAGCGTATAGTCGACGCTATCGTTGACGAGCTTGCAAGTGATGAGCGTGTCGCAGAGGCATACTTACTCTGGCAGGATATGCGCGATGAGGTGTTCAGCTTTTACTCGAAAGCGAAACCGGAGCGTGTACCGCTCTCTCAGCAGAAGGAGTTCAAGCCAGTGCGCAATATGGTCATCCGAGAGGTGGTACAGATGATGGAACAGCGGCAGAATAAAAATGTTGAGAATGATGAGCTGCATCAGACTGCGCCTGAATTAGAAACCGCCTCGGAAAGTTCAGCGTCAACAGCCCCACCCGATACGCCACCTCGTCAAGAGCATCGTACTCCACCACCCGAATCCGTCTCTGCTTGTATGATTCGCATGCTGCACCACATGGGAAATATCTTTCGGGATAACGTCGGCGCTTCCGGTTACCGCGGCTTGCAGCTTGACAGGAAGCGGCGAAAAGAATTGCAGGAGTGGAAAACTGCACTCGGTCATCGTGAGGACGATCATGAGGATCCTGCAAATTATCCGAAGCCTGCGTATTAGTTTCAGTTGCTATTTCAGTGCGTTCGGGTATAATGTGTTGCTCGAAAGGGTGATAAAAATGAAAGCTCGGCAACTGCCGCCATACAAAGAGTTAAGCAGAGAAGATCGTGAACGCTTATATGAGCATGACCTGCCGGTGTATCTCCAGCATGATCTCGACGCATTCAAGGATGGGCTGGAAAATGGCTCGACGCTCATGGATTGCCTGTGGGGTGAGCTGTACGGCAGCATCAACATTGCGCAGATAGACGACGGCGCAATAACACCTGAACATGCTGAATACCTGCGGCAGAAGTATCTCTGGGGCGAGGACATATAATATCTTGAAGAGGTGATTGACTTAACCTACATACATTTTACAGACGAACAGAAGCAGAAAGCTGCCTCTGTTGACCTTGAAGCCTTTCTCCGCAGCCGTGGGGAAAGGCTTATTTCATCCGGCAGGGACAAGCGCCTTGCCAGCGACCACCGCGTGACCATACGCGGCAATGAGTGGTACGATCATGCCGAGGAAAAAGGCGGCAGTGCGATCAGCTTTGTCCAGCGGTATTACGGCATCAGCTATGCCGAGGCTGTGTCCACGCTGCTCGGAGACGAGCTGGGTGTTGCTTATCCTACGCATTCGGAAAAGCAAGTTGAAGTAAAGTCATTTGCTCTGCCGCCAGCCAGCAAGAACATGCACCGTGTGTTTGCCTACCTCTGCAAGACGCGCAGCATAGACCGGGATGTCGTTTCTGCCTTTGCAAAGGCACATCTCGTATATGAGGATGCGGAGTACCACAACGCAGTATTCGTCGGTATTGGCGGTGATGGTACTCCTCGTCACGCACACAAGCGCAGCACCAACAGTGAGGGCAAATCATTCCGCCAGAACGTTGAGGGCAGTGACCCGAAGCACAGTTTCAATTACACAGGTACAGATGGGAGCCTCTATGTCTTTGAGGCTCCCATAGATTTGTTATCCTATATTTCACTGTACCCATCCGACTGGCAGTCTCACAGCTACGTCGCTTGCTGCGGCACAAGTATTCAGCCTGTGCTGGAGCAGCTCCGACGTCAGGACATCGACAGTGTGTACCTCTGTCTGGACAATGACTCTGCCGGGCAGAAAGCCGCACAGCGCATGGAGGCTGAATTATCTGAGCGAGGCGTATATGTTGAGATCGTCGTACCAACACTTAAGGACTGGAACGACGATCTGCGAAGGGAGGAACAGGAATGGACTCAAACCTCTGGACTCTCCTTATAGTTGCGGGAGTAGGCTTTGCCGTGATCGGCGGGCTGGCTATGCTCTCAAGCAACTACACCCTTGGCAACATCAAGGCGAAAACCGTTGGCGACGGTCAGCACGGTACTGCTCGCTGGGCTACTGAGAGTGAGATACGCAAAACCTTCGCGCTTGTCCCGTTTGACGTCGCATCATGGCGTGAGGGTAAGAACCTGCCCACGGAGCAGGGACTTGTGCTCGGCAGCAGGGGCAAGAAAGGCAAGGTCACAGCGCTGGTGGACAGCGACGATGTACATTGCCTTATGATCGGCGCATCCGGTGTCGGCAAGACGGCATACTTTCTGTACCCAAATCTCGAATACGCCTGCGCAAGCGGGATGAGTTTTTTCGCCAGCGATACCAAAGGTGACCTCGCTCGCAACTATGCGACGATAGCCAAGAGATACTACGGCTACGATGTATCTGTCATCGACCTGCGCAACCCTACACGCTCTGACGGGAGCAATCTGCTGACACTCATAAACAGGTATATGGATATGGCGTTAGCCGATGAATCGAACATTGCGGCAAAAGCCAAAGCGGAAAAGTACTCGAAGATCATTGCAAAGACCATCGTAAACCCCAGCGGCGATGATTCGAATCGAGGACAGAACGCGTATTTTTATGAAGCGGCAGAGGGCTTGCTATGCTCTGTAATTCTGCTGCTTTCTGAGTTCCTCCCGCCGAATGCTGGTGAGCCGGAGAAACGGCATATAGTCTCGGTGTTCAAGCTTGTGCAGGAGCTGCTCGAACCGTCAGGCGTAAAAGGAAAGACGCAGTTTCAAATGCTGATGGGCAGACTGCCGCCGGAGCATAAAGCGAAGTGGTTTGCCGGGGCTGCGCTGAATTCATCCGAACAAGCTATGGCGTCAGTCATGTCCACGGTGCTGTCGCGGCTGAACGCGTTTCTGGACTCGGAGCTTGAGCAGATCATCTGCTTTGACAGCAGCATGGATGCCGAGAGCTTTGCCTCAAAGAAGTCTGCTATCTTTCTTATACTCCCAGAAGAAGATTCGACCAAAAATTTCATGGCAGGGTTGATGATACAAAATCTCTCGCGTGAGCTGTTTTCGGTTGCGGATGAACACGGCGGCAAGCTGCAAAACCGTGTTGTGTTCTTCTGCGATGAGCTCGGTACTATGCCCGCCTTTGATATTCTCCCGTTGTTCAGCGCTGGACGTTCACGCCGCCTTACGCTTGTGCCAATAATCCAGGCACTCGCACAGCTTGAGAAAAACTACAGCAAGGAGGGTGCGGAGATCATCGTGGACAACGTACAGGACACGATTTTCGGCGGCTTCGCGCCGAACTCACAGACGGCGGAAGTTCTCTCAAAAGCTCTTGGCAGCAGGACGGTTCTGTCCGGCTCCGTCAGTCGGAGCAAAGATAATCCGAGCGAGAGCCTGCAAATGATGGAGCGCCCGCTCATGACGGCGGATGAGCTGAAAGCAATACCCAAAGGTACGTTCGTGGTAATGAAAACCGGCAAACATCCTATGCAAGTAAAGCTGAGGCTGTTTCTCGACTGGGGCATAACCTTTGATGAGCCGTACCAGATTGAAGAACGCGCCAACCGCAAAATCGCATACGCTGACCGCGATGAGCTGATACGGAGCATAATGAAGAAGTACCCTCCGAAAGAGTCATTGGAGCGTCCTCGCAGCAGAGTGCGGCGTGAAGCTCCGGCACAGGAGCAAGCCGTTACGGATAAGCCGGAAGCGCTTCATGTCCCGAACAAGGAGGATTACTCATGAGCTACTTCTCTACTATCTACTCTGATAGCAGCTTACCCATACGTGCCAAGACGGTATATATGTATCTGCGTGACCGGTCAGACAAAGAGCGCAAATGCTGGCCGGGGATCAACACTATTGCCGCCGAGCTCAACTGCTCCCGCTCCACGGTCAAACGTGCACTGCATGATTTGGAGAAGCACGGATATATGCGACGGCTGCCGCGATACAGAGAAAGCGGCAGCCGTTCTTCTAATTTGTATGTGCTTGTCAATGATTGAGTTCAGATTTACCGCCAAGGGGTAACTGCGCCTATACACTGCACCCAGCCCCGGTTCACAGTGGACCACCTTGAAGGGAATACTCTAAGACTTAGTGCAGAGAAAAGAAATTCCTTTCATTCCATATTCGCAGTCTTGACGACTTGAACAAGCAAGTGTTAAATTATTCAGAGAGTGCAACAGCACATGCTGAACCATCTAAAATTCAACATGTGCTGCTGTAAATCAGCGATATAAAATCCCGAAAATGCTATCTCGCTTAAGAAGCTTTCACAAAAATGGGATCTGTGGTTATGAAGCGGGAATCCGAGCCACCATTTTCGACGTATATATTTACACCGGCTCTGTAATAGTACCCGCCGGTTACTATCGAATCGACGTGTGAAACATTTGTATAATTGTCATATACAATCATATTAGGGTATGCAGAGCTGTAAAACGTTTTTACGGGTGTCCAGCTTTCCAAATCAGACGATTTCTGGAGAATGATCTGCGTTACACCGACCTGATTGGACGTTACATTAGCGCTGACCTCAAACCAGACCTGAACGTAATTTGCTTTATCCGAGTACAGATATGCGCAATAACTGTCTATGTATTTGCTGTTTCTCAGTGGCTGCACTTCAGCGTAAGCGGAGGAAGTAAACAGAGTTGCCAACACGATGATGATGGCTACAATTCTAAGTGTTCTTTTTTTCATTAGGGAATCCTTTCAAAAAATAGAGTCGATCATCCTATAGATTTCTTTTGGCTCAAGAGCGCAGAGAATAGAACATTCATTATTGCCGACAGCCCAAGAAACTCTTGTAAAGTCGTCATTCTTCATGATATAAAAGTCTATTCCGTTGGAGGCATACTTCTCTACTCCGTCTTCGAAAATTTCATACACCCGGTGTTCGTTATCCTGATTATAAAACGCTTTCACTTCGATTTTGATTTCACCAGCAGTACTTTTACAACTGGCCGAAATCACTTTGCTGTCAGGCGTTTCAGCAGCCTGCACCGTATCCTCACCGTAGCCGTCAGGTATCCACTGAGGAACGATAGGATCATTGATATCATAAGCGGCAAGCGCATCTCTCAGATTTTCAAATGGGTATATTCCATTATTTTGACCTTGTGTAAATCCAAAGGTATCCCGTGTCCATTCAGCAACAGCACCCCAGAGGTTATAGCCAAACGCACTTGCCGTTACACTGCCGGAGATAATTACGACTGCGAGGACAGCGGCGACGCTCAGCGTTTTCATTGTACGGCTGAGACGGCGAGGCTTTGCCTTCACGACTTTATCTTCCGGAGAATCAAAACTGTATAACGGCTCGGGATCGGAGATATACGGATAGTAATTCTCCTTAAAGGACTTCCACGCGGCTTCTACATCCTTCACGTTTCTCTCATTTTCTTCTTTCTCCCTATTGGCAAGCACCTCCGTTATATATAAGATCGCATCTATATCAGAGTCTTCGTTCTCATCCAGCAAAGAGTCTTGGCGGATGATCTCCCTCAACTCTTCGGTGCTGAGCTTATCGAAATAAGAAAAGTCTCTGTTGCTGCGTGCATTTGAAGCGAGCATTTTTTGCCTCCTTTTCTGTATGTAAGAAGAATCCTGTTTGGGGACACCGTCAATCATCTTTCTCAAGAATTTTCCGCAACTTTTTTCTTTACCCGTTGGATTCGCTTCTTACACGTCTCTACGTTAATGCCAAACTCCAGCGCAGCTTCCAGAATACTGTACCGGTAACGTACAATTAAAGTCAGCAGCTGGTATTCTTCTTCAGTCAGCAAATCGGAGTACATCAAATCTACTTCCGTATCCTCCAGCCGCTTATGTACATCGGTACCGACCGCACAAACCTCCATAAACTCCTCGTCATCGAGAGACATTGTCATAACAAAATATTTGTTCAGATTGGCCTGCTCTTTACGGATATTCCGAATCACGTTCTTCAACGTGTTCATCAGCCATCCCTGCGGATTGCTGCTATTCATGAGTTCGTCGTATTTCGAGCATGCAATTCTGAACGTATCCTGAACTGCTTCTTCGGCCAGACTGTCATTGAGCGCATTTTCTGCATAGACTACAAGCTTTCTGTACATTTCTCTGTACAGCTGGGCTATAATTTCTTCTTGATGTGCAGCAAGTCCCATATAATCGCCCTCTCTTTATTTTTTGGGAGTTTATTTTACTCCTGACTCTATGCTTTCGACAAGCAGTCCGACCAGTTTTTCAGCAGCAAGTTTGACCCATTCGGGTTTCCCGCTGAGCAAAGCCTCAATATTCTTTGCCCTCTCGTCTGGAATATCATCGCTTAAAAGGCAATTTATATCAACGCCGAGCGCAGCGGACAGTTTGTACAGCGAGTAGGCACTGAGTCCTTTGTTTCCAAGCTCAACGCTTGCATAGAACGGAACGCTCAGTTCAGCCATTTCTGCGACCTGCATCTGGGTCAGTTTCTTCTCTTTTCTATATTTAGCCAGATTCCGGCCTACAGTATATTCGAATTCTTTTTTGCTGATCATTGCTCTCACACCCCTGCAAGAATAATTATATTTTCCGCAGGTGCTTAAATAAATAATCTATCGGAGTGGAATTTATATCCTATTGGGAGGAAGCGGCTGAACTTTATGAAATTTATATCTCGACTTCAATGCACGGCAAAGAGGGAGTGCATAGCCCTCTATGCACTCCCTCTTTTGGGGTTACTCTTACTGCTCATTCTATACCTAAATGCCCTAAATGTTTTTTGGGGCATAAATACTGAGTTCTCTAAGATTGTGTTCGCAGTAACGTTTGATCATTTTCGATTCAAAAGTTTCATCGAAGTGTTTCCATGAAACAGTTATTATATTCTCTTTCACGTGAGGAATAAACTCCTTTTGCGGACGAATCGCATCCGGGAAATTACCCACATAGATTAGCTTTTTGGGAATGACCCGTTTTGAAGTATTGAGCAATCTTGCCCTGTACTGTGGCAAAAAACCATATTCGTCCACTTCGTAAGTAAGCTTGGATTTTTCTTCGATATCTTCTTTTGGTCGACTCATATCAAGCGGAAGAAAACGCCACTCATACTTTGTGAACCATGTCTGGACGTATTCTGCTTCATTATATTCTTCCACGGTTGACGGAAGTTTGGTATCTCTGGTTATTTTTACGTATACAATTGGTATTATATGCTCGGGATACCATGTGTCTTCGTCGACTTTCTGAATCAAGAAATACCGTCCGTAAAGCCCTCTTTCCTTGGCAAGCTCGCTTTCCAGTTGATAAGCGAAGACGTCGCCGATTTTCCATTCGCACTTGTAAATTCTTTTCTTTTTGGGCTTTTTCACCGATGGCAGCGGCGAAAGCAGCTTTGCCTGCAAATTCTCCAACGATTTCTTCTGTTTGGTACCGTCCAGAGTATCCGCTGTCTGGCTCTTCAATTCATTGATCCAGCGCAGAGCGTTCTCTTTGACCTTCGGTAAGAGCACTCCGAACTTCCACTGCGTATCCGCTAGCGCGAGCCAGAACAGCGGCGCTTCATCGGCACAATCCATGATGCTTTCATACTCTTCCGTTAACCCGTCGGTAATCTCCTGGACGCTCTTGCCATCGTTAAACAGCTTCTCGAATTCATCTTTAACATCCAGCGCTGTATCATTCTGATACAATCCGGATCCCCATGCTCCCATTCTACACCTCCATATTAATTTCCTGTCCAATACAAAATCTCATTGGTCATTTGATTGTAGCCATAGTCTAACAGCCCTGAAGCTATACCTTTGAATTTGTCCCAATATTTAGGCGCGACGCTATTGATTTGATTATTCATTTTGTTGGCGGTGTTTATCGTATGATAATATGCCATTCCAGCTTGCTCTAAAGCTCTCGACTCCTCCAAACTCAAATCTCTAGCAAGTATTGTCATTTCCAATCCTTCACGAGCTGGATTGGCACGATGTGCGATTGTCCGCCTTTTCACATCGTTGGTACGTCCCACATACTGAACTGTTCCATCGGAGTCTACCAAAGCGTATACCGTGTTGTTTCGCGCGGATGCCTTTTCGACTGTTTTTTCTGCAACCACCGCGGTTGCTGCTGCAGCAGTTGTGATACCTGCAACAGCCATTGCACCTGTTGCTACTGTAGCAGCGCCTGCAGAAGCTCCGCCAATCACACCGACGCCGCCCGCAGCAGCAGCCAATGCCGGTACTGCTGCTCCACATGTTACAGCTGTAACTGCTACAGCAACAGCTGCTATTGCAACCCCAATAAGTATCTGACTCCATTTAGGCCAAGCCCCAGTCTCATCAGACAAATTAACGGGATTGTTCAAACAATAGGCAAAGAGATTTGCCCCGACAAAGTCTTCCTTTGCCAACTGTCCATCGCTATTAATAAAGCGTTGGAGATTCGGATCGTAGTATCTGGATTTGAGGTAGTAAAGGCCGGAGTCGGAGTCGAAGTAGTAGCCGCGGTAGCGGATCGGGTTTATTGCCGCCATCGTGCCCGTTGCCGACAGCACCTTGCCCCATGCGTTGTAGCTGTACTCCGCTACAGACGTTCCGCTGGCGTTCAGTATGCTTACTACATCACCCTGCAGGTTCGTCACGTAGTAGTACATGACCGGCGTCGCGGATGCCGTCGCCTTGTACGAGAACGCATACGGCGCTCCGTTCTCATCGTAGAAGAACTCAAACTCCGTACCGCCGAAGTACTCGGCTACCAGCTTGCTGCCCTGCCATACGTACTTGTGCTCTACGCTGCCGACCGTCTTCGTCAGACGCAGACCGTCCATGTCGTAGGTGTAGCTGTTGTTGAGACCCGTGCTGCTGTTTACCGCACTCGTGAGCCTGCGCCCGTTGGACCACGTGAACGTCGTCCCGTCGTACCAGCTCGTCGGGTTGCCTATGCTGTCATAGCTGATGCTCTGACCATCATACGCCGTCAGCAGATCCAGCCAGCTGCTGTCACCGTAGCTGTACACCTTTGTCGTCGTCCCGTCAGATACCGACCGGATGTTTCCGTAGGTGTCATAGGTGTAGGTGTAGGTCTTGCCGCCGTAGGTCTCGGTAAGAAGCTGCCCCTGCGCATCGTAGGTGTACGATGCAGACGTGCTGCCGCTTATTGCCGTGATGTTGCCGGTGTTGTCGTAGGTATAGGTGTAGCTGTTGATGCTCGTGCCGTTGGCTTTGCGGTTATTCATGCTCGCGACCAGCATCGTAGTCGCGTTCGTGCCATTGCCGTCCAGATACGTGTAGTTCCGGTTTATGAAGGATGTGCCGTCGAGCGACAGGCTCCTGCCGGTCAGGCGCTTCAGAGCATCGTAAGTGTACGCATAGCTGCCGTCTGCCGGGAGCTGCATACCCGTCAGCTTGCCGTCATCGGCATCATAGGTGTAGCCGTAAGCTCGCCCGTCTCTGAACGTACCGTTCCATGCCGGGCTTACCATGTACCCGATGTCCTTGACGCGGTTCGCGCTGTCATACGATGCCGCATAGAACTGCACCGCATTTGACCCGGACTTCTCGGTCATGGTTATGAGCCTGCCGAGAGAATCGTAGTTGTAATCATTCACACGGTTTGCCGCATGATCCTCGATCTTGCTCACGGAACCGTTGTTGGAGTACGTGTAGCTTACTGCTGCATTGCTGCTGCCATTATAGTATATTTCCGAAACTCTTTCAAGCTCGTCATACTCATAACTCACACTCGCCCCGTTGCCGTAGCTCATCTCGGTCATCAGCCCGTTCGCGCTGCCGTAGGTGTAGCTCGCAAGGTTGCGGCTGCCAACGCTGACTCCGGTCATGTTCCCGAAGCCGTTGTAGCTCATCGTGTACACCTGCGTCTGCTCGGTGGTGTTTCCGGGGATGTATCCGCCTCTGGACATGGACGCGAGCTGACCTCCGGAATAGACATAGTCCAGATGCACATCGTAGCCGAGGCTCGTGTTGGTTATGCGCCCGTTGCTGTTATTGTAGAAATTGAAGACGGTGTTGTTATTCGCATCCGTTATGCTGGAAGGCTGGCCGGTCTGCTTGTTCATGACGTTGTCATAGCTGTAGCTGACCGTTTTGCCTCTGGCGTCCGTCTGGGATGTGACCCTGTTGCCGGTGCTGTCATAGCCCGCGGAAGAGCTTATCTTCTGCGAGGTACCATCGCCGGCAAGCACGGTGCCGGTGGTGTTGCCCTTGCCGTCGTAGCTTACGGACATCGAAACGCCGTCGTTCGTGACGCTGGTCACATTGTGGGCATCATCGTATTCGTAGCTGAAGCTTCCGTTGCCCTTGGTGACCTGGCTGATCAGGTCCGCTCCGCTGTAGGAGAAGCTCTGCTCCGCATTGTCCGAAGAGGTGACGGAAACGAGTTCGCCGTCAGTGTTGTACTTGTAGCTCTGTGCGTCCTCCTTGACGAAGGAGACGTTCGTGAAGTACGCGGTGTTCGGCTCGCGGCAGAAGGTCATGTATACTCGCATGGAGTTGACCGGGAGATTCGGCTGCTTTGGAACTATGGGCAGAATGAGGTACTGCCATTCCGTGGTATCCGGATTGAACTCCGCGCTGTGCTGCTCAACTGTTCCCTCGGAGTCTCCGTAATTCAGCTCTACCCAAAGGCTGAACGATCTGTATCCGGAGCCGTCTATAGGTACCGCGGCAGCCTTTGCCCAGCAGGAGAACAGATAGGTCTGGGTGCCGGGCTGATCCAGATACACATCCTGGAAGATATCTGCGCTGTCGTCAAAGTAGCCGGTGACCTGAAGCGCGTTGCCGAAGGGAGTGCCGCCGATGTAGTCGTTGCCGCTCGACCAGCTGCTCCATGCGCTGTAGTCGTTCATGGAACCGTTGGTTATGAGGCTGACCGTGCCGGGCGTGCCCTTCTCACCGAACAGGCTTATTTCGGCCTGAAGGTCGTCAAGGTATACCGAACCGGAAATGCCGGAGACCTCAAGGCTCAGTGTAAGCTCACCGGACGAGTTCGGCTGTGCCGTGACATAAACACGTTCCCATCCGTCGCCGATGCCGTCGGTGCTCCAGTCGATGAAGGTGCCGGAAACAGCTCCCTGTGCTCCTCCGGTGGCCTTCATGGTCACCTTGCCGCTGCTGCCGAAGCTGGTGACGCCGCTGGTATTTACGTATCCGGAGAGGACATACCAGCTGTTCGGGTCAAGGCCGCTGAGACTCTGGCTGAGCGTGGAGGCCGCAGCTCCGGTGCTGGAACGGCTCACGAGCACGGAGCGCATACCGGTGCGCGGTTTGCCGAAGACGATGCTGCCGCTTCCGCCGCCGCTGAATCCCCAGCCAGCCGTGGCCATGTTCGAGGTACCTTCAACGCTCGGATAGCCCAGAAGGTTCACGGACTGGACACCCGTCTGGGTGCTGATCAGAGCTCTGTTGTTGGTGGCGCTGGTGCCGGTATTTGCGTTGTAAGCGGTAGCGCTCGCGCCGTATACGAGCGTCCCGTCATAGTTGGTGGAATAGCTGCTGGTCGTGCGCCCGAAGTAGTCCATGACGCTGTGGCTCACGATGTCGTCAGAATTGCCGAGCACACGGTCAGGACCGCAGTACCGGTAAGTCTGGATGCCGGTGAAGGCTCCTTCGGCTTCCACTATTGCGCCGGTAGTGCCTCCGGCGACCTCGTAAAATTTCTTTACCTTGCCGGTGTTCGCGTCATACTCATAGTTCATGGAGTAGCCGGACTCATTATCTGTCGCCGAGAGCAGCTTGCCGTTGGCGTCATAGGTATAGCTCACAGATGTGCCGTCCGCATGAGTTACGCCGGAAAGTATATCCGTACCGGAATAATTGAAGGTCGTCGTATTGTTGGCGCTGTCAGTTATGGTGCTGATGTTGCCGAAGCTGTCATAGGTGAAGGTCGCTATGGTCTCAACGCTGCCGCCGCTGTTCTGGCGGGTGACGGAGAGAATAACATCGTCACTGTCGCGGACATAGGTGACCTTGTTGCCGTTGGCATCCTGCGTGTAGCTCAGAAGGCCATCGGAGAAGTAGCTGATGTTGTCTTTCTTATCCTTGAGGGTGTAGTTCGTGCCGCTCTTGGTTATGGTCAGGCCAAGGCCGTCCTCATCGGTGTACTGCGTGCCGGAACCCTGGAAGTAATGCACGGTCCCGTCGCCGTCAAAGTAGATGAGGTAGCCGGTGTTTCCGGGGATGATCGCCTGCTGTATATCCAGCATCCAGCCTCGGCCTACACCCATGCTGCCATAGGTCTCGGTGACGGCGTTGATCGCGCTGGAAGCGGCCTTCGAATAAGCAGAGTTGTAGACATGGTTGATGGCTACGGGATTGCTGGTACTTGCGGAGCTCACATCGTTCTTCACAAGAGTGAGCTGGCCGCTGTAGTCGCCTATGTAGCCGGTACCGGCTCTGTCTATGCTGTGGGTCTGGTAAGTGTAGTAGCTTTCAAGACCGGCGCTGTTGCGGTACTCGACCACGAAGTACGGTCTTGCCCCGGCATTGGTGGTATTGCTGCTGGCAAACCCGGCGTTGGCACAGCTGGAAGAGGTCATGGAGCCTTCAAGCGCCGCGGCAAGAGAAATACCCCAGTTGGAACCCGGATCGTTATACCAGTTTATTACCTCGCGGGTGATGTTCCAGCCATAGAAGGCCCTGCCGTTCTGGATATCTGTAAAGTCCAGAACCTCGTTGACCGGGTCGGGAGTGTCGTTCCATGAGTGGTAAAGGCACCAATAGCCCTCTGTGGGATAGTTCCACGAAAGAGCCTGCGCCTTTACGCGCATAGCGCTCATGCCGACATGGCTGTAAGCCACTTCGTAAAGGTAAATGCCGCCGTGGACCACGTAGCTGTTGTCCGGCAGATCGGGGAGGTTATTTACTCGAACCAGAGTACGGCAGTAGCCGCCGTCTGCGGAGTAATAACCGAGGGCTTCGGTAGCTCTCTGACCGCCGATGTCATCGGGAGAGTAGCCGAAGATGGTACCGGTCTCGATGTTGTAAAAGCCCTGAAGATACACAGGGGGATCGATGGTAACGGGGAACGCTCTCTTGGTGTCGTTCATCCAGTCGGCATCGGCGGAAACGGTGAGGATATACTTGCCGTCGGCAGCGGAAGAGAGGGTGTATTCCACTTCCATGCTGCTCTCGCCATCGGCGTCGATCATATACCCTGCCGGGATGACGAACACCGCGGTGCCGGAGCCGTCTTTGAGCTCTATGCTGCCGGAGCTGGTAAGCTCGGGAGTTAGTCCGCCGGCATCGAGAGTGAACTCATATACGTATTCCGCAGCTTTTGCTTTTACGATGATGTTTTCCTTGAGAGAGCTTTCGGCGACGATGTACTCAAGGTCAGCGCCGTTGAGTATGCCGCTGTAGGTAAGCGAAGAAGAGAGGTTCTTCGGCGTGATCTTTGCCTGGAAGCTGTCTTTTTCGGCGACGCTCTCAAGCTGTTTTACGTTCGCGGTTATGCTGGCGATGCTTCTGGCGGCAGCCTCTGCCGACTCACGCATGCTCGCATTGCCGCTGCGGATCCTCGGCGTGAGGGAGACTGTATAGCCGTCATAGCTTATGCTGGCCAGCTGCGCAGAACCGGCTGAAAGTGCGAGCTCGACATCTGCCAGACCGTGCGTGTTCTTATACACACGGGTGTCTATGGGCAGGCCGCTCATATCCAGAACCTGTGCCGCGTCGTCGATGGTCAGCTCTTCCTCGGGCTCCTCCTCGACCGGAGGCTCGGTAGCTGCCGGAACGTCAAGAGCTGGCTCCGGGTCTACATCGGGAACAACGGGGTCCTCTTCGTCGGCAGGTTCGGGGTCAGCTTCAACAGGTGCATCAGATTCAATTGGGGAAATATCTTCGGACTCAGCAGGTCCGGTTTCATCCAAAACGTCGGATTCGCCGGCGATCTCAGGCTCGTCCGTAATTTCGGGCTCTGCGGGAAGCTCCGCATCTTCGGAGAGCGCAGGCTCTTCCAGCTCAAGTTCCGGCGCCGGAGTGGGCTCCGGGGTAGGCTCAACGGTTGGGACCGGAGTCGGCTCAACAGTTGGGATGGGTGTGGGAACAGGTGTAGGTGCAGGAGAAGGGGAAGCCTTGGCTTCAAGTTCATCCTTGCTGTCCTTATCTTTAAGCGAGTCGGTTTTGAGATCACCGTTTTCAAGCAGGCCGCTCTTGACCGGCTCGGTAGACAGTGTACCATCCTCGTTATACAGTTTTAGCCTATTGTCTATTTCCTTGTACTTACCCTTTTCATCCTGGTAATGTACGGGGAATGAGTATGCGACGGCTATGTTGGAGCCATTGACCAGGCGGAAATGCTTTTCCGTTTCTGTTCGTTCGGACTCTATCTCCCATAGCACATCGTCCGCTTCATATTCGTCTGTCGGTCCTCTGTAATATATGCTGTCGCGGGGGTCGGGTCTCTGGGCCAAGGTGGGGGCAGAACCTTCGGCCAAAATAACACCTTCGGCGAACGCTGATACCGGGAGCATCTGCACGACGAGTACCAGAACGAGCACGAAGGACAGCAGCTTCCTGAGTCTTCCTCTCATGTCTTTGCCTTTCCTTTCTTCTCCCTTAAAAAAGTGGGAGATTTCCGCATGACCGTCTTACTTACTTCCGACCGTATTCAATTGTCTGTCAGCCCATCGGTTCCACCTTCCTTCTGATGACATTATTCGACGGGATTCGCATCTATTTTATATATGTCTGCAGCATTTGATTTGGGGACACGCAGTCCCTGCTTTTTTTCAAATTTTTGCGCATTAAAAAATGCCTGCCGTAAAGCAGACATTCTTAGGAGATATTCGGTACTGTCAAGAATTATGCGCAAAATTGTTTGCAGGCTCCGGCTGAATGAAGTCAGCCGGCAATAGAGGCGTC
>QAMJ01000006.1 GCA_003150355.1 Clostridiales bacterium | reverse complement strand
GAAACGCGGTATGCGCAGGCAGTTAATACGGCTATGCTTGCATTTTTCGAAAATAAATAACACCAAAAAAGGAGAAATCACAATGGCTAATTATCACAAAAGGAACAGCATCCGTGCGGTCCAGTGGGACCCCGAAAACGCGCAGAGCTTCGAGGGCATCAAGAAGCTGATTGCCGAAAATCCCGGTATTGGCTGGAAGGCAGATAACATTGTCCGTAACGACGCCAGCGACAACATCATCATTCGCAGCTTTGGCATGATTGTACTGCGCATCAAGCCCTACAAATATCTGGTGGAGGGCAAGAAAGACAGCCTTTTCACCGTTTCGCCTGAAACTTTTGAACTCATGTATAAGTCCGACGAAGGCAGAAAGTGGTGAAACACAGTCAATAACCCACGACTAAAGTCTCGGGCTTGCTCCGGTAAGTCTGCACTTTAGAAGTGTCCGCAAGGATATGTTGACTACCCTTTGCACATTAAGTTGTGCCCCGTTATAAGCGAATAGACAGTTACCGTACGGTGTAAATCCTAGCCGTGCGCTCTAAGACAACAACACATCACGTAAAGCTGAGGTAAAGCCGACAGGTGTGGCTGTATCAAGCCGTTTATAACCTTGGGGAAGGATTTTTACCCTCTTCGGAGTGATGTGGTAGATTTGCTTTCCACGCGCAGGCAAAACCGCCGTTCAAGACGCTATCGTAAGACCCGTTACCGTGCGCCAAGATTTGATGCAATTATATGAATCCAAACACAGTCAAAAAGAAGGAGTATTTGCTTCTTCACGCTTTTGATTAAAACGCAATGGTGAAAAAAATAAAAAATTAAGGAGAACAGACAAAATGGTTAATAATTCTAATATCGTTAATGCAATGGTTAAGTATCACTTTTCCGATGGTATTCACACTTTGCCCTGCAAAGTAAACAAACAGACGCATGAAGTCTTTGACATCAGTGGAAAAACGCAGCTCGTGAAGGAATTAGTCGAGGATGATGATTTTTCCTTTGATAGTGACGAAGAAGCCACTCTCTTTGAGGTATACGAAGACCTAGATTATGCAGAAGTTGAGGTTGATGGAAAACTCTATCCGTTCCAGATTCTTGAAATGATTGATGAAGCACTCCAAGATGGTGGAATGAATCCTATTGAAGAGTACAGTGCCGTCGAAAAAAGCGGCGATTACTGGGAAGCAGTGGATGGAATGTCGCTGACTCAGTGCATCCGTTCTTGGCGTTGGTGGGAACTAAAAAATTCCATCGAACACAACCGTACAGCAATTGCTGATTTTATCGGAGCCAATCCCGGAAGTGCTACCTATGTTAAGGTCTTGAATGGGAATACAAACCAGACCGAGATTTGCGATATGCTAGACAAAGCTGAGGCTCAGATGCCGGAAGACAAATTTATGCAGTTCTTTAACAAGTACGATAACCCGAATATTTGGGATATTAACTAAAACTGCGATTCCAAGTTGTTTCAGCCAAAAATCAAGGAGAGTAAAAATGGAAAGAAGCATCAGAGCTTAAACAGCAACGATACCGTTGGGCAACATCTGCCGGATATCCTAACGGTTCTTCCGCTAAAAATACAGCACTGTTTTGGAGCAGACCTTTAAAAGATGAAAAGACTATCTTTATTACAGAAGGTGGTTTGAAAGCATCTGTTGCAAGTCATCTGTCTGGTGATTTGTTTGTAGCAATCCCCGGTGTAAGCTGTATTGCAACATTCAAAGGAAAGAAGAGCGTTTGGACGCGATGCGGAATATGCTGAAAGACCGTCCCGTTTTTGTGCGGGATGGCGACCGCGCCGATACCTTCATCATCAGCACCAAGCAGGAATCGCGGGAAAAGCGCAGGCAGAAGGTTCTCGATAAACTGACTGCCGAAGAGCGCGAACTGCTCGGCGTTTAACGAGGCTGTGTAAATTATGAAGGACCGCAACCGGGAAATTGCGTTAATGCCGGAATTCGATAGCGAAGAGGCGTTTGACGCTTATTTTGCAGAGAAAACCGCAGCAGTGGCACCGTATCGCGATAGGCAAGGACGGCTCGTTCTGGACGATATCCATGACTTGCCCGAGGTCGTTGAGAAGGTGTTTGCCGGGCATCCGGAATTCACGCATACATTTTTCCATGAGGGCAATTAAACATTTGCATCTTCGTGCGAGTCGGATATAATTGAGATTGTACGATAGATACCATTCTACCAAGGCGCATCCTGCGTTCGTACAATTCACAATTCTGCTTTAAGGCGGACTTCCCGATTTTTGGGAGGTCCGCCTTTTTGCATTTATCAGAAAGGAAGATTCCAAATGACCGTTTACGATTACCGAGAAATCACCCTCAAAGATGACTTGTGCCTCGAAATAAGCCGTGACACGGACATCGAAAACCCACGCGAAAATGACTGCAATGCAGCCACTTTTTACTGTCTCAAAAGTCCTCGCCGCAAGATAGGCGATATCATTGACAGTGCCTACTACCTGAACGAAACAAAGCGGACACTTGCGAAAACAGGTGAATATGCTATTCTGCCCATTTTTTTCCGCGAACATAGTGGCATTGCACTCCGCACAGTTCCGTTTCCTGACATTTGGGATTCTGCCTGCATCGGCTTTGCGGTCGCTAACATCAACGACTTCATGAAGCAGGGAATTTCCGATACGCCCGTATCCCGCTGTGAAGCAATGTCCCGTGCTAAGGACTGCATCTGCAGCGAGCTCGAAGCATACAGCGACTATCTGCAGGGAAATTGCTGGCAATACTGCATCACGGACGAAGACGGCAATGTCGTTGATTCCTGCAGTGGCTTTATCGGCGACGACCTTGAAAAGAACGGTATACTGAACTACATCTGCGACTACATCGAAAAATAACAAGGAGAATGAATTATGGACATCACGTTAAAAGGCAATAATGGCGAAAAGGTTGTCATTCCCATCGAAGACCTGATTCAGAAATACTGGTCTGACGAAAACAGCAAACCCAACCGCATCGAAATGTCTGCCAAGGTTAAGGATGAGACCATCCTTGCCGCCATGACGATTTGCGATGAGAAGGAGGAGAACTACCTGAGTGTTGACCTTGAGAGTCGAAATGAAAAGTTTGACACCGAAGCACTCTGGTGTTCTCTTGAAGCTCCGAACACGCTGAATCCATTCGTGACCGGATACCTGTATTCCGGTAACAACGAAACGGAAAGCGATGATTGGCTGCTTCGCATTGTGGACGGCTATCGGGCAGCTGATGACGATTCTCCGCGAATCGTTTTCGCGAACAAAAGAACCGTCAGCGTTCAGGATTTCTGTGAAGAGTCCGAGGGTGAAAACAAGTATAAGTTGTTTGCCGCCACGGAGAAACAGTTTGACCAACCGTTCAGCTACGCCGATTTCGGAACGCGTTTGGAGGAAGCCACGCACGGCTATGTAAAGTATGACAAATCCATGATTGTCTCAAAGGACGAAACTACTGTAAATCGCATTGCGGATATGTTGGATTCAATGGGTTTCGATGCCGTTACCGGATATTTCGACGCTGAGGAAGACAAACGCAGCGGTGAGGTAGATTCTCTGACGGGATACTATTACGTCGATATCTAAAAACAACCAATTATAACAAGGAGTACATTAACATGGAACTGAAACTTTCTTCTAATTTCAGCGGAAAACCCGTATCTGTCGTCGTCCCTATCGAGAAAGTTATCGAGGTGTTCTGGCCGAAAGACGAGAAGCCGCCTATTTCTCTTACCGTATCAACAGTTCTTGGCGCAGACAGTGCCAATGCGGAATTTTCTCTTGGTGAAGAAACCAAAGAGTCCTATCCCGGCATTTGGCTTACGACCGATAACGTTAAAAGCCATCGACACGGTTCTTGGTTTCGCCTCGAGCTGCCGAACGATACCAACGACATCGTAATGGGTCATCTTTACGCCGGTGATGATGATATGGAGACTGACCAGCCTCTTGCCATCATTGCTGACGGTATTCGTGCTGACGGGGATGAATCAAAACGCATCCTTTGGGTCGATGAAGATGTAACGTGCGTTAAATCCATGAATGACGATTATCTGAATCGTCAGAAAGCCATCACCGAAAAACAACTCAGTGACCTTTCTTCCGGAATTTTTCTTCAAAATCTCGATTATATCGTTTACGGCAAGCGCCTTGCATCCAAATCTGAAAACACTGTGGAGTTCGTGGAAAACACTATCGTTTCCCACAACAAACAGGAGCTCGATGTGGTTGCAAGCGGTATGGAAGCTATGGGGCTTTCAGTCGAGACGGGTTATTTCGACCCGGATGACGAGTCCTCCGTCGATGTTCCCAAGCAACTTATCGGCTTTCATTACGTCGTTCTGAAGAAAAAGGTTTAAACCATAGGAGGTTTATATGTACTGCAAAACTATCACAAAGGAAATCTTCGATTCCTATATCGCAAATGACTCGGATACCGTTCTGGAGGGTGTTATTACCAACGCTTTCGAAGGCACCGCTTTCCGCCGCTTTGTGCGCGTTCCTTTGGCTAAGGGAGAACATTATGTCGAAGCGCTGTACGAGCAGGATTTCGGCTCTTTCCCTCTGGCTATGGGTGCGTACCATTTCAGCATTAAGAATGGTCTCGAATTCATGGCGTTCATCGTTGACCGCAAAAAAACCTGCTGCAAGTCTGCTGCATTCGCACTGCTCTTTGACGATTACCGGCAGGCGGATTCCAACTGGGTCACGGCTGAAATGAGAGAAAAGTTTCTCGCATATATCGAGAAGAACTACACTCCCTCCGCCGAGGTGATGAACGACAAAAAGTTCCAATCCTTGACATACGACAGTGCCGTCAAGCAGTATGTTTATGACCGGAACAACGACACTACATCGCTCGACTTGATGCTGAAACTCCTTGAAAAGTTCGACGATTCCGTCATTGTTGACTACCTTGCGAATCCTTCCGGATGGGAAGAGCGGTTTGCCAAGGTTCTGGAACAGTCTGGAATCTGGGATTCGTTCGCCAAGGAGTTTGCTGAACCTTTTGTGGCATATCTGGTTCAGACCAGGCAATATCTGGATGCGTTCAGCGCTGACCCTTCTTGCTGGGAAAGTATCTGCAAGAATCTGATGGCTGCTGTCAAAGACCGCAAAACTGTTCGCCTGAACATTGAAGCTGGCGGCAAGTCTATGCAAGTCGTGTATCCTGCTGTCGGTATTGAGTCCTACGATACGATTCGGACTAAAAGTCTTGACACCTTCGTGATTTCCCCGGTTCGTCATCAGGAAGAAGTGGAACATTTTCTGGAAGAAAATTGCCAGTGGTACGGTCGTGGACACAGGCACAGTATTCCCTTCAAGGTTATCGTTTCCGTATCGAGCGGGCGCAAGGTTCTTTGGGAAAACCCGCTATTCGGGAAATAATCGAAATACCGTTGCGTGCTTATGCGAATGGAGTAGAATAATAGTTGTACGATAGATACCATCTACTGAGGCGCTATCTGCGTTCGTACAATTCATTATTTCGCTTTAAGGCGGACTTCCTGATTCTGGGAGGTCCGCCTTTTTGCGTTCAAAAAAGGAGTGTAATTTAAAATGGCGAACAAAACAACCAGTACCACTTGTCATTCATGCGACAATCCGTACTTTGTGTGGGCACAAATCATCGCAAAAAGTGCCGGTAGTCCCGCGTATCGGTTCGGCATCGATGAAAGCGTAAGTCTTCCGGGAAACCAGCATGGCTTTGTCAGAGACATACTTGACGGCGGAAAGATATATGTCGTGCAGATGTTCGAATCTACCGAATACCGCTGCTATGCGTGGCTCGATATGAGACCGGAATACGGATACAAAGACATCGGTTCC
>QAMJ01000002.1 GCA_003150355.1 Clostridiales bacterium | reverse complement strand
CAACCACTGTACACTTCATCACGGTCAAGGATAGGCTTTACGGCCTTATCAACAATCTGTGGTGCTGTCTTACTGTTGGCATTGATGAACCAATGTCCGGCATAAGCCTCGTCCTCACGCTCTGTGTCACCGTCACGAAGAGGAAGCTTGATTGCTGCCTTGTTAGGCTTTTTGCCACCGAACTTTGCGATGCCTTCCTCAATAGCTGCATCAACCGCATCATTGATTGCCTTTACTGTTTCCTTATCATCCTTTGGAATAAGAACTGATACACTGTATCTTTCAGGACCGCCATTGATTGATACTGGGTCCCATCCATGGAAATAAGAAAGTCTTGTGTTTTTACCTGTAATAACTTTAGTTCTGTTTACATTAGCCATAATCGTTAATCCTCCATTTTAAATTCGTTTTTAGCGTCTGATATATTCATTGCCTTTCTCTTATCCGAATTAGGTACAAGAGTTGGCTTTCCGGGTGGTTTGTAGATAAGGTCCCCCAGTACCTTTTCAAATGTTGCCTTACCCATCAGTTTCTGCATCTCTGTAAGAGTGATAAGACTCTGACGGTAAATATCCTTATAGCCTGCTTCCTTGGCTGCCTCTGCCACTGCTGATTCGTCCTTATATTTACGAACCGAGCGACCTTCAACAACCTTGAATCCGTTCCACTGCTTGCCGTGGTTTACTGCCGATTCGGTAGCATAGGCCATAATCTCATTTGCCCACTTTGTCAGATCAGGAATAATCGTTAACACCTCTTCGATTTCACTGTCTGTAAGAAGTGGAGGAAATTTGAACTCTTCCTGCGCAAGTTTCAGTTTTTCTTCTGCTCTTGCTCTACATCTGACTGCTGCCCTGCAGAAGGTACACCATTCACCAGGACAATATTCGCCCTCGCCATTCATGGCCATTTCAGCCTTTGGCTTTAATACTTCTTCCGCCCAGGTCTTCAGTTCATCAACCGGGATTGTCCAGGTACTGACATTCTCCCTGCGTGGCTGGAAGATGGACATCGATATTTCCTTGATGTCATATAAGCTGTCATAGATGGCAAGTGCACCGAGTGCATAGCATTTCATCTGTGGATTGTCTGTTGCATCAACAAGAACTCCCATTCCATATTTGAAATCGATGATATGTAGTCTGTCATCAGATACAATCACACAGTCTGCTGTGCCATAGCCGTCCGGAACATAATCAGAAAAGTCTACGTGTTGCTCTATCAGCACCAATGGGTCCTTGCAATTCTGTTTTGCAATATCAAGCTGTTCCAAGATGAAGTCCACATATGCATCTGTGTGTTCCTGCATTTCATCACTGTCATAGGATGATACGGGTCTTTTACTTCTCATGCGGAGCGCCTTCTTAAGCTTGTGTTCGCACCATGCGTGAGCAGCTGTTCCTTCTTCTGCTGCCTGGCTTGTCTTGTTTTCAAATTCTGATTCAAGACTTGCACTTGGTGTACAGTTAAGCCATCTGTGAGAACTTGAAGGGGAGAGAAATGCGTGTTTACTCATTTCCAAGCACCTCCGCCTCTTTGATGATTGCTTCATAGTTGCTAGGGTCGATGTCGGATAACTTGCTGCCTCCGAACTTTGCAATCAGCCCCTTAACCTCTGATGTAAGTCCGTTCTGGCTCTTCTCTGCAAGAACTCCTCTAACATCTTCAAGTGTGTAAATCTTGGCTTTTTTCTTCTTCAGCTTTGCCGCCTTTTCAGAAATCTGTGCTACAGGCTGTGCTTCGATTACTTCCAGAGATTTCATATCTGTAAGAACATCTGCTACCACCTGAAGACTATCTGCCAGGTTACGAACACAAATGATGACACCACCAACAGCGTCAAGTAATTCTGTTACTTTGTTCATGGTCTACCTCCTTCCGTAATTTTTGTGATGGCAAGTTCATCGATTGCATCACCAGGAACAAGAATCACGATCTTCTGCTTTCTGCCAAAGAGCATACGCAGGAATCGTTCTCTCATGCTGATGCTTTTACAAGAGACCATGCCATTTCGTTGTGGCTTGTCTGAAACACTAATGTGAAGATTATGTTTCATCGCTGCACCTCCGTTTCCGAGAGATTTGTTTCTCTCTAACTGTTAGCCTTGGGAAGATGTTCTAAAGGACGTTTTTGAAAAACTTTTTTATTTTTCTTTTTTCCTTGTTTTGCTCTTCCTAACTAGTAGCCTTGGGAAGGGCATCAAAAGGACGCATTTTACAAAAAAATAGAGCCTGTCCACACTCCGAAGAATGCATACAGGCTCATGTCTATGTTATCTATATTATTTTAAAAGTTCATTGACTCTGTTTTGCACAGCATTGTAATCATATCCTGCGGCAGTGAGACGATTTTTTCTTTCAGCTCCGTTACCCCAATTTCCACGAATAACTTCTCGTGCAAGCTCATCTACCGTTTTGGTACTTGAGGTAGCAGAGCCTACGATTCTTCCGTTTTCATCAAAGACAAAGTATCCTGGATTTGATGCAGCACATCTCTTTGCATTATCAAGAGACTTGAATGCACCTTTCTGTGATTTTGCATTATTCCAGGATTTTCTGACTCTATATAATCCACTGGCAGTTGTTCCGCCAGAAGAAGAACCACCAAGCTGTGCAGTGACCTTTGATGCAAGATCACCAAGTCTTGAGTAAAGCCAATCTCCCGGACAGGACTTATTGGCAAACCATCTGTGGACAGTAAGCACCATCTCGTCAGACTTTGGAGTGTAATTAAGAGTCTTACTCTTATCTCCAAGCCAGATAAGTTTCTTCTTGCCATTACGTTTACAGATATCTACGCAAAGCTTAATAAGAGTTGCATACACAGTGCTGTTCATAGTATATGGATGTTTAGTATCGGATGCACACTCAATAGTTACTGCTCTCTGATCGTTCGCCTTAGATGAAGAACACCAAGAACGATTCTTTTCTTCCACATACATTCCTACTCTTCCATCGGGACCGATGCCATAATTGCAGCTTGCTTGTCTGGAAGTCGGTGCAAAGATATTTCCTAAAGTTTCTACAGAACACTGTCCCACCACGCAGTGGGGTGTGATTCTGTCGATGGAATGTGTTCTATGTCCTGAATGATTTGGACTTAGTTTTGTGTAAGATACTAATTTTGAATTGGTATAAGTCATATTATTTTTCCTCTCTTTCTGCTCTGTCATGGAGCTGCTCTAAAACTGTTTTGATTTTTTCTGGAATAGGAAGTCCTAAATATCCTGCATTTTCTAGAAGTGATATACCTTCATTGGAAATATAGAAAAAGATAATTGCAGTCCTAAGAACGCTTCCCGTACCAATTACCTGGACATCGAGAATGTTTGCAATGCCCACTAAGACAAAAATCAGCACCTTTCTGCAGATGCCCTTGAAACCGACCTCGCTGGATAACATCTTATCTGCAATGGCACACATGACCCCTGAGATGTAATCCATTACTACGAACATCACAAGGGCAATTAAAAGACCATCGCAGCCTCCTAGAAAATATCCGAGCCAACCGCCGATCATAGTGAATACAATCTGTATTCCGTTCCAAAATTCCTTCATTGTTTATTCCTCCATTTTCTTAAAAATATGTATGAAAAAAGCACCTCCGAAGAGATGCTTGATTCCAATATTAGGTCATTCCAATAACATGGAAATTTACAATATAGCTTTTTCCGGCTATCGCAGAGCCTCTTGCTAATTCAAAGGTACCGGTTGATGTTGTAGATGCATCTTTACAATCACCAGGCACCATCAGAATCGCACCGGCCCAATTCGCAGTCAGATTTGCAGTAACGACTGGGACAGACTTGAACGCAAAAGGAAAAGAAATATCTAATGCATCCAATCTTCCAGAAGTATATAAACCGCCCCAGACGTTTGTAACATTGGTGGTTATGGTCTTTCTGCACCAGCATTCTGCAATTCCGCTTTTCCATTTACGATAAGTCCAAATACCACTGGTGCCTTGAGAGATGACAAAATCAGATTCTACAGAACCTTTTTTCTTAACACTCCACGAGGAGGCTATCTCAAAGCAGCTGTCTGTTTCAGATACTTTTCCAATGGCCACGCCTTTACCGCCGCTTTTGAAATCCATCACAACTGCTGCAGTAGAAACGATATCCTGCGCAGAGATTGTACAGAAGGCATCCGTCAATGAATATTTGATATCATAGGTACTTTCTGTAGATATCTTACCGTTTCCAAATGTGAAAGATGTATCTGAATAAAAAGATACTCCACCGCTCGTCCAATTTGCATCAGAGTTTTTCTTGTAGAACTGGGAACAGCTCAGTGTATTTTTTCCACCACATGATGAATAACCAAAAGATACAACTCCACGGATATATGTTCCATCATCATTTAGCGAGCCATTACTCAATGCTCTTTGAGAAACAACTGAATTAATATATGGTGGAGCATAATCCACAACAGATATGGATGTTGTTTTCGCATTCGATACTCGCCCTCTGGAGTCTGTAACTGTGGCAGTAAATGTAATCGTTCCAGAAGTATTCAAGAATCCTGTTGTAAGCGTGTCTGCTGTTCCTGAATATCCACCTCCATTAATGCTGTAAGATTTAACACTTGATCCATAACTTCCAGCAGCACCTGTTATTTTGATGGTTGCTTTAGATTTTGTCTGAACATATATCCCCCATGATGAAGGCACATCTCCATTTATTCTAGTCACTGACAGATTACCGATAGTGGGTTTTACCGAAGATGGAACTGTAAGTGTATGGGTACAAGTTTTAGAACCAACCTTTGTAGAGCCGCTATAGGTATCGCAAGTAATCGTGCAAGTACCCGAAACAGCTGATGGGATCTGACTTGCCAATGATAGAGAAGGAGTCCATGACACAGAAGTCGATGAAGTCTTTGAGGCTATCGTCCCCGATGCATTTCCAAATTTATAAGTTAAGGTATGCGTAAAGGAAGAAGATGCCCTGCTTATCGTAATGGTTGCAGTACTTCCCATGTTAACATTTGATGCTTTTACTGATGAGGCTCTTGGAATAGTATTTAACGTATGCGTACCACTTGCCGTTACATTTACTGCATAAGTATAAACACCCGCCTGACAGCTCAGACTGAATGATTTTGTACCGTCTGCATTATGTGCAATAGTTATCGTTCCAGATGCAACAGTCGTTCCTTTGTACAATTGGATACGGCTGTCAGTTGAAGTAGAGTATACCGTTGTGCCATTGATGACTGCCTTAAAGCCACCGGACTTTACCCATCCTCCACCAGAACCGGAACCTTTTAATGTCCATGATATAGTTGATGTATTTTTCTCTATACTTTGACTAGATAAAGACCAAGAAAGTGTAACTGAACGCCCTTGATATTCATTTGTTGTAATACTTCCACTTGATGCCATTAAAAACCATCCTCCTTCTACGATACGGGACCTCTCCACTTGATGGAAAGGTTACCGTTAGTTCTTGGGATAAAATCAAACCATCCTCTGGCGTCATTCCCCAAGGACAGTTTGTTTCGTATTTCTGCATTTGTAATAACCAAACTCTGATTCGAGATGTATGCAATCTTTTGACCATTTTCTTTGAATGCCAGTTCTTCATTGGAGAGTTCAGCAGTGAATGCGTTTCCGACTTTACCAAGTTCAATCAATGCTCCTTTGAATCGGATATACTCTTCCAGAAGTTCCTGGTTCGTTGCCACATTATTTTTAATCTTATCAGTAACAGCAGTGAAATCCATACGAATCTCACTGCTGTTTTGTGTAATGCTTGTTTGAAAATCCTGTTGAATTTTCTCTATATCTGATTTTTCTATATAGGTATCCTTTACCGAGCTTAATATCTCATTAGATGTTTTGGTGATTTCAGAATAGCACTCATGCACCTGAATCTTCAGTGTTTCCACATCACCCAATGCATCTTCATACGCCGCAACACTCTGAAAGGTGTGCTGGCAGGAAGTCAAAAGTGCCACTTTTCACACCTCCCATCATTTTGAAACATCACACTGCAAGGTCATGATGCTGTCGATATCAGCTGCGGATAAATAGATGACCTTGCCCGTCTTGTCAAAGGTCTTTTCTTTGCCGTCTTTATCCTGTGCATACCAGGTGTAGGTAAGACTCTGCTTTTCCGTTGCATTTGCCCAGGCAGATCCGTTGTATTTCATCAAAGTTACCGTCTTTGCATTGTGATCGACCTTGTACCAGAAAGCTCCACTTGCGGGACTGGACGGTGCTGTTTCGCTGATGTTTCCAAGCAGTGCATCTACTTCCTTCTGATTGGTACGAACAATAATATACGGAACCACACCGCCAAGGTTATTTTTGACGGTATAACCACCGATAGAAAGCATCTCCGACACATATGGGTCTGACTTATCTTCTACAGTGATCACATCCACATAGGTTTTTCCACCATAGGTCATGGTGCATCGATAAGACTGGATATTGATGATATCTGATCCACTGACAGTCAACGTACTTGTTGTTGCTCCGCTGATATTTGTCCATTTACCATCAGCATATTTTGCCCACTGATAGGCGGCAGCTGTGATTGCCGTTGTTCCGCTGTAGGCAGAAGTGGCAAGCTGAATACTGCCGGACTGATTCTGCACAATTGTTCCATTTGGAGCATAGACAGAAAAGACAACTGCCGCCACTCCATTACTTCCAGCTTTGGATTTTGTCCATGTAAATACCTTGGTAACCGTCTTTCCTGAAATGGTAAATGTCAGTGTAATATTTCCATTCAATGTCGATGCACTTCCAAGGTCTGAAGATGCAGCTACGGCAAGCTCCAGTTTACCTGTTGCACTGGCTGTTGCAGCAGTATTGGTCTTGACTGTAATTCCTGTAGGCAGTGTTCCCACCGCACAGGTACAAGCAGTCTGCGTAATGCCAACATATCCGGTAAACGGAATACTAATCGTGCTTGCAGCAGATGTCTTTCCTTCTGAAGTACAGGCAATCGTCTGTGTCTCATTTCCAAGGACAACCGAAAGACCTCCTGTTCCGGCTGAACCAGGATTACCTTTATCACCTTTTGCCCCATCATAAATCTTGCTGATGGTAAGCGTGTCATATACGTCATTCTCTGAAGTAGTGACTCTGATCTGTGCCACATTATTTACAAAAACACTGTGTGTAGGCTTTACCACCAAAGTTCCACCAGTGATGGAAGTATTGTCGGAAGTAGTCGGATAATCTGCCCACGCTCCACTGCTGTTCTTATACTGCCATTTGCTGACGGTTACACCCTGCACCTGTACCGTAAGAGTTGCCTGCGATGTACCAACTAAGGCCTGTGAAGTGTCATACTTAAATACATAAGTATCACTGCTTACTGTACACAATTTTGCATTTTCTGCATTCTTTACCAAGGTATAGGTAATATCAGCTTTGATGTTAATCGTGTTCTTTGTTTCAGAATCGTAGTAACTGATATAGCAAATATAGGTAATCATCCCAGATGAAGATGCTGACAGCTTATTCTGATTTACTGTCAAAACTCCATTTTTAACAGTTTCACCATTTGTCAGTACCGTCTCAGATGCCACCCCATCTTTTCTCTTCCATGAAATCGTCACTCCACTTGCTGTTGGAGATACATTGGTCTGATCCAAGAAAAGAACAGGAGTTAATACAAGATTTGTGCTTGCCCAGCTTGGTGCATAAGTGTGTGGCAGAACATTCGGATCTTCACTCTGAGTCTTTGGAAGATTGGATGTAATATATGCAGACAATTTTCTTTGATCTGTGATATCCACGAATGTCTGCTGACTGGATGTTAAAATTGTAGTCATTGAAATTCCTCCTAAAGTTTTATTTCACAATAAAAGGACGCATTGTCTAACACGTCCTCAGTAGTAATCGTTATTTGTTTCATGCCGATATGGTTCTTATCCCACTCGGCATCTGCCTCTTCATCAGAGGACTTTCTGTGCCAGATAAAGCACTCAGCATCAATGCTTTCTGTAATATCCTTGTCCCAGGAATAGACCTTACAGAGCATGGTACTTTTTTCACCTTTGGTCTTGAAGATATTTACCCCCTCCACGATAAGTTCGGTTCGATACATCTTCTGAGCATTGATGCTGTCCACCTCTCCCAAAATCACATCTATCTTCCTTGTCTGTCCATAAAGGTCATCTTCCAAAGCAGAAATGCTCTTGTCCTGCTTTACTGTTGAAGCTGAAAGGGATACACCGCTTGCACCAATCGTGATAGTGTTTCCTGCCGGATTTAAGTAATCTTTGGTTCTGCTGACACAAAGATAAGTGCCGTTGATACCATGAGGTTTGGAAATACACTCCACATACATTCTTGCCCTGATGTCTCCAATATCTGCACCCGTATCGGATTCATCCACGATTGTAAGCTGAATACTGGTAACTCCATTCACAAGGTCAGACAGTCTTGATTTTGCTTTTCTTAGAAGATTACTGGGAAGTGTCACATCATCCCATACTTCCGATTTCCAGATCCAGCCGATTTCCTTAACTGCAGCATCGTCTGAAATATAATTCTTGCCGTCATTTACAGAAGTAATATCTATCCTCTCATCGGATTCTTTTTCATTGCCCTCTTCATCGGTAGTTTTCTTTTTCGCACCAAGAGGAATCAGGGCACTCACTCGTTCTGTATGATCTCTTGTAATTTTTACATCGGTGATGTTCTTTCCATACTCAACTTTCTGTACAGACTTTGTTTTAAAGTCAGCAAGATAATCGAGATACTTGCCATCACTCTCATATCGAACCATGAGATATCCACCGTGGGTATTGATGAGTTTATTCTTAATGGCATCCATCGTTATCGAATAATCGGAACTGCTGTAAGCAACATAATCGTTATTGTCCGCCACCGTAATATTGCCTACTTTGAACTGCTTTTGCTTTTCCACTGCCTTATTATGAACAGAGATAAACTGTTCGAGCAGTCCTCGAAGCGTTCCTTTATACGAAAAAGGTGGCTGCATGGTATCTTTCAGATATGCAAGAGCCGACTCACATGTCCAGGTATGTGTGTTATATAAATCACTGCCATCGTCCAGTGCTCTTCCTTCAAATACTGTTTCCTCTCCCTTTTTACAGACAATCACAGATGCCATTGGTTTGATGGAATCAATATACGGATGATTGTACGGAGCAGATAAGGTAAGGCTGTCGATGTTCTCTGCATCCTCGCTTACCTTTGCTTCTGTGATTGCAAGTTTGGAAAGGTTCGGATGATAGAATACATTCCCATCCACATATACTCGAAAAAGTCTCATAGGCATCCCTCCCTGTATCGGAAGGTTGTCATACCACTTCCTTCTACTTTGACAGCATTCTCACCATAGGTCAGCTGAAGTTCCGGCAGTTCCCATTCTCCTGCACTAAGTGTTTTACGGAAAGAATCTTCTGCTATCTTCCATGAAAGTGTGGTATCTGCTGTTGTAATAACAGTTGGAACCACTGGCATATAATCATTTTTCAGAATGACTGTTCCACTTCCATTTTGCACAATCTCCGTCATATTCACATGATATCGGTAAGAATCTCCATCCGTACATTCCATCACGAGCTGACCTTTTCCAGTAAGCGGATCATAGGAAAGTGTCAGTTGCAGAGTTCCTACTGCATAAAGATTTGGCTCCTCACTTTTTCTTACCTTGCACAGTCTTCCGGCATATTGGTTCGACATTATTTTTACTTTTTCGTCAAAATCCGACCTTGTTCCAAGCATAGACAACGTAATGGTAAAGGCCCTCTGTTTGAACGAAATCATACCAAGAGCCTCACTGAATCTGATAGGAGTATTTCTTCCCGGAACAACGACTGTTTCCGTCTGGGATTCCGGCACTGGAAATTCAATATTTTCTCGTACCCATCCAACGCTTAGCATAGATACATCATCAATATAAATATCCGGTATCATAGTGAAAGCCTCCTTGTCAGTTTCTGATTTTTACCAAGTCCGTCATCGATTGCAGGAAGTAAATGTCCCACAAGAGTTCCATCATCAAGGTAGATTCCCTTCGAACTGTTATCTGCAATAATAGCCAGGTACTTCTCTATAGAAGTCATATTCAGTCTGCTGTCAATCATTGCTTCAAGCTGTTTGTAAAATCCTGAAAGCGGCAGGATTGCCTCTGCTCCTGCTTCTCCTCCCATCATAAGAGAAGATCCATTCATGCCAAATGCTGTAGGTTTTGTCATGATACCACCTTCCTTATACCAATCAATCGACAGATGTGGTACAGATGGAGGTGCAATGGATAGCTTGCCCGTCACCTTGAAATGAGGAAGTTTAATCTTAGGGAGCGACAGTTTCATGCCAGAGAAAAATCCCTTAATGGCATCAACTACTCCCTTCACCTTATTCTTTGCTGCCTCAATCGGTGTAGTGATTGCAGATTTTATTCCATTCCATACAGATGTAGCAGTCGATTTAATTCCATTGAAAATACTTGTTATGGTACTTTTTACAGAATTAAACACTGTAGATACTGTTGTCTTTATCGCATTGATTGGAGTAGTTACCGCCGTCTTGATTGCGTTCCATACTGTCGTTGCAGTATTCTTGATGGCGTTGAATACTGTAGTGACAACTGTTTTAATGGCATTGACCACTGTTGTGACCACGGTTTTTATCGCATTCCAAACAGTGGTAAATACAGTCTTGATGACATTCATCACTGTACTGATAACTGTAGAAACTGCATTGATGACTGTTGCGACTTTGGATTTAATTGCATCCCAAACTGCAATAACAACTGCCTTGCAGTTCTCCCAAATAAATCGGAACGGCAGTGTGATGATATCAAAAGCTGCCTCAAAGAGTGCCGCTATAAACATAATCGCAGTCTGAACTGTATTCTTGATACCCTCCCACAGATTCGTGAAGAAGGTTGTGATGCCTGTCCACAGATTTATGAAAAAATCCTTAATTCCAGTCCATACTTCATTCCAAGAAGTACCGAACCATCCAAGCACCACATTGGCCACATTCTGAATCACATTCATGTAATTGGTAAAGGTATTCTTGATAAAATCCCATACCGAACCGAAAATGCCTTTGACACCTTCCCATGCCTGCGACCAGTTGCCTGTGAAGATTCCAATGAATACATCTAAAATTCCTGTGATTACCCCAAGGACAGCTTCTAAGATATTTGCAATCTGCGTGAATACTCCTTCAAATACAGGAGCAAGGAAATTACAAAGACCGTTCCAGATGGCAGATACAACTTCCTTAAAATTCTGGAAATCGAATCCTAATGCGTTCAGCCTGTCTGTAATGCCCTGTGCAAAGCCACTGAATACAGATTTGATTCTCTCCCAGATGGCAATAATGCTATTTCTGAAATCTTCATTGGTTCTCCACAAATGTACAAAGGCTGCAGCGAGTACTGCTAGAATAGCCACAACTGCAACCACAGGGGCAGAGATACCACCAATCGCAGCACCAACCTTTCCCATCACCCCTGATAAACCACCGGCATTGGAAACAAGACTGGTAATCTTAAGTCCCAGCTTGCTAAATGCCTGCATGGCCACACCGACTTTGGATATGACCGTGCCAAGGATCACAAGAAAAGGACCTAAAGCTGCAATGAAAAGTCCAACCTTTACAATGACCTGTCTTGTACCCTCATCAAGATTATTCAGCCAATCCACGAAGGACTGAATCTTTGCTACGATGTTTTTAATCATTGGCATAAGTGCATCACCAATGGAAATTGCAAAACCTTCTACTGCAGACTTTAAGATTGTAAGCTGACCCTTTAAGTTATCTAGCTGAGTATCCGCCATCTGCTGTGCTGCTCCACCACTGTTTTCAATGGCTATCTGAAGATCCGTCCAGGTATCTCCAGTATTGGCGAGCAGTGCATTAACCGATGCAAGATCTGTTTTGTTAAAAATAGTTGCTATGATGTTTGCCTTTTCCGCAGAAGTCATGCCGTCCATTGATTTATTCAGGTCACCCAAGATATCATTTAATGAACGCATATTGCCTTCGGAGTCATAGGTTTGAACACCCAATTTTTCCATTGTTTTGGCTGCACCATCTGTTGGATTCTGCAATGACAAGATGACGTTACGAAGGTGCGTACCACCCTCTGCTCCCTTGATACCATTATTCGCTAAGATACCAAGTGCTGTGTTTAATTCTGCAGTTCCGCCTTTGACTGTCTTTGCTGTTGCACCGATAGTTAAAATTCCCTCACCAAGCTGTCCAACAGAAGTATTGGTACTTGATGCAGTCTTAGCCATCTGGTCGACCATCTTGTTTGCATCAGAGGTTTTCATTCCAAGAGCGGACATCGCATCAGTGACCATATCCGATGCTGATGCAAGATCAAGTCCTCCAGCTGCCGCAAGGTTAAGTACAGTTGGAAGTGTATCAGCCATTTCCTGCGTGTCATATCCGGCAAGAGCAAGGTAGTTTAATGCCTCGGCACATTCACTGGCAGAAAACGCAGTTTTAGCCCCCATCTCTTTTGCAAGGTCGGACAGTGCATCCATTGTATTAACGGACTGCCCATCAAGCGTTGACATGGAATCTTTTGTGATTCCCATTGTTGCCTGAACCTGGCTCATGGAACTTTCAAAATCTGCAGCTGTCTTTACAGCAGCTCCACCCATTGCAGTAACAGCAGCGGATGCTACAGATACTTTCTTTCCTATATTTGTAACACCATTACCAAATGATTCTACCTTTGAACCAACTTCTCCGATTTTAGACAGTGTCTGATTGGTCTTAGACGCCTGTGATTCCAACTTTTGAAGTTGTGCCTCGGTCTCAGCAATCTCACGTTGAAGTGCATCATATTGTTCTTGTGTAATTTCACCTTTTTGTAACTGCTCATTTGCCTGCTGTGCCGCTGTCTTAAGGGTTGCTAATTTTTCCTTTGTTTCACCGATTGCCTGTGTCAGAAGTTTTTGTTTCTGAGCAAGCAGATTTGTATTGCTTGGATCGAGTTTTAGAAGTCTTTCTACATCTTTTAATGCGGATTGGGTATTCTTAATCTGACCGTTGACTCCCTTTAAGGCGGTCTGAAGTTTGGTAGTATCACCGCCAATTTCGACAGTGATACCCTTGATTCTGTTTGCCATTGGCGTCTACCTCCTTAAAAAATTGCATAATAAAAGCTCGGTATCTTCCGAGCCATTAGAACTTGTCAAAGTCCTCCTGCGTTGCCAGATTGTCGTATTTGACAGAGTCATTTCCTTTTTCCGTCCAAATATCCATGACCATTCCAATGGTCAAATAATCTAAATCTCTGATAGAAATTCCTATCTCAAGACAACGCAAAAGGAACAAGGGTGTTGTCATCTCCCTGCTACTGCGTTTAAGTTTTTTTTAGAGTCAATGTCCGTGATAAGGTTCGTTCCCCAAAGAGCAAGAATCTCCGGCAGCACTTCATAGATAGAAAACATCTCAAACTGGTCAAGCCAATCATCGATATTATCCGGGATGGTGTTATCTGCATGATATGCCATAATATATGCCACATTCTCGAAAATTTCCAAATCATCGATAGCGAACTCTTCTCCCTCTTCCTTACTGCCTTTATAGGAACTTTCCAACTTTGCTAAGTCCTTGAAGATATCTCGTTTGAACTTTGCACGATATAATCTTGGAACAGTGGCCGAGGAGCGGAATGCGACTTCTTTGCCACCAACATTAATTACTTTCTTCAGCATAATTATTTACCTCCTGTCGAAGCAGATGATGCAGAAGCGGTCTTTGCTATTGGAACATAGACTGCCTTGTACCAATCGTTGTAAGTTGCCTCAGATGTTGTATCTCCGGTTCTACTCTTTACAAGACCATCTTCTCTTGGGTCAGCAGTAAGAGAAAGTTTCTCTGTACCTGGTTCGATCGTATCTTCCTTTGTTTCAGATTCAATAGACGGACGAGATGCCGTGCAGTTATACATAACATGACGAATGCACTTAGCATCACCATCAAATTCAAAAAGCAGTGCAAACTTCTCCATCTCCGCAATCTTAGAGTTTTCTACAAGAACACCATTCTTATCAAGTTCTTCCTTAAGAATTTCTGTTCTGAACCATTCCGGAATAAGGGCAATCTCTAAGTCACCGCTATAACCGTTGTTAGAAACAGAACGGAAATACACGATACCATCTGCATAGAACGGAGAAGTATCACCTTCTGCATCCAAACTGATGCTTACTGCACCGGGAATTGCTTTTGGTGTTTCATAGGAATATCCACCATCTTCTGTCCTTGTCAGCTTTGCTGCATGGACGTTTTTAAGGTTGTATTTTACTTTATTACCCATAGCTTTTATGCCTCCATTTCAAATGAATATAGGACTTCATACATCTTTTCGCTTTCGATCCATGCTTCCAAACGGTCATAAAAAATGTCGTGACTGTCAAGCACGGATTCAACTTTCTGTTCTACCGACAAGTCCTTCAAATCGGTGTACAGTTCTATATGAACTTCGTTTATCTTTTTATAGACTCTTCCGTCAGCAGAAAAGTTATCCGTGCCAGGAATCAAATAACAGATAAACGGAGAATCTGGACTTTCTCCCTCTGCAAAATGGTCATAAGCAAAAGGAATATCCATCTCCTTTAACATTTTTAACAGCTTATCCATCACATACCTCCAAGTGCTCTTGCAATTTCTGTTTCCAATATTTCAATCGCATTCTCTTCTGCCTGAGCAATGTGTGGTCTTGCAGCCACTCTTCCACCACCACGTTTTGCATGACCGTGTTCAAGAAGGTGGGCAAGCTGATATCGGTTCTTGGAGTGTACTGTCAGTTCAAGTGAATTTGAAGTTTCCTTCGTTTTCTTGACTGACCAGCTCTTCGCATAGGCTCCCGTATCCTTTGGGGCAGATGCAGCGATATCTTTTCTTACTGTATTTCCTGCCTTCCTTACAGACTTCTTTAAATCATCTGTAGCCAGATCAGCATACTCCTTGAGACCGTTCATGATTTCATCTGCAAGGTTATCAATCTTTACATTTGCCAACACTATCTCCTCACTTTCTCACATTTCAGTTTCAGGCATTTCTTCTTATAGTTCATGTGGTCAATAGAAACGATGTTATAAAGGGAGCCTTCAAATATAACTCTGTGTTTTGTAACATCAAGGTCTACAAGAGCCTTACAGTATCTGACCGTAAAAGAAATATCCGAATCATCTACAATAAGACCTGCCACACTCTTTTCAGAACCACCTTCGCCACTTACCGTTGCAAAGCAGGTATGATAGTCAGTCCAAGTATTCTTATGATTGCTGATGGCATCAACCACGGTTTCATTCTTCTGAACAGTAATCTTTACATTCAAAAGTGCAATATCCATCAGAACACACTCCTTCTTACACCTTCAAGCAGTGAGCGAAGGGAAATGGTAAGCTGATGGTGGTCTGCATCTTCTCGATGTTCATACAGATAGGCAACTGCGTACATGACAGCAATCTTTGATGATGGAATCGCACCAAGTTCATCAACTGATAACCTGGCTATGTCTGCACAGAGATTCTGCCCGGTTGTGATGAAACTCTCAATAAGTGCATCATCGTCATCAAAGTCCACACGAAGGTAACCCTTCATCTCATCAAGATTTACAATCATTTCTATCACCACCTTATAATCTGTGACACCTTATGACTGGCATTCCCTATATTTATATATAGGCTTTATTTTTTATCCCTATAGAAAAGGATAGTAAATAGCCGTCATAGGGTGTCACACTTAATTATTCTTAACCCTTAGAACTTGCGGTTTCTTCCTTAAGCTTTAAGATCTTTACTGCTTCAGGAAGGATAAGCTTACCATCGACTCTTTCTTTTGCAACATAACCTACCATGCCGTTACCAGCGAAAAGTTCACGAAGTTCTGCAAAAGAACG
>QAMJ01000015.1:103841-156108 GCA_003150355.1 Clostridiales bacterium | reverse complement strand
TCAGCCCAAGATACTTCGGCAGTGTTGCCAGAGGACAGACCAACGCATCGATCATTGTCCTTGAGAAGCTGTGTAAGGGCTTTGAGCTTACACCAAACGAACTGCTGAGGATCCCGCCGCTGTCGGATTCCAGGCTGCCCATGGCCGTTGCGGAGAGCCGTTTTATCTGTGGACTCGGCTGCTATCCCGTGTGCCCGTACTGCAAGCTGACGCTTGACCGAGAATACCAGCATTTCTGTGACCGCTGCGGGCAGGAACTCGATTGGAAGGATTATTCCAACGCGATCATTATCTTTCCCAGTCGGTCATGAAGCGCAGTGAAGGATCCTGTTCCTAAAAGTGGGGAAGCTTCTGACGCCGAAGCAAATGCGCTTGAGTACCTTGGTCTTGTTGTTGCAGCCCTCGGTGAAGCCGTTGGAATATGGCACATCAAAGCTGTTGAGGATATACTCGGACCAGTTGCGCACGGCGGTTATGCAGGCTTCAAATTCAGGGATATGGCTGTTTTCAGCATGGAACAACCATAAGGCGAGCCGTTCTTTTGCTGTTGCCGAATCCGGAGAGCGCATAAACTCTAAGAAGTCGTTCTTAAGATCATAAGCTATTTCAAGACGTGTAGATAAACCGAGGATGATCCTCAGATGTTCACGTTCCTCGTCCTTCAGCTTTTCCTTATTTTTGCACAGCAATCTCCTTGAATGCTTGCAGAACTTTCTCCACGCGGCCGAGAGCGCTTTCTGTTCTGCCTTCCTCACATTCTCCAAAGCCCATATGGCCTGACGGACTACGTGGTACCGGTCGATCACTATTTTGGCATTCGGAAAGCATATTTCAGCAGTCTCTTTGAAGTAACGGTTCATGTCGATCACTACATACTTCACGTCTTTTCTGTTCTCAAACGTAAGGAAATACTTGATCAGGTCGCTCTTTTTGCGGTTGGGAAGTATGTCCGCTATCTTCCTGTTTTTTGCGTCGGTCAGGATAGTCTGGTACTTTTCGCCGCCCGCATTGCCATTGAACTCATCTATGGACAGCACCTCCGGAAGCTCCTTGCAGGAGTAATTCACGAGCTTGAAATACCTCAGCGCAGTCTGGGCCGAGATATTGTTCTTCCTGCCGATCTCCTTTGCCGAGCGCAGGTCTTTGAAGTCACAGATCACCTTTGCGGCAAGGCGGTTCGTTACTCTGTGGAACCGAGGAAGGAAACTGTTTTCCTCATAGAACCGCTTCCCACAGGAGCCGCAGGCATACCTACGCTTTCTCAGGTACAGATATGTATGCACTCCATGCATGTCCAGATCCTTGACTCGTTGTATACGGTAGTCGTGGATGCGCTCTGTCTCGCTTTGACAGCATGGGCAGATGTGCTTTTGCCGCGGCAACTCTATCTCTATGCAGCAGCCTGTTTCATTTTCATAAACATTTTTTACGATAACATCTTCCAATCCGAGCAGTTTTGAGGTATTATCTTTCATAGAGCATACAGTGTCCTTTCTTGTGGTGTCTCGCAGCTTCATTTTAAAGGATTTTTCTGTTATGCTCTACTCTTATTTTTCCTCACATGCTAAAAGTTGGAGTGCCCAGGTTTACCCGGGTACCCCAACTTTTAGTTTACAACCTTATAATAAAAACCCGAACCTCAGCTGAGGTTCGGGTTTTTATTTGATAATTAATCACTAAGACTGTCGGGCGGCTGACTTGATCTGCTCTTATAAAAGTCAAGCTCATACCATTTCTGCGGCAGCTTCTTTGCGACAATGACGGCGATTATCCCGGCAAAGGTGCCGACGATAAGCCCGCCGATGACGTCGGAGGTATAGTGAACAACAAGATAAATACGAGCGACACCCATCGTGAACGCGAACAGAAGAGCAGTCCAGCTCCAGCGTTTATTGCCCAAAATGAAAAGCGGGACCATGCTGGCAAATGCGGCTGTCGTATGCCCGGAGGGGAAGCTCTTGTCGCTCTCGACATTCTGACCGACCAGCAGCCACAGCTGATAAAGTATGCCGTTCTGATCCACATACGGGCGCGGCCGCGCGATAACGATCTTCAGGCAGCAGTTTGTGATCAGAGCGCCGATCGCAAGGCCGATGCACATTGCGGTGCCGAAGCGGCGAGTTTTCTTGAAAAACACAAGCGCCAGTGAAAGAAAAATAAGGCATATACCGCCCTTGCCGAAGAATGAAATCACTTCAAAGAACGGCGTAAAGAACCCGCCGGCCATGTCATACAGCTTATGTACCGCCAATGCGACGCTGACGTCAAGATTTCCGAACGTGGAATTGAGCCACGCAGCGGCAGCGTTGATCTCCATATCGTTTACTCCTACTGTATATATTAGTATTTGTGTATGTATATTACCACAAAGGCATTTCCAAGTCTACCTTTATTTGCATACCGGGGATAATTCTGCACAAAATATCTCCAAACGGTAAAGGAGGAATATACAATGAAAAAAATACTGATATCACTGACTGCCGCGGCGCTGATGCTGCTCATGTGCGTCTATTTAGCAAGCCCGGCACTCGCAGCGGGAACGGCACCGATCGCCGAGAACCTTGAAATAAAGACATACAGGAATGTATCCGTGGGTGGGAAGATGTCAGCATATGACCCGGATGGCGACGTCGTTTCATACGAGATAACGACACAGCCGGTAAAGGGGAAAATAGTGCAGGGTGAGGATGGCAGCTTCACCTACACGCCGAACGACAACAAGCGCGGAAAGGACTATTTCGGCTACAAGGCCGTCGACGCTGAGGGCAATGTTTCTCAGGAAGCGACCGTAATAATCCGTATCGAAAAGCAGAAGAAGGACGTCTGCTATGAGGATATGAATGGCCGCGCGGAGGAGTACGCGGCTGTGGCGCTGAGTGAAAACAATATATTCACCGCTGAAATGATAGGCGGCGAATACTGCTTCGGTCCTGATAAGACCGTGAGCCGTGGTGAGTTCCTGAGCATGTGCATGCTGACCGCAGGAGAGCCGCTGATAAACGGAGTGATGTCGACCGGTTATGAGGATGTGGATGCAATGCCATATTGGATGCAGCAGTATGTTGCGACGGCGGTCATGCGCGGCGTGAGCGGCAGGGAAGAAAGCGAAAACGTATTCCGCGCCGATGAGCCAATCAGCAGGAATGAAGCAATGAGTATGCTCAACCGCGCGCTCGGGCTGAAAGATATTGACTATATCTCACTTGACAGCGAATGGGAACCGGAGGCGGCGCAGGCGTGCGCGAACCTCAGTGCAGTGGGAATCGTTGAGAGCCAGACACTCATACATGACGAGCTCACGCGGGCAGAGGCTGCGCAGATGCTTATCAAAGCACTCGAGGTCGTAAAAGGCAGAGAATAAATATGGTAAACGAACGGTATTGAACGAGTGTTTACCCAGTAATAAAAACGGAGAAGGCCTGATTTGCGGACTTTCTCCGTTCTCATATACGTGTATTTACAGGCTGAGACATCCTTTTGTCTTGTGGAATCGGGGAGGGAGTGATATAATAACTTAGATTGAGTTTATATGCAGGAGCGTTTATGGACGGGTTCAAACTGGTATCACAATATAAGCCTATGGGCGACCAGCCCGAGGCTATAGATTCACTGGTCAGCGGGATCGAGAACGGCCTTGATGAGCAGGTGCTGCTTGGCGTCACAGGTTCGGGCAAGACCTTTACAATGGCCAACGTGATCGCCCGTATCAACCGGCCTACGCTCGTTTTAGCGCACAACAAGACGCTTGCGGCTCAGCTGTGCAGCGAGTTCCGGGAGTTTTTCCCGGAGAACGCGGTCGAATATTTTGTTTCCTATTACGACTATTACCAGCCTGAGGCGTATATTCCGCACACGGATACCTTCATTGAAAAGGACAGCTCCATAAACGACGAGATAGAGCGCCTGCGTCACAGTGCGACGTCGAGCCTGTTTGAAAGGCGGGACGTTATTGTGGTCGCGTCGGTCTCCTGCATTTACGGCTTGGGTGACCCGATCGACTACGCGAACATGGTCATCTCACTGCGCCCGGGGCAGACGCGCGATTTTGACGAGCTGCTCAGAAAGCTTATAGAGATACGCTATGAGCGGAACGACATCGCGTTTGGACGCAATATGTTCCGCGTGCGTGGGGACACGGTCGAAATATTCCCGGCATACTCCAACGATAAAGCAATCCGTGTTGAGTTCTTCGGAGACGAGATTGACAGAATAAGCGAGATAAACGTTGTCACCGGTGCGGCAACGCGCTTCCTGAACCACGCCGCGATATATCCCGCGAGCCACTATGTGACGACTAAAGAGAAGATGGCGGCGGCTATCGACCGCATCAGGGCAGAGTGCGATGAGCGCGTCAAGTATTTTACGGACAACGGTAAGCTGCTGGAGGCGCAGCGCATAAAGCAGCGCACCGATTATGACATAGAGATGATGCAGGAGCTGGGCTACTGCTCAGGCATTGAGAACTATTCGCGCGTGATATCGAACCGCGCGCCGGGCAGCCCGCCGCTGACGCTGCTGGATTATTTCCCGAAGGATTTCCTGCTGTTTGTTGACGAGAGCCATGTTACGCTCCCGCAGGTGCGTGCGATGTACCGCGGCGACAGAGCGAGAAAGGAAACGCTCGTTGACTATGGCTTCCGGCTCCCTTCGGCCTTTGATAACAGGCCGCTGAAGTTTGAGGAGTTCACAGAAAGGATTCATCAGCGCGTCTATGTCTCGGCAACGCCGGGAGAATATGAGCGCGAGCGCGCGGGACAGATCGTCGAGCAGATAATTCGCCCGACAGGACTGCTCGACCCGGAGATATTCGTGCGCCCCATAGAAGGACAGATAGACGACCTGATGGGGGAAATAAACGAGAAGATACGCATGGGTCAGCGCACTCTGGTGACTACGCTGACAAAGAAGATGGCGGAGGATCTCTCCGCGTACCTCACAGGCTCCGGCATACGCTGCCGGTACATGCACCATGACATTGGCACGATAGAGCGCATGGAGATCATACGCGACCTGCGTCTCGGCGAGTTTGACGTGCTCGTCGGAATAAACCTGCTGCGCGAGGGGCTGGACATCCCGGAGGTCGGGCTTGTCGCCATACTCGATGCCGACAAGGAGGGCTTCCTGCGCAGCGAAACGAGCCTTATCCAGACGGTCGGGCGCGCCGCGCGCAACGCAGACAGCAAGGTCATAATGTACGCGGACACGATTACACCGTCAATGCGTGCCTGCATTGACGAGACCGCACGCCGCCGCGAAAAGCAGATGGCTTATAACAAGCTTCACGGCATTGAACCGAAAACCATTGTAAAGAGTGTACGCGACCTGATAGAGATATCCACGGACGCGGTCACGGCCTCCAAGGCAAACGGCGTCAAGATGACCGACCGCGAGAGACGGGAACTGATAAGTCAGCTTGAGGACAAGATGAAGAAGGCTGCCGCGATGCTGGAATACGAGATCGCTGCCCAGCTGCGCGATGAGATAATCAGACTGCGCGGGGAGAAATGAGGAAGCAAATGAAACTGATGATACTTGACGGCAACAGCATTGTCAACCGCGCGTTCTACGGTGTGCGGCCGCTGAGCGCCCCGGACGGGACGCCGACGAATGCAGTGTACGGCTTCCTTGCAATTTTGCAGCGTATGCTCGATGAGCAGAAGCCGGAGGCCGTGTGCGTGAGCTTCGACCTCAAGGCGCCGACTTTCCGTCACAAGGCCTGCAACTTTTATAAGGCACAGCGCAAGCCGATGCCGGAGGAGCTCGCGGTACAGATGCCGCTGCTCAAGGAGACGCTTGACGCGATGGGCATACGCCGATACGAGATAGAGGGCTTTGAGGCGGACGACATTCTCGGCACGGCTGCCGCCGTGTGCGAAAGAAGCGGATGGGACTGTGTGGTCGTCACAGGCGACAAGGACAGCTTGCAGCTCGTGAGCGAGACGACGTCGGTCTGCAGCGTGAAAACCGTCAGGGGCCAGACGGAGACGATACTCTATACTCCCGAAAGCTTCCGCGCGGAATACGGCTTTGCCCCGGCGCAGATGGTCGACCTGAAAGCGCTGATGGGGGACAGCTCGGACAATATTCCGGGTGTACCCGGCATTGGTGAAAAGACCGCACTCGACCTTGTGAGAAGGTACGGCACGGTGGACAAGATATATTCGTCGCTTGCCGCACTCGACATAAAGGACGGCGTGCGCAAAAAGCTCACAGAGGGTGAAGCGAGCGCACGGCAGTCATATTGGCTCGCGACTATTGTACGCGACGTGCCGCTGCACTTCTGCCCCGAGGAGAACATCTGGAACAACAGCTATACTCCGGAGCTTTACGGCGTAATGAAGCGGCTCGGGTTCAAACGCTTCATTGACAAATGGGGGCTTACCGAGTCTGAGACAGCTCCGGCTGAGGCTGAAGCGTCAAAGAAGCTCACAGAGCAGGTCATCTCGGATGAAGCCGGAATGGACGCGCTCATTGCGGCAGTCAAAAGAGCGGAGCATATAGCGGTCGTACCGACCGATGGCCTCGACGCTGTTGAGATCTGTGACGGGGAGACAGTATACCGCGCGCAATGGAGCGTCGCCGGTGAAAAGTACAACGAGCTGCTGCGTGTCGTGTTTTCCACTGAGGTCAAAAAGCTTGGCCACAACATAAAAGACCTGATGGGTCTGCTTATAAAGGATGATCTTCCGGTCGAGGGCTTTGAGTTTGACACGGCGCTTGCGGCATATTTACTCGATGCAAACGATGGGGACTACTCGCTGCCGAGGATAAGCGCGAAATATCTGAGCCGTGAGCTTGACGGCGCGCAGGCGATATTTGAGCTGCACTCAGTCCTTGGTTCAGAGCTGGATGAGCTCGGCATGGCAAAGCTGTATTACGAGGTCGAGCTGCCGCTGTGCAGAGTACTTGCGGATATGGAAGTCTCCGGTTTTTACGTGGACCGCAAGGCACTGTATGATTTCGGCGAGAGCCTGAACGACGGCATTGCGCAGCTGCAGGCCGGGATATGGGCACACGCCGGACACGAGTTCAATATCAATTCGCCGAAACAGCTTGGTGAAGTCCTCTTCGAGGAGCTTATGCTGCCATCAGGGAAAAAGACAAAATCCGGGTGGAGCACCAATGCGGATGTTTTGGAGAAGCTTCGGGACAAGCACCCGATAATCGGCGAGATACTGGAATACCGTATGCTGACAAAACTCAAATCCACCTATGCCGACGGCCTGCTGAAAGTGATAGCACCGGACGGCAGGATACACACAAACTTCCAGATGACCGTCACGGCGACTGGCAGACTCTCATCGACCGAACCAAATCTTCAGAACATACCGGTGCGCAGGAAACTTGGCGCGCAGATAAGAAAAATGTTCGTCGCGTCGCCCGGAAAGGTGCTGGTGGATGCGGACTACAGCCAGATCGAGCTGCGGCTGCTGGCGCACATATCCGGTGACACGGCGATGCAGGAGGCATTCCTGAGCGGTGAGGATTTCCACACCGTGACGGCATCACGGGTGTTCGGAGTTCCGCTGGACGAGGTGACGCCCGCTCTGCGCAGCAGGGCAAAGGCGGTAAACTTCGGGATAGTATACGGAATATCGGCGTTTTCTCTGGCACAGGACATCGGAGTATATCCCAGCGAAGCGAAGGCGTACATGGATGCCTATCTTGACAAATACCACGGCGTGCGCGATTATATGAAGAGCATCGTGGAAAAGGCCAAGGCGGACGGATATGTCGATACGCTGTTCTCGCGCCGCAGATATCTGCCGGAGCTTAAAAGCTCCAATTTCAATGTACGCTCTTTCGGCGAGCGCGTGGCGCTGAACATGCCCATACAGGGCACTGCTGCGGATATTATCAAAATCGCTATGGTCAACGTCCACCGGCGTCTTGCGGAGGAGGGACTTGAAGCGAAGCTCATCCTTCAGGTGCATGACGAGCTTATCGTGGAGTGCCCGGACAGCGAGGCAGAAAGAGTTAAAGAGATCCTGACGCGCGAGATGGAAAACGCGGCGGCACTGTCTGTCCCGCTCACGGTCGATGCGCATATCGGACACAGCTGGGCGGAGGCGCACTGATGGAGTTCAGGATCGTTGACGTGAGCGCGGAGCACATCCGGCAGATCGAAGAGATCGAGCGCGATTGCTTTTCGCGTCCGTGGACCGCGGAGCAGCTGAAAAGCCAGATGCGCGATGAGCAGCATGAGTTCATTGCCGCGGTGGATGGCAGCAGGGTACTGGGTTATGTAGGACTCATGTATGTGCTGGATGAGGGCTACATCTCCAACGTCGCGGTGCATCCTGATGCCAGACGGCAGGGGATAGGCGACGCGCTTATAGACGTGCTCGCGGCAAAGGCCGCAGAGCTTGAGCTTGCGTTCCTGACGCTCGAAGTGCGGGAGAGCAACGCTCCTGCAATCGCGCTCTATGCCAAGCACGGCTTTCACCCTGTCGGAAAAAGAAAAAACTATTACGACGCCCCTAAGGAGGACGCCGTGTTAATGACTTGCTATTTGAAATGAGGCGTATGATTTGAAGATACTTGCTTTTGAATCGACCTGCGATGAGACCGCAGTCGCCGTTGTAGAGGACGGCAGAAAGATACTGACGGATCAGATCCTGTCTCAGGCTTCGCTCCATGCCGTTTACGGCGGGGTCGTGCCGGAGATAGCATCGCGCTGCCATATAGAGGCGATATCCATTCTCTCCGAGCGCGCCATCAAGGCGGCTGGGATAGAGAAAAAGGATATCGACGCTGTTGCTGTGTCGTATGCGCCGGGGCTCATAGGAGCGGTGCTCGTGGGCGTGAACTTTGCAAAGTCGTGCGCGCTCGCGCTCAATAAGCCGCTTATACCCGTACACCACATAAGAGGCCACATTGCCGCAAACTACCTTGCGTACCCGGAGCTTGAGCCGCCGTTTCTCTGTCTTGCGATATCCGGAGGCAACACTCTGCTTGTAGACGTGCGCGGCTATACCGACATGAAGATCATCGGCTGTACAAGAGACGACGCAGCGGGCGAATGCTTCGACAAGACCGCACGTGTGCTCGGCCTGCCGTACCCCGGCGGCAAGCCCATAGACGATCTTTCAAAGGGCGGGGACGACAGCCGTTATTCCTTCCCAATCGCGCATGTTGATGGGAACCCTTATGACATGAGCTTTTCGGGACTTAAGACGGCAGTCATAAACCTTGTACATAATGCGCAGCAGAAAGGCGAGGAGATTGACCGCGCCGCACTTGCCGCTTCGTTCACCAAGGCCGTGAGCGACAGTCTTGTCCCCAGAACGATGATGGCCGCAAAGGAGCTGGGCTACAAAAAGATAGTCGTCGCCGGCGGCGTTGCGGCAAACTCGAGAATAAGAGCCGACTTTACCGCCGCGGCGGAGAAAGCCGGTTGCAGTCTGTATGTGCCGCCGCTCAGGCTCTGCGGCGACAACGGCGCAATGATCGGCGCGCAGGGATATTATGAGTATCTGGCCGGGCACACAGCGGGCAGCGACCTCAACGCATACGCGACAATGGACATTTGACATAAACAACTGCCGGGAGTTTTATTATGGGTGTACATGACGGGCACAGAGAAAGACTCAGAGCGCGTTTTGCAGAACACGGGCTGGAAAGCTTCAATGAGCTCAACGCCTTGGAGCTGCTGCTTTGCTATGCGATCCCGCGGCGCGATACCAATGAGCTTGCACACAGGCTGCTGGATGCTTTCGGCAGCCTCAGCGGCGTGTTTCAGGCGTCTATGCAGGAGCTTACCAGCATACCCGGAATAGGCGAGAACGCCGCGGCGCTGATACTTATGGTCCCGCAGATCGTCAAAAAGGCACACGTGTCCAAGGCAAAGGAAACAAAGATAATAAGAAACTCCACAGATGCCGGAAATTATCTTCTGCCGTATTTTCTCAATGAGCAGGATGAGATCGTTATGATGCTCTGCCTTGACAATAAGCGCGCCGTCATCTGCTGCCGTGAGATGGGCAGGGGAGTGGTGAACTGCGTCGATGCGAATATACGCCGCATGGTCGAAACGGCGCTGAAGGTGAAGACGACTACGGTCATTATTGCACACAACCATCCGAACGGCGTTGCGCTGCCGTCAAGAGAGGACGATAACTTTACCAGAACCCTGTACCGTTCGCTCGGTCTGCTTGGGATAACGCTGGAGGATCATATAATCGTCGCCAATGATGAGTTCGTTTCTCTCGCGGATTCAGGCGTCATGCACCTGTTCAAGTATTGATATATTCTGCGGGACAACATTTCCATCCGCGGAGTTGCCTTACATTATGTAAACAAAAAACTGTTTCTTTTTCGTAACAGAACCCCGTTTGCGGTTTCGACAAAAATCGCCAAAATTTCTGCAAGGGTTTGAGACAGCAGGTGTTAACAGGTGTTGAAAAGCCTGTTGAAAATGTTGATAACTATTTGCAGAATTTTTATTTGCTGGAGTTATGTAACTTTTTGAAACCTGTGTAATCACAAACATGCAGCGAACTAAAAACGCTGGAAATACAGTGCATTTTAGGACTGCACACTTTCAAACTTGCTTGGCCTTGGAATGCTGCTTGACATCACATATTTACAGAATTATACAAATGGTTATATCGACGTTGCCGGAGCCGACGCACACATGGTAACAAACAGTGAAAGCCGCTTTTGGGGCGGCAGGCAGCAGCTTTTTTCCCTTGACAAGTACGCGCGTTTTTGCTATTATTACTAAGCTAATTAATTGCTGGTATAGCTCAGTCGGTAGAGCAGCTGATTCGTAATCAGCAGGTCGTGTGTTCGAGTCACATTACCAGCTCCATGTAGAGTCCCGGATGACACCGAAAGGAATTCATCCGGGATTTTTCTATATCCAAAAGGCTCAGTACAAGCAGCGCAGGTACGGAGGCGGCCTGAGAGCCCGGTGTTGCATTGAAATAAAACACATGCTATAATTATGACAATGATGACGCAGTAACCGTCAAGGAGGAAGGACCCGTGGATTTCAGACAGCTTGAGACATTTGTGGAAGTTTGTGAGCAGATGAGCTTTACCAAGGCGGCAAGCAATCTGTATATCAGCCAGCAGGGCGTGAGCAAAAGCATCAAGACCCTGGAGGATGAGCTGGGAGCACCTCTGTTCCTGCGCACGAACTCTTCGATCTCGCTGACGAATTACGGCGTCATACTGCTGCGTTATGCGGAGGAGCTTGTGCGCGGCTACACTAAAGTTCTCACGGAGATAAATGCTGAAAAGAACCGCGATAAAAACAGCATCACGCTCGGATTTCCTAACGGGATCGCGAATTTCTTCCCGGCAAAAATAGTTGAGACTTATCTGAAAAGTCATCCGGACGTGAAAATCGCTATCAAAGAATATACGGACACAGAGGTAGATGAGGCGCTGATCCGGGGAGATATTGATATCGGGTTCTGCGTTGTACCAATAGACGATAAAAAATTGAAAATACAGCATACGCATAATATGAATCTGTATTTCATGCTCAGTGAGGACCATCCGCTTGCCGGTGAGGCATCGATCGATCTGCGCCAGCTCAAAAACGACTGTTTTATAGGAATGGGGGATGATGGAAAGGGCCGCGCGAGCTTTCTTGAACGCTGCCGCAAGGCGGGCTTCTTTCCCAATATAAATGTGACTGTTTCAGATACAGAGCTGATGATGAAGCTGTGCCGCGAAAATGTCGGCATAGGGATATATGCGGGGGAACGTCCGGCAGATTTGCCCGGTCTGAGGATAGTTCCTGATAGACTGCACGTATGGGAATTCTCAATATGTATCTGCACTGCCGCAGGTCACGGAGTGACCGCGCAGGAGGCCGAATTTATAAAAAGCTTTCGTAAATGGTAATGTATCTGCGCAGTGCCGCAATCGTATTATGCGGCGCCGCCTAAAAATGATCGTACATATCAAGCTGCCGGCAAAGCCTGTTTTGCCGGCAGCTTGATCTTTTGTGCTTGCCACAACTGATGGTTGTGGCAAGCACAAAAAGGTCTTACTGTCAAACGTTTAACACGAGTGTTATAATTCAGACAGTAAATGACAAACAATTAACTCTCGCCGAAACAAAACTTACAGCCGAGGAAAGAGAAAACGGAAAGGAAAAACAGATATGTACGAATGTCAGTACCCAAATCTTTTTAAGCCCCTTAAGCTTGGCAACACCATTCTGCGCAACAGGATCTTTGCAGCTCCTACCGGTTACTGCGACCTGACGGTCGAAAACATCGCGACTGAGCCACTGATGGCGTATTATGAGAGCAAGGCACGCGGCGGCTGTGCCGTCGTCCATGTGGGCGAGGCATACATAGACTCTGTACACGGCGTTGATATCCCCAAATACCTCAAGCTCGACAGTGACGACTGCGTATCTCACCTGGCAACGGTTGCTGACGCGATAAACAAGCATGGCGCCATCGCCTCCATAGAGCTCATGCACGCCGGTATGTTTGCCAGCCAGTCCTATATTGAGGGACATCAGGTATGGGCGCCTTCCGACACGGTCATCAAAACCGACAGTGACAAAGCGAGTGCGCGCCTCAACGGCGCATTCCTGCCGGAGATGCCTGAGGAGGAGATACTAAATACTATTGAGCTTTACGCACAGGCGGCAAAGCGTGTTCAGCTTGCAGGCTTCAAAATGGTTCTGCTTCACGGCGGCCATGGCTGGCTGCTCCATCAGTTTATGAGCCCGCTCACCAATCACCGCACCGACAAATGGGGCGGCAGCGCAGAGAACAGATGCCGGTTTGCGGTCATGGTCTGCGACAGAATCAAAGAGGTCTGCGGCAAGAACTTTATGATCGACTTCCGTATGTCTGCATCCGAGGTCAACTCCGTCGGCTATGGTATCGAAAACGGCATTGAATGCGCAAAGCAGCTTGACGGTCACTGCGATATCATTCATTGCTCTGTCGGCAACCATGAGGTCATCGAGTCGTTCGTCGTCATGCACCCCTCGATGTTCCTTGAGGACGGCGTCAATATGAAATTTGCCGCTGAGGTCAAGAAGTATGTCAAGACGCCCGTTGCGGCTGTCGGTTCTTTCAGCGACCCGGCCATGATGGAAAAGGCTCTTGCGGATGGTCTTGTAGACGTTATCGAAATAGGCAGAGGCGTTATTGCCGACCCCGACCTGCCGAACAAGGCGAGAATGGGCAAGGCAGATGAGATAAACCAGTGCCTGCGCTGCTATACCTGCTTCAGCCAGCTCATTACCACCGGTCAGTACGGCTGCGCGATCAACCCCACCACCGGCCGCGAGCTTGAGTGCAAGTATGATACTCCGCCCGTACATAAGAGAAACGTCGTTGTTGTCGGCGGCGGTATCGGCGGCATGGAGGCGGCACTCATCGCTGCCGAACGCGGACATAAGGTCACCGTTATCGAGAAGGCTGGCAGGCTCGGCGGCGTGCTCCTCATCGAGGAGGATGTTTCTTTCAAGGCCAAGCTCAAGCTGTATATTGAAACTCAGGCCAGAAAGGTCATGAAGAATGAGAACATTACCGTGATGCTCAGCACCGAGGCTACGCCCGAGCTCGTAAGCAGTCTTGACCCCGATGCGGTTATCGCGGCTCTCGGCTCCCGCCCGGCAGTCCCGACCTATCTGCCCGGCTATGACAAAGCAAACGTCATGCCTGCTGAATACGCCTACACCCATGTCAATGAGGTCGGCAATAAGGTCGTTGTCATCGGCGGCGGTCTTGTAGGCGCGGAGCTTGCGCTCCATCTGGCAAGCTGCGGCAAGCAGGTCACTATCATGCACCGCCACGAGCAGGTAAAGTGCGGTGCAAACGGTCTGCACGGCCAGGCGATAAGCGAGCAGATCCGCATCCACAAGGTAGGCACCGCGTTCAATACCAGCCCTGTTGGGATCACTGACGATGGCGTCATCGGCAAAAACGCGGAGGGGGAGAAGCTCTATGAGGCGGACACCGTTATTTACGCCGTCGGACAGCGCCCGCTTGCGGACGAGGCGGAGCAGTTCCGCTTCTGCGCACCGGAGTTCTACACCATCGGCGACTGTGTGACTCCTGCCACCATCTATCAGGCGACATCTCAGGCTTTCTATGCCGCAAGAGACATCGGCCGCCTTTGATAGTCCGTATATATTAACGAGGTATTCAGATAATGAGCTCTTTCAATAAATATCCGCATGTTTTCTCGCCTATAAAGATAGGCAATATGGAGGTCAAGAACCGCATACAGTTCTCTCCTATGGTCTCCAGCCTCTCGACTCCCACCGGCGGCGTGTCCCCGGAGCTTCTCGGATACATCAAGTATCAGGCACAGAGCGGCGTAGGCGTTATCACCATCGGCTCTACCCCCATCGACCATATTAACGGCGTTGACTTTTTCGGAGCGCTTGACGTTACGAGCGATGACAACATGACCAATCTGCGCCGCATCTCCGAAGTCGTTCACCGCTACGGCGCAAAGGTCTCATGTGAGCTTGTCCACGCAGGGCGTTCCGCTCCGAAGCAGTTCCGCCCCAACTCACCGGCCATCGCTCCTTCTGCAATCCCCGTTGAAAACGGTCCGACCGACATCCGCGAGATGGACGAAAAGGACATGGAGACGATCCGCAATGAGTATTGCGACGTTGCAGAGCGCCTGATGAAATCCGGCTTTGACATGGTCATGGTGCACGCGGCACACGGAAACTTGCTTGCACAGTTCATGTCTCCCAAGTACAATCAGCGCACGGATGAATACGGCGGAAGCTTTGAGAATAGAGTCCGCTGGCCGATCTCGGTGCTCAAGGCAATGCGCGAACGCGTAGGCAGAGGCCTGTGTATCGATATGCGCATCAGCGGCGATGAGCTGGTTCCCGGCGGTATGGGGATAGAAGAGACAAAGGCGTTCATCCGCTTGGCTCAGGAATACATTGACACAGTCCATGTTTCTCAGGGACTCATTGTTGAGCCCAAGTATATGCCGTATACCATGCCGGCATTCTACCTGCCGCATTGCCACAATGTGAAATGGTCCGAGCAGGTCAAGGCCGATCCCGAGATACATATTCCCGTTACCGTTGTCGGCAGCATAACGACCATAGCCGAAGCTGAAGAGATCATAGCCTCCGGCAAAGCCGATATGGTTGCAATGGCGCGGCAGCTGATGTGCGATAACAAGCTGCTCTATAACGCCTACCACGGTATGGAGGAAAAGACCAGGCCGTGCCTGCGCTGCCACGAATGCGCGCCTGCCGATATCGTTCACCTGCGCTGCGCGACGAATCCCCGCCTCGGCCGCGAGTCCGAGATCCCCGAGGAGCTGCCCTACGCAAAGCATAAGAAGAGAGTGGTCGTAGTCGGGGGCGGCGTTGCGGGCTGCATGGCTGCAAAAACTCTTGTAGAGCGTGGGCACGATGTCACCCTTATCGAAAAGGGCGACAAGCTCGGAGGAAGACTGCATGAGATAAGCTGCCTGTCCTTTAAGTTTGATATGCGCCGTCACCTCCAGTGGCTTATGAGCAGCACGATGGAATGCGGTGCAAAGATCATGCTCAACACCGAGGCAACACCGGAGATCATAATGGGACTGAAGCCCGATGTAGTGTTTGTTGCAACAGGCGCCGAGCGGCTGAGCCTCCCGATCCCCGGCATCGACAGAGAAAATGTCCACCATGTTCTGGATGTCGACACCGGCAGGGCAGCGGTCGGAGAAAGAGTAGTTGTCTGCGGCGGCGGCCTGTCAGGCACGGAGTCCGCACTCCAGCTTGCCATGGACGGCAAGAAGGTCACGGTCGTGGATATGCTTCCCGTTGAGCAGTTTGCCAAGGATCATTCTCCTGCACCCAGAGGGATGCTCCTGCAGCTGCTGGAAAAGTACGGCGTTGAGCTCATCGGCAGCGTCCGCGTCTGCGGCATCGACGATGACGGTGTTGCGGTAATGGCGCAGGGCGGCACGAGGACCATCATCCCGTGCGACGATGTTGTTGCTGCTTTCGGTATGAGGAAGAATGACGCTCTTCTCAAGCAGCTGAGAGAGCTTATGCCCGACGTCATAGCGGTGGGCGACTGCAATGTCGTTAAAAACATAAAGAACGCAAATCAGGTTGCATTCAATCTGGCGCTTGAAGTGTAAAAACGGACAATATGTCTGTTAATAGAAAAGGAGAAGATAAAATGGAGAACACAAAAGTTTCAAACAAAAAACTGATGTCTCTGGCGATCCTGTTTGTGTCCGCACTTGAAATGGGCGGCATGGGGCTTCAGCCTGCCTTGGCAGATATTGCTGCCGCATTCCCCAACATCCCAACTGTATGGATGCAGGAAATGTCCAACTGGCCCGGCTTTGCAATGCTTCTCGGCTGCGCGCTGTCCACTCTGCTTGCAACTAAGGTATCCAAAAAGGTTCTCTGCCAGGTAGGTGTCGGCTTTGTCGTTGCCTATGCCATCCTCGGTTTTACTCTGCACACCAGCTTTATTCAGCTCATGATGTGGCAGACCATCCTCGGCCTCGGCTTCGGTTTCCTTATGCCCACCTCCAATGGAATCATCGCAGAGAACTACGTCGAAGAAGAGCGCAGTAAGCTCATGGGTATTCAGGATCTCTTCACAAACGGCGGCGGTATGTACCTGACCCTCATCGGCGGTGTTCTTGCTGCTAAGGCTTGGAATTACACTTATCTCGCTTTCCTTTACGCTCTTATTCCTCTTGTTCTTGGATGCATCTATTTCCCCGCAGACAAGCCTGCTGAGGCAAGCGGCGAAAAAAGTCACCTTAAGGTTGCCCCCATCACATGGTTGTTTGGCGCGATTATTTTTGTGTTCATCAATTCCTATGGCGTTATGGGTGCGAACATCTCCTTCATTATAACTGAGCGTGGCATGGGTTCCGCTGCTCTTACCGGCACCGCGATGGCTATATTCCTCATCGGCGGTATGTTCGGCGGCCTGATCTTCAATCCGTTTGAGAAGAAGCTCCATGAGTATGTTCTGTGCTGCGGCTTCGTCGCGCTGGTCATCGGCTTCCTAGTCATCTACTTCGCCCAGTCCCTCGCAGTCCTCTTCATCGGCGCTTTTATAGTCGGTACTTCCATCGGCTTCGAAATGCCCGGCACTCTGCTCTATGCAACCAACTACAACACTGTCGAAGCCTCTACGGCCGGCTGCGCCATCATTCATATGGCAGGCCAGCTCGGTACTGTCTGCTCCGCACTGTTCTACACCCCTGTTGCAGGACTCATTAAGCCTAACGACACTTCTTTCCGTTTCCTCTTCGCTGCATGCGTCTGCACTGCGCTGGCTCTTCTTGTTGCTTTGGCAGTCTCTATAACTAAGAAGAAAAGGGCAGCATAAGCTTAGCACTTTCTAAAAACCAATTGCCATACTGCTGCTTTGGGCGGTATGGCAATTGAATGAGACTACTAGTTATTTATTTCACTAATGTAGAAAAGCTTGAGGGGTTAAATATGGATAAATCGACAAAGATGAGAACTATAATCGGTATAATCGTCCTGATTTTCGCAAATACTGCTGCCGGCGGTGCGGAGTGGTGTTCTTCTGCGCTGGCGGATATAGCAAATGTATTTCCTGATGTTCCTTACAGTGTTATCACTCTTGTAAATAATATTCCGAACCTCTGCGCAGTGGTTTTCACGATCGTCGCGGGCGTTCTTGTAAACAGGAAGATCACTTTGCGCAATATGCTTCTTATTGGTATCGGCTGCCACTGTATCGGCGGCATACTCCCCGCTCTGTTTGGAGATACCAGTATGACGATGATGTTCCTCGGCCGCTTTGCTTTCGGCATAGGCTATGGCCTTATGCAGGGCATCGGCATCTCCATGAGTCTCAAGCTTGTTGAGGACAGCAGATTCAGAAGTCATGCCATGGGCTGGGCAGTCGCCGCCCAGTATGCGATGAATATGGTCGCACAGGTCGTCGTCGGCCATCTCTGCGCTATCAAATGGAATTACAGCTTCTTTGTCTATCTTTGGAGCGCTATCCCGTTCCTCGTTGTTCTTTTCCTTTGCCCCAAGTTCGAGCTTGATAAAAATGACACCTCCACCACCGGCGGAAAGCTTGAGGCGATGGCTAAATCCGGTTCCCTCGGTCAGGCTATAAAGGGACTGCCGCCGATAGTATGGGTCTTTTCTGCTATAGCGATCGGCTATATGCTCTGCTATTACCCCATGTTCCTCGTTATCTCCAAGATCATCGTCGGGCGCGGCATCGGCAATTCTGTCACTGTCGGCAATGCAATGGTGTTCTACTCGGTTGCAACAATAGTCGGCGGCGTTGTCTTTGGATTTGCCGAGAAGTTTCTTAAGAATAAGACGATGTTTGTCATGCTTGCCGTTACCGGCGTTACGATGCTCGGCCTGTACCTCTCTCACAGCTTCGCATCGGTCGCTGCATGGCTGGTAGTCAGCGGCATATTCTCTACCGGCATCATTCCCGCCTGCATCAGCGCGTTCAGCGAGAGCGTGGATGAGGAGAACAAATTCCTCGCGACCTCCATTGCCGAATCCGGTGTTAACATCGGCGCGTTCCTCGGCACTCCGTACATTGCTCTTATCGAGGCTTTCGGCGGCAGTGCGGACACCGCCATGTTCATTTCACCGATAATCATGCTTATCCTCGGCTTTATTACGCTGAAGTTCTGCAAAAAGGACAGTAAGAGCTGAGCTGTCCTGATGAGTTTGGCTACGCCCCTCCGGTCAGTCTTGACCGGAGGGACATCTATATCGGCTCATATCTTGATTTTATGGAAGCCGCCTGGATTGACAGCAGCTTGGGTTCGTGTTATATTTATAGCCTAATCGATATGAGTCAGCAATTTACATTACCAGATCCAAGAGTAGTCCCGGATAATTGCGAAAGCAGCGGTTATCCGGGATTTTTGCGAAGCCTTGGCAAAACGGCATTTTGCTGTGAGGAGGGAATTTCATGTATAAGCTGATAAAGCAGGAGGGACATGCCCGCCGCGGTGAGTTCAGGACTCCCCACGGCACGGTGCAGACGCCTGTGTTTATGAACGTCGGCACGCAGGGCGCAATAAAGGGCGCGCTGAGCGCAGCCGATCTTAAAAATATCGGCTGCCAGATCGAGTTATCCAATACCTATCATCTGCATGTGCGTCCCGGCGACGGTCTGATAAAGGACATGGGCGGGCTGCATAAGTTTATGACCTGGGGCGGACCCATCCTGACCGACAGCGGCGGCTTCCAGATATTCTCGCTTGCGAAGCTGCGCAAGATAACCGAGGAGGGCGTAAAGTTCAACTCGCACGTTGACGGGCGGCACATCTTTATGGGGCCAGAGGAGAGCATGCGCATCCAGGCTAATCTCGGCTCGGACATCGCGATGGCCTTTGACGAGTGCATCAAGATCCCGTCACCACGCGAATATGTCCAGCGCTCCTGCGACAGGACCTATCGCTGGCTCCAGCGCTGCAAGGCTGCGCTCGCAGAGTATAACTCCATGGACGACGCGGTGAACCCGGGGCAGATGCTGTTCGGAATAAATCAGGGGACTGTGTTCCACGACATCCGCATCGAGCACATGAAGAAGATCGCCGAGCTCGAACTGCCCGGCTACGCGATAGGCGGGCTCGCAGTGGGCGAGACGCATCAGGAGATGTACGACACCATCGAGGCGGTGGAGGAGTACATGCCGAAGGATAAGCCGCGCTACCTCATGGGCGTCGGCACACCGTCCAACATCATTGAGTCAGTTGCGCGCGGTGTTGATTTCTTCGACTGTGTCATGCCCGCACGCAACGGGCGGCACGGGCACCTGTTCACTTGGGGCGGCGTTATCAATATAAAGAACGAGAAGTACGCAAGGGATGAGCAGCCGATAGATCCGCAGTGCGGCTGCCCGGTGTGCCGCCGCTATTCAAGGGCGTATGTACGCCATCTTTTCAAGGCTGAGGAGATGCTTGCGATGCGCTTTGCCGTGACGCATAACCTCTATTTCTACAACAGCCTTATGCAGCGCATACGCGACAGCCTCGACGCCGGGGATTTCGACGGCTTCAGAAACAAATTTACGGAAATTCTCGATAAACGCATCTAAGTATCTTGAATTTTGGCGAACTAACATATATAATACAAATATACTTTTTTCGGAGGTAAACCCAAAATGAATCTTATCCTTACCGGAGCTTCCTCCACTGCAGGCGCAGGCGGCTCCACCATCCTTATGCTCGTGCTCATGTTTGCCGTTTTCTATTTCTTCTTTATCCGTCCGGAAAACAAGAAAAAGAAAAAGGTTGAGGATATGCGCAACTCCCTGAGCCTTGGCGACGAGATCACCACTATCGGCGGCATGACCGGTAAGATCGTTCAGGTAACTGAAGACACCGTCACTTTCGAGACCGGTGAGGACAGAGTCCGCATTCAGATCAAGAAGTGGGGCATTTCCACCACCGCTAAGATGGAAGCAGCCGAAGCTGAAGCGCGCAGCAGCAAGGGCAAAAAAAAGTAATATAACCCGAATCATTTCAGCCTCCCGTTAATAAGATTGATTGATCTTATTAACGGGAGGTGTTTTTTTGTTATCTGCGAACAGCAGTGCCTTTGACGGCAAGGCCGCGGCGAGAGCTGCGGCGGCATGGACAGCGAGCGCGATCATCCTGCTGGTCATTGCGTCGGCTGTAATAAACGCGGCCGGCTGCGGAGAGTACATAATGGGATATGCCTGCTCTGCACTGAGTTTCCTGAGCGCTTTTTCAGCCGGGGCGGCAGCGGCCGGGAAAAGCAAAAAGGGGACCGTGTATACAGGTGCACTGACAGGAGCGGTCATTACGACTGTCCTGCTTACGGTAGGATTTATTGTAAACGGCGCAGAAACAGAAGCGTCGGCAGTGCTCAGCGTCGTCAGTTTTACATTCGCGGGGAGCATAGCCGGGGCGGTGATCTTCGGAAGAGGGAACTCTTCCAAGCGCAAACGCTATGCCCCGCGGCCACGTGCTTGACATAACAGAAATACATAAAGAGGTTTTCGCGTTTATTTTCCTGCGAGACAACGCTTTTCGAAAATGAACTGTAACAACAGTTAACATAAATGAGAAAAAATTTTGCTTTTTTTGAAAAAAGGACTTGATTATTTTGCAGGTTTGTAATATATTGTTACCAGAGTCAATTATGTTAATCGCGCAACTGTTACTGAAAGTTACATTTTGACATACATGATAAGAGAAAATTGCGGTACACATTCAATTACGCTGCTGTTTTCCTTCATGTGCGGCTCGCTGTTGTCGCTGATATATCTTATCCCGAACGTTCCATTTCGTTTCGCGGAGGATATGCCGGTCATCGCGGCGGCTGCAAGCTTCTCAATCGGGGCACTGACGTGCGGAACGGCCTGCTGCATTACAGTCCAGCCGCTGTCGACGGTGGTTCTTGGCTGCGCGGCTGCGTTTGAGATGTACTCCGCTGTCACAGAGCTGTCGGCTAAAGAGACCGCGGGGCGGATGGGTATCATGGCTGTGCTCATACCGCTTCATTTCCTCGTGTGCTCATATGGGATGGCTCAAAGCGGTATTGCCAGAGCGGCAATGCGGCAGGTTGGAACATACAGCAGGAAACAGACGCTTTATACGTATGCAATTATGCTTGCCGGGCTTGCGGCCGCAGCGCTGCTGATCCGGTACATATTGAGAATATAGATATCTTAAACTGAAAGGAGGGCGTTTGAATGCAGAACTCGGAATGCATAGAGCTTTTTGAAAAGCATCTTACCGAAGAAAAGAAAGCATCGGCAAACACCCTCAGTTCCTACCTCAGGGACATCCGCCAGCTTGGCGAATATTTGGACAGCCATTCGGAGAACACCATTGCAGAGGCCACGAGCGAAGACCTTCAGGGCTATATTGCGATGCTGAGAGCCGAGGGCAAATCGGTCGCGACCGTGTCCAGAAGCATTGCATCTATAAAGTGCCTGTATACGCATCTGTTTATAAAGCAGATCATTACCGTGAATCCCGCGCAGGGGCTTATTCCCGATAAAAGCACGCAGAAGCTGCCGGAGATACTGACCAGCAAGGAAGTCGAGCTCCTGCTCGAGCAGCCCGAATGCATAGACCCGAAAGGCTTCAGAGACAAGGCCATGCTCGAACTACTTTACGCAACGGGCATAAGAGTAACGGAGCTTATCGATCTTGACATCGGAGATGTGAATCTCGGCGCGGGCGTCATCCGTTGCCACAGCAGAAACAAAGAGAGATTCATCCCGATGTACCCGGCGGCAGTCAAGGCGCTGAACGATTATATCACGCTTGTGCGTCCGCAGATGATACTCATGCCGGACGAGCAGTCCCTGTTCGTCAACGTCAGTGGTGAGCGTATGTCGCGCCAGGGCTTCTGGAAGATAGTCAAGCACTACCAAAAGAAAGCGGGTATCGAAAAGGACATCACGCCGCATACACTGCGCCACTCCTTTGCCGCACATCTGCTCGAGAACGGCGCAGATATACACGCGATACAGGAAATGCTCGGTCACGCCGATATATCCTCCACGCATATGTATTCTCAGCTCGTCAAGAAGCAGCTCAAGGATGTATATAACAAGGCGCATCCCAGAGCATAAATTGAATCAGATCCAGCCGGTACGCGCCGCGTACCGGCTTTTTTATGTTGCGGTAAAAGGGTAAATGTGTTAAAATTCATTGGGGACGTGATACTATGCGGATACTCGGAATAGACCCGGGGATTGCAACGATAGGCTTCGGCGTAGTGGATTCCGACAGCCGCAGCCATAAGCTTATCAAGTGCGGGGTGATCACCACACCGGCGCACACAAGCCTGTCGAGCAGGCTTGAGCAGATATATGACGATATGTGCGGTTTGCTTGATATGTTCAAACCGGACGCAGTCTCAATAGAAGAGCTTTTTTTCAACACCAATATAACGACCGGCATTTCAGTCGCGCACGGCAGGGGCGTCATCCTGCTGGCATGCAGGAAAGCCGGAGTCAGGATATATGAATACACTCCGCTTCAGGTCAAGCAGGCGGTCGTCGGCTACGGCAGAGCGGAGAAGAGCCAGGTCATGGATATGGTGAAGCGCATCTGCGCGCTGCCTGCGCCGCCGAAACCGGATGACGCGGCGGATGCCGTGGCGCTTGCGCTGTGCCATGCGCGCAGTTCGACCTCATTGCTGTACAGAGGAGACAGGGAAGAATGTTCTACCATATAGAAGGAAAAGTTACGGAGCTTGAGCCGGGGCTTGCCGTGGTCGACTGCGGCGGCATAGGCTTTGCAGTCAATGTGACGCTGAATACAATGTCGGGGCTTCATGCCGGTGAAAAAGCCAAGCTTTACATCTCAGAGGCGATAGGGGATAATAATTTTGACCTCTATGGATTTCTCACAAAGAGCGAGCGCCGGTGCTTTGAGATGCTTATTTCCGTGTCCGGTGTCGGCGCAAAGGCGGCAATGTCTATCCTTTCGCATACTACCCCCGAGGGGCTTGCGCTCTCTATTATGACCGGAGACGAGAAGACGCTTACGGCGGCGCCGGGTGTCGGCAAGAAGATCGCGCAGAGAGTCATCCTTGAGCTCAAGGATAAGATAGGCAAGGACATGGGCGGAGGCAGTGTTTCGACATCAGCGCCGATCACCGTATCTGCCGGCGGCAGTGACGCGCTGAACGACGCCGCGGCAGGTCTTGCGGTGCTCGGTTATTCGAGCGCGGAGATCGCACCGGTAATAAATAAGCTCGACACGGCATCCATGACGGCGGAGCAGATCATCAAGACTGTTCTGAAGCAGATGGTAAAGTAATGGAGAAAACGAAATGAGCATCAATTTCTCTGACGATGTAAATAGTGAGATCATAACTACCGCGGCAAGCCTGCCGGAGGACAGCGCGGAGGGCTCGCTGAGGCCCAAAACGCTGGGCGAATATATCGGTCAGGAGAAGGCCAAGGCAAACCTTGCCGTGTTCATCAACGCTGCAAAAATGCGCGGAGAGTCGCTTGACCATGTTCTCCTGCACGGCCCCCCGGGGCTCGGCAAAACGACGCTTGCGGGTATCATCGCAAATGAGATGGGCGTCAACATGCGCATAACCTCCGGCCCCGCGATAGAGAAGCCGGGAGATCTGGTGGCGATGCTGACGAACCTGAACGAGGGAGATATTCTCTTTGTCGATGAGATACACCGGCTCAACCGTGCGTACGAGGAGATACTCTACCCCGCGATGGAGGATTACGCGATAGACATTATCCTCGGCAAAGGGCCGTCCGCAAACTCTATCCACCTCGACCTGCCGCACTTCACACTGATCGGCGCGACGACGCGGTCAGGCCAGCTCACGGCGCCGCTGCGTGACCGCTTCGGCGTGTCCCTGCGCCTTGAGCTATACAGCCCGGAAGAACTGCGGCGCATCGTTGTGCGCTCCGCGGGGATACTGAATGTCCCGATAGAACCGGACGGCGCGTATGAGATCGCGTCGCGCTCCCGCGGTACGCCTCGTATCGCGAACCGTTTGCTGCGCCGTGTACGCGATTATGCGCAGGTGATGGCGGACGGCGTTATCACAAGCAAGGTCGCTGATGCAGCGCTCTCCAAGCTCGAGGTCGACAAGCTCGGCCTTGACGCGCTCGACAGGCGGATGCTGCGCAGCATAATCGAGTTTTATAACGGCGGCCCTGTCGGGCTGGAAACGCTGGCAGCGACTATAAACGAGGAGTCTGTGACTCTGGAGGATGTTTACGAGCCGTATCTGCTGCAAAACGGCTTTTTGACAAGAACGCCGCGCGGCCGCTGCGTTACGCGCAAGGCTTATGAGCACCTCGGAATAGAATTTCTTGGGCAGCAGAAGCTGGATTTTTAGCAGCTTGACACATCTTTATACAAAAATCACTAAAAAGCTATTGACTTTAAGGACTAATGTTGTATAATACTTGATGTATATTTAGAAAATAAGTGTACGATTATGATTGATTACGCATCACTTGAAGATAAGGAGCTCCAGTCGCTCGCCTCATCAGGGGACAGGGAAGCGGAGGAAGCTTTGGCAGGACGGTATCTGCGCCTTGTCAGGGCTTGCGCAAGACCCTTTTTCCTCGCCGGAGGCGACAGTGAGGATCTTATTCAGGAAGGCACCTTCGGTCTGCTCTCCGCGATAAGACAGTACAGGGCAGACGCCGGGGCGTCGTTCAAGACCTTTGCAGAGCACTGCATCAGAATGCGTCTTCTTTCAGCAATTAAATCCGCATCCCAACTAAAGCATTTTCCGCTCAACGACGGTGTGTCGCTTGAGCAACTCTCAGAAGATCCCGGTGTACAATTATCGGCTATCCCCGAAATCTCCCGGCGCAGTCCGGAAGAGCTTGTTCTGGAGAGAGAGAGCAAGGAAGAACTTTACGCGGCCTTTTCCAAATGCCTTTCACGGTTTGAACTGAAGGTTCTCGACCTTTATCTGGACGGTCTTTCGTATAGAGAGATCGCGGATATTCTCGGGAAGAGCGCAAAGTCCGTTGACAATGCCGTGCAGAGGATCAGGCGCAAGCTGACGCGGAATCTCAAATCAGGCGACATCAGCATAAGCTGACCGCAAATACAGCCGATAGGCACATTTATCAAAAGAGAGGATTCAAGATGTACGAAGACAAGACCTTAGTTTGCAAAGAGTGTGGTAAGGAGTTCGTTTTCACCGCTGGTGAGCAGGAATTCTACGCAGAGCGCGGCTTCCAGAATGAGCCCCAGCGCTGCAAGGCATGCCGTGACGCTCGCAAGAACGCCGCTCGTGGCCCCCGTGAGTACTTTACCGCTACCTGCGCAGCATGCGGCGGCGAGGCAAAGGTTCCCTTTGAGCCCAAGTCCGATCGTCCCGTTTACTGCAGCGAGTGCTTCGCTAAGATGAGAGAGCAGGCCTAATCCGCCTGTACTGGGGTAAAGGGGCACTTGTGTGTCCCTTTACCTTTTGTGATTTACGGAGGTTTAATAATGGAAATAACCAGAGAAACTCTCATTTCTGAGATCATTGATAATTGCCCCCAGGCTTTCCCTGTTTTTCAGGAGATCGGCATGCACTGCATGGGTTGCGCGCTTGCCAGCGGCGAGACCCTTGAGCAGGCATGTGCCGCGCACGGTGTTGACCCTGATGAGTTTTTGACCTATCTCAAAGCCTATCTGGAAGTCAGCAATCCCTGAGGCAAACTTACGGTGAACTTACAGACGCTGCTTTCGGCAGCGTCTTTTTATATGCGGAGGATATATGGACAGACGCCTATCGACCATTGCATCTCAAATTGAAAACGGACTCGGTCTTGCCGACGTCGGTACGGATCACGGCTTTCTGCCGGTGCACCTGGCAAGGCACGGCTATACCGGGAATTTATATGCGTCAGATATAAACGAAGGTCCGCTCCAAACAGCTATCGACAACGCAGCGCACGCTGGCGTTTCTGACCGGATAAAATTTCTGCTGTGCGACGGGCTGCGTCTCTGCCCGCCGGAAGAGGTGGACACGATAGTCATCGCCGGTATGGGCGGAGACATGATATGCCGAATACTTGACGAAGCCGAGTGGTGTATGTCCGGGAAGTATAAGCTGATCCTCCAGCCGATGACGAAGCAGGATATCCTGCGCTACTGGCTCGTGAACAACGGCTTTGAAATATGCAGGGAGCTTATCGCGGAGGACGCTGGGGTTCTGTACCAGATCCTTACGGTGCGCTTCGGCGGCGAAACAAGGCTTACGGACGGTGAGCTGTTCACTGGCAAATATGAGCTTTCAGAGGATAAGACACTGTATGTCCGCCTTCTTCGGGAGCAGCACAGGCGCTTTGGCAAGGCAGTCCACGAAATGAGCAGCGGGGACAAATGTCCGAAATATAAGCTGCATTTATTTGAAGAGCTGCTCGGGCAGCTTACGGAAATGAGGGAACAGTATGACACGGATAAATGATGTATATTCATATCTCTGCGAGCTTGCGCCGCTTGAAAAGCAGATGAGCTTTGATAACGCAGGCTTCCAGCTCGGCCGCAGCGGCAACGAGGTTCATCGCGCGCTGCTGGCGCTCGACGTTACCGATGATGTTGTTCGTGAAGCCGAAGAACTTGGCGCGGAGCTTATCATATCGCACCATCCGCTGATCTTTACTCCAGTGAAGAATCTCACGGACTGCGATGCCGGGCACAGGCGGCTTCTAGAGCTGGCCACAAAGGATATTGCAGTCATATCGATGCACACGAATCTTGACATTGCCGAGGGCGGCGTTAACGATGTCCTCATCAGGGCGCTCGGCGCGGAGCCTGAGTGCGCGCTGGACGCCGATGGCTGCGGCAGAGTAGGTACACTGCCCGAGGAAAAGAACATGGAAAACTTTCTGACCGAGTGCAAGGCTGCGCTCAGGGTAAAGGGACTGAGATACTATTCTGCCGGTCGTCCGGTACACAGGCTCGCGGTGATGGGCGGCTCGGGCGGTGACTGCGTTGAAGATGCTTACACAAAGGGCTGCGACACCTACGTGACTGCTGATATCAAATACCACCAGTTTCTGCATGCAGCTGAACTCGGGATAAACCTCATCGACGCAGATCATTTCTGCACGGAAGACCCGGTCATGTACAGCCTGAGAGATAAGCTTTCCGCCCGGTTCCCGGAGACTGAATTTGCCGTATCCGCTGTGCATCACCAGATAATAGATTTCATATAACAGGCCGTGACGCGATAGCCTGCCACGCTTGTCATAAACTGCCTCCGCTGCTCATAAACTCGAACAAACGAGAACATGAGAGCGGAGGCTTTATTATGACTGATACAAATATCTACCGCGATATAGCGGCGCGTACCGACGGCGCTTTCATGCTTGGTGTTGTGGGGCCGGTGCGTACCGGGAAGTCCACATTTATCAAGCGCTTTATGGAAACGCTTGTGATCCCGCGGATCGACAACACCTACATGAAGGAGCGTGCCCGCGATGAGCTGCCGCAGAGCGGCTCCGGCCGGACAATAATGACCGCTGAGCCGAAGTTCGTCCCGGAAAACGCGGTGAACATCGCGCTGGGTGACGGCGCGGAGCTCTCGGTGCGGCTGGTAGACTGCGTCGGCTACATGGTGGACGGTGCCGCCGGGCAGTTTGAGGACGGCGCGGAGCGTCTTGTCACTACGCCGTGGTTCGACCATGAGATAACCATGACGGAAGCGGCGGAGAAAGGGACGCACAAGGTCATAACCGAGCACTCGACCGTCGGCATCGTTGTGACCACCGATGGGACGATATGCGATATTCCGCGCGAGAAATATGAAGCTCCCGAAGAGCGCGCGATAAACGAGCTGAAGAGCATCGGAAAGCCCTTTGTGGTACTCCTCAATAGCGCAGAGCCTGCGTCAGAGACGGCGATAGCCATTGCCGAGGAGATCACCGCGCGGTATGATGTGCGCTGCATCCGGGTCAACTGCACGACCTTGACGGAGGACGACATTGCAGGGATCATCCGCTCCGTGCTCGAGGAGTTCCCGCTCAAGTCCATTGGCGTCTTTCTGCCGGAGTGGCTTGAAGCGCTGCCGGAGGATAACGATCTGCGCAATGAGCTGTTTGCCAGCATAATGGATTGCAGCAGCAGCGTGTGCAGAATAAAGGACTGCCGCTGCGCTGTTGATAAGCTCTCGCAGTGCGAGTGCGTAAACGATGTCAGCATCGACAGGAGCGACCTCGGCACGGGCACGGTATCCGTGACCGTTTGCCTGCCGCGCAGCCTGTATTATAAAACTATCAGCGAGCAGACCGGCATTGAGATAAACAACGACGGCGACCTGATATCCACACTCACGGAAATGAGCGAGGTGAAGCGCGACTATGATAAGCTGCGCTGCGCGCTGAATGACGTGCGCACAAAGGGCTACGGCGTTGTGATGCCGGACTCCTCGCAGATGCAGCTTGAGGAGCCGCAGATCGTCCGTCAGGGCGGAAAATACAGCGTAAAGCTCAAGGCGAATGCCCCAGCGATACATATGCTTATGACAAATATAGAGACAGAGGTGACGCCGGCTATCGGCGGCGAGACCGCGTCAGAAGATATAATCAACTTCCTGCTCCAGGGTTTTGACGGGGACGTTAACCGCATATGGCAGTCGAACATATTCGGCAAGTCGCTTTACGACATCGCCGAGGAGGGGCTTACATCGAAGATAGAATCACTGCCGGAGAACGCAAAGCAGAAGCTCCAGCGGACCCTGCAGCGCATAATAAACGAGGGCAGCGGCGGACTCATCTGCATCCTGCTGTGACGCGCGCCGGCTGTATTTTGTTTGACTTGACCGTACAAGGCATATATAATAGAAGGAGATGAAAGGGCATTTGTCTCGAATGTTAAAGCTGAAACCGCCGATCCGCAAACCCGTGATCGTGCTTCTGCTGGCGCTGCTCCCATCGTTTTTCCTGCTGACGTTCAAAGGAAAAATGACGGATGTCTCGGCGCACGCCGGGAGCACGACGCTGGTCATTGACCCTGGGCACGGTGGGATAGACGGCGGCGCGCAGGGGGCTGACGGCTCAAGAGAGAGCGATATTAACCTTGCGATAGCGCTGAAGCTGCGCGCGCTTGCGGAGTTCTACGGGCAGGATAATATAATGACCCGTCAGGACGACAGCACCAAGTCCGATACTCCGAACTACAGTGAGCACCGCGACCTTGAGTGCAGGACGGAGATCGTAAACGAAGCGCCGAACCCGGTGCTGATAAGCATCCACCAGAACTGTTTCCCGACGGGTGCGCCGAGCGGGCCGCAGGTCATGTACGCGGCGACGCAGGACAGCGAGGAGCTCGGCAAGCTCATGCACGGGAACCTGATACGCAGCCTTGCTCCGGAAAACAGGCGAGTCGCAGAGCCCGCGTCCAAGGGGCTATATATACTTTCGCACGTAAGCTGCCCGGCGGTGCTGGTCGAATGCGGGTTCATGTCGAATTTCTCAGATATGGAGAATCTTAAAACCTCTGGCTACCAGACCTCGGTTGCCGCAGTGCTGATGGGCAGCTATCTGCAATACAGAACAGGCATACAAAGTACATAAGACTGGAGAAATCCTATGGCGAACAAGAGAAAAACGGTTTATTGCTGCTCGGAATGCGGCAATGAAACTTCAAACTGGGCGGGCAGATGCCCCGCGTGCGGAGCGTGGAACACGCTCCAGGAAGTGACTATCGAGACCGGCAGCGGCAAAAAGAGCGCCGTAAGTGCGCGCGCCGCTGCCGGTAAGGCGAAGCCGCTCTCGGAGCTTGACACCTCGGAGGAAATAAGATTCGCGACCGGGATATCGGAGTTTGACCGTGTGCTGGGCGGCGGAGCAGTCGCAGGCTCACTTGTGCTTGTCGGCGGCGCACCGGGTATCGGTAAGTCGACGCTGCTTCTCCAGATGTGCGCTTCGGCAGGCGCGGGACGGAAGATCCTATACGTCACTGGTGAGGAAAGCCAGCGTCAGCTCAAGCTGCGCGCGATGCGTCTCGGCGTCGATGGGGAGAATATCTATGTCCTTGCCGAGACGGATATAGACAGCATCATCGCCGCTATCGACGAGCTGAAACCGGATATTGCGATCATTGACTCCGTTCAGACCGTCAGCGATTCTGGCGTAGCTTCTGCGCCGGGCAGCATCACGCAGGTGCGTGAATGTACTATGCGCATCATGCGCGTCACCAAGGAAAAGGGACTTACGGTTTTCGTCGTTGGACATATAAACAAAGAGGGGAGCATAGCGGGACCCAAGGTGCTGGAGCACATGGTTGACTGCGTTCTGTACTTTGAGGGCGAGCGCAGCACAAGCTTCCGCATTCTGCGTGCGGCGAAAAACCGCTTCGGTTCGACGAATGAAATAGGCGTATTTGAAATGGCGGACAGGGGGCTGCGCTGCGTGGAGAACCCATCCGAAATGCTTCTGAGCGGCAGACCGGATAACTGCCCGGGAACCTGCGTAGCGTGCGTAATTGAAGGCACCCGCCCGATACTTGCCGAAGTCCAGGCGCTCGTTGCGCCGACAAATTATAACGCTGCGCGCCGCAGCAACGGCATTGACTATAACCGCGCGGCAATGCTGCTTGCGGTGCTCGAAAAGCGCAGCGGCCTGCCGGTCGGCAGCTGCGATTCGTATATAAACGTTATCGGCGGACTGAGCCTCGAGGAGCCTGCGGCTGACCTTGCGACGAGCCTTGCCGTTGCGTCCAGCTATCTCGACAGGCCGCTGGGAGCTGACCTTGCGGCAATAGGCGAGGTCGGGCTTTCTGGAGAGATCCGCAGCGTCAGCGCACTGAATCAGAGACTGTCAGAAATACACAGGCTTGGTTTCAAGCGCTGTGTCATCCCTGCGCATGTGCGCGATGAGCTGGGGAGATATGACGGGCTGGAGCTGATCCCGGTAAAGAGCATCAGCGAAGCGATAGCCGCTGTGCTGCCGAGGCATAAATGATGAGATTTGTCGAGACTCCGAATCTTCCTGTTTGTGCCAGTACAGTTATAATAGGTGAAAAGTATTGTAACATATTACAAAATGGTGTCGGAAAGTTAGGCATCAATATACTCTCGATGCCTGATAATCCGTATGTTGACGATAGATTATCCGGTCATGCCGACCTTTCGGTGCTGCATCTGGGTGGGGATAGGCTGCTGCTCGCGCCTTATCTGAAGGGGAGCAGCTTCTCACGGCAGCTGGAAGACAGGGGATTTGATATTCAGTTTGCCGATATAGAGCAGTCTGCCATGTACCCCAATGATGCGCAGATGAACGTGTGCATCCTCGGAAATAAAGTCATATATAATCCCCAAACAGGCTCTGATGCAATAGTGAAATATTTAACAATCGGGAATGGCGCAATACAAGTAAGCAGCAGGCAGGGGTACAGCCGCTGTTCGGTGTGTGTTGTAAATGATAACGCGATAATAACGGCAGACGAGGGGATATGCCGCAGCGCGAAAGCGCACGGGATCGATGTACTGAAGATCCGGCCGGGATATATTGATCTGCCGGGCTTTGATTATGGATTCATAGGCGGGGCAAGCTTCAAGCTCTCAGACACAAAGCTTGCTTTCACTGGAGGGCTGGACAAGCATCCGGACGCAGAGCGGATAATTGAGTTTGCGAGTTTACATAACATAGATATAGTTTACATAACCGATAAACCAGCCTTTGATATCGGCGGCGCGATACCGATAACAGAGGCAAGTAAATGAGCCTGGCTTAAACGTCAGGCTCATTTATTATTCTTCAATTTCTTCTTTTGTTTTTCTGCCGATGGGGTTTGCCATTGCTGCTTCGTGAAGCGCGGCATTGTCCAGATGGGTGTATATCTGCGTTGTGTTCAGATTGCTGTGACCGAGGACTTCCTGGAGCGCGCGGGTGTCAACGCCGTTTTTCAGCATGAGCGTGGCGGCTGTGTGGCGCAGCTTATGAGGAGAATAGCGGCTGGCATCAAGCCCGGCCTGCAGCAGCTTTTTATCAACCATTTTCTGTACGCCGCGGACACTTATACGGCGGTTGTCGCGGCTGATGAACAGCGCGTTTTTGTCTTCAGGCGGGAGCTTTTCTCCATTGCGGACAGCAAGATAATCATCAATCGCTTCACGGCAGCCGTCAGCAAAAAATACGACACGTTCCTTGTTGCCCTTGCCGAGGACACGCAGATGATCCTCATATATATCCGTGGTGTTCAGCGAAACGAGCTCAGAAACACGCAGGCCGCATGACAGGAACAGCATCAGGATGCAGTAATCACGGTACTCAAACGGCCCGTCACATGCGGCAAGCAGCCGCTCGCACTCCGATTCCTCAAGGTACTTCGGCAGAGATGCCTGACGCTTTGGCATATCCAGCTCCTGACACACGTTGTAATCCAGCAGATGCCGCTTAGCGGTAAGATAGCTGAAAAACGATTTGACCGACGATGTACGGCGGCAGCGGCTGGCGGCTGAGAGCGCGTTAGGCGTATCCTCAAGCTCCGGGGAAAACGACTGATAGCGGTACAGCTCCTCAATGCGTATCGACTTTATAAAGTCGATATCAATATCGGTTATGTCTATCTCGTTGAACGGAAGTTCTCGCGGGACAAGATGTCTCCGCCGCTTCAGATAACGAAAAAGAATTTTCAGATCTAAATAATACCCCGCGACGGTTTTGTCCGAGTGTCCCATGACAGTCGAATGGTATTCCAGAAACTCCATAAGAATATCTGGAATGTCATTTATCTGGTCGAGATTCATGTTATTTCTCCTGAGTTCCATATTGAAGTTCGTTTAATTTATATTATGCGAACTTAAGCAGGGAATTAATAAAGACCGAAGCCGGTCTCCTATCTGCTCTTTTATTTTACCCTATCTGCCCGGGACTGTCAACATAATTATTCCGATAAAAACTGCTGGCCAATTTTGACCAGCAGTTTTTATTATTTTCCGCTTTTATATTTAAGCGTTGTTATGAGCGACTCGCTTGTCACACGTATCGTGTTGAGGATCGTTGCAACAGCTGCGACAAAATCTATAAAGATCGCAAACCACAGATTGCAGTACCCTACAATGCTGAGGAATATCAGCAAGGCTTTCACGATGAACGCAAACAGCGCATTTTCGATCGCTATCTCGCGCACGCGAACCGCGACCTGTCTTGCAAACGGGATATTGTTGATATACTCGTGATCAACGATCGCGTCGGCATACTTGCTCTTCTTCCCTACGCGCATATCTATGGCTGCCGGACTGTGGCACTCAATGCCGCTTGCGTAAACAAATATAACATTTGTTTTTGCTTTAGATGAAATATCGCTTATCACTTCGAGACGCTTGTCTCCGCTGCACTGCGGGTACATCTCGTTGAAGTTCATAAGCTCGGCAAACTGCTGTCCGGCTTCCTTGCTGTCGTCCGTCAGGAGAATGCATCTCGAAATGCCGACGGCCTTCATCTCCGGAACGAGGTTCTCGGTCTCGTCATTGACGTCGGACGAGATCACTACTTTGCCCATGACCTTGCCCGCAACGACCATATAAAAAACCTGACCGATAGCGGTGCTGTCCTCCGGCAGCTGTACTCCTCTGCTGGCTAAGAACTCCTTTTCAGCAAAGACAACATCGATGCCGTCAATAGACAGCTCCACGCCGTAGCCCGGAATATCACGGAAGTCCTTAATTACGTCAAGATGATATTCCTGATCGTAAGCGGCGGCAATAGCCTTGGCAACGGGTTGCTCGGAATAATACACCGCATGAGCGACGAAGTTCATGAAAGTGGCGGAATCGAGCACATCTGAATACATTGCAATGATGCGCGGACATTCGTCGGCGAAGATACCGGCCTTGTCAAATATGGCAATATTGGCGTCCGCCATGCCTTCAAGATCCTTTGCGCTGTTGAACACAACTCCCTGCTGGGCGCTGTAGCACAGGCCAACGATACCGGAGAGCGGAATGGAGACAACAATGGACATCGGCGTTGCGATCAGGATGATCATCAGCGCGCGGTGGACAGACACGATATAGCTGTAATTTGTAAATATCGGCAGAGCTATGGCGTAGGCCAGCGCGAGAAACACCGCAACTTTAAGCACAGAACCGGAGCTGCCGAGCATGACCTCATGGATGTTAAGAGATGCTGCGTTCTTATCCTCAACGACGGCCTTGACCTTTGCGGTGACTTCTTCGTCCTGATATGCCAGCAGTTCAAGTGCGGCCTTCTCGGTATGGTCCTTTGCGTAATTGAGGAGGAGCTGACCTATCTGATAAAGCAGAACGACCGCAGCACCCTCTATTGCAAAGCCAATAAAGAAAGCTATGACCGACACAACAACTACTACGACTGAGGTGGCGAGATACCTGCCGTTTTCGACGTCCGAAACGGCTTCCATGACTATATCGTACCCGGCAGAAGCGGCGGCAAGAACGAGCAGAATTATGCCGACAAAATCAGGCATGCTTATGATAAGAGAAACGGCGAAGATCACCGTGGCCAATACAAGTCTGATGACCACAGTATTCCCGAGTGCGTTTAGAGAACTGAGCGCACTGACGGCCTTTGAAGGCTCTTTTGCCGCTGTATGCCTGCTTTTGACATGTTTCTGGCTCATCTTGCCACCTCCTGTAGTTTATGTGTCTGTATACAGTATAGCCCTATCAGGCCTTTCCGTCACAGCCGAGCACGTCGACGATCTTGTGCTTGACCATTTCCTTTATAGCCTCTCGACCCGGTCCAAGGTACTGTCTGGGATCGAAGTGATCCGGATGCTCGGTGAAGTACTTACGGATGCTTGCGGTCATTGCAAGGCGAAGGTCGGAGTCAATGTTGATCTTGCAGACGGCCATGCTGGCAGCCTTGCGGAGCTGATCCTCGGGGACACCGATCGCGCCAGGCATGTTGCCGCCGTTCTCATTTATTATGCGCACAAATTCCTGAGGCACGGAGGAAGAGCCGTGCAGGACTATCGGGAAGCCGGGCAGACGCTTCTCAACATCCTCAAGGATGTCAAAGCGGAGCTGGGGCTTCGTGCCGGGCTTGAACTTGTATGCGCCGTGGGAGGTACCGATAGCGATAGCCAAAGAGTCGCAGCCGGTGCGCTCGACAAATTCCTGAACGTCCTCGGGTCTGGTATAAGAGCTGTCCTCATGGGAAACCTTAACCTCGTCCTCTATTCCTGCGAGGGTACCGAGCTCTGCCTCAACGACGACGCCGTGGTCATGTGCATATTCAACAACCTGCTTGGTCAGAGCAATATTCTCCTCGAAGGGCTTGGAGGAAGCGTCTATCATAACGGAGGAAAATCCGCCGTCAATGCAGGACTTGCACAGCTCAAAGCTGTCACCGTGGTCAAGATGCAGCGCGATGGGAAGCCCGGTCTCGATGATCGCGGCCTCGACCAGCTTCATAAGGTAAGTATGATTTGCATATTTACGTGCGCCCTTGGAGACCTGAAGAATAAGCGGAGCGTTGAGCTCTGCGGCGGCTTCGGTTATCCCCTGCACGATTTCCATATTATTGACGTTGAAAGCACCGATGGCATATCCCCCGTCGTATGCTTTCTTGAACATCTCAGTAGTAGTTACCAGTGGCATAACTTTTCATATCTCCTTCTCGATTTGCTAATTTTGTACAAAAAGCACATTTACAAATCCGCATTAATATTATATCCTCAAAAAAGCTTATAATCAATACTCAGTTTTTACAAAACGCATTTTAATGGGAATTATTTTCATGGGAGGATTTTGGCAATGTCAGAAAAATTGATCGGTGCATGTATATTCGGGCAGTCCGGAGGTCCCACTGCGGTCATCAATGCAAGTGCTTACGGCGTTATCAGTGCGGCCTTGGAGGCCGGGGAGATCACTAAGGTTTACGGTGCGTCTCACGGTATCAAGGGCGTTCTTGACGATAAGCTCTACGTGATGGATGAAGAGGATCCCGAAGAGCTCAGGCTTCTGCTCCATACCCCGTCCTCGGAGCTCGGCTCCTGCCGCTATAAAATAGCGGATCCGGAGACTGACGACACGGACTATAAGCGCATTCTTGAGATATTCAAAAAATACAATGTGCGCTATTTCTTCTATAACGGCGGCAACGATTCCATGGACACCTGCAACAAGATCAGCCGCTATATGGAGTCTGTCGGGTACGAGTGCCGCGTAATGGGCGTTCCCAAGACTATTGACAACGACCTTTACGGAACTGATCACTGCCCCGGCTTTGCTAGCGCCGCGAAATATATCGCGACCTCCTGCATGGAGATCAATAAGGACGCGCGCGTATACGATAACGGCATGATCACCGTGGTGGAGATCATGGGACGCCACGCAGGATGGCTCGCCGCGAGCGCCGCTCTCGCAACCGAGTACGCCTCCGGCCCCGACCTTATATATCTCCCCGAACGAGACTTCGACATGGATAAGTTCCTCGCGGACGTCGACGCACTGTATAAGAAGAACGGCAAGGTATTCGTCGCTGTGTCCGAGGGCATCCATTATGCCGACGGCACCTTCGTTTCCGAGGCGAAGACCTCCGCGACCGACGGCTTCGGCCATGTCCAGCTCGGCGGGCTTGCCGCCATGCTCGCGGAAGTTATCAAGCAGCACACCGGCGCCAAGGTGCGCGGCATTGAGCTGAGCCTTCTGCAGCGCTGCGGCGCGCATCTTGCCTCCGCGACCGATGTCGACGAAGCGTACAATGCAGGCCGTGAAGCTGTTATTCAGGCTGTTTCCGGAGTGACCGGTCAGATGGTCGCGTTCGAGCGCGAGTATATCGACGGCAAGTACCATTGCACGATGGTGCTGCTCCCCCTCTCCTCTGTTGCAAACTATGAGAAGAAGGTTCCGCAGGAGTGGATAAACGAGGAAGGCAACGGCCTCAAGAAAGAGTTCATTGACTACGTTCTGCCCCTTATCCAGGGCGAGCCGAAGCTCCCGCTTGTCGACTCTCTTCCCAGATATGCCCACCTGAAGAAAGTTCTTGCCAAGTAAGACGCATAAAGTCCCCAAAATGTTCCAAGGCTGCCGTGCAAAACCGGCAGCCTTTTTGTTGAAGCATCGGTGGTTTTGTAGTATACTGCAGGCGGTGATAATATGCTGACACTGAAATATCCGTATATAAGCGTTACTGACGGCAGCCGAAGAAGCTACGGCGGGGATCAGGGCAAGTCCGAAAATGCGACTATGCGCAGCTGCGGCTGCGGAGTTATTGCGGCGGCGGATGTGCTGCTGTACCTGAGCCGCCTGTATGACTGCGTGAGAGATGCAGGGCTCGATCCTACCGGCGCAATATCCAGCGAGGAATATGAAAAGCTGACTGGTCTTCTGCGCCGCAGGTACTTCCCTCTTATCCCACATGCCGGAATAAACGGAGTCATGCTTATGACCGGGATGAATCTGTATTTTATGCGAAACAGGCTTCCGTTATCCGCCGAATGGCGTTTCTTTAACCGTGACATATGGGAAAGGATCGCAAAAATGCTTGTGGAGGATATTCCTGTTATCATGGCGGTCGGCCCCAACTTCCCGTTCTTCTGGCACAATAACCGCACAGTGCTGTATACGAAGGACAGTGCCGGGAACTATCACCAGTCGTCCTCCACCAAGGCGCACTATGTGACAGTGACCGGGCTTGACGAAAGCTGGGCACAGATATCCTCATGGGGGAGGCTTCTGTATATTAACCGCACCGAGTTTGATGAATACACCAAGAAGCACAGCGCAGGTTTCTTGTGCAGCATTCTGTACATAAAGCACAAATGAATTGTAATGCCCCGGCGCAGAGCGTTTCTGCGCCGGGGCAGCTGCGTATATGTCGTTTTTATTTATCAAACGCCGGGTTTATGACATAAACATTCTTCTGATCGAGCCGGTCGATCGTCTTTCTCAGCCCCTCGCCAAAGCGTTGGTAGTGGACTATCTCGCGCTCGCGGAGATAACGTATGACGTCGTTTACATCCGGGTCGTCGCTGAGACGCAGGATATTGTCATAGGTCAGCCGCGCTTTCTGCTCGGCGGCCATGTTCTCGTTGAGGTCGGCAATGACGTCTCCGGTCACGGCCATAGTCGCCGCGCTCCACGGCGTGCCCGAAGCAAACTGCGGATATACACCGGCCGTGTGGTCTACAAAATAGGTATCAAAGCCCGCCTTTTTGATTTCGTCCGGCGTCATGCTGCGGGTGAGCTGGTGAACGATGGCGCCTACCATCTCAAGGTGCCCGAGCTCTTCTGTGCCGATGTCCGTCAACAGCCCCTTGAGCTCCGGGTACGGCATTGAGTATCGCTGGCTCAGATAGCGCAGAGATGCGCCGAGTTCGCCGTCCGGGCCGCCGTACTGCGAGATTATGAATTTTGCAAGTGCCGGGTTCGGGTTCTTGATCCTGACGGGATACTGAAGCTTCTTCTCATATACAAACATAACTCAGCCCTCCGTTTTGCTCTGATATTCCCACGGCCATGGATCCTTGAGCCAGCTGTAGCTGTTCTCGCCGAGCATATCGCTCTGATCGACCGGACCGTACTTCTCAGCGTACCGGCAGCGGGCTTCCTTGCGCAGCGCGAGGAAGGTCTGATACATACTGAAAGCTTCCTTATCGTCGGCGTGCGTATCGAGATACAGTTCCAGCTCATCGGTGACAAAGTCTATCGCCATGAGTTCGGTGAGCGGGGTCACAGGCTGCGTATCGTTGACTATATTCATAAACGGCAGGTCGAGCCCCGGAAAGAGCGTGCCGCGTGAAAGCGCCTCGGCGGCTTCATATGCCGGCGTCGCAGAGGTCTGCATGGGCACATACGCTATCGCGAGCGGCGCGGATGCTCCGGGCAGCGTGCCATAGCGGAAATTACTTTCGTTCTTATTGCGTTCCAAAAAAATTCCTCCTGTCTGTGATGGGAGACCTCATGGCATGATATGCCGCAGACGGAGGAAAAGTGAAATGAAGCAGGCAAGCCTGAGTGTGGCTTGCCTGCTTCAGTATACATACGTGTTATTTTATCATTTCCGCGAAGTCTGCTTCGCTTATGATCTTTATGCCGAGCCCCTCGGCCTTGGTGAGCTTGCTGCCGGCGTTCTCTCCCGCCAGAACATAGCTCGTCTTCTTCGATACAGATGAAGAGGCTTTTCCGCCGAAGCTTTCGATTATGGCCGAGGCCTCATCGCGAGTAAAGTCCGAGAGGGTGCCGGTAAGCACGAAGGTCAGCCCGGCAAAGCGGTCATCTCTTTTCTCCTCGTGACTCGTGAAGTCCACACCGGCGGCTCTGAGGCGGCCAATGAGATGCTGCGACTGCGGCAGGCTGAACCACTCGGTGATGAACCCCGCCGTTATGCCGCCGATATCCGGGATCGCTGTGAGCTGCTCTGCGTCGGCTGCGATAAGCGCGTCAAGATCTTCAAAGCTCCCGGCAAGCACCTTTGCGGCCTTCTGCCCCACCTGACGTATACCAAAGGCACAGAGAAGCCGGGCAAGTCCGGCGGATTTACTGCGCTCGATGGCGGCGATGAGATTGGCAGCGGACTTATCCCCCATGCGCTCAAGCTCAGCTATCTTATCCTGCTCAAGATAATAGAGGTCTGCAGCTGAGCTGACAAGGCCGTTGTTTATAAGGCTCTCGCAGACGGAGATACCGAGGCCTTCAATGTCCATCGCCTCACGTGAAGCAAAATGCGCGATATTGCGCAGCCGCTGAGCGGGACACTCGGGGCTTGTGCAGCGCAGTGCCGCGCCGTCCTCGTCCCTCACAACGGGCGAGCCGCATTCTGGGCAGACGGGGGGCATCACAAACGGAACCGTACCCTCCGGGCGCTTGTCCTTATTCACAGAAAGCACCTCGGGTATTATCTCCCCTGCCTTTTGGAGCACGACCGTGTCTCCGATGCGCAGGTCAAGGCGGTCGATGTTGTCCTGATTATGCAGCGTCGCCGCGGAGACGGTGGTTCCGGCAAGGCGCACAGGCTCGACTATGACTTTCGGGGTCAGCACGCCGGTTCTCCCGACCTGTACGATAACGTCGAGCACCCGGCTTTCCTTCTTCTCCGGCGGGTACTTGAACGCGACCGCCCAGCGCGGGGCTTTGGCGGTACTGCCCAGCGCGGTACGCTGTTCGAGAGAGTTTATCTTTATTACCGCACCGTCCATGTCGTAGGGCAGCTCATCGCGGTGCTCGCCGAGCCACTCTATGCGCTCGACGCAGTCACGGATGCTGTCGTACTTCATGTACGGTACAACGGGAAAGCCCATGGCTTTCATCGCGTCAAGCGTCTGAGCATGGCTCGTGTATATATCGTCGGAGCTGTACTGCATATTGAAGCAGATTATATCCAGTTTTCTCGACGCCGCTATCTTTGGGTCGAGCTGGCGTATCGAACCGGCCGCGGCGTTACGGGGATTTGCAAGGAGCTTTTCGCCGTTTATCTCGCGCTGGGCGTTGAGCTCGTTAAATACAGCGCGGGACATATATACCTCGCCGCGGACGATCAGGCGCTCGGGGGCGTTTCCTATCCTGAGCGGGAGCGAGCGGACGGTACGGAGATTTTCGGTGACGTCCTCTCCGATAACGCCGTCGCCGCGCGTCGCACCGCGGACGAATACGCCGTTCTCATACTCAAGAGACATAGACAGCCCGTCGATCTTCGGCTCGACCGTGTAGCTGTGATGGCCGGGAAGCATGCTGTCCATGCGCTCGCCGAACGCGAACAGCTCGTCAACGGAGAAAACGTCCGTCAGGCTCTCGAGCGGGACCTGATGATGCACCGGCTCAAACTTTGAGAGCGCGGGGCCGCCTATACGCTGGGTCGGCGAATCGGGTGTAATGAGCTCCGGGTGCTCCTTCTCAAGCGCCTTGAGCTGCTGCATGAGCATGTCATACTCATAATCGGATATTGCGGGCGCATCATCCACGTAATAGAGCTTTCCGTAATAGTTCAGCTTGCGGCGCAGCTCGTTTATTTCCTTTTGTACATCCATGGCATTCTCCTACTGCATATTTAGGTATGTGTCCGGTACTTTGCCTACAACTACCGTGTCCGCTATGAGCACCTCAGTCACGACCTGCGCGCTCTCGGTGCCCCACGGGATGAGAATATCTATATCGACAATAACGTTGAGATTTATCTGGTGCTTCGTCTGGTTTATCCCCGCGGTGACAATGCTGTTGCTGAACTCCACACGCGAGGAGGTCAGCACGATGATCTGCACCGGGACCGCTGGGCCGCGCCCCATCAGAAGGCTTATCCCTGTCAGATTCCCCGCCGGGATCTTTACCGTGAGCGTATGTGTATCCGTCGCCGCGCCGACTACACGGTCGAGTATCTGCGCGGAGAGCGCATTTATGCGCGCCATGTTGCTGCTGATAGCGGTTATCTCACCGGATGAGTTCTTCTCAAAGGATACGAAATAATCCCCGTCATAGTCCCCGCTTGCCAGTATATCGGCTATGGCGCTGTTGACTTTGTCGATCACGATATCGCTTGCGTCGGATACGGCGATTTGACTTGATAGGGTTTTCAGGAACATGACCGCCCCCGACAGGAACAGACACAACGCCGCCAGCGTGAGCAGCAGCGTCAGATTAAGAGCTTTTTTTGCTGAAGTCGGCTCGCTCCCCTGCGTGTAGGTGTATTTTGGGGCGGAGCGATGCCGTCGGCGTATATGCATAGGGTCACCTCCCCATGCATTATATGCCTTACTGCCTGTCCAACATGGCACTGACGGCCATCATAATTCCGAGCTTGCCCGACTCATAGGTCAGTCCGCCCTGCATATATACCGTGTACGGTTCTCTTGCCGGGCCGTCCGCCGACAGCTCAATAGACGAGCCCTGGATAAACGCGCCTGCCGCCATGATGACCGGGCAGTCGTACCCCGGCATCTCCCACGGCTCCGGTGTCACGTATGAATCTACGGGTGCACCGGCCTGAATGCCGAGGCAGAAGCGCTTCATATTTTCAACGGAACCGAGCTTCACCATCTGGATGATGTCGGAGCGGGGCTCCTCAGGCGTGGGGCTTGTCGGAATGCCGAGAGCCTCCATCATGGCCGCACAGAAGCATGCGGTCTTCAGCGCCTGAGCGACGATATGCGGAGCCATGAACAGCCCCTGAAACAGCAGGCGGTTGTTGCCGAGCGTGGAGCCGCACTCCCCGCCGATGCCGGGAGTCGTAAGGCGCATCGCGGCGCGCTCGACAAGTTCCTTCTTCCCTGCGACGTAGCCGCCGGTCGGAGCAAGGCCGCCGCCCGGGTTCTTTATGAGCGAGCCCGCAATTATGTCCGCGCCGACGTGCGTCGGCTCCTTAATGTCCGTAAATTCGCCGTAGCAGTTATCCACCATGATGTTGATCTCAGGGTTCACGGCTTTGACAGTCTCGCATATACGGCCTATCTCATCGACCGAGAGCGCCTTACGGTTATCGTAGCCCCTCGAGCGCTGGATCATCACCGCGGTAACATTCGGCTTTGACGCAGCCTCGGCGATTGCTGCGTAATCAGGCCCGCCGTCTGCGGCAAGGTCGACCTGCGCGTAGTTTATCCCATAGAACTTCAGCGAACCGTGGCAGTCACCGGATATGCCGATAGCGCTGCGCAGGGTATCATAAGGCATCCCGGTCACAGCAACTATGGTGTCCCCCGGCTTTACAAGGGCGAACATCGCGGCGGTGAGGGCATGCGTACCGTTCACAAAGCCGATGCGGACGAGCGCGGCCTCCGTGCCGAATATCTCGGCATATATCTTGTCGAGCGTCTCGCGGCCGAGATCGTCGTAGCCGTAGCCGGTTGTACCGGCAAAGCACGCCTCAGCGACGCGGTTGTTCTGAAATGCTTCCATCACGCGGCGCGTGTTTATTTCGGCGACGCGGTCTATCTCCACAAATCTTCCTGCAAGGCGCTCCTGCGCCTTTGCGGCCATATCGTACACCTCAGGCCGGATGTCTGAAATCTTCATCTGTATCTCCGTTGTGTTTTATTTGAGTTCCATGACTATGGATTTAAAATACCTGCCGCGCTCAGCAAAGTTCTTGAAGCGGTCAAAGGCCGCGCAGGCCGGGGAAAACAGCACAATATCCCCTGCCCTTGCCGCTTCCGCCGCGGCTTTGACAGCCTGTTTGAAGTCGTCGATTATCCTGACCTCAAGTCCGCTGCCCTCATAGTAGCGTGAGGCACGGATGGCGGAGTAAATCTTCCCCGCCGTGTCCCCGGTGAGGAACACCTTCTTTGACAGCAGGCACAGCTCATCGCCCAACCCGTCAAACGGGATGTGCTTATCATAGCCCCCGGCGATGACTATCGGCTTGCGCTTCATCGCGTGGAGCCCGGCGGAGGTCCTTGTCGGGCTCGTGCCTATCGAGTCATTTATAAAGGTTATCCCGCGCAGCACACGCACATGCTCAAGCCTGTGCTCGACTCCGCCGAAGCTGCGGGCGACCGCGGCGCAGACCTCGTCGTTCACTAAGCCCTCGACCGCCGAAAACGCGGCAAGATAGTTGAGCACGTTGTGCTTGCCCGGCAGGCGGATATCCGAGACCTTCATTACCGCCCTTGACACTCCGTCATGTATGCGGTAGATAACACCGTCGAGCGCAGCGGCACCGTCCTCGACCGGGTGCTTATCCGAGAAATAGGATATATGCGCTTTGGAAAAGCCTGCGTAATACTCTGTATGTCCGTCGTCCTGGTTGAGTATGAGTCTTGAGTCGGGACGCTGATTTTCAAATATAGCGCGCTTTGCGTCAATGTAATCCTGAAAGTCCTTGTGCTTATCGAGGTGATTCGGTGACAGGTTCGTTATCACCGCAACGTCCGGGGCGCATTTCATGCTGTGCAGCTGGAAGGAGCTGAGCTCCAGCACGGTGATGTCGTCCGGGTGGATATCAGGCGTTTCGCAGAGTAGCGGGTGGCCGATGTTCCCACCGAGGTGGACTCTGTACCCCGCGGCCTTGAGGAGTTCAGATATGATCGTCGAGGTCGTAGTCTTGCCGTCGCTGCCGGTTATGGCTATAGTTCTGCACGGGCACAGCGACATGAACACCTCCATCTCGGAGGTCACTACAGCGCCGCGCGCTTTTGCTTTTTCAAGGTGTTCGTCAAAGGGCATGAGCCCGGGCGTTCTGAAGATTACGTCCTGGTCAAGATGCTCAAGATAATCCTCACCGAGGCAGAGCTCCGCGCCCATAGCCTTGAGCTTCTCGCCCTCATTGCCCATTTCCTGCATGGTACGTTTATCGCAGGCGGTCACATGGCAGCCGTTTTTCAGAAGCAGCTCAATAAGCGGCTCATTGCTGACGCCTATGCCTATGACCGCGATCCTTTTATCTTTTAATGTATTTACGTATTCCTGAAGAGTCAAATCAATCGCCTCACATTCGCTTGACTAAATACATATTATAAGACTTTTTGCCCGGTAATACAAGAATTATTGTTGACTTGTGCCGCGAACATGGTAAAATAAGCCCTGCAAGCGGGTCGGACGACCGCGGGCATAAGGCGAAAGCCTGTGCGTGAGGAAAGTCCGGGCTCCATAGGGCAAGGATAACGGGTAACGCCCGCCAGGGGTAACCCTCGGACAAGTGCAACAGAGATATACCGCCGGTGCTTTCGGCACCGGTAAGGGTGGAAAAGTGAGGTAAGAGCTCACTCATCGCATGGAGACATGTTGATGCTGTAAACTCTATCCGGAGCAACACCGTGGGAGGACATACGACCGGCCCGGTCGTCCTCGGGAGGTGGCTTGATCCTGCCGGTAACGGCAGGGCTAGATAGATGGTCGTCCACGACAGAACCCGGCTTACAGACCCGCTTGCGTTATATTATATAATAAGTCCTGAGTCAGCCTGCTTCGGCTTTCTCAGGACTTTGTTTTCTGTTATTTCACTGGTGGCCCTGCGAGGCAGAACGGAAGCTCAAGATGGTTGCCCCCCATGAGCGCTTTATCGCGCAGGAGCACGTCCGCCGGGCCGTCTGCTGCGAGCCTTCCATGGTGCAGCAGGATAACGCGGTCGCAGGTCTCCAGAACCATGTCAAGGTCGTGCGTCGCGATGATCTTTGTGACCGGGAGCTTATTGAGCGTGTTGATAAGCTTGCGCCGGTTCTGCGGGTCAAGCGCGGTGGATGGCTCGTCCATCAGCATGTATTCGGGCTTCATCGCAAGTATTGTTGCGATAGCAGCCATGCGTTTTTCGCCGCCGGATATCTTATGGTTTTGCCGGTGCTTGAGGTATCCGAGCTCAAGCTCGTCAAGGATCTCGTCGACGCTGCGCTCCGCCTCTTCCCTGCTCATGCCGTAATTCATCGGCCCGAAGATCATGTCCTCGAATACAGTCGGCATGAACATCTGGTTGTCGGAGTCCTGCAAAACGTAGCCGACGCATTTTCTTATCGCGCTGAGGTTCCTGTGGCACATTTCCATACCGTCGATGCTTATCTTTCCCTCGCAGTTAACTAAGCCGAGCGCCGCTTTCATTACCGTCGATTTGCCCGCGCCGTTCGCGCCGATGAGCCCGACGCGCTCCCCTTTTGAAATGGTAAACGAGAGGTCTTTTAGTACCGGTTTTTCGCCGGGATATGCGTAAGTGACATTTTCAAAGCAGATCATTTTCTTTCCCTCATACAAACACGGATCCGAGCAGCACCGGAAGATCATACATACGCGCCAGGACGATAAGCACCGCGCACACTATCGCGGCGAGCCATGCGCGGGAATTGTATCCCCTGTCGTCGGCATAATAAAATTCACCGTGAAACCCACGCAGCTCCATGCTCTCGTAGAGCATTTCCGCTCTGTCCATGCTGCGCAGGATAAGCTGCCCAAGAAACGAGCCCCATGCCGAAATGTGCAGCCCGTGCTGACCGGGTGCGCGCAGCTCGTAGGCCTCGGTCATTATCGCGACCTCTTCGAGCAGCACAGATATATAGCGGAAGGTCAGCAGCAGGAGCGAAGTCATAAGCTTCGGGAAATGCAGTCTGCGCAGCGCAAAGCAGACCTCCTCAATGGAGGTCGTCGCAATCAGCAGGAATGACGCCATCAGGCAGAACACGCCCTTCATCATCAGCGTCAGCATTGATACAACACCGCCGCTTATTCCGACGCTCCAGATCTGCACAATGATCGCCCTATCAAAAAACGGATTGAAAAGCCCTACGGCGCAGACAAGCGGCATGACTATGCGCAGCTTATAAAAGCAGGTGCTGATCGGGATCTCGCTTATCTGATAAGCTGCGACCGGGAAAAGCAGCATCACGAGGAGTCCCGTGAAATCGTATTTATTAAATGACACCGTGACCGCGATGTATAAAACAGTGAGAAACAGCTTGGAGAGCGGCGGCATGCGGTGAACGGCAGAGTCCTGCGCGGCAAGCTCATCCATTGCGCGCAGCTCCGCACCCGCGCGTTCGGCCTTATTCATGTTCCCCACCTCCTGTATAACTACGTGCGTACGCGGCAAGCCCGTATGACAGGCTTGCCGCTTTGTTGATTTTGCCAGTTGAAATTATGCGGTCTTTTTATTTTTGTGCTTTCTGAAATAGCCGCCTATGAGGCATATCAGAACTGCCGCCGCGGCGACCATTGCCGAGCCGACAAGACCGGAAACGGACGTGCCCGCGGGATTCTCCGCGTCACTGGAGAAAGCGTAGTCAGGGAGGAACGAGGTCTTTTCCTGCACTGCCTCGGCCTTTGCCGCGGCGTCACTCGCGTAACCGTAATCATCTTCATCAAGGCCGAGGTTCGCGGAGTAGCCCGCCTCCTCATTGCCGAACAGCGACCACTCAAGTCCGTCGGGGTTGGAGCTTGCAAACAGGGAGAACACTCCGCCGACAAGCACTGCCGCTACCACAAGCACGGCAATGACCGTTTTATAGCTGCGCTTATCGGTGCTGCCCTCTGCGGGAGTATAGTCCATCAGGATCTCGGGACGGCTATTATATATGAATACAAGCACTGCAGCGGTGATAAGCCCCTCGACAAGGCCGATAGCCAGATGTATCGGCTGCATGATCGCGCAGAACACACCGAAGGGAATGTCGGCGATTCCGGAAAGGCTCGTCTCAACGACGACGGAGAACGCGCCGAGCTGGAGCGTCACGATGCAGCCGATGACGGAGGCCGCGATGATCTTGAGCCTGCCGGCTGCCTTTTCACCCTTGCCGGAGAACCAATTGCTGTGCATTATCGGTCTGTAAATAAGAAAATATCCTACAAAGCAGCCGTAGAAAGCCATGTTCCATATATTCGCGCCGAGCGCCATAAGCCCGCCGTCGGCAAAGAACAGGCATTGTATCGCCAGCACCGCGATCATCGACAGGAAGCCTGCCCATGGCCCCAATACCGATGTAAGGAGCATACCTCCGCATATATGGCCGGAGGAGCCGGTGCCGGGAATAGTGTAGTTAATCATCTGCCCTGCGAAAACGAGCGCGGACATAACTGCCATCGTGGGTAATTTTTTTGCCGCGGACTCATGGTCAAGTTTCTCTTCCCAGTTCAGCTTAACGATGGAGGCTCCGGCGGTGACGGTTGAAGCCGCGTACATAGTCGCCGCGACTGCCGGGGCGAGCAAAGCGTCTGCCATATGCATAGTGATAGTCTCTCTTTCTCAAAACAATGTCTTCGGGTGACTCCCGATTGCGATTGTTATTTTACTATCAGCCCCATTCTTTTTTAAGCCCCCGTGGGGGATAAAAATATGCACAAAAGCCATGCCTGACTTTTGTGCATAATAATACATTTTCTTGGATTTTGAACAGCCGTGTATGTTCCGTTTTTACAGGTGCTCGTTTTTGTCGCTGCCGCAGGCCGCTGCCTTTACGATCGAAGAGAGCGCAAACAGAGCAATGACGTTCGGGATGACCATGAGCTGATTGAACATATCCGCAAGCTCCCAGACGAGGTCATTGGACAGGCAGGAGCCGAGGAAGATAAACACCAGCGCGAGCACAGAATAGACCTTGACCGCCTTTTCGCCGAAGAGATATTCCACATTGACCTTGCCGAAGAAGTTCCAGCTGAGGATCGTGGAGAACGCGAAGAACAGCAGGCAGACCGCGACGAAGAGCGAGCCGACGCCCTTGCCGAAGCAGTTAGAGAACGCGAGCTGTGCCATGTTCGCCTTGCTCACGCCATCGGCAGCACCGGAAGCGAGAACGCCATTATCGGCATAGAGGCAGGAAATAACGACGAGAGCCGTCATGGTGAGGACGACAAAGGTATCGATGAACAGACCAATCATGGCGACTACGCCCTGATCGTGCGGCTTCTTCACGTTTGCCATAGCGTGTGCGTGAGGAGTCGAGCCCATACCGGCTTCGTTGGAGAACAGGCCGCGCTTGACGCCTTGGCTGATAGCGGTCTTGAGCGCGTAGCCGAGGCTGCCGCCGATGATTGCATTAGGCTCGAACGCGTACTTGAAGATCATGCCGAAGGTCTCGGGAATGAACCTGATGCGCGTGATGAGGACGGCAAAGCCTCCGAGAATGTAGAGCACCGCCATGACGGGGACGAGCTTCTCTGTGACGAACGCGATGCGCTGGATGCCGCCGAGGAAGATAAGCCCAGCAATGACCGTGACTGCAATGCCAATCACCCATGTGGGTATGCCGAGTGCGTTTGAGAAAGTCTCGCCGATGGAGTTTGACTGCACCATGCTGCCCATAAAGCCAAGCGCCAGAGTAATGGCCACGGCGAAGAAGCCCGCGAGGAACTTGCCGAAGCCGTTCGGGAATGCTTTGTTGATGTAGTAGACTGGGCCGCCGTGGACTGTGCCGTCAGCTTTGACGGTCTTTGTCTCCTGCGCAAGGACTGCCTCGGAATAGATAGTCGCCATGCCGAAGAATGCGATGATCCACATCCAGAAGATCGCGCCGGGGCCGCCGGTAAGGATAGCGCCGCTCGCGCCGATTATATTGCCGGTGCCGACCTGCGCCGCAACGGCTGTAGCGAGCGCCTGGAACGAGCTGAGTCCGCTCTCCTGCTTCCCACCGTGCAGGCTTATCTTGCCGAACACGCTGCGCATACCTTCACCGAAGCATCGCACCTGCACGAACCGCGTCTTTATACTGAAGAATATACCGGTGCCGACAAGCAGGATCACCAGTATGTAATCCGAAAGATAGAAGTTAATTTTCTGAACAATGCTTAAAACTGCCTGCATGTTTCCTTCCCCCGATAACAAAAATTCCCGCCCCTGTGTCGGAAACTCCGAACAAGGCGGGACAACTGCAAGCAATGCAAAGCTGTGTTCCACTCTGTCCTTTGGCCTGAGAGATTCGGTCTGACGACCTTGCACCTTCGGCACTCAAATAAATGAGATTCTCCAGAGTTCCTCCACTTCCAGTCTCGCATTCCGGAATACGATTCTGAAAGCTTCAATGGCTATTTAATTGAAGCAATGACAATATAGCACGGCTTATCTGTAATTGCAAGCCCTTTCTTCATAATTTGTTCAAAGTCCGCAAATTTCTTACCATGTTCAGTACAAACGCAGTTTGACTTCAACAATACTTGAAATTAATTTGACATTCAGTTGTCAAATTCCCGGTTAAATACTTAAAAAGAGGGGGCGGCATATATGAATAAAGAGACCCAAAAAAGCAGCATCTGGAAAAATTGCATCACCATACCGAATATGCTTTCCGTGTTCCGGCTTATTCTTATCCCGTTTTTCGTCTATGCCTACTGCGTAGAACAGAACTTCTGGAAAACCGCGGCGCTTCTCGCGCTGTCCGGGATATCCGACACGGCTGACGGATATATCGCGCGCCGCTTCAATATGGTAAGCGACCTCGGCAAGATCATTGACCCTGTGGCAGATAAGCTCACTCAGGCGGCAATGCTGCTGTGCCTGCTCACGCGCTATCCGCTTATGCTGCTGCCGCTCCTGCTCCTCACGTTCAAGGAGGTATCGACGGGGATAATGAGCCTTATCGTCATCAGAAAGACCGGGCTTGTTATGAGCGCCGATTGGCACGGCAAGGTCACGACCGGGCTTCTGTACGCAATGATGCTGACGCATATCATCTGGTACCGCATCCCGGTGTCGGTTTCAAATGCGATGATCGCTGTCTGCACGGCAATGATGCTGCTGTCGTTCGTGCTGTACATTATCAGGAACGCAAAAGCGATGAAAGCCGGAGCGGGCTTCACGCACGGAAACGACGTGCCATTAGCTTCAATGAGAGAAATAAAAGCGGAGAAATAAGACATGACTTGGCAGATACTATATAACCCCAAGGCCGGCAACGGGCGCGGCAAGGAAGGCGCGGAAAAGCTGAAAGACATTCTGCACAACGGTGAGCTTACGTTTACCGACATGACAGACATCACCGATACCGCGACATTTCAGCGCTCGCTGGGCGCGGATGATAAACTTGTCATCTGCGGCGGCGACGGAACTCTGAACCGATTCATAAACGACTTTGACCCGTCCTGCATCTCAAACGAGATATACTACTACGCCACCGGAAGCGGCAATGATTTTCTGCGTGATATCGCCGGTGCGTCAGCTGACGCCCCGGTACTCATAAACGACTACATAAAAGATCTTCCGACGGTCACTGTGCAGGGAAAGACATATAAGTTCCTCAATGGTATCGGCTACGGCATAGACGGCTACTGCTGCGAGGTCGGCGACCGTCTGCGCGAACAGGGCGACAGCAAGATAAATTATACCGGCATCGCGATAAAGGGTCTGCTGTTCCACTATAAGCCGCGCGACGCCGTCATTACCGTCGACGGTATAAACTGCCCATACAAAAAGGTGTGGCTCGCGCCGACGATGAACGGCCGCTATTACGGCGGCGGCATGATGCCGACTCCGAACCAGAACCGCCTTGGGCTCAACAGGTCGCTGTCCGTCATGGTCTTCTTCGGCTCAAGCAAGCTCAAAACGCTGGCTATTTTCCCTTCCATTTTCAAGGGCGAGCACATAAACCACCGGCACAATATCAAGGTGCTGTGCGGGCATGAGATCACAGTTTGCTTTGATCGCCCCACGCCGCTCCAGATAGACGGCGAGACGATCCTCGGCGTGACTGAATACACCGTCAGAGCCGCCGAAGACGCCGCCGGCGCGGATATCGAGGCCGCGGAATAACAAAAGCTTTAATCAAAAAGTTTCAGCCTGTCCGGAAAATTCCGGGCAGGCTGAAAAATATCTATTTACTTGAGAATGACCTTGTTGAAGTTCTTCTTGCCGCGTCTGACTACTATGCCGTTTTTAAGCTCGTCGGCGGAATAGGTCTTGCTGATGTCGGTGACCTTCTCATCGTCGACAGTAACGCCGCCCTGCTGGATGTTGCGGCGGGCGTCGGACTTGGAGGCGCAGAGCCCTGACTTGACAAGAACGGTCATAATATCCATCGCGCCGTCGGTGAGGTCAGCTTCTGCGATCTCTGTCGTGGGCATGTGCTCGGAGTCGCCGCCGCCGACAAACAGAGCCTTTGCCGCGGTTTCAGCTTTCTTGGCCTCTTCCTCGCCGTGGACAAGGCTGGTGAGCTCGTATGCGAGTATCTCCTTAGCCTTGTTGAGCTGGCTGCCTTCCCATTTGTCCATCTCGTCGATCTGCTCGAGCGGCAGGAATGTCAGCATACGGATGCACTTGAGCACGTCCGCATCGCCGACGTTGCGCCAGTACTGGTAGAACTCAAAGGGGCTGGTCTTGTTCGGGTCGAGCCAGACAGCGCCGGAAGCGGTCTTGCCCATCTTGTTGCCCTCGGAGTTGAGGAGCAGGGTTATGGTCATCGCGTGCGCGTCCTTGCCGAGCTTGCGGCGGATGAGCTCCGTACCGCCGAGCATATTGCTCCACTGGTCATTTCCGCCGAACTGCATATTGCAGCCGTAGTGCTGGAACATGTAGTAGAAGTCGTAGCTCTGCAT
>QAMJ01000015.1:0-100390 GCA_003150355.1 Clostridiales bacterium | reverse complement strand
AACTGCATATTGCAGCCGTAGTGCTGGAACATGTAGTAGAAGTCGTAGCTCTGCATGATCATGTAGTTGAACTCGAGGAAGCTCAGTCCCTTTTCCATGCGCTGTTTGTAGCACTCGGCGCGCAGCATGTTGTTGACGGAGAAGCATGCGCCGACCTCGCGCAGCAGGTCGATATAATTGAGCGGTGCGAGCCAGTCTGCGTTATGCAGCATGAGCGCCTTGCCGTCGGAAAAGTCGATGAACTTCTCCATCTGGCACTTGAAGCACTCGGCATTATAATTGATGTCCTCCTTGGTCAGCATCTTGCGCATATCGGTACGGCCGGAGGGGTCGCCGATAAGCGTGGTGCCGTCGCCGATAAGCGCGATGGGCTTGTTTCCTGCCATCTGAAGACGCTTCATGAGGCACAGTGCCATGAAGTGGCCGACGTGCAGAGAATCCGCGGTGCAGTCAAAGCCGATGTAGAACGTGGCCTTGCCGTTGTTCACCATGTTTCTGATCTCTTCTTCGTTTGTCACCTGAGCGATAAGCCCTCTGGCAACGAGTTCTTCGTAAATACCCATTTTATTTCCCCCATAAAATTATTTGTTGTCTTTGATCATTTTCTCGGCCTTTACCGCTTCATAAGCGATAAGCTCATCGCAGCTTATTCCCTCGCGCTTGAGTTCAAGGCACCGGACGCAGCCAAAGTTATCGTGGAAGTCCCTGGTCAACGCCTTGGCAAGCGTGGCTATTTTTACCTTGGCCTCAGTATCAGACGCGTCGTTATACGGGCAGCACAGCCCGACAGCCATAAGCGCCCCGGACACTGCGCCGCACATTTCTCCGCAGCGCATACCGCCGCCGAAGCCTCCAGCTATTGCGAGCGCCGTTTTTTCGTCCATGCCGGTATACTCGCCGCAGGCGGCAAGCACGGACTGCGCACAGTTATAGCCCTGACCGTGCAGTAAAATGGCCTTTTCGCTAACAGTCATTATCATCACCTCACAAAAAAAGCCCTCCGTCCTTTCGGACAGAGGGCATATACTATGCGGTACCACCTCTGCATCATCCGCCCCTCGCGAAGCGGATCTCTGCAAGTGCAATGCACTTCCGCGCTGTATCGGGCGCACCCGTCATAGCCTACTCTCAATGCTTTCGGTATGCCGCTCGGGACTGTATTCAGCTGACCGCCTCTCCCCCTCGCAGCAAAACGGGGTCTCTCTGTGCAGGCCGGAGCAGCTTACTTCTGTCCGTCATAGCGTTGAACATTTGGGATTATACTGTAACTTGACGCCAATGTCAAGCCGTGTGTTTGATTCTTTCCTGCTTGAATTTTTCACATGCGCGCAGCTGTTCTTCGGCGCTGGCAAGGGTCGTCTCGGTGATGTTGTCGCCGCCGTGCATCCTAGCAAGCTCCTGCTTGCGTCCCTCAAGGTCGAGCGGGAGCACGTCCGTATAGGTCCTGCCGCCGCGCTCCTCCTTGCGGATAAGATAGTGGTTGTCCGCCATCGCGGCGATCTGCGGCAGATGCGTCACGCACATTACCTGCTTGCCGAGCGACACGCTGAAGAGCTTCTCGCCCACTCGCTGCGCTGCGATGCCAGATACGCCCGTGTCTATCTCGTCGAAGATCATCGTCCCGACGGGGTCGTTTTCCGCAAAGACATTCTTCATCGCAAGCATGATGCGGCTCAGCTCGCCGCCGGAGGCGATGCGGTTTATGCGGCCAAGCGCCTCACCGGCGTTTGCCGACATGACAAAGCGGATATCGTCGCAGCCGTTCGCGTCAAAGCCGGGCTCACCCTCAAGGGGCGAAAATTCAACAGCGAACCTGACCGAAGGCATGTTAAGCTCCCGAAGCTCTGCGCTTATGCGCCCCTCAAGCTCGGATGCGGCCTCGCGGCGCTTCGCGCTGAGGGCGGCGGCCTTTGCGGCGCAGTCCTTTGCTGCCGCGTCCAGCTCCCGCCGGAGCTTTGCCGAACGCTCCTCGGCGTACTGTATGCCGTCAAGCTTCTCGCGGCACTCGTCAAGATAGCTTATCAGCGCATCCTCATCGCGCGAATATTTGCGCTGGAGCTTGTTCAGAAGCGCGATGCGCGTCTCAAGCTCGTTATATTCCTCGGGTGAAAAATCAAGGCTGTCGCGGAAATCGCGCAGCGTCTCCGCCGCGTCCGTCAGCGTAAAGACGGCACTATTGATGTTCTCCGCCGCCGCTTCAAGCTCGGAAGCATAGGCCGAAGCCTTGCCGGTGTAATACGCCGCGTTCTGCGCCATGGAAAGGGCGTTGTCCTCCCCGCTGCTGAGCGCGTCCATCGCCTGATCCAGCGCGTCAGTAAGCTTCTCGGAGTTGCGCAGAAGATCGCGCCGGGCGCATATGGAGTCATACTCCCCTGATTTCAGCCCCGCGCGCTCAAGCTCTTCTATCTGGTAGCGCAGGCTGTCGCTCAGGCGTTCCTTTTCGACCTCGTCCATCTGTAGCTGACTGAGTGCCCTGCTGACGGAGCGGTACTTTTCCCATGCCGCGGCATAGGTATCCAATGCGTCCTGATAAGTGCCGAAGCGGTCGAGATATTCACGGTGGCGGCGCTCATCCATGAGCTGGCGTCCGTCGTTTTGCCCGTGGATATCCACAAGCAGCGCCGCCAGCTCCTTGAGCTGCGCCGCTGTGACGGGCGCACCGCAGATACGGCAGCTGCTTTTCCCGTCTGCTGTTATGCGGCGCTGGATGATAAGCTCATCATCGGCTTCTATTTCGTTGTCCGCCAGCCACTGCTCACAGCCGCCCACATCAAACGCGGCGGTGACAAGCCCCTTATCCGCACCGCGGCGGACAAGCTCACGGCTCACGCGGTCGCCAAGAACAGCGCCTATCGAGTCAATGACAATGGATTTACCTGCACCGGTCTCACCGGTCAGCACATTGAGGCCTCTGCCGAATGAAATATCCGCGCGTTCAATGACGGCTATATTCTCTATATGCAGTTCATTAAGCATGGTGTCCTCCTGCTTGGAAAGCGCCCTCTGCACACCTGCCTTTTACAGCAGCTCTTCGATCTCGTTATAAAGCGCCTGCGCCGACTCGTTGTCGCGCATGAGCACAAATGCGGTATCATCGCCCGCAATAGTGCCGACGAGCCCGTTTATCTCCATGCTGTCGAGCGTGGAACACGCCCCGGGTGCAAGCCCCGGAAGGGTCTTCATCACGAAGATGTTCTGCGCAATGTCATAAGAGAGCACACACTCTTTGAATATATTCCGCAGCTTGGTATCAAGCGCCGCAACACTGGGCTTTGATGCCGCGGCATAGCGGTAGTTCCCGTTCGGCCCCAGCTCCTTGACAAGGCGCATATCGCGTATGTCTCTGGAGAGCGTGGCCTGTGTGCTCTTCACTCCTCGTGCCGCGAGCTCCTCAAGCAGCTGGTTCTGCGTCTCAATATCCTTTTCGTTTATTATTTCCATTATGATGCTCTGTCTGCCAGGCTTCATATGCTCCCTCCAATATCTTCAGCGAAGTTTGCCGAATGCAATTTCGTAAAAATTTCTAAGTCCCATGTCAGCCATCACAGTGCAGCTGGCAGAGCGGCGTATAATTATGCGGTCGTGGTTTGCCAGATCCATGACCGAGTTCCCGTCAATGGAAAGATACGCGCGGCGTCCGTGCAGCTTTTCTACGTGTACTTCTATCTCGTGTTCCGGGCCGAGCACGTAGCAGCGCGAGCTCATCATGTGCGCGCATATTGGGCTTATGATGATATTCTCCGCATCAGGCTCAACTATCGGCCCGCCTGCCGACATGGAGTAGCCAGTCGACCCAGTGGGCGTAGAAAGTATTATACCGTCGCCGGAGAACGCGGTTATATCCGCACCGTCGCACAGCGCGGTAAGCTTGATGCAGTCCCCGTAGCCGTGGATGACGGCGTCGTTGAGCGCGCAGTCGGTGTAGATCGTCTCCCCGCCGCGCACAAGGCTCACGTCAATCTTCATCCTGCGGCTGAGCCGGTATTCGCCGTGCGCTGCGTCCAGGATGTGATCAAGCTCATTCGGTTCGAGCGTTGCCATAAAGCCCTTGGAGCCGAGGTTAATGCCGAGGATCGGGACGGAGCATTCGCGCAGCTGGCGCGCCGCGCTGAGTATCGTCCCGTCGCCGCCGACAACAATGATAAGCGAGCAGTCCGCGGCAACATCAGCCAGCCTTTCGGTCTTTATCCCCGCCAGTATAACGCTGCCTGATGGATCGTCGAATACTGGGCATATGCAGCATTCATAACCATGCTGCTTGAGAAGCTCCTCAGCATTGAGACTGAGTCTGCATCCCGTGTCACGAAATGGATTCGGGCAAATTGCGATCATTGCATCACCTTATTTACAGTGCCTCATGTGAGGCGGTCACGACCGCTTCAACGTTGATCGAGACAGCTTCGCTGACTCGGTTCTTCATGTGGCAGATATATTCAATGTTCCCCTCGGGGCCTTTGATGGGTGAAAAATCCAGCCCCATCACCGTGAGGCCTATTTCCGGGGCAAAGTCAAGTATGCTGTGTATAACATGCTCATGAACTGCGCGGTCACGCACAACGCCTTTCTTTCCTACCTCTTCCCTGCCGGCCTCAAACTGCGGCTTTATGAGACATATCAGGTCGGCGTCAGGCTTGAGCAGCGCCTTGACCGCCGGTAACACAAGCTTGATGGAGATAAACGAAACATCCATCACTGCCAGATCCATAAGCTCCGGGATCTGTTCGCTTGTTACATAGCGGAGGTTCGTCCTCTCAAGGTTTACTACTCTTTCATCGTTGCGCAGCTTCCACGCGAGCTGACCGTAACCGACGTCGACCGCGTACACCTTGGCCGCTCCGTGCTGAAGCAGCACATCCGTGAAGCCACCGGTCGAAGCGCCGCAGTCGATGCAGACCTTTCCCGACGGATCGACCGGAAATACCTTCAGGGCCTTGTCAAGCTTAAAGCCGCCGCGGCTCACGAATGGCAGCGCGTCCCCGTGTACCTCAATCTTGGCGTCGGGCGCTACCGGCATACCGGGCTTGTCCGCACGCTGACCGTTGACGAATACAAGTCCGCTCATTACCGTGGTCTTCGCGCGCTCCCGGCTGTCAGTAAAGCCAAGCTCATATACAAGCTGATCCAGACGTACCTTTTTCATACTCGCTCCGTATCTGTCCTGCACATTTCGCAGCCCGCCGCCGCTATCGATGCAGCGTCGATGCCGGTTTCGCGGCGAAGCTCATCGACCGTGCCGTGCCTGACGATTCCATCGCCGAGGTTCAGAAGCTCCGCGGCCTTCAGTTCGACTCCAGCGACGGATATCGCCGCCAGCAAGGCAGAGCCTACACAGCCAACGCTGCATACCTCTTCCGCCACAAGCAGCCGACCAGTTTTGCGCACGGAGCCGATGCACTGTTCAAAGCTGTTCGGCGCGATCATGCCGAGCTTTATTATCTCTGCTGAAACGCCCCGGCTCTGAAGCTCATCGGCGGCATTGAGAACCTCGTTTATCATAGTGCCGTAGCAGACAACAGTCACATCCGTGCCCTCGCGGATAAGGTTCTCCGCCTGCATGAGCGAGTCTGTATAGCGTCCCTCGCCGCCGCGCGGATAGCGCACCGCTGCGGGGCCTGTCACCTCATGTATCGCGTAGCCGAGCATATCGTGCAGCTCCTGAAAGCTTGCCGGACAAAGTATAGTCATTCCCGGCACAGCGGAAAGATAGCACACATCAAACACGCCTTGATGCGTTTCGCCGTCGTTGCCGACAAGCCCCGCGCGGTCAACGCAGAAAACCGTGTGCAGCCCGAGCAGAGACACATCATGGATGAGCATATCAAAGCCCCGCTGCAGGAAGCTTGAGTAGACGGCGAACACGGGGACAAGCCCCTGCTTTGCCATGCCTGCGGCCATCGTTACACCGTGTCCCTCGGCAATGCCGACGTCAAAAAAACGCTCAGGGAACTTTGACGCGAAGCACTCAGTGCCCGTGCCTCCCGCCATTGCCGCGGTTATCGCGACGATGCGAGGGTCGTTCTCCGCATACTGGCAGAGGTATTCTCCGGCCTTATCGGAAAAGCTCACGGCAGGGGGAGCAAGCTCGCCGGTCTCCGGGTCGAAGCGGCCTATCCCGTGATACTTGTCAGGGTGGCTCTCCGCGTAAGAGCAGCCCTTTCCCTTCTTTGTCAGGACATGCAGCACCACGGTTTTTCTGACGTCTCTTGCCAAGCGTATCGCCGTCTCAAGCTTGTCTAAATCGTGCCCGTCCACTGGGCCGAGGTAGTATAACCCCATCTCACTGAACACGTTTCCGGGCAGGAGCCGGGATTTCAGCCATTCCTTGATAACGTGGAAAGCCTTGTACAGTCCTGGAATGTTTTCCGAGACCCCTTTCAGCCACTGCTTGAAGCTTATGTAGGCGGGCTTTATGCGCATATTCTGAAGCACCTGCGCCATGCCGCCGACATTTTCGCTTATCGACATGTTATTGTCGTTCAGGATTATTACCATCGGCTCGCCGCTCGCCGCGGCGTCCGCAAGTCCCTCGTGCGACAGACCGCCGGTAAGCGCGCCGTCGCCGATGACAGAGACGATATCATAGTCCCCGCCGGTGAGCGTTCTTGCCCTCGCCATGCCCAGCGCAACGGAAACAGAATTTGACGCATGGCCGGCAATGAATGCATCATCATTGCTCTCTGACGGCTTCGGGAAGCCTGACAGGCCACCGTACTGCCGCAGGGTACTGAACTGTTCCCTGCGTCCGGTGATGATCTTGTGAGTGTAGCTCTGATGGCCGACATCAAAAACGAGTCTGTCCTTTTCCGTGTCGTATACTCTGTGGATCGCAACGGTAAGCTCTACAGTCCCGAGGTTCGGTGAGAGATGCCCGCCGGTCTTTGCGATATTCTCTATTTCAAATTTTCTCAGCTCATCGCACAGCTGCGGAAGCTGCTCTCTGTCAAGCTTCTTTATATCTGCGGATGAATTTATGTTTTCCAAAATACTCAAGTTTTACCCCTGAATAATTGCGCACATCCGTGCGTTTTATTTATCTCTGGTGGAAAGTGCGTCGGCAAGTTCCTTAAGGAAAGCCGTATCTTCAAAGGCTTCATCAAGCACGTTCTTTGCAAAATCCGTCAGCTTCGCAATGGTTTTCTCGCAGCCTTCCCTGCCCATGAGGACCATGTATGTGTTCTTGTTCTCCTCAAGGTCGGAACCGATAGGCTTGCCAAGCTCCTCGGCGGTACTGAGCACGTCGAGCATGTCGTCTCTTATCTGGAAAGCCATGCCTATTGCCGAGCCATAGTGTCCCGCGGCAGCAAGCATAAGCTCGCTCCCGTCTGCGGCGGCAACGCCCATCTGGCACGCGGCGACGAGCAGCGCACCCGTCTTACGGATGTTTATCTCACTGAGCTCCTGCTCCGTAAGCGCTCTGCCCTCCCAGCTCATATCGAGGAACTGTCCCCCGCACATACCGTCGAGTCCGACGGCTCCGGCGAGTATCTCCGCACAATTGGCCTTTACAGCCGGCGGCAGGTCACAGCGCAGTATCGTGCCGAACGCCTCGGCCTGGAGCGCGTCGCCTGCAAGCGTTGCCGTGCACTCGCCGTAAACCATGTGGTTTGTTGGCTTGCCGCGGCGCAGTTCGTCATTATCCATGCACGGCAGATCGTCATGGATAAGGCTGTAGGTGTGCAGCATCTCGATCGCGCACGCGACCGGAAGTGCCTTTTCAACGTCTCCGCCCGCGATACGGCAGAACTCCAGTACGAGCAGCGGGCGTATGCGCTTGCCTCCCGCAAGGAGGCTGTAGCGCATGGCTTCCGCAAGGCCTGCGTTCAGCGCACCCTCGCGCACTTTAAAATACCTCGCGAGAGCCTCATCTATCTTAAGTCTGTATTCTTCGGCTGTCATATCACTGTTCGTCCTCAAAGTCCAGTTCTATCGGGGTCCTGTCCGGCCCTTTCTTGAGCTTGACGACCTTCTGTTCTGCCTCGTCAAGCATTTTGCTGCAAGCGTTTATAAGTGCTGTGCCCTCTTCGTATAAATTCAGCGACTCGCTCAGCGGCATATCGCCCTTTTCAAGGTGCTTTACTATTTCGTCAAGTCTGGCAAGAGACTCCTCAAAGCTCGCGCTCTGCTTTTTTGCTGCCATCTGCACCGCTCCTTTTACCTGTTTTCTTTGCCTTTTCCGTCTTCTCGACAAGGCACTCCGCCCTGCCGTCTGAAAGCGAAAGGCTTATCCTGTCTCCGACCGAGATATCATTCACGCTCTTAACACAGCTGCCGCCGTCAGTGCTTGCGATAGCGTACCCGCGCGTCAGCACGCGCAGCGGGCTCATCGCGTCAAGCGAGGCCGCAAGGCTTATAAAGCCCTGCCTGCATCCGTGCAGCTTACGCTCCTCTGCGGATATCATGCGCTCCCTCACCCGGTCAAGCTCAAGGCGCCTGTTGTCAAACTGCGCCGTGGGGTTTACGATGACCTGCCTTGTACGGAAGCTCTCAAGCCTGTCGGAGAGCTGGGCAAGCTTTTTGCGCATTGCCTGATCCTCGCGGATGCTGTATCCGGAGATGAGTTCCGCTATCTCGCGCTGATCCGGTACGGCGATCTCCGCCGCGTTTGACGGAGTCGACGCACGCCTGTCCGCAACATAGTCGGATATCGTAACGTCCGGTTCATGCCCGACCGCGGATATCACCGGTATGCGCGATTCGTATATCGCGAGCGCAACGCGCTCGTCATTGAACGCCCAGAGATCCTCGATAGACCCGCCGCCGCGCCCTGTGATTATAAGGTCTGCAACGTCAAACTCATTCGCGTACCGTATCGCGCCGACGATCTCCGGCGGTGCCTCCACACCCTGCACGCGCACAGGCAGCAGCAGCACCTTCGTCATCGGCCAGCGGCGGCCGAGAATGCGGATCATGTCATGCACCGCCGCGCCAGCGGACGAGGTTATGATCGCGATGCGCTCCGGAAACTCGGGCAGCGGCTTTTTATGCGCGCGGTCAAACAATCCCTCTTCCGACAGCTTTGCCTTTAACTGCTCGAACGCGACCTGCAGGTCGCCCGTGCCCTCCGGCATGAGTGCCGTGCAGTAGAGCTGATACGCCCCGTCTCTCGGGTAAACAGCGACACGCCCCCAGGCAGTGACGCCCATTCCGCTCTCCGGGCGAAAACGAAGCTTTGAGGCGCTGCTTTTGAACATGACGCAGCGCAGACTGCTTTCGCTGTCCTTCAGTGTGAAATAGTGGTGACCTGAGGGGTATATCTTATAGTTTGAAAGCTCACCGCGGACGCATACATTTGCCAGCATTGCGTCCTGCTCGACTAGACCCTTTATGTAGTTGTTGAGCTCGGTTACGCTTATTGCCTGTCCGCTCATTGTTATTCTGTAACATCGGAGGTCTCAGCCTCCGCCGCGCAGGTACCAGCCGCGTCGTCTATCGCTTCGCCGAACTCGCCGCGCATGAAGCCGCCGAGAACGCCGTTGACGAACGAGACGACGTCCGGCTCGTCATAGCCCTTGTCAAGCTCGACCGCCTCGTTTATCGCCGCCGCGTTCGGGATATCGTCCATATACAGTATCTCGCAGATAGCGCAGCGCAGCACTGCAAGCGCCGTGCGGGAGATGCGCTCCAGCTTCCAGCCCTTGGCGTAGCGCGTTATATGCGCATCGATTTCGTCCCTGTGCTCGTCGGTCAGCGCTATAAGTGTGCGGATATACTCAAGCTGCTTTGTGTTCGGGTACTCACTGTACAGCTCGTCCTCCGCGGCAAGCGTGTCGTAATGCCCGCGTTCGAAAAAACTGTCAAACAGCTCCTGCGGAGCTTCTCCCGAGGAGGCTGCCGCAAAGCCGAGCTGTATCGCTATCTCGCGGGCAGTTGATCTGGTCATTGCCGTACCTCCGTTCTTACTTGTCGAAAGCTATGCCGGAAACGTGAACGTTCACCTCGGCGTTCTCAATGCCGGTCGTCGCCTGAACGACGGAGAGGATCTTGTCCTGCACGGCTTTTGCCACATTTACAATATTGCAGCCGTACACGACTGTGATGATAATGTCGACAACGACGCGTCCGTCCTCAAACTGCACCTTGACGCCCTTGGAGACGGACTTGAGCCCGATAAGCTCTGCAAGCTCAGCGCCCGCCGTGTTCGACAGGCCAGCTACGCCCTCGACCTCGCTCAGCACGGATCTGACCATGCTTATAATGACATCTTCGGAAATATTGATGCTGCCCTTTTCTTCACGGCAGGTAATATAATTCTCGCCCATGATGAACCTCCTAAATGAAATCACAGTATTCTACCACGGACAACGCAAAAAATAAAGTGTAATAATCAAAATTCTGTATCAAAAATGAAAAAACATACAGGAGCGCCACAAAAGCGCTCCTGTATTGTTCCGCGCAAGGCTTGAGTTTGCAGTGTTCAGGCCTTGACCTCTATTATATTCAGCTGGCTTGCATCATAATCTGTCGAAGTGCATATCACGTCCGTTATCCTCGCCACAGCCTCTTCGCTCAGTCCCTCCGCCGGAGCCGGGACCGCAACCGTGACACAGCCGTTGCCTATGTATACGACGCAGTCTGCAAAGTCCTTGGCGATGAGGAGGTTTTCTATCTGCGATTCCTGCATCGAACACGTCGCCATAGCGGATATGGCATTCATCGCGCTGTCTATCGTCTCCTGAGACGCTGCCTCCGAGGACGCCGCGGTCTGCAGCAGCTCGAGTGCTTCGTCTCTTGATACCTGCCGTGTCAGCCTTGCTTCGGCAAAGTATTCCGTACCGGAGGCGAGCAGACTGTCTGCGAAATCCGTGTCGGCCTCAAGCATGGCCTGATCCTCTGCGTAAACCATCTCCGCGTCCGGCTTTCCCCATCTGTTGTTATAGGTCCAGTTGAGTACCACGGCGGCGCAAACAAACATCAGCACCGCCAGCATCGTGAGATTTCTTTTCCTGTTCTTCATGACTGTCCGTTCTCCTCCTTATGCTTTGTCCGTCATTCTGAGAATTGTGATCTTATCCGAGCTGTAGCCAGTATATGATTCAACCGCGCGGATAATATCCAGTCTGACCTTCGGGTTCGCCGCGCCCTCGCAGACAACGACCACGCCGCTGTCCGAAATGAGCACGCGCGCATTGCCCACGCCCTCGCTGCATGAGAGCACCTGCGCCAAAAGTCCGCTGCTGTCGCTCTCTGCGTTTTTCTGGGAGCTGCCGCTTGGAAGCAGCAGGAGCAGCACCCCGGCGATAAGGATAATGAACGGATAGCGAAACCGCCCCAACAGCTCTGCCTTACCTTTAAGCTTATCCGTCATCACATCCACATCTGCCTTTCAGCCGGAATACCAAGCTCGTTCTGGATCATGCCTTCAAGCGCGGCCTTGGCGCTGCCGATATCCGGTGCGTCTATCTCCGCAGAGTACGGTACCCATAATCCGTCCAAATTCCACTGCGCCTGGACTTTTACCCCGGAAACATTCGCTCCAAGCTCTTCCGCTTTGTCCAATATATATTCCTCGCACTGCTCTTCTATGACTGCTCTGTTGAGCCTGTCATCTATTCTTTCCGCGCTCTCGTTTATTGCCGCCTCCGCTTCGCGCAGCCGAGCCGTCTCAAGCGCGTATATATCAAAGTCTATTTCCTTTATCGGGCTTAGTATCGCCATTGTCAGCGCCGCCGTACACAGCAGCTGCATGATGCGGCGCACACCGCCCTCAGGTGTGATATTTATCGCCGCGCCGCAGAATATGGACACTGCGCATAGCTGGCGTATGCTCTCCTGTATCATCCCGTCACCGCCTTCATTCCCGCCATCATCGATATGAAAAGCATTATCCCGCAGCAGCCGAGCAGCCCCAGCAGCAGCCCCATAGCGCTGCCCACTCCTGAGAACAGCGCGGACAGGCGCGGGCTCTGCATTGAGTCTGTCACAGCGGCGGCAGCCTTTAAAATAAGCATCTTTACGGACAGCACCGCAAATGGTCCCGCGCACAGGATGCAGACGGTGATGAGCCCGAACGCTCCCGCGCAGCTTCTTATCACTCCCGCCGCGGCGAGCACTGCTCCCGAAGCATCGGATATCATCCCGCCGACGACCGGCAGCACTGTCGATATGACCGTGCGCATGGTCTTTACCGCCGCGGCGTCGGTGCTCGATGTGATGACGCCCGTCATGCCTATGTATGCCGTGAAGCTTATCGTCATCCCTGTCATTATTATTGTTGCCGCCCACTTTGCAAAACGTGCCGCCGCGGCCATCAGGGAATTCGGGAACACTCCGTTTGCCACCGTCACCGCAAGATACGCATATACGAGCGGGACCACCAGCTTCTGTGCAATGCTCATAAGCACATCCAGCGCAAGGCTCACCGCGGCGAATTTCGCTCCCGCCGACGTCAGCGCTCCCCCGGCTGCCGCCGCTGTAAATATGACCGGCAGCGCCGCCTTCGAGTAATCAGACAGTCTGAACATCGATTCCACCGTCTGCGACACTATGCCGTCAACGCCCTTGAGCATTATCATGGCCGCCCCGCAGCAGCCGGCGATCTCTATGTACTCGCTTATCCCCTTGCTGCTGCAAAGCGAGCCGCCGAGGGCGCACAGCAAAGCAATGGTTATAAGTGTTGCTCCGAAACTGAGATTGTCCCTGAGTTCCGATACGATATTGTTCAGGAAGCTTTTCCATACCCTTGCGATAGCGCCCCCGGCGTCATAGCTCCCATCGAAGCTGAGCCTGCCGGATATCTCCTTTTCCTCGTCAGTGAGCTGCTCTTCAAGCGAATATGCTCCTGCTTCCTCGGCGGCTCTGTCGACAAGCTCTTCGGCATAAGCGCGCTTCGGCAGCGCGCACAGCAGCAGGAGCGCCGCAAGCATGGCCGCGGCATGTCTCATACCATGCCGCCTATCATATTGAGCATGTTCATTATCACCGGCATGGCCACTGCCGTCGCGCACAGCGTCGCCGCGATTTCGACCGCCGCGGCTATCGCGCCCTGGGACGCATCCTTGCACAGCTCCGCGCACAGCTTGCTTATCGCTGCGATCCCCGCACATTTCAGCATTGGCTGCAATAGCGTACCCGATACGCCCATTGCATCCCTTGCGCGCTCGGCAAGTCCGGTAAGGCTTTGTATCAGTCCCACCGTGCCAAGCAGCATTACCGCAACGGCGGCTGCCGCTGCCGCGAAGGAAAGCTCCGGATTTATCCGCTTTATGAGTATGCACACAACTGTACTGAGCAAAGCCGTTCCCGCACATTTTGCAACTATCTCCATGTCTATAAATTAAAAAGAACCTTTATCATGTTGAACAGCTCGCTTATTTTCTGCACGACGATCATCAGCACAACGACCAGTGCGGTTATCGTCGTCATAAGCGCCTGCTCGTCACGCCCGGAGCGCTGAAGCAGTATGTTCAGAACAGCCACAAGTATTCCGACCGCGGCAATCTTGAAGATCAGATCAATGTCCATTGCCACTCTCCTAAATAAGCGTAATGACTATCAGCGCGCCCGACGTGAGAGCAAGTCCCATCCCGAGCCTGCGCGTCTGCGGCAGAGCCTCCGCGGCGGTGGTGCGCAGCTTTTCCAACGTCTCCCGGCAGCTTCGTATCGCCTCCAATTGGCTGTCGACGTCGTATCTGCCGAGGAATGAACCGAGCGTACACAAGAGCCGCGCCGCCTCCTCGGAATGCTTCACGCTCTCCGTGACGCACTCCTCCCATATATTTTGAAAATCCCGGCTTCCAAGCTCCGGCAGGCGGCGCAGCAGTCCGGAAAGCAGTGCCTTGCCGGCGTTCTCCGTCCTCGTATCTAACTGCGCGGCGAGTTCCGGCAGCGGCAATGCACGCGTCTCAAGCTCGTCCTGCATGAGGCGGAGCATATGGCAGAGCGCTTCCAGCTCATTGAGCTGTTCTCTTTTCAGTGCCGTATAGCTCACCCCGCCGTACACAGCAGCGGCGGCAATGAGCATTATTCCGATGATCCTCATGTTTTCAACCTTTCAAGCATATAGCCGCGCCTGCCGTTACTCAGTGAAACGGTGAGCAGGTTTTCAAATACGCCCATTTCAAACAGCTCCCGATATAATGGCCGCCTGAGCATTTCAGCGAGACTTCTCCCATGCGCCGTCGCAAGGACGGCTACGCCGCATCCAGCGATCTCGCTTATAGCTTTGATGTCCTCGGGCTGCGTTATCTCGTCCATTGCGATCACCTGCGGGTTCATGCCGCGCAGCAGCATCATCGCCCCCTGTGCCTTGGGCACATCCACAAGCACATCCGTGCAGGAGCCGAGTTCAAACTGCGCCCGCCCGTTTTCTGTCGCCGACAGCTCATTGCGCTCGTCCACTACGGAGGTTCTGATGCCAGCCTCGGAGAATACTCGTACAAGCTCCCGCAGGGCCGTAGTCTTGCCGATACCCGGCGGCGCGGCTATGAGTGTGCTCCCAAGCCCGTCCGATATGATTTTATGCGCCTCTGCGCGGCATATATCACGGCACTCGTGCGGAATACGTATGACCGCGGAGCTGTAATTTCTGAAACCCGTAAGCTCCCCGCGATTGTATATCGCCTGCCCGCACAAGCCTATGCGCAGCCCGTGCCAGCTTATGTATCCGTTCCTCATCGACTGCATCGAGCTGTGCAGCGAAGCGCCCGTCGCCTTTTCGAGCAATCGTATGAGCTCGTCCTGCTCAAATTCCTTGTCCCTGAAGCGAAGCTCCGCCCCGCCGATAAGCGCTGTCGGCGGCTGCCCGATACGAAGTCGTATTTCCTCTGCTCGGTCAAAGCGCCCGCGGCTCAATGCCTGTCCAAGCGACGCTGGCAGCAGCGCGCAGGCCTCTCTGAATGCATCCATCCTCTCACTTCCTTGGGACAGACTATGCTCAAAGCACGGCATATATTACGCAGAAACGGTAAACGCCGTGCAGTGAACATATGTTTACTGCACGGCGTTTACTAATTAGCCTTAGGGCTTATCAAGCTTTACGTAGAATCATTTTAATAAAGTTGAGATATTTCCCGGCTCCCGCTTCCATTGACCGTCTGTCTCTCGCCGCGTAGGGATTGTCCTGCGTCAGCCAGTCTCTCCATACCTCATCACGGCTGTGCATTTCTTCAATGCACAGCGCTTCAACTCCGGGCGTCTTGGATATAACGCCGCGCCAGAATTCCACATCGTGCATAAAAGCTAACTGCTCCGGTGTCCATGACAGCAAAAGCTCCTCCGGCAGCGCGTCGTGGCAGTCCTTCACCATACCGGGCACAGCGATATAAATATATCCGCCGTGCTTCACGTAGGGCAGTATTTCATCGCTGAGATAAGCATCATCACGTCCGTAATAGTTGAAAGCTCCGACATTTACGACCGCGTCGAAGAATTCTTTCTCAACAGGCGCATCTTTCAATTCCGTTTTCAGCGGCAGCACATGACTGCTCAACAGCCCCTGAGATGTAAAGAACCGCCTGTTCTCCTCAGGATCGCTCAGCGGATCGACGGCATAGACCTTGAGCCCATACTCTTTTGCAAGAAACACCGAGGTAAGCCCCTTGCCGCAGCCGAGGTCGCATACGACAGAACCTTGGCGCAGCGCACTGTTTTCGAGCAGCTCCTCGGTGAGCTTGATTGGATTAGGGCCGGACAGCCTGCTCATGAATGCTGCTGTGCCGTATTTCCTGCTGCGCGGATATTCATCCATGGAGGCGTACGGTTTTCTATAACCGCTTATTCCATAGACGAAATGCTCAAAATGCTTTTTCAGCAGCTCAGATACCCTGCCCTTTGCGTCCATTCCGTCGTAAAGGTTAATAAGCGTAAACACCGGCCCGTAAAACTCCAACGCAAGCTCGGCAGCCGAACGGTACCTGCGGTCAAATCCCGGCATTTCACGCAGCAGATCCTCGGTGTACTTGAGCGGCCCCGTGCCGAGGTACTGCTGGAACAGCGCATTCATCTCCGGCGAACGGAACTGCTCCAGTGTGATCATGCGTCTGAAGCGTGATGCGAACGGATCCTCCGTCCAGTATATGAACTGCGCCATGGTGAAGCCGACCAGCTGCTCTATCGCCGTGTTTCTGTAGCTCTCGGGCATTTCGTCGAATATCCCTACCGGCAGAGAGAACCGCTCCGCACCGCTGCGGTCGTTTTCCTCCATCCGCCGCAGAATGCTGTCAAATATATCCCGTTTATTCGTATAGTGCTTATACAGCGCGCCCTTGGTAATCCCAAGCGCATCCGCTATCATGCTTACGGACACCGCCTCATAGCCGTCCTTTGAAAACAGCTCCAGCGAAGCCAGCAGTATTTTTTCTTTTGTATTCATAAATAATTTACCCCTTGTCAAGCAGTGAACGCCAGTTTACTTCATTATAGTAAACTGGCGTTCACGCGTCAAGCCTTATTTATTCAGCCACGGTGATATTACATGCTTTTTGAGCATGAATGCCCTGTCGGAGATTTCTGCCATCGGCAGGTCGGACATGGAGTCTGAGTAAAACTCATCGGAATGCCCGTCTGGATAGCGCTCGTAAAAGCGGCGTACTTTCTCCTTGTCGTGGCAGTTTTCGCCGTCTATCTTACCGCTGTGCTTATCCATTCTTGTGCCGATGAGATTAACTCCGAACTCACGGCAAACCGGCTCGAGCAAAAACTCCGGTGACGCGGAAATTATCACGTCATCGTCTTTTTTCTGTCTGAGATACCACTCGCCGATCCCGTCCTTATGCTCTGCCCAGAAGCGCTCAACCTCGCCGTCAATATCCGGGATATCTTTCAGAAACGCAAAGAGCTTTTCTTTCAGCTTCGCAGCACTTCCGCCATTTACCGCGTAGGCGATAGCCTGCGGTATTACCCCGGGGAAATTCTTCAGCATTATCCATGGGTACTTTCTGAAGCAGTGCTTTATGAACGTGACCGAGCTGTCGGGATAGAATATCGTCTTGTCAAAATCGTAGGTATTCAATATGCGTCACCGTACATAATAAAGGCGGTTTTCTTTTATCGGCTTTGCCGCCGGCGTTTCCGCGGGATAGCCGAGGATGCAGTTGCCGACGCCGATGTAATCTCCCTGCACGCCCCACTTTTCAAGCAGTGCTTTTCCATCTTCCGAAGCGAAAACCTCCTGCGCGCGGTTCACCCAGCAGGAGCCGATACCGAGCGCGGATGCAGCATTCATCAGGTTGCCGAGCACAAGGCTCCCATCCTTGACTGCGTTTATATTATCCGCCTCTGCCAGCACCACAAGCACAGTCGGCGCGCCGTAGAACGGGTCGCCGTTTGACCCCATGACCTGCGCGTTGAGCTTTGACATATATGCTATCGTGCCCTTGTCCTGCACGGCGATTATAATTGCCGGCTGCCTGTTCATCGCGCTCGGCGCGCAAAGCCCCGCCTTGAGTATCTGCTCAAGCTCACCATCGCTTATCTGCTCGCTCTTATATTTTCTGACGCTGCGGCGTTCATACAGCGCATTCAATCCGTCCTTCATGTGTTCTGTCCTTTCATTTGAGTCTTAACGTGTTTATAAGCACAGCCGCCGAAACAGCAAAGCATGCTATGACTGCCGCTGTAACTGAAAGTATACCGGCTGCGCCGAGCACGGCGGCAGCGAGATTTACGCATATTCCGGCAGCGATATTTTCCAGAGAAATATGCGAGGCAAGCTTTGAGATTTCTATTGCCTTCGGGAGCTTCCGGATGTCTCTGTCCATCACGAGCACGTCCGCCGACATGAATGCAGCCTCCGAACCGAGCGCCCCCATTGCGATACCGACGTCTACCCTCTCCATAAGTGCCCGGTCGTTATAGCCGTCTCCGACAAAAGCGACGCTTGATTTGCTGCCCTTGTTCGACATCAGGTATGCCAGCGCCGAGAGCTTGTCCTCGGGCTTGAGCTCCGCGCGCAGCATATCAAAGTTGAGCTTCGATGCAAGCGGGCGCGCTACGGAGAGCACGTCCCCGGTGAGCAGCACCATTTTCTTTATACCCTGGACGCGCAGACTTTCAAGCGAGTCGAAAGCCCCGCTGCGTATCCTGTCAGCTACAAGTATATGCCCGCAGTATTTTCCATCGATGGCCACGTGTATCGCAGCTCCGCTGCGGCTGGGCAGCTCGCAGCTTATGCCGTGCTCCTCAAGCAGCGCCGTGTTCCCGACGTAGACCAGCTCGTCCCCGACAATGGCGCTGACGCCTCTCCCGGGGATCTCCTCGACCTGCGTCACCTTCATGTCCTTCGCGCTCCTGATGCCCACGGCCTCACGCAGTGCATACGCTATCGGATGCCGCGAGAATACCTCCGCAGAAGCGGCGGTCGTGAGCAACTCGCGTTCTGTCATGTTCACCGGGAAAACGTCGGTTATGACGTAGCGCCCCTCTGTTATGGTCCCGGTCTTGTCGAACACCATGGTTTCCGCCATGGCCATGGACTCTATGCAGTCCTCGCCCTTTACGAATATGCCGAGCTTCGCGGCAGCGCCTATGCTCTTTATGTACGCAAGCGAAACGGAGATCACAGCCGCCGAGGGACACGCGCAGATAAGAACTATCGCGGCCCTGCGCAGCATCTCCAGCCATTCGGCATTGAACATCGGCACGACCACCGCAAGCACCAGCGCGAGCGCCAGCATGGACGGTATGTATACGGAGATAAACTTGCGTATAAAGCTCTCCTGGCTCGACCTGAACTGCGCCGCTTTCTCTGACATACGCACGAGCCGAGCCGCGGTCGACTGCTCAAAGCTCTTTGTAACGCGCACCCTTATCGGAGCCGTGACATTCGTACACCCGGAATATACCTTGTACCCGGCCGCGACGTCCCATGGACGCGCCTGTCCGGATATCGCGGAGGTGTCCACTGTTGTCACGCCCTCGACAATGATACCGTCAAGCGGTATACGCTCCCCCGCCGGAACCTGAATAATATCGCCGACATTCACATAGTCCGGTTCGACGTTCAGTACGCCCTCGGCGGTTTCCACATTTGCCGTGTCGGGCTTTATTTCCGGCAGCGCCTTGAGCGCCGCGCCGCAGCGTTCACTGACGAATGTTTCCAGAAGGCGCACCACCCGGAAAAGAATCAGCAGCAGCACAGCCTCCGTATAAAAGCCTATCGCAAACACCGCAATGGCCGCAATGAGCGTTATCTGTTCCGCTTCAAAATATTTCCGATCTATAAGCTTGTCTATTGCGTCCATCAGTATGGCAAAGCCCGCAATGACAAACGGGATCAAGAACGCGACGCACTTCATCCAGCCCTCCGCCGGGAGAAACGACAGCGCTGCCAGCAGTACAGCCGCGAACACGACCGGCGCTATTCCGCCGAAGCTTATGGAGCCGCAGTCCGCAAAGCCGCGTTTTGCCTTTTTCGCCCCGCGGCTCTCCTCGTCGATCTCATCGATCTCCGGGAAATCCTGCGGTTCGTCTTTTGTTTTCAGATGTCGGCTCTGCTCGGAAACATGCTTTCCCATAACGCATCCGTCCTTGTCAATAGATGGTAATGCCCAACTAATTCTTCTCAAGCTACATGATACATCCTTGACCCGATTTTGTCAACAAATTGCAACTTATTGAATATAACAAAATTGCGGAGCAGCAGAGCCGCTCCGCAATTCTGTATAAAGCCAAGCTTTTTCAAGCTTACTTCATGCCGTTCTCGTAAGCCTCGATCATCTTCTTGACCATCTGGCCGCCGACGGAGCCTGCCTGACGGCTGGTGAGCTCGCCGTTGTAACCGTTCTTGAGGTTGACGCCGACTTCAGCAGCGGCTTCCATCTTGAACTTATCCATTGCCTCACGGGCTGCGGGGTTGACAAGATGATTACTGGTATTGGTAGACATAGTTTGCATCTCCTTTTTGATGTTTTGGGTTCGTTGCCCGTGCTTATCTTCTGCACTCAGGTTTTCTATATTCATAAAAAGGAGATGTAATTTTTTCATATTCGTGAAGAAACTGCCGCTTTTCCATGTACTCGTATTAAGCGCGTCTTATTTTTCTTCATCCACAAATTCAAACAAGTCCTCGACCGTCACATTGAACACCTTCGCAATATCCATCGCTAACTTAAGTGACGGATTGTACCTGCCGTTCTCAAGGTGAACGATCGTTTCTCTTCTCGCTCCGACAAGCTCAGCAAGCTCGCTTTGCTTATACCCTGCCTTCTCGCGATATTCTTTGATTTTAGTTACGAGCGCCATCTTAAATTCCCTTTGCATCCATGTAGCAGAATAGAGCCGTTCTGAAAATGGCTGTCAGCACCAGTACACCCATCAGCATATATCCTATCATTTCCGAGGATATCGTAAACCTAAAAATGGCCGACGCAAATGCAATGCAGACGATCAACACCATTGTGATCTTATAGCAGATAGAATCGCACCTTTTCAGATTCGCAGCCGCCATTTCGTCCACAGTCTCTTTCTTGTATTTCCTTTCGCGCACAGCTAAAAAGCAGAAAAACAAAAAGGCAAATATCGCAACACACTGCTGGATAGAACTGAAATAATCCTCCCAATCATTTCTTGCCCAGCACCAGTAATATACCGCAATGCAAATTGCCAGCACGATACGTGCTCCAAGAAGTTCTCCTAATGTTACTTTCTTATTCATGTGTTCGCCCTCTATGTTACATATTTCGCACTTGTGATGTTATAAATATATCACCTGCACCTACGAATGTCAATAAGAAAAGTGAAATATTTTTAACTTCATTGCTCAACCACTGGAATGTAACATGCACTCAACTGCCCGCCGGTATCCCTGATGCAGTACAGATACGCGCCCTCGGCATTATTGCATCTGTCGTCGATGATGTAGCCCAAGCGGTAGCTGACCGTTTTGCCGGGCTCAATGTGCACGTATGCGTATTGCCCCGCTATCGGGTCGTCCCCAGAGTACGCAGCACTGTTTGCGCAGATATCCCTCATGGACACGTCACCGTTCTTGAGCACGAAAATACCATTGGCGAAATTATTTGTTCCATCGTTTGAAAGTCCGCCGTTGCCCGTCACGTCTCCTACGTGCGGATTCTTCACCATGAGGCTGACCGTCGCGAGCCTTGCTCCTCCGATAAGCTCCCCCGTCTGCGCGTCGATATAGTCAGGGAACGGATAGTCGCCCCCGCCTATGTACGCGGACGATTCATGGAACTGCTCAAGCGTCCAGCCCGCGGAGTAGATGTTATCACTGATGCTTATCCCTGTCACGGTGCATTCAAGTCCGCTCCCATAGACCGTCACTGTCGTCCCGATCTCAGTCAGTCCCGCCGCGATCTCGCGGTCGTATTCCATCTGCTGCTCCGTCCGGCTTTCAGGCTGCGCAGTCTCCCCTATCGCTACGCTCAGATCGACCGTACTGCACTTTCCGAGCGCGGCAAAATCTATGGTGTCCGCAAAGCGTTCCAGCGTCGCTTCCGTGAGTTCTCTGCCGAGAACATGCTCCTCCGGAACATCGCCGTCATAGCTTGTCTCATTATCGAAGCGCGTCAGCTCCGCCGTGACAAAGGCGTCCTCACCGTTATAAAGCACCGCGCCGTTATATTCATCCATGATGATCGTGACCTCGGTGCCGAGCGCGGTCGTGTAGCTATGTTCTGTTACAGCGCCTGCGTCAAAATGCGTATAGCCCTGACCAAAGTAGCCCTTCATGCTGCGCCTGACAGTGCATTCGAGTCCACTTTCCGCACCGTACCACATTCCTTGCAGCACGAAGCTTCCGTCCCCATAGCATATAAAGCCCACGTTCTCGTTGTCAAAATCGCTGCCGCGCATAAAGCCGTCAATGCCGATAGCGGTATACAACTGCCCTATGTCCGCACTGCCTTCTTCATACACACCGTCGCGCGTTTTGAGCCCGTACTTGCCGCACAGCTCAAATATCTTGTCCTTCAGCCGCTGCGTGTAGCAGAAGTATATGCGGCTGTGCTCGCGCATCCATTCGTCCTGCTCCTGCGGCACGGCGTCCCCATAGTAACCGTTTGCCGTGTAATCTTCGTAGAAAGCCATAAACTCCTGATAAGCCTGAAACTCTGCCGAGCTTTCAAGCCCCTGTGCCGAGAGATATACCGTGTCCTCCGTCTGACGCAGCAGCGCATCCTTGATGCCGAACCAGTTTCCCGCATAAGCCGCCGCGCCGAAGGCAAGCAGCAACGATACTATCACCGCCGCGGCCAGAAGCGCTCTGACCGGCCTGTGCCTGCGCGCTCTGCGTGCCCTGACCGGTATCGCCTCCAGCGCTGTGTCTATATACTCCCCGCTTACAAATCCAAGTCCCAACAGAAGCTTCATGTTCCCGTTCACAGTACCGCCCCCTTTTCCTCAAGATAGCTTCTCAGGCTTCGCCGCATACGCGCAAATTTCTGGCTCAGCGCGTTTGCGCTCACTCCCCGGCTCGCCGCGATATCCGCCACGCTCTCGCCGCCCCAGTAGCGGCGCATGAAATCCGCGCAGTCCTGCCGCGGCAAACTTTCGAGCCAGCCGTTAAGTATGCGGCCAAGCTCCCGCGCATCCGTGATCTCCTCAAGCCCGCGCGGCGCTGGAACACACTCCTCAAGCTCGCAGAGCAGCACCGTCACCGTGCTGCCGCGCCCATGCGTGCGTTCTCTGCGCCAGCGGTCTATGGAAAGGTTTCGCGTGATGCCCGCAAGCCAAGCGCGCAGCCTTCCCGGGCGCTCAGGCGGCATAGCGTTCCATGCACGGGCGTATGTATCGTTGACGCACTCCTCCGCGTCCTCGCGCACTCCGAGAATGTTCATCGACACCGCGCGGCAGTACGCCCCGTATTTGCTGTCCGTCTCCGCTATCGCCCGCTCGTCCCGCCGCCAATACAGGTCAATTATCTTTGAATCGTCCATAGCTGTCCTCCTCTGTCTTTATAGTTGGTAAGCGCTCTCACCTATAAAGACGCGGTTTCCCGGATAATATGACAGTATTTTCTGAGCCTTTATAGAAAAGCCTCGCGGATGTTGTTCCGCGAGGTTCTTCTATAAAATATTTCATCCGACAGTATGGTTCGTGCCGATAATCACATATACCCTGCCGGGGTTTGACCCATATGCTCCAAGCTCAATGAACATCGGTACGCCGCTCTGGTCGCCGTCAAAATATACTGTGAGATATGGCGCGTCCCCCAGTTCGGACACGAGCATATCCCCGGACGGCACAGCAGTGTCGTATCCGTAGTTTCCGTCCTTTGTGCCGCTGAGCGTGTACCCGGTGAAGCCCCAGTATTCCTCCAGCAGTGTGCATAGCTCGTCGACTGTCAGCTCTGCCGGAACAATGTCGTCATAGTTTGCGTAGATATATGTCTTCTCATTCTTCTCACCGTTCCACCATTCCGATTCTCCTACCGGCACATCGTTTTCGTCGGCTTTTGCCTCCACGGACAGCCGTGTTATTTTGCCCGTCTCCATGTCAATGGAAAGGTGGAAGTAATACTTCCTGTCGCCGCCCTGTGCCGCAACTGCGTAGCTGCGCTTGAACAGCCGCCCGAAATAATAGTCCGAGCCTTTCTGCTCCGGCAGTTCAATTATCCGCTCAGCCTTTCCGTCGATCTGCACCTCCTGCGAGAGTATGCCCATGTCCTTCATTTTCTGTATTTCCCGCTGTGCTGTCTTCCATGCCTGCTCCGGGCTGCTTACATAAAGGCCGACAGCGTATGCGCTGCCTGTGAGCAGTACAAATATTATCGCCGCTATAAGCGCGACTCTTGCCGCGAGGCGCGCCGCTCCCGCCCGCTTTGGTTTTCTGTTTGCATCTGTCATTTTTAAGACCTCCGTAACCGTATCCGCGGAGGCATGAACAGGCGCAAATGCGCGTTCAAAGCGTTCTCTGTCAGTCATGTTCCACCTCCGTCAATATCGTCTTCAGCCTTGCCCTTGCTCGCCGCAGTCTCGTGCTCACCGTGTTCACCGGCGCACCGAGTATGTCCGCGATCTCCGCCGTTGAATAGCCTATGTAGTAGTACAGGAATATGACGCTGCGGTACTTCTGCTCAAGCCCCATCACGGCTCTGAACAGTTCGCGGTCGTTGTCGTCCTCAAAGCTCAGCGCTGCGGCATAGTCGTCGATGTTCTCAAGCCTGCGCCACGGAGAACGGAACTGCTTCCTGCACTGGTTTATCGTGACGCGGATGAGCCAGTTGCGGATATGCTCCTCCGATTCAAACACCGTGTTCACGCTGTATAGCTTCATGAACACCTCCTGCGTCACGTCGTCCGCGTCCTCGCGGCTCTTCAGATAACTGAACGCCACGCGGAACACGGTGTCTATGTATTTTTCCGCGAGATAGGCAAAGCGCTCATGTGTCAGCATTGTGTCTCTCCTTTTGGCTGCTGCGGAGTCCTCGCGTCCGGTCGCTCCGCACCTGCCCGAAAAGCTTTTCACTTATAATATCCATGACGCAGTCAAAATCTTTCACCTGTTCCGGAAAATTTTTCTAAAAATGCCACCCAGCATATGGCTGGATGGCATAATATGAAACTCTTATCCGAGCGTGGCGATTTCCGCCTCCCGCTCTCTCTTGAGCGCGAGGTCCGGGAAAATGTTGTCCGCGGACTCGTACACATAATTTGAAACATATATGAAGCCGTTCTTCGTCTCCTCAACGGTAAGCTCGTGCGTGAATGCGCAGTCCGTGCCGTACCACGGATAGACCGCGTCGATCTTCATCGTCAGTGTCCCGTCGCTGTTGTACCAGTAGTCGGTTATCTCTGGTTCAGGCAGATGCACCGTTGTCGAGGTGTAAAAGCCGGGCTGCGCGCCGAGGATGAAGTACCCGCCGTAGCTGCTGCTGTTGTCCGCCATGGCGCGTATCGTCTCGTCCTTTATATCGAAGAAGTGACCGATCACCCGCTCGAACTGCTCATAAGGCACTATATGCATGTTCGTGTCCCTGACCGTCGCATAGCCTGTCAGCGCGTTAATGTTGCTGCTGATAAGCTGCTCCGTCCCGTAGTACTGTCCGTACAGTATCGGGTAAAGGCAGTTGAAGTCAAGCTCCCCAAATTTATTGGAGCTCCATGTGCAGGTAAACAGATTATTCTCCGCGTAAGCGGAGCTGCCGAGGTAGCGCTCCGAAAGCGCGCGTTTATCATCGGCATAAGGCACGAGCCGTATAAAGGTGTGCGGGTTTGTGCCAAGCTTACCATCCTTGTCAAAGCTGCCGGTATACCTGTTGCAGATAAGCCAGCCCTTTTCGGTGTATTTTATCTCCGAAAGCGAGAACTGCCCCGCCGAATATATCCTTGGGCTTCCGTCCCTCCACTCGACCGATATCGTGATGACCGAGCCCACGCCGTTATTGTAGACGAGGTTGTTCGCGTGTATGGAGCCGTCGGTGTGTACGACATAGTATGCCGCCTCCGCGTCCTGCCCCGCATTTACGGCGCTGCCGAAATCGATAAGCTGCTGCGGGTTCTGCATGTCCATGTTCCCGAAATAGTCTATCGCCGAATATCCGTTCTCCGCAAGTGTGTACACAATCTGCGCAACAGAATCCTGCGAGAGCACCACATTGAGCGCCGTACCCTTGTCAAGGCTGTCATAGGTGTCGCGCGTACTGAGCATTGCGGTCTCGGCCTCTTTTTTCAGCGCATTCATGACCTTGTCCGGAACCTCATCGACCGTGTCGTATTCCTTTTCCGGCATCGGCGCAGGAGTTGCCTCCGCCGCATTTTCACCTGTGACTGCCGGGGTCGATACCGGCGCGCTCTCCGTCTGCTTCTTCCCTTTGCCGAAAAGCCCTATGCCGAGCATCCCCAGCATAAGGATAAGCAGCAGCGCAGAAAGCAAAACCACTTCATTTTTCTTCATAAAAACCTCCGCTCAAAATGCCGCGATCCTATCCATCGGCACTCCTCCGGAACCACATTGGATCATTATTTTAACTGCGTACCTTGATCAGGGCTGCCGTTTTCAAGCAGCGCCACCGTTTCGACGTGTCGTGTCCTTGGAAACATGTCGACAGCGGTGACCTTTGCGAGCGTATAGCCGCAGGCGTTAAAGCGGAGAATATCTCTCGCAAGCGTTGCGGGGTCGCACGAGACATAGACGATGCGCTGCGGCTGCATTGCAGCGACAGCTTCTATCGCGTTTTCAAGCAGACCCTTTCGCGGCGGGTCAACAACGACAACATCAGGGCGCTCTCCGCGCTCATACAAGGCCTTGGCCGCCTGACCCGCATCGGCCAATATAAACTCCACATTGGCCACATTATTGGCCAGTGCGTTTTTGTTCGCGTTGTCCACCGCTTCGGGGACGATCTCTGCGCCGATAACTTTTTTCGCGTGTGCTGAAAGGCAGAGACTTATTGTTCCCGCTCCGCAATATAGATCGAGCGCAAGCATGTCCGGCGTCAATGCGGCATACTCAAGGGCACGGGCATAAAGCCGCTCCGCCTGGGGCGGGTTCACCTGAAAGAATGCCTGAGGAGCGATATCGAACTTGAAGCCGCAGAGCGTGTCATTGATGCTGCCGCGCCCCCACAGGGTATAGAAATCCCCGGAGAGAACAGTATTGCCGGTGCTGCGGTTGATGTTCAGGACAATGCCGGTAAGCTCAGGGCAGACTTTTCTGAGGTAGTCTATAAAAGCCTGTGTCTTTTTGCCAAAGCCCTCTCTGGAAACAATGCACAGAAGCACATCACTGCCATGAACAGAACGGCGGCAGAACACATGCCGGACAGCGCCGGTCCCGGCAGCTTCGTCATACGGTACGATACCGTTCGCATTCATAAAGTCCGTTACCGCCGCAGCGGCGCGACAGCTCAGCTCATCCTGAATAAGACAGTCGTCAACAGCGATGAGCTGATGGGTACGCTCACGGAAAAAGCCGCAGCGAGCCTTACCGTCAACTGCGCCGATAGCAAAGATGCCTTTATTGCGGTAATGCGAAATATTTTCGCTGCCGATGATCTCAGTCGCCTGCATACTCTGCTTGCCTATGCGCCGCAGGGCGCTGTTGACAAGGCCGAGCTTGAAGCGCAGCTCTTCCTCATAGCTGATGTGCTGCGTGTCGCAGCCTCCGCATAGGCCGAAATAAGGGCAAGCGGACTCGATGCGCGCAGGCGACGCTTTGAGTAGTCTTTCACCGCGGGCATAGGCGCAGTCATGCCTGACCTTGACGATTCTGATCTCCCACTCCTCGCCGGGTATCGCCTTGGGAACAAACACAACGCGTCCGTTAATGCGGCAGATACCACTGGCATCGGAACTGTAATCTTCGATCGTTACGGTGTATATATCGTTTTTCTTCAAATCTTCCATGAGTGAATCATAGCACAGCGGCAGACGTATGGCAAACAAAAATTCGGTAAATCGCGTACATAATAATTAAACAGCGGCAAATAATATCAGCGTTACAAACTAAGGAGGATAGATATGAAGAAGTCTTTTGTATATCTGATATGTGTGCTGCTTATGGCGGCAATGCTCTGCGGCTGCGGCGTGAGCAGCACGGACAGCGGAATGGTGTCCTCGTCTCCGGCGCAGACTCTTCCTACGGCATCGGCAACTGTGATGCCGACAACGAGCCCGATGGCATCGCCAGACGCCGGGACCGGCAGCCAGACCAGCTCGCCCAGCGTGAGCGGTTCGACCGGGAACGGCTCGGGTACAACCGCAGAATCGGCCATGCCGAGCAGCAGCGCGGACGCATAATTGCTCAAATATGAAGAGACTGCAAATTTTTTGCGGTCTCTTCATATTTTATGCTTGATTATGCATTGCTGAGGGATTATCATGTTTTACCGTACAAAGAGACAAATACAGTGGGAGGTATAAACATGAGCTATATTCCTACAGTCGAGCAGGCGCATGAGCTGCTTGAGCGCTATAACAAGGAGCCGTTTCATATCCAGCACGGCGAGACCGTTTCCAAGGTCATGGGCGAATTTGCCAAGGAATACGACCCGGAGAACGTGGAGTTCTGGAAGGCCGTCGGCATGCTCCACGACATAGATTTTGAGCTGTCCCCTGAGCAGCACTGCGTCAAGGCAAATGAGATACTGCATGAGCTGGACATCGACGAAGACATGATACATGCGATAATCAGCCATGGCTACGGCATCTGCATCGACGTTGAGCCGACGAAGTACATGGAAAAGGTGCTGTTCGCGACCGACGAGCTTACCGGGCTTATCGGGGCTGTCGCCCTTATGAGGCCGACGGGCATTTCCGACATGGAGACAAAGTCCGTAATGAAGAAATTCAAGGACAAGAAGTTTGCCGCGGGCTGCTCGCGCGATGTTATCCGTCAGGGCGCGGAGATGCTCGGGATGGAGCTCAGTGAGCTTATCGGCAAGACGATAGACGCAATGCGCGCCTGATGCTGAAAGTGTTTTATGCCGGCGTCAACGGACTTACCGCTGACGCCATTTTACATACGCTGTCGGATTATCGTCTGGAACGGCTCAAGAAAACAGCGCGGTCTGAGGCAAAGGCGCAGAGCCTCGCTGCGGAGCTGCTGCTCATCCATGCGGTGCGCACGGTATATCCGGAGGCTGAGCTCCCGCTCAAAATCACAGTCGGCGAATTCGGCAAGCCTGAGCTGCGCGGCATTGAGCTTGAATTCAGCCTGTCGCACTCGGCAGATATGGTGCTGTGCGCAATAAGCAGCAAGTGCGTCGGCGCAGATATTCAGCTGCGCGCGGCATATAACGCCGCGCTTGCGGAGCGGTTCTTTACCAAAAAAGAAGCCGCCGCCATAGCACAGGCGGCGGATAAGGATCGGATGTTCACACAGACCTGGGCAGTCAAGGAAAGCTATCTGAAGCTGCTCGGCACGGGCATGCACAGGCCGCTCAGCTCCTTTGACGCAAAATGCGATAACGGATGCTTTTCAATTGACGGAGCACCGGAGTGCCTCGTTTCTATCATGGAGCTGGGAGATTATACGGTCGCTGTGTCTGCGCTCACGGCTGAATTACCGGAGTTTATTGAAGTCAGGTTATAGGTAAAATCACACGTTTATTCCGGCGTCCCGCATCGCTTTTAGGAGTGTTTCAAAGCTTTCCTGGCCTATCTCGGTGAGCGGGAGGCGGAGAATGCCGCTGTCCATGCCCATCATTTTCATTGCGGCCTTGACGGGTATCGGGTTCGTCTCGATGAACAGCGCGGAGAAGAGCGAGGCATACTTGGCGTACAGCTCTGTCGCCTCGGCATAGCTGCCCTCAAGGCAGAGCGCGCAGAGCTTCGCGACAGCGCCGGGAACGATGTTGCTCGCAACGGAGATAACGCCGAGCGCGCCGAGGGACATCAGCGGTATAGTGCAGTCGTCATTCCCGCTCCAGATATAGAGATCGTCCCCGCACAGGCTGCGTATCCTGGCGGCCAAGGCAATGTCCCCGGAGGCCTCCTTTATGCCGTTGATGTTAGGGTGCTGCGAGAGCACTTTGCAGGTATCGGCGGTGATGCCGATGCCGGTGCGGCTTGGGACGTTATACAGGATCATGGGGATATCCACGCGGTCGGCAACATAGCTGAAGTGCTCAACAAGCCCTTTCTGGGTGGTCTTATTATAATAGGGCGTGACCATGAGGACGGCGTCGGCACCGGAGTATTTTGCGTTTTCGGCTGCGCGCAGGGCGTTTTCGGTATTGTTGCTGCCGATCCCGGCGATCACTTTCATGCGCCCGTTGACGGTGCGCACCGTCACGCGGACAAGCTCGTCATGCTCGTTAGGCGTATGCGTCGCGTTTTCACCGGTCGTGCCGCAGACCACGACAGCCGAGGTGCCGTTCTCATACTGGAACTCAAGGTTCTTTTTAAGTCTCTCATAGTCCACGCCGTGCTCACTGAAAGGCGTAACTATTGCAGTGCACGAACCTTTGAAAACAGGTACTTTAACCATAACAGCCTCCACATAGAAGATTTCATCACACAATGTATTAGCAAGTTCCATGATTTATTACTGCGGTGCTGTTCAAACACCGTGGAGAGTGCTATAATAAAGCGTACAAAAACTGTGCTGAAAGAGGAAAGACACTTGAAAAAGTCGGATTTTTATTTTGATCTGCTGCAGGAGCTGATCGCCCAGACCCCACTTGAGAGACGGGACGGGTCGAGACTGCTGCTGCTTGATAAGGTTTCCGGGGAAATCGAGCACCATCATTTTTATGAGCTGCCGGATTTTCTGAATCCCGGAGACTGCCTTGTTCTCAACGACTCCCGCGTGCTCCCGGCGAGACTTATCGGTACGCGCTCGACGGGCGGAAGCGTGGAACTGGTGCTGCTGCGTGACCTCGGCGAGGGGCGCTGGGAGTGCCTGAGCCGCCCGGGACGCAAGACCAAACCGGGGACCGAGCTGAGCTTCGGGGACGGGCAGCTCACCGCCGTTGTGGAACAGGTCGCAGAGGGCGGCAACCGCATAGTAAAATTCAATTACGAGGGCATATTCCTTGAAGTGCTGGAGCGTCTCGGCAAGATGCCGCTGCCGCCTTACATAAAGGAAGAGCTTCAGGACTCAGAGCGCTATCAGACGGTGTACTCAAGAGAGCTTGGGAGCGCCGCCGCGCCGACCGCGGGGCTGCACTTCACAAAGGAGCTGCTGGAAAAGATAGCGGCGAAGGGCGTGAAGGTCTGCTATGTGACGCTGCATGTGGGGCTTGGCACATTCCGCCCGGTCAAAGAGGACGAGATCGAAGCGCACGAGATGCACTCGGAGTTCTGCATAGTCCCGGAGGAGACCGCCGCAGCCATAAACGAGACGAAGAAAAACGGCGGGCGCGTTATCGCGGTCGGTACTACCTCGTGCCGTACTCTTGAGAGCTTTGCGAAAGAGGACGGGACGCTTGAAGCCTGCTCCGGCTGGACGAATATTTTCATCTATCCGGGCTATCGCTTCAAGTGCATAGATGCGCTTGTCACAAACTTCCACCTGCCCGAGAGCACGCTTATAATGCTGGTGTCCGCGCTGGCGGGACGCGAGCATATTATGAACGCTTACAACACCGCGGTGAGGGAGAAGTACCGCTTCTTCTCATTCGGCGACGCGATGTTCATAAAGTGAATAATAAACGCACACATATAATAAATCCCTCCGAAATTCATTTCGGAGGGATTTATTATATGTCTCTATTTCCCTTTTCTCAGCCTGTTTACAAGCTCCGCGTCGCTCTGGACATTAAGGGTTTTATAGTCCGTGTAGATCACCTTTCCCGGCAGCGCACCGGACGGCTTCTTCACAAAGCGCAGCATCGTATAGTCCACCGGGATCTTCGCCCCGCCGCGCCCCTGCGAATAGTGCGCCGCGATCACCGCCGCCTGCTCTATGCTGCGCTCCGGCGGCTCGACGCCCTCGCAGCGGAGGATAACATGGCTGCCGTGTATCTTCTGCGTGTGCAGCCAGTAGTCCGTGCGTCGGCCAAGCTTTGTGGTCAGCTCGTCATTCTGGATGTTGCTGCGGCCGACAAGTACCTCAAGCCCATCATCGGTGACAAAGCGCAGCGGAGCCTGAGCCTTCGCTTTGTCCGCCTTGACGTTTTTTCTGTTCTTAATGAAGCCGGTCGCGATAAGCTCGCGGCGTATGTCCGAAACGTCCTTTTCGCTCTCCGCGCTCTCCAGCAGTTCAATCACGCTGTTGAGATAGTCAAGCTGCTTTTCGCCCTCGGCGGTGAGCTTTGTAAGGTGCTCCTGAGCGGCCTTCATTTTGCTGTATTCCTTGAAGAGCGCCGCCGCGTTCTGCTGCGGCGTCTTTAACGGGTCAAGCTCAATGCGCACTGTCGGGCATTCCGGCTCGTAATAGTCCTCGCACTCAAGGCTCCGGTCACCCCTATTGATACGGTAGAGATTCGCCTTTATAAGCTCCGCACGGCGGCGGAGAGCTTCCCTATCGTCCGCACGGCGCAGCTCCTCAAGCTGGGCGGCAAGCTTTCTCTGCTGACGGTCGCGCATGGTGCGGACGGTCTTTGTCAGGTCATGGCTGCGGCGGCGCTGCTGTTCGAGCCTGTCACGCTCGGAATAAAATCTGTCGAGCAGCGCCGAAAAGCTCTCCTGCTCCTCGCAGTCCATCGCCTCGCCGTACTGGCTTATCTTCATAAAGCTGAAGTCCACCGGTTTTCCGTCGGAGAGCAGCATATACGGGCGCATCTCGCCCGCGTTCACACTCTCGCAGAATGCGTCGAGCAGCTCCGGGAGCATTTCATACCCGCCGCTGCGGTATGCAAGCTCGCGGCACACGAGCGGCGAAAGTCCGGCAAAGCTGTCAAGCAGCCATTTGTCAACGGGCTTGTCCCTGTCCGCCGACGCGATGAGCGCGCGGCGCAGCTCCGGGTTTGTCTTGAGTATCTGCGGCTTTGTCTGCGCCGGTGGCATGCGGTATATCATCCCCGGCAGCATACGGCGCAGCGCGTCCCCGCCGAAGTCCATCCTGCGCATACAGTCGGTTATCCGCCCCTCGGCGTCAACGAGGATCAGATTTGAGCTGCGGCCGATAAGCTCGGCAATGAGCTTCTTTCGCGTTTCAAAGCCCAGCTCGTCCCGGCTGTCAAGCTCGATGCAGAGCATGCGCTCCCCCTCCGGCTGGCTGACTGACGCGATCCTTGCGCCGACAAGGTGCTTGCGCATGAGCATGCAGAACATCGGCGGCTCTGCGGGGTTTTCAAAGGATGCTTTTGTCAGATGTACTCTCGCGCTGCCAGTCCCAGCGGAAATGAGCAGGCGCAGATTTTCACCCTTGGAGCGCAGAGAGATGAGCAGCATATCCCTTTCCGGCTGCTGCACCTTATCGATGCGCCCGCCGGTGAGCTTCTCGCCTAGTTCAGAAGTGAGCGCGGAAAGGCATATTGCATCAAGAGGCATCGTCCGCACCTCCTGTAATTATATTGAACAGCTCGTTTATCCGCTCGGTCCTGCCCAGCAGATACAGCCAGCCGAACAGCGCCTCAAGTCCCGTCGCCGCGTGGTACTGGCCGATATCCGCATTGTGCGGCACGGAGTTCACCTTGGCGTTTCTGCCGCGCTTAAAGACGCTCGTCTCGTCCTGGGTGAGCACGGGCAGCAGCTTTGCCGCCGCTTCCGCCTGCGCCTCGGCGCGGACGAAAGCGACCGTCATCCTGTGCATTTCCGCGACAGCCGTGTGCCCGTCCGTACAGAGCTTGCTTCTGTAAAGCAGCTCATACACCGCGTCGCCGACATGTGCAAGGCCGAGCATGCTTATTTTATTCACATCCTGAACGGGCATTTCAGGGAAAAATCCGTACATATATCTCTCCTTTTAAGGCAAACGGGCGTCGGTAAACGCCCGTTTTTATATCATTCATCGTAGCCGAGTCTGTCATTATCCTGACTCATGTCCGCCGCAAGACTGAGATCACTGTCCTGCGCAAGGCCGAGACCGCGCTGAATCTCGTTCCAGCCCTCGCGGTCAATGACGACCTGACGGGGCTTTGCGCCCTCATACGGGCCAACGATGCCGAGCTCCTCCATCTGGTCGACGATGCGCGCAGCTCTGGAATAGCCGAGCTTGACACGCCGCTGGAGCATCGAGACGGAGCAGGACTTTGTCTCAAGCACGACCTCGACCGCCTGCGGCAGCATCTCGTCGTAGCCGCCGAGACCGCCTTTTTCATCCTTGGAGGACTTTCCGCCGTCGCCGCCGGAGTTCTTGTCCTCGGCAGCCTTGTTCATGAATTCCTCGATCTCGCTGTTGTTCTGCGCCGTGTTGCCTGCGCCCTCCTTGATGAAGCGTATGACATCCTCGCGCTCCTCATCGGAAACAAACGCGCCCTGAATACGCACAGGCTTTCCGCAGCCGACGGGAGAAAACAGCATATCGCCCATGCCGACGAGCTTTTCCGCACCGCCCTGGTCAAGGATGATGCGGCTCTCCATCGCAGATGAGACAGCAAATGCGATGCGCGACGGGATGTTGGCTTTCATAAGGCCGGTGATAACGTCCGCTGACGGGCGCTGTGTCGCGATGACAAGGTGCATACCGGCAGCGCGTCCCATCTGCGCCACACGGCAGATGCTCTCCTCGACCTCCTTGGAGGCGACAAGCATGAGGTCTGCCAGCTCGTCAATGACGATGACGACCTGCGGCAGGGTCTGCTCCCCGACTGAGACACAGTGCTTGTTATAGCTCTCAAGGTCGCGCACGCCGACCTCGGAGAAGAGCCTATAGCGCTTGAGCATTTCGACGACCGACCATTGCAGCGCGCCCGCCGCCTTCTTCGGGTCGGTGACAACCGGGACATAGAGGTGCGGGATGCCGTTATAGACGCCGAGCTCGACCATCTTCGGATCGATCATAATGAGCCTGACTTCGTCCGGCCGCGCTTTGTACAGCAGCGACAGGATGAGCGAGTTCATGCAGACGGATTTGCCGGAGCCAGTGGTACCGGCAATGAGCATATGCGGCAGCTTTGCGATGTTGCCGACAATGCAGTCGCCGCCGATGTCCTTACCGAGGGCGAAGCTGAGCTTCGACTTTGCCGAGGTGAACTTCGGCGATTCGATTATATCGCGCAGGTAGACGGTGCTGACGATCTTGTTCGGCACCTCTATGCCGACGGTGGATATCTTGTCCGGAATTGGCGCAATGCGCACGTTCACAACGCCGAGGGCAAGGGCAAGGTCACCCGCAAGGTTCGTGACCCTTGCGAGCTTCACGCCCTGGTCAAGCTCTATATCGTAGCGCGTGACCGTCGGGCCGCGCGTCACGCCGACTATCGCCGCGCTGATGCCGAAGCTTCTTATCGCGCCCTCAAGGCGCTCCTTATTCGTAATTATTTCCTCGCGCGAATCCACCGTGGAAACGCCGCCGCTCCTGAGTAACGACAGCGGCGGGAACTCATAGTCGGGCTTGTCCTCGGTCGCGTTTATCGCCTCGGCGACAGCCTGCGCCTCCGCCTCGACCTCCGCGCGGTCTATTCTCTTGATTTTCGGCGGATCGGATATCTCAGCCGAGACGGTGACTGACTTTCCGGAAGGCTTCTTCACCTCAGGCTTCGCGCTCTCAGGCTCCGCGAGCTGCACACCGGCGAGCGCCGCGGCCTCTTTCATCGAAAGCGGAGCAACACCGTCAGTCGCGAGCGCGGTATCGGGCTTCTGGTTCTTTGCGCCGCGCCTGGGCTTTGCGCTGCGCCCGTCAAGCAGCTCAAGCGCTTCATCGTCGTCACCAAGAGGTATGTCTATCGGGCAGGAAGAGCGGCTTATGCGCTCGATTTTGCTGGGCGTACGGCTTACCGGCACCCTGCCTGCAACAGAGTTCACGGGCTTGAGCGCATCCTCATACATGGACGGGTCGTATTTTGCCTCGACCTGAAGCTTGACTTTGTCCGCGACTTTCTTAAAGCTGCCGTTGACAGAGACGATAACGGCAAACACGAGGCACACCAGCAGCACCGGCAGCGCGCCGTATATGCTGAATGACTTCTCAAGCGCATAGGCAATGAGCCCGCCGAACACACCGGCCGAGTCGAGCCGCTGCCCCTGCTCAAACAGGAGGCTGCACATGAGTTTGATATCCCCGCCGTCAAGCTGGTACTTATACATCATCAGGCTCATAACAGACGCGGCGAGGATCGGTATCATCAGCGCGCAGAAAACGCGCAGCGCCACGGGGCGGCCGCGGTGGAAGCCGAGAATTATTGCGACGAGCAGAAACACCGGAGCCGTGAGCCAATAGCCCCAGCCGATCAATCCCTTTATAAGATTAGAGAAGAAAAGAATGAACGCGCCCTCATTCATAAAATAGCTGATGCCGACGAAGAGCGCGAGGAACAGGGACAGTACCGCGCCTACCTCGCGCCTGACCGGCACCACCGGATCCGGCGGCTGAGTCGGCTGCGCCTTCGCGCTCGTCTTTTTTGAGGACGAGGTTTTCTTTTTGGTTGTGGTTTTCTTAGCTTGTGCCATTTATAGAAAGTCCTTTCAAGATCAGAAGATCATCGTCAGAATAATTGACAGAACGCCGATGACCCAGCAGTAATACGCAAAGCCGCCGAACTTCCCCTTCGAGCTTATGTACCTGAGCAGATTGATCGACGCGATGCCCGCTACCAGCGCGACAGCCATGCCGACGAGGTAGGCCGGGACATTGCTCCACTCTATCCCCTCCTGCACTGCATCAACGATGGAGAGGATATTTGCGCCGAGGACGGCAGGCAGGCTCATCAGGAAGGAGAACTTCACGGCAAAATCGCGCCGCAGCCCCGTTGCGATACCGGCGGTGATAGTAGTTCCGGAGCGGGAGAGGCCGGGAACGACCGCGACGCACTGGCACAGGCCGATGATCAGCGCGTCGAGCACGGTCATATTGCGCTCGGTCTTCTTTCCGGGGGTCATTTTATCCGACACATAAAGCATGCAGCCCGTGAGAACGAGCGCGATGCCGATGAAGATATTGTGGTAGTAGAGCGTCTCAAGCATATCCTTTATCGGCAGGATCAGGAAAAGCGGAAGCGTCGCCATGACGATCATGAACAGCATGCGCGCCGCCGGATAACGTTCGCGCGGCATACCAGCAAGCGGTCCGAGGTTTACAAAGGCCAGCGCCTCATATGTCATGCTGACAATATCCTTCCAGTAAACGATGAGGATCGAGATAAGGGTCGCCAGATGCAGGAGCACGTCAAAGAACAAATGCCCGGACTGGATATCAGACATGTTGAAAAGATTATTTATCATAGAAAGATGCCCGGAGCTTGACACCGGCAAAAACTCGGTGATGCCCTGCACCAGACCCAGGATCACAGCATTCCAAACGCTCATCTGCATAAACCCCCACGGTAATCATAAAATATATCATAACACATTTATACTTCAAAAACAAGTAATACAGAACTGCAGGGGCAGGGCATTTTTATAAATGGCCGCAGACGCTTTTTCATGCGTCTGCGGCTTTCTTCAGATATTCAAGCGCATCGGACAGCGTGCCGATCTGGTCTATCAGGCCGCACTGCACCGCCTCCTCACCGGAGAGGATAGTGCCGACATCGTTTGCAAGTTTGCGCGTGTCCGACATCAGGCGCGTATAGTCCCTGCGGCTTATCCGGGAGTGCGCCGTGACAAAGCTCACTATGCGCTCCTGCATCCCTGCAAGATACTCATAGGTCTGCGGCGCACCTATGACAAGGCCGTTTATCCGCACGGGGTGTATCGTCATCGACGCCGTGGGCGCGATAAAGCTGCGCTTTGCGGCGACGGCGAGCGGTACGCCTATTGAGTGCCCGCCGCCGAGGACGAGCGAAACTGTCGGCGTCGACATTCCTGCGATGAGCTCCGCTATCGCAAGCCCCGCCTCAACGTCTCCGCCCACGGTGTTGAGCAGTATCAGCAGCCCCGTTATCTCCGGGCTCTCCTCGATCGCCGCGAGCATCGGCAGAACGTGCTCGTACTTCGTCGTCTTCACATCCTCGGGCAGGATCTGGTGCCCCTCGATCTGGCCTATTATGCTCAGGCAGTGTATACTCCCCTGCCGGGTCTGCCCGAGCTCTGTCACCTCGTTTATCTCCGCGGTCTTGTTTTCGCTTTCCGCCATCTGTTCATCACCTCTATTGTATTCTATCCAGACAGCGGCATATAAAAACAGGACGGGCAGCTGAATGCCCGTCCTGCTGGCTTATTAATTTTTATTCGTCGCAGTACGCTGCGCGCACACCCTTATAGGTCATGTAGCAGTCGAGCTTGGAGACTACCTCGAACGGCGCATGCATGCTCAATACGGGCACACCCGCATCGATGGTGTCGATATTGCGGTTTGCCATGTACTTGGCTATCGTTCCGCCGCCGCCGAGATCGACCTTGCCCATCTCGGTAAGTTGCCAGATAACACCGGCCTTATCGAACAGGCGGCGCAGATACGCGACCACCTCGGCGGAGGCGTCGCTCGTACCGGACTTGCCGCGCGCGCCGGTGAACTTGCAGATACCCATACCGTAGTTGAGCTTTGCATCGTTGCTCTTCTCGTAGGCTTCGGGGTACAGCGGGTCGAAGGCCGCGGTCACGTCTGCCGACAGGCAGAAGCTGTTCTCAAAGCAGCGGCGCACATCAACGCCCTGTATCGCGCACAGATCCTCCATAAAGCAGTCGAACGCCGCGCTCTGCATACCGGTCACGCCGTCGGAGCCTATCTCCTCCTTATCGGCAAGGATGCACACGCAGGTGCGCTCCGGCTCGTTCACGTCGAACAGCGCCTTGAGCTCTGCATATGCGCAGACCCTGTCGTCATGGCCGTAGCCGCCGATGAGTGAGCGGTCAAAGCCGATCTCGCAGACATCAAAAGCCGGGACAGCGGCAAGCTCCGCCGAGAGGAAATCCTCCTCGGTGATGCCGTACATATCATTGAGCGTGGAGAGCACCGCGAGCTTGACCCTGTCCTTGCCCTCGCCCGCATATGGAACAGAGCCGATGAGAAGCTGGAGCCCCTCGCCGGTAATGCCCTCGGCCATCGTCTTTTTCACCTGCTCCTGCGCAAGATGCGGCAGCAGGTCGGTGATGACGAAGCGCGGCTCATCAGGTTCTCTGCCGATGCAGATATCCACGACAGTGCCGTCCTTGAGCACGGCGACGCCGTGCAGCTCGAGAGGGATAGTGACCCACTGATATTTCTTTATCCCACCGTAATAGTGTGTGCGGAAATAGCAGAGCTCGTCCGTCTCATACATCGGGTTCTGCTTGAGATCGACGCGCGGCGCGTCGACATGGGCGCCGGCAATGACCGCGCCGCCTGAGAGACTGTGCTTGCCGATAACGGCGAGGATAAGCGCCTTGCCGCGATTGCAGTAATAGACCTTTGTGCCGGGGCGCAGCTCCATACCGGGGCGGAACTCGACAAATCCGTTCTCCTTTGCCATGGCGATCGCGTTCGCGACAGCCTCGCGCTCGGTGCGGGAAGTGTTCAAAAAATCCATATAGCCGCGGCAGTAGTCCTCAACGGCGACATGCTCGGCGGCGTCTATCAGGTCGTAGCCGTTCTTCGGCTCATAAAAAAGCTTGCTTTTGATCTCATCCATTGCTGAACATCTCCTTAAAAAGCTGACGGCAGTCGTTTCTGAAGCTGTCCATGTCAGCGTTATTGTACAGTGTGTAGTCGCATTTTTCGGCATAATAGCCGTCGTCATGCTGGGCGGCAATGCGCAGAAGCGCATACTCCCGCGTTATCCCGTCCCGCGCCATAATGCGCTTTACGCGGTTTTCCTTATCCGAAAGGACTGCCACAGTCTTGAAGCAGCGCCCGTTTATGCCGCTCGAAAACAGTTCTATGGCGTCTATTGCGGCAAGCGTACCGCCGGTCATGGCAAACTCACGCAGCCTGCGCTGAAGCTCAAGGCCGACATATTTATGCGTGATCGCGTTCAGATCGCTGAGCGCCGCGGAGTCCGCGAACACAACAGCGCCGAGCGCCTTACGATTGAGTTTACCGTCCTGCACCGTGTCCGGGAAGCGATTTTCGATCTCGCCCAGAAGCTCCGCGCTGCTCTCAAGCAGCTCATGGTAGATCGCATCGCAGTCGAGCACGAGTGCGCCCATGGCTTCAAGCTCCTGCAGCGCAGTCGTTTTCCCGCAGCCTGTGCCGCCGGTTATGCCGATTACCTTCATCCCGCCGACAAGCGCATCGGCAATATCCTCAGCTGGCAGTGCACCCTGACGGAGGATGCGGTACGGGGGCTTACTCATGTCTATTATCGTGGACTCACGGCCAAGGCCGCATCTGCCGCCGTCGATAACAGCGTCTATCTTTCCGTCAAAGTATTCGAGCACCTTACCGGCATCCTTGGGGCTTTCTTCATCTGAGGGATTCGCTGAAGGCGCGGCAAGCGGAAGGCCGCAGTCACGCAGCAGTTCAAGGGTAAGCGGATGATCCGGGCAGCGCAGCCCAACGGTCGAGCCGCCCGCAAGAACGATGGATGGTATCTCCGGTTTCGCTTTCAGCACAATGGTCAGCGGCCCAGGCCAGAAGCGGGCGGCAAGCGTGCGCGCCTGCCCCGGAACATCGAGACACAGCGCGTCCATGGCTTCGCTGCCGTGAACCATGAGCGAAAGAGGCTTTACGGCCGGGCGGCCTTTGACCTCATATATCATGCCCACTGCCTGCTCGTTCAATCCGCTGCCGGCAAGGCCGTATACTGTCTCAGTTGGGACGGCGACAAGGCCGCCGCTTTTGATTATTTCCGCGGCACCTTTTGATGTGCCGGAAAAGACCTGTGTTTTCATTGCTACACCTCCGTTTGCGCTTGAAGCTTTGCCGCCTGATCGGCGGTAACAAGGCAGTCGATAAGCGGGTCAAGGTTCCCGTTTATTATGCTCTGGATATTGAAATTCTTATTGTCTCCGCTGAGGCGGTGATCCGTCACGCGGTTCTGCGGGAAATTATAGGTGCGGATGCGCTCGCTGCGGTCACCTGACCCGATCTGACTCCGCCGCTCGCTCGCGACTGCCGCATGCTGCCTCGCCTGCTCTGCTTCATAGAGCTTTGAGCGGAGGATCTGCATGGCGCGATCCTTGTTCTTATACTGGCTGCGCTCATCCTGACACTCGACGACGGTTCCGGTAGGGATATGGGTAATGCGGATCGCGCTCTCGGTTTTATTGACATGCTGACCGCCGGCACCGGAGGAACGGTAGGTATCGATCTTGAGGTCATTGGGGTTAAGCTGGAAGTCGACCTCCTCGACCTCGGGCAGGACGGCGACCGTTGCGGCCGAGGTGTGTATCCTGCCGCCGGACTCCGTGACCGGGACGCGCTGGACGCGGTGACCGCCGGCTTCAAACTTGAGCCGTGAATACGCGCCGTTACCCTCGACAACGAAGCTTATCTCCTTTATGCCGCCAAGCTCGGTCTCACTGACGTTGGCAACATCGATCTTCCAGCCCTTGGACTCGGCATACATCGAATACATACGGAACAGATCTGCCGCAAAAAGCATACCCTCTTCCCCGCCGACGCCGCCGCGTATCTCCATGATGACGTTCTTCGCATCGTTAGGATCCTTGGGCAGCAGAAGTATCTTTATCTCCTGCTCAAGCCGCTCCTTATCCGCCTTGGCCTGAGCGTATTCCTCCTGCGCAAGCTCACGCATCTCACTGTCGCCCATGAGTTCAAGCGCTTCCTGCATCCGTGAATCAGCCTGCTGGTACTCGGTATACGCGGTCACAATGGGCTGAAGCTCACGCGCTTCGCGCTCATATTTAGAATAGGCCGCCGGGTCAGAGTAGGTGGAAGGCTCCTCCATTCTTGCGCAGAGCAGCTCATACTGCCGCTGAAGCTGTTTAATACTATCGAACATGTGTCACTCCGATAATTGGATTTTACAGATTATTTTACCACAGGCAATGGATAAAGTAAATACGGACGGATATCCAAAGAGCGGATATCCGTCCGTATAAAAGCTTTGTATCAGCTGCCGAGGTAGGCCTTTCTGACCTGCTCGTTCGCGAGAAGCTCCGCGCCGGTACCGGACAGGGTAATACTGCCGGTCTCAAGCACGTAGGCGTCATTCGCAGCCTTGAGCGCCATGTTGGCGTTCTGCTCGATGAGAAGAACGGTGGTGCCGTTTTTGTTGATTTCTCTGATGATATCAAAGATACCCTTGACGACCAGCGGGGCAAGACCCAGCGACGGCTCATCCATCATAATGACCTGCGGATGGCTCATCAGCGCGCGGGCAACGGCAAGCATCTGCTGCTCGCCGCCGGAGAGCGTACCGGCCAGCTGCCAGCTGCGCTCCTTGAGGCGCGGGAAGAGTGAATACACCCACTCGATATCGTCGTCCAGACTGTCAGTGCGCAGGTACGCGCCGATCTTGATGTTCTCAAGGACGGACATATTATCAAACACGCGGCGGCCTTCGGGGACAAGAGTGATACCGGAGCCAACGATAGAGGAGGGATCCTTGCCGGTAATGTTCGCGCCGTTAAACTCAATGGAGCCCGCGCTCGGCTTGACAAGCCCGGCGATGGCCTTGAGCGTTGTGGACTTACCGGCGCCGTTTGCGCCGATCAGGGTGACGATCTCACCGCGGGGAACATCAAAGGATATGCCCTTGACGGCTTCGATGCCGCCGTAGTTGACCTTAAGGTCCTTTACGCTGAGTATAACATCACTCATCCTCGCTCACCCCCAGGTATGCGTCTATGACTTTGACATTGTTCTGTATCTCGGAGGGAACGCCTTCCGCGATAAGCTTACCGAAATCGAGGACATATATCCTGTCGCTGATGTTCATAACAAGATCCATGTGGTGCTCGACAAGGAACACGGAGAGATCATATTTCTTCCTGATCTCAACGATGAAGTCCGCAAGCTCAAGAGTCTCCTGCGGGTTCATACCGGCGGCAGGCTCATCAAGCAGGAGAAGCTTCGGCTCGGTAGCGAGAGCGCGGGCGATCTCAAGACGGCGCTGGATGCCATAAGGCAGGCTGCCGGCGACATCGTCCTTATACTTATCGAGCCCCTGCTCCTCAAGCAGAGCCATGGTCTCCTCACGCATGCGCTTTTCCTCTGCGCCGTTCAGGTGCAGGGCGGCAGAGAAGAAGTTCTGCTTTGCGCGCATATGCTTTGCGATGATGACGTTCTCGAAAACGCTGAGCTTGGAGAACAGACGGATATTCTGGAAGGTACGGGCGATGCCCTTTCCGGTTATCACATCGGGAGTGAGGGAGACGACCTTATCGTACATACCCATATTCTCACCGGCATAGATCTTTTTCATTTTGCCCTGCGGGTAGTTCTCAACGATCGTCTCGCCCATGAAGTCTATCTTGCCGTTGGTCGGCTCATAGACGCCGGTGACGCAGTTGAACGCGGTGGTCTTGCCCGCGCCGTTCGGGCCGATAAGGGCGATTATCTCACCCTTGTTGACATCGAGGTTCAGGTTATTGACGGCGACAACGCCGCCGAACTGCATGGTTATATTTTCAATATGCAGAACGTTTTCAGCCATTGTCCTGTACCGCCTTTCCCTTGTTCTTTCTGAAGATGCGCTTGAAGAAGTTGATTATTCCCTGCCACGAAAATTCCTTCGTGCCCATGATGCCCTGCCGGTAGAACAGAACGATAAGCATGATGACGACTGAGAAAACGACCATACGGAAGCCGCCGCGCATGAACGAAATGTTCACGCCGAGGTAGGTCTGGGAGTCATCAAGGAAGCGCAGCCACCACTCCGAGGCCGCGATATACAGGAAGCTGCCGATTATCGAGCCCGTGACAGAGCCGATGCCGCCGATGACGACGATGAGCAGTATCTCATAAGTCATGGCGGAGGTAAACGACCTCGCCTGAACGCTGGCCTGGAACATCGCCAGCAGCGCGCCGCCGATGCCGGCGAAGAAAGAGCTGGTGAGGAAGGCCTGCATCTTGGTCTTGGCAAGGTTGATGCCCATCGCCTCGGCCGCGATCTCATCCTCGCGGATGGCCTTGAAGGCGCGGCCGTAGGAGGAATTGATGAGCAGGACGATGAGGAAGATGCAGAACGCGGAAATGATGACAGGGGTGAGGATGCTGTCAAACTTCGGGAACTTCTTGAGAATGTTGGAGGCGTTGGTCACAGGGCCGAGGACATCCCACTGGATAAGTGCGCGGAGAATTTCAGCAAAGCCGAGGGTGGCGATGGCGAGATAGTCGCTCTTGAGGCGCAGGCAAGGCTTACCGACGAGCCACGCAAACACGACAGCGACAAGACCTGCGGCGATAACTCCGACGATGGGCGGCAGGCAGACATTGACAACGCCGCCGTTAAAGTACTGATAAACGCTTGCATGCTGCTCAAGGGGGATGGTGAGGATAGCGTAGGTATAAGCGCCGAGCATCATGAAGCCCGCCTGGCCGAGTGAGAACAGGCCGGTAAAGCCGTTGAGCAGGTTCAGGGAGACGGCAAGCAGAGCATAGATGGACGCCTTCTGGATGACGGAGGCGAGCATGGAATAGTGCTGCTCCTTATCAATATAGATAAGCAGCGCAACGATCACTGCCGCGAATACGACTGAAAGTATAATATCTCTTTTCTTATTGGTCATGATCTCACACTTTCTCCGCAAGCTTCTCGCCGAACATTCCGTTGGGCTTGAACAGCAGCACCAGAATCAGCAGAGCAAAGGTGAAGGCGTTGCTGAAGATAGCGATCGCGTCATTCGCCTTGATCAGAGATTCACAGATACCGATTATATATGCGCCGAGGACAGCCCCGGGGATCGAGCCGATGCCGCCGAAGACCGCGGCAACAAAGGCCTTGAGTCCGGGCATGGCGCCGATGGTCGGGCTGACCTGACCGTAATTGCTGAAGTAAAGAATTGAGCCGACACCGGCAAGGAAAGAGCCGATGATGAAGGTCACGGAAATAATATTGTTGACCTTGATGCCCATGAGACGGGCAGTATCAAAGTCGCGGGACACAGCACGCATCGCCATGCCGGTCTTGGTATGGTTGATGAAAATCACGAGCGCGATGACGAGCAGAATGGTGAGCAGCGGGGTGACGACCGTGATGATCTTTATCTTGAGCGCACCGAGCATGAAGGTGCCCTTCAGGAAGGGTATCTCAGGATACGGTCTTGCAAGGCCGCCGGTTATGTAGGTTGCGAGGTTCTGCAGCAGGTATGACACGCCGATGGCCGATATCATGACCGACATACGCGGGGCGCTGCGCAGAGGCTTATACGCCGCGCGCTCAATGAGCAGACCGAGCGCCACCGTCATAATGAGCACGACGGGGATAGCGACTGCCATAGGCATTGAAGCGCTGATATAAACCATGAAAAAGCCGGCCATCATAAAGATATCGCCATGGGCAAAGTTGATAAGGCGAAGGATGCCGTAGACCATGGTGTAGCCGATGGCAATCAACGCATAAAGGCTGCCGACCGTAATGCCGGACAGCAGCAGATCTATGTAATATGTGGCAGTGTGCATATTACAGCCTCCTAACAATTCTATATCTGCGAGAAAAAACGGAACGTTTCCCCGGCGAAGACCGCCGGGGAAAACGCTTACGTTTGCATTAGTAAAAGCACTGGATCAACTATCAGCCGGTGTAAGCATCGGAGAAGACTATCTTGCCGTCCTGGAAAGTCTTGATAGCAACATAGTTCTTGATAGCGTCGCCGTTCTCATCGAACTTCAGGTCGCCGGTGACAAGGCCCTTGACCTCGAGGCTTGCGAGAGCGTCGCGGATGGCTTCACCGTCGGTGCTCTGTGCAGCGAGGATGGCGTTGTAGGCTGCCATGTAAGCATCGTAGCCGCAGGGGGTGACGGAGGAGATAGCGTCGGCAGCGCCGCCGTTGTTCTCGGTCCTGGTCGCGTCGGCAGCGATCCACTCAAGGATGCCCTTGTTGAACTCAACACCGGCTTCGTTGCTCGTATCGGAAGCATCGAAGAAAGCGGAGAAGAAAACGCCGTTTGCGTTTGCGCCTGCGCGCTCAGCAATGGAGATATCGTCCCAAGTGTCGCCGGCCATAATCTGGCAGTCAACACCGGCTTCACGAGCCTGGTTGATGATCAGAGGAGCGGTCTCGATGGAGACAGGAGCGAAGATGCCGTCATAGCCCTTAGACTTGATGTTTGCCATGATGGTGGAGAAGTCGGTCTCGCCAGTCTGGAAAGTGACGGTATCGCAGGATGCGCCGCCGTTGACCATTGCCTCGGAGAAGTAGTTGCCGAAGCCTGCGGAGTAGTCATCGCCGGCCTCAACTATAACGACGCAGTTCTTGCAGCCGTTCTTGAGAGCGTAGCTTGCCATGACCGCCCCCTGGAACGGGTCGATGTAAGCGATGCGGAAGTAGTAGTCATTGCCAAGAGTGACCTGGGGGTTGGTGCAGGAAGTGCCGATCGCGGGGATCTTGGCCTCGGCGAACAGATCGCCGGCAGCGATGGCGCAGCCGGAGCCATAAGTACCGATAACAACAGAGACATTATTGCTTATAAGAAGCTGAGCCGCGGAGGGAGCCTTGGCTGCGTCGGATGCGTTATCCGCATAGACGAGCTCTATATTGTAAGTCTCGCCGTTAATATCAATAGTAGGATTGAGAGAGTGGGCATACTCGATACCGAGAATTTCCTTCTTGCCGCCGGCGGCATTCTGACCGCTGGTAGGCTCGAAGACGCCTATCTTGATGACCTTCTCATCACTGGAAGCCGCCTTAGTGCTGCTGGCGCTGTCGCTGCTGCCGCAGGCGCACAGTGCAAACACCATAACGAGTGCCAGAACAAGTGCAATAACCTTTTTCATTTTGGTTCCTCCTATAAATTACTATGTTGCCGAAACTGTCTCTATCTCGCGGACAGATGTGTTTCGGTAACGATATGATGATTATGCACTATGACGAGTCAAATTGCAATAAACTTAAATTACTAAATTACTTTCCGCGCAAAAACACATTTTATGGAAATTACACAATAACAGGTCCGTTTCGCCAGTCCTGACCGCATTTTCTGTCACTATTTGTAACGTTTTGGAGGGTATAGACATCATGTGCCGATGCGCCGAGCGCGAACACTTTGGCCGCGCCGCCGTCCAGACGGCGGACAGCGGCGGGCTTCGTAAGCACCGGTACGGCTGACTTTCCGTCGATCTCGCGCAGATACGCGCAGCCAGCAGAGTCGGCGGCCAGCACCCTTGCATATGGCGGGAGCGTCTTTGTATATTCTGCACTAACGCCGAGCGCGGCGCACAGCAGCATGCGGCGCATCCGTGCGAGCGGATAGCGCTTTGTCCTTGCCGCCTGCGCGATGTCCTCAAGCGTGCTCTCTTCTCTGACGGCTTTCCACAGCCGCGCACCCGCGCCGTCGCCGCCGTCGGGCAGGCTTTCATACACGTTTCTATCGAGCATGCGCAGCCGGGACAGCAGCGCTGTCTCAAGCACCGCCTTGTCCCGTCCGCGCCCCGCCGCGCGCTCACGGCGGTACACGGACAGCGCCGCCTCCGGGATATATTCCGAAATATCCGCGCCTGTCTCCATCAGTCCCCTAAGCTCCGACGCGGACTTGGGGCCCTGCTCCCCCGCTTTATCGTGCCCGCTGCCGATGCGCTTTACTGTGACGGGGGTAATGGGATAGGTTTTTTTATAGATGGCCTTGAGGTATTCGACAGCAAGGATGTTATTTGGCTGCGAGAGAAGACTGCCGCACTCCCCCAGCTTTTCCGTCAGCACCCGCTCGCGCGCCATAGCGTAGGACAGCTCCGGCAAGCGCTGAAGCAGCGCTGCGATCTCCCGCTGGGTGTCCGGATCGAGTATTTCCCGGGCAAGCTTTCGAAGCGTCTCAACATCACCGCTCTCGCTGCCGAAGCTCAGCTGCGTACAGCCGACAGCGGCGAGCAGCGAGACCGCGCCCATAGCAAAGCCCTCAGCGGAAGACAGACACCACGGCAGCGGAAGCTCAAGCACAAGGCTGGCACCCGCGCGGCAGGCGGCCTCGGCGCGGGCAAATTTGGAAAACATCGCTGCTTCCCCGCGCTGGACAAAGTCCCCGGACATCACGCACACCGTCAGCGTATCCTCACCGAGGGCGCGGCGGGTCTCGGCGAGCTGGTGCAAATGCCCGCTGTGGAAAGGGTTATATTCACATACGATACCGGCTATATTCATCTTAAAGTCTCCGAATAAAAAAATCTTGATTTTTCACGCAAATGTATTAGAATAGTTATTGATGCTATTTTATCTAATTCAGGCAGGATTTACAATAGAAAGGAAAACAAATAATGAAGATCCTTGTTATCAATGCCGGCAGCTCCTCTCTTAAGTATCAGCTGATCGACATGGAGACCGAAAAGGTCATGGCCAAGGGCCTGTGCGAGCGCATCGGCATTGACGGTCATCTCAAGCACACCCCGCTGGTCGGCAACAAGAAGGTTTTTGAAGCGGATATCCCCATGCCCACGCATGCCGAGGCTATCGCCGCATCTATCGACAAGCTCGTAAGCCCCGAGTACGGCGTGATCTCCTCCATGAGTGAGATAGACGCTGTCGGCCACCGTGTGCTCCACGGCGGCGAGAAGTTCTCCCAGCCCGTTCTCATTAACGGACCGGTCATGGACGCTATCGAGGAGTGCATCCCCTTCGGGCCGCTGCATAACCCCGCAAACCTCACCGGCATCAAGGCCTGCCAGGCCGTCATGGGCGACGTGCCCATGGTCGCAGTGTTCGACACCGCTTTCCATCAGACCATGCCGGGCAAGGCATATATGTACGCTGTGCCTTACGAATACTATAAGAATGACAGCGTCCGCCGCTACGGCTTCCACGGCACTTCCCACCGCTATGTCTCCGGTCACTGCGCCGAGGTCATGGGCAGACCTGCCGAGGAACTGAAGCTCATATCCTGCCACCTCGGCAACGGCTCCTCCATCTGCGCGATCGACGGCGGCAAGTGCGTCGACACCTCGATGGGCTTTACGCCTCTGGTCGGCCTGCCGATGGGCACCCGCTGCGGCGACCTTGATCCGGGCGCAATGCAGTTTATAATGAATAAGCACAACATCGGCATCGATGACATGCTGACCATCCTCAACAAGAAGTCCGGCGTGCTCGGTATCTCCGGTGTGTCCTCCGACTTCCGCGATCTGGACAAGGCCGCAGAAGAGGGCAACGAGAGAGCACAGCTCGCGCTCGATATGTTCCATTACTGGGTAGCGAAGGTCGTCGGCTCCTACGTTGCGGCGATGAACGGCGTTGACGCCATCATCTTCACTGCCGGTGTCGGCGAAAACTCCTCATACACCAGAGCCGCTATCTGCGAATACTTCGGCTATCTCGGCGTGAAGATCGATCCCGAGGCAAACGCAAAGCGCGGTCAGGACATCATGATCTCCACTCCCGACTCCAAGGTCAAGGTCTACGTCCTCCCCACGAATGAGGAGCTTGTCATCGCAAGAGACACCAAGGCTATTGTCGACGCTCTCTGATCATAGATCATAAATCAATTGGGTGCAGCCAACCGGAAAGGACGGCCGCACCCAATTTTATTAGGGGCATATTTCAGCAGAATTTCCCAAGAATTTCTGTGATAAGTGTTTTACTTCCGGGAAATTTATGGTATGATTTATTGTGATAAAATTCTTAGCATGAACAGTATCAGGAGGTGCTCTCTTGCAGTACACTCACAGCTATGACTCACCGCTCGGCAGGATGCTTCTTGCGAGCGACGGCGCGGCGCTGACCGGGCTCTGGTTCGTGGGGCAGAAGTATTACGCCGCGGCGCTGGACGGGCAGCACGAGGAAAAGGCACTGCCGGTCTTTGAGCAGACTGAAAACTGGCTCGATATATACTTCGGCGGCAGAGAGCCTGACTTCACGCCGGCGCTCGCGCCGGCAGGTTCAGAGTTCCGCCGGGAGGTCTGGGAGCTGCTGCTCTCGATACCTTACGGAAGAACCGTGACCTATGCTGGGCTTGCCGCAGCCATAGCGGAAAGGCGCTCTCTTTCGCATATGTCCGCTCAGGCAATCGGCGGGGCGGTCGGGCACAACCCGATATCGATAATCATACCGTGCCACCGGGTCGTCGGCAGCGGCGGCAGTCTCACCGGATATGCCGGGGGCATTGACAGGAAGATCAGGCTGCTCTCTCTTGAGGGCGCGGATATGTCCGGGCTGTACGTGCCCGCAAAGGGCACAGCGCTTTGATCTGAAATAATAATATAGGAGGGATATGCGTGAAGAAAACTTTCGTGCGGCTGCTGGTGATAATTCCGGTCATCGCCATTCAGGCGCTGTGGCTGGTGCTGCTGATAAGATGGCTGTCACCGTACTCGGCAGTGATAAACTTCATACTGTCCATATTTGCCGCGTTCTTTGTACTGTATATCATCACGAAGCGGGATGAGAGCACATACAAGATCCTCTGGCTGCTCATCATCCTGACGATGCCGCTGGCAGGCGCCGCGCTGTATCTGCTCTTCGGCAACAGGCGCTCGGCAAGGATATTGCAGGGGCTTCTCAAGCGCGCGGAGCTGCCGCCTGTCACTGGAGGTCCCGAAGTTCTCAAGGAGCTTGAGGACAGCGATCCGCGCATGTCACAGACGATGGGCTGGCTGCAGAAGAAAACGGGCTGCCCGCTCCTGAAAAATGAGAGCGTAAAATACTACCGGCTCGGCGACGAGCTGTTCCCTGATATGCTCAATGATCTGCGCAGCGCGGAGGAATACATTTTCGTCGAATATTTCATTATCGCAAACGGCGTCATGTGGAACGCCATGGTCGATATAATGTCCGAAAAGGCGCGGCAGGGTGTTGACGTGCGTGTCATGTATGACGACCTCGGCAGCATCTCCACTTTCAACGCAAACGACGTGCGGCAGCTCACGGAGCGCGGCATCAAATGCGTCACCTTTAATCCTTTCGTCGTGCTCTCCGGAAACCTCAATTACCGGGATCACCGGAAAATGCTGATTGTGGACGGGCGTGTCGCCTATTCCGGCGGGATCAACATTGCCGATGAATATATAAACCAGAAAGAGCGCTTCGGACACTGGAAAGATATAGGCTTCAGGGTAACGGGCACGCCCGCCGCGGGCTACGCAAGGATGTTCGCGGGCTTCTGGAACGCTTTTTCCAAGCAGCCCGTCCCGGACGGCTACACCTTTATTGACCCGAGCATCCCTGAGAAAACGGACGGCTATGTCCTCAGCTACTGCGACTCGCCTTTCAACGCTGACTCTACCAGCACCAAGCTCTTCATCGACCTGCTCTCGCAGGCGACAGAATACGCATGGTTCTGCACGCCGTATCTCATGCCGGGGGACGACCTTGTCGACGCGATGATAATGGCCGCGCAGCGCGGGGTCGACGTGCGCATAATGATGCCTGGCATACCCGACAAGAAGCTGATATTCCGTATGTCGCACAGCTTTTATCAGGAGCTGCTGATGGGCGGGGTGAAGATATACGAATACATCCCCGGTTTCCTGCACGCAAAGTCCTGCGTCATTGATGGGAAGATCGCGACAGTCGGCTCGGTGAACCTCGACCACAGGAGCCTGTTTTTGCAGTTCGAGAACAATTCCCTGTTTTACCGCTCGTCTGTTGCAGAAGAGGTCATGGCGGACTTCTTGGCAACGCTGGAGCGCTGCCGGGAGATCGTGCCATATAACCAGACGCAGTACGCCCTACGTCTCGCTTTCGACGGCATACTGCGCATATTCGCTCCGCTTTGCTGAGCACTGCACAGCGCCCGTAAATAAAGAACAAGGGTTTTCACAAGAAACTGTCGAAAATCAAAAAAATGCTTGAATTGTCCGGCGCTGTATGATATACTTGTCAAGCTGATTATTATGTACAAAATCGAAAGGGTCGAGATAAATGTCTGCACTTACTATCGTATTCACCGTTCTTCAGGTTCTCTCCGGGCTTGCTGTTACCGCTATCGTTCTGATGCAGAGCGGCAAGAGCGCCGGCCTTTCCGGTGCCATTTCCGGCGGCGCTGAGACCTTCCTCTCCAAGGGCAAGGCCAAAACGCTGGACGCAAAGCTTGCAAGGATGACCAAGTGGTTCGCACTTGTCTTCGTTATCCTCACTCTGATCCTGAACCTTATCTGAGCGGGCAAAGCGCAAATGAAAAACAGCGGCGGAATTTTCCGCCGCTGTTTTTCGTTCAGTCATAAATAATATCAGGAAGTCTGCAAATTGCGGACTTCCTGATATTTTTATTCCCATGTTTTCCAGACATCCGGGCAGTAGCCCACGGTGGCCTGCTTCCCGTTTCTGACGATAGGTGTCTTTATGAGGTACGGCACCTCATAGAGCTTATCAAGCTTTGCCTCCGCCGACGCGAGGTACTGGAAAAGCGGATAATCCTGATCGGCCGGGTCGGCCATCGCGTCAAGCCCCACGGCATTTTTGACGGAGTTCAGCTCTCCCCTGCTCATGCCGTATTTCAGGATATCTACAAACTGGTACTTTATCCTGCGTTCCTTGAAGTAACGCTCGGCCTTTTTCGTGTCAAAGCACTTGGCCTTGCCGAATATCTGAATGTTCACCCCGGCTTATACCTCGACGATGACCGGCAGGATCATGGGGCTGCGGCGGGTAGTCTTATAAAGATACCCGGTTATATTGCTCTTGACCTTGCCCTTGATGCCAGTCCAATCGGTGATGTGCTGGTTCTCACAGGCTTCGACCGATTCGATCGCAACGCGCTTGAGCTCCTCCATCATGCTCTCCGCTTCCTTTACGTATATAAAGCCGCGGGTCACAATCTTAGGCTCGGAGACGAGGGTGTGCGTCTCGTTAGAATACGGGAGGACTATCACGACCATGCCGTCCTCAGCAAGCCTGTGGCGGTCACGCAGCACGACGCTGCCGACCTCGCCCACGCCGCTGCCGTCGACGAGGATCGCTCCGGCCTGGACGGTCTCCTCGCACTTGATGCTCTTCTTCGTTATCTCAATGACCTTGCCGTTTTCGGCAACGACAACATTCTTCGGCGCAACGCCCATGAGCTTTCCGAGCTCCGCATGCTTGACGAGCATCCTGTGCTCGCCGTGGACGGGGATGAAGAACTTCGGCTTCGTGAGTGCGAGCATCATCTTCTGCTCTTCCTGGCAGGCGTGGCCGGAGACGTGCAGATCGGTGTGCCGGTCGTATATGACCTCCGCGCCCTTGTGGAACAGCTCATCGATAACGCGGCTTATCATATTCTCATTGCCGGGAATAGCGGATGCGGAGATGATAACACGGTCGCCCGCATCGACATTTATCTGCTTATGCTCGGAAAAGGCCATGCGGTAGAGCGCGGACATCGTCTCACCCTGACTGCCGGTGGATATGATGACGGTCTGATTGCGCGGCAGCTTGTTTATCTTGTCGATGTCCACCATGACGTTCTCCGGGATATCCATATATCCGAGGACGGAAGCGACATGCAGGACATTCTCCATACTGCGCCCGGTTATGCCGACCTTGCGGTTATACTTTGCCGCGACGTTTATGATCTGCTGCAGACGGTGTACGTTCGAGGCAAAGGTCGTGATGATTATGCGCTTGTCACAGCCCATGAAGAGCTTGTCAAAGCTCTCGCCGACCTTGCGTTCGGATGCGGAATGACCCGGCTGCTCAACATTTGTCGAGTCGCTCAGCAAAGCGAGCACGCCCTCGTTGCCGAGCTGGCCGAGACGGGCGATGTCTATCATACTGCCGGCGATAGGCGTCACGTCTATCTTGAAGTCACCGGTGTGGATGACCGTGCCGATAGGCGTCGTGATAGCCAGCGCGACAGAGTCGGGGATACTGTGGTTCACATGGATGAACTCAACAGTGAAGCAGCCGAGACGGAAGACCGAGCCGTCCTTCTTGGTAAATATCTGGGTATTATAGAGCTGGTCATGCTCCTCAAGCTTCAGCTCGACCAGCGCCGCCGTGAGAGGCGTGGTGTATATGGGAATGTCCAGATCGCGCAGCAGATAGGAAACGCCGCCGATATGGTCCTCATGGCCGTGCGTGAGGATCAGCCCGCGTATCTTCTCGGCGTTGGATTTGAGGTAGGTGATATCCGGCAGGACAATGTCAATGCCGTACATGTCCTCATCCGGAAAGCCCATGCCTGCGTCAACGATGATTATATCGCTGCCGCATTCATAGGCCGTCATATTCTTGCCTATTTCGCCCAGACCGCCGAGCGGGATAATTTTCAGTTTTGAAATCATATTATCTCCAATCTATTAAATAAAATCGTATGTACCATGCCTCCGATTATTGGTGCTCACAGTTAAGAGTATAGCCTATGCCGTGAATAAATAATCACATCTCAGTGCGCCCTTCAATGGCGCGGTTAAGCGTCGCGTCGTCCGCAAACTCAAGGTTCGACCCGACGGGGATGCCGTAAGCAAGGCGCGTCACCTTGACGTTAAAAGGCTTGAGCAGGCGCGAGAGATACATTGCCGTCGCTTCGCCCTCAGTGTCCGGGTTCGTCGCCATGATTACCTCCTGAATGTCGTTCTCCGCCACTCTGACCAGAAGCTCCTTGATCTTTATATCGTCGGGGCCGACATGGCTCATCGGGGAGAGGACGCCGTGCAGGACATGATACGTGCCGTTATACTCCCGCCCGCGCTCGATGCTGAGCACGTCGCGCGGTTCTGACACCACGCACACGGTGCTCTTATCGCGCGTGTCGCTCGCGCATATCTGGCATATCTCCCCCTCGGTGAGGTTCTGGCACACCTTGCAGCAGTGGACGCTCTTCTTCGCCGAGACTATCGCATCCGCAAAGGACTGCGCTTCATCATCCGGCAGGCTGAGGACATGGAAAGCGAGCCGCTGCGCGCTCTTTCTGCCGATCCCGGGCAGGGACGCGAATTTATCTACAAGGTTTTCAAGTGAAGCGGGAAAAAAGGACATGGCTTGCTCCTCAGTTTATCTTACTTGTTCTGATGCGCTCAATTGCTTCGGCGCGATCCGCGCTGCCGAACACAGCGCTGCCGGCAACCAGCACGTTTGCCCCGGCCTCGATGGCGAGAGCCGCGGTCGTACCGTCGATGCCGCCGTCCACCTCAAGCTCGCAGTCAGGCGAGAGCGTGTCGATAAGCTCACGCACACGGCTGATCTTCGGCAGCTGCTCATGCATGAAGTGCTGCCCGCCGAAGCCCGGCTCCACCGTCATGACAAGGATAATGTCGACCATCGGCAGGAACGGCAGCACCGCCTCTGCTGGGGTGTTTGGTTTAATGACAACACCCGCCTTTTTGCCAAGCCCTCTGGCAATATCTATAGCCTTGAGAATATTTTCCTGACTGTCGGCCTCGACATGGAAAGTCACCATATCCGCCCCGGCCTTGCAGAACTGCTCGGCATAGCGAACAGGCCTGTCTATCATAAGATGAACGTCAATGAACATATCCGTCGCCCGGCGCAGGGATTTGAGCACGGGGATACCGATGGAAATATTCGGCACGAACAGACCGTCCATTACATCAAAATGCAGATAGTCGGCGCCCGCGGCCGCTACCTCTCCGACCTCCCGGCCGAGTTTCGCAAAATCGGCGGACAGTATTGATGGTGCGACTTTTATCATCTTGGTTCTCCTTTACGCGGAAAGTGTACCGCGCAGCACGCAGATACTGATTTATTATACTACAGGTCTGCGCTAATTTGCAATACTCTTGACTGCTGCGGCAATTAGATATAAAATACAAAAATGTAAGACAAACGATTGGAGAGTTTTGAGTGGCGCGTAAAGATAAGAAGAAAAAGGCGGTCAAGGTCATATACGGCTTCACGATCGCCTGGATAATCGCGGCGGCCTTTCTGCCGCTGTATAACATATGGTATCTGCTGCTGGCAGCTGCGGTCTCCGCCTTCGTCGCGTACCTTCTCGGCAGAAGCTCCGCGCAGAAGGAAAACAACGCAGGGCGTGAGCAGGCGGCCAAGTCTTCCGCCGCGCCGGAGCGCGTCGAAAAGAAGAGCTACGGTCCGGAGATCGACCCGATAGTCGAGGAGGGCAACCGCGCGCTCAGCGAGATGGGCAGGCTATACATGTCCATCAAGGACACCGAGGTGCGCAAGAAGATCAATGAGCTCATGCGCATCACGGATAAGATCACGCAGGATGCCATCGCCGATCCCTCGGATATCCCGCAGATAAAGAAGTTTATGAACTATTATCTGCCGACGACGATAAAGCTCCTCAACGCCTATGACAGGATGAGCGCGCAGGGCATCGAGGGCGAGAATCTCGACAAGAGCATGAAGAACATAAACGAAATGCTCGACGCCGCCATCGAAGCGTTCAAGAAGCGGCTCGATTCTCTGTTTGAGGATCAGGCGCTGGATATCGAAACCGATATAAAAGTCATGAATACCATGTTGGCCAGAGAAGGGCTTTCCGGTAACAAGGACTTTGAGATAACAACAGAAAGGACACAAACAACATGAGTGAAGAAAAGAGCTTCATCCCCGCCCTTACCCTTGAGCCGAACGCTGCGCAGACCGAAGCCGCCGTTGAGGAGGCTCCTGTTGAGGAAAAGCAGGCAGAGCAGACGCCCGTCGAGAAGCTTGACATCAGCAGTCTCTCCCCGGCCGAACAGGCCGCGGTGCGTGATTTCTCAGAGAAGATAGACATCAAGAACACCGATCAGGTCATGAACTACGGCAGTGCTGCGCAGAAGAATATCTCCGAGTTCTCTGACGCCGCTCTCAGCAGCGTCAAGACCAAGGATCTCGGTGAGTGCGGCGATATGCTCAGCGAGCTTGTTGTCGAGCTCAAGGGGCTGAACTTCGACGAGGAGGAAAAGAAAGGCTTCTTCGGCCTGTTCAAGAAGGCTTCCCAGACCATCGCCGAGAAAAAGGCGCAGTTCGACAAGGCCGAGGTCAATGTCGACAAGATAGTCGAGGAGCTTGAAAAGCACGAGATCACGCTGATGAAGGACATCAGCATGATGGATAAGATGTACGAAAAGAACGAGGAGTACATGAAGGAGCTCACCATGTATATCCTCGCCGGCAAGCTCAAGATAGAGCATCTGCGCAATGTTGAGCTGCCAGAGTACGTCGCGAAGGCCAAGGAGACCGGGCTTCCCGAGGATGCGCAGGCCGCGAATGATTTTGCAAACCTCATAGGCCGCTTCGAGAAGAAGATACACGACCTTGAGCTGACGCGCACTATCTCCGTGCAGATGGCTCCGCAGATCCGCATGGTGCAGAATAACGACAGCCTGATGGCCGAGAAGATCCGCTCCTCGATCGTCAACACCATCCCCCTCTGGAAGAACCAGATGGTGCTGGCTCTGTCGCTGTACCACTCCGAGCAGGCCATGCAGGCGCAGCGCAACGTGACCGATGTGACCAACGAGCTGCTCATGAAGAACGCGAAGACCCTGCATCAGGGCAGCGTGAACGTCGCGAAGGAGTCTGAGCGCGGCATCGTCGATATGGAAACGCTCAAGCAGACCAACCTTGAGCTTATCGCCACGCTCGACGAAGTGCGCCAGATCCAAGACGACGGCCGTGCCCGCCGCGCTCAGGCCGAGGATGAGCTTGCGCGTATCGAGGGCGAACTCAAGGATAAGCTGCTTGAAATGAAGGGCTGATAGTCTGTGCTTCCGTAAGGAGGAATATATGGATTTTTTTAAGAAGCCCGCTGTGGCGGTGATTTTGTCGCTTATAGTTATTTTCGCGTCCACGCTGATTTCTGTCAGCGCGAAGCTCAACAATAAATGCGACAAGGTAACCGACGGCTTTTACAGCGGCGTAAGATACAAAGGCGAGGATCACGACGCCATTGCCGAGGAGATCAGTTCGCTCTGCGCAGTCACGGATGAGATCGTGCCTATCGCTTCAAATTACGGGATAGACACTGCTGCGCTCTCTGACAGCAGCCAGCGTCTCCGCGCGCTCGTCTCCTCCGGGAGCCGCGACATCGGCAGCGTATATCAGACGTATTCTGAGTTCATCACCGCACTCAAGGACGTTGAGGCGCAGCTTCACGCGACGGGGCTGAGCAGCCGCCACGAAGAGGCAATGAGTGAATACTCGGATGAGATCGCCGACTGTGTCGACGATATAAACGCCGCCTGCTATAACGACACCGTGCGCGAGTTCCTGCGCAAATACGATAAGTTTCCAACCCGCAACTGGGCTGATTTCTTTGGTATCAGCTTCCCAGAATACTTTTCCTAAACAAACAGAGGTAGAAAAATGTCAATCGAAAAAGGCCGCGCATATTTCAGAGCTCTCGGACTGGAGGACAGAGTTCAGGAATTCACCGTTTCCTCCGCAACCGTTGAGCTGGCGGCTCAAGCTCTGGGCGTCGAGGGCGCCCGCATCGCAAAGACGCTGTCCTTCAAGACCGACGAGGGCTGTATGCTTATCCTCGCAGCCGGCGACGCAAGGATAGACAACCACAAGTTCAAGGAGTATTTCCACTTCAAGGCGAAGATGCTCTCGGCAGACGAGGTGCTTGAGCTGGTCGGCCACCCGGTCGGCGGCGTGTGTCCTTTCGGCATAAACGAGGGTATCCCCGTATACCTTGACGAAAGCCTCAAGCGCTTCGAGACGGTGTTCCCCGCTGTCGGCAGCGCGAGCAGCGCCATCGAGCTGAACCTCGATGAGCTGTACAGATACTCCAACGCCAAGGCTTGGATAGACGTCTGTAAGCTCCCGGGGGCATGAGTCCTTCGGGACAATAAAAACGAATCAGGATGAAGCGATAAACTTTATCCTGATTCGTTTTTATTTCCAGCACTTTACGGAGCTGACGGCATTATCACCAAGTGAAGGCCCCTGCCTGGGCACAAGGCGATCAATATATCCAAAGCTTAAATTTTATGAATATTTACTATTGCAATATGCGCCGAATTACAATATACTTTGGCATTATTTCAATTGCGAATATGCAGCATGGGTGGGACAAGTATGAATAATTATCAATTTGCTTACGGTGACGGTACAGTGACGCTTCCGCTGGAGGGCTGCAATATTCTCGGCGAGCTGCACGGCAACAAGGTTGAGCCTATAAAGGACATCCGGACGGCACTTTGGGGATCGCTCGATGAGCCGATCGGCAGCGAGGCGCTGTGCAAGCGCGTCAAGGCGGGAAACACCGTCGCGCTCATAGTCAGCGACATGTCGCGCTTCTGGATGCGGCAGGATCTTGTAGTCCCGCATCTGGTGGACTATCTCACTCAGCGCTGCGGAGTGCAGGAAGCGGACATCAGCATCGTCATCGCAAACGGCACGCATGAGGGCGGCGATGAGCAGGAGCTGCGCACGCTTGTGACCGATGCGGTATATGACCGCATCCGGGTCGAGAACCACAACTGCGATGCCGATGACCTTGTGTACCTCGGCACAACACCGCACGGCACACCCGTGTCCATCAACCGCACGGCGGCGCAGGCAGATATCGTGATCTGCCTCGGCGCGGTGACGCACCACGTGATGGCAGGCTTCGGCGGCGGGCGCAAGAGCATACTGCCGGGCATCAGCAGCCGCGAGACGATATTTCATAATCACGCGTTTTCCTTAGATGCGGCGCAGCTTCGCTCGAACCCCGCCATCGGAAACGGCGTACTCAAGGGCAATCCCCTGCACGAGGACATGTGCGAGGCAGCAGGTTTGGTAAAAAATCTGTTTATCATAAACCTTGTGATGAACGCGCAGATGCAGCTTGCCGCCATCTTCTCCGGACACTATCTCTCCTCATGGGAGCAGGCCTGCCGCACGGTGGACAAGATATATCAGGTGGACATACCGGCGAAAGCGGACGTCATCGTCACGAGCTGCGGCGGCTTCCCGAAGGATATTTCCCTTTATCAGGGCACTAAGGCCATTGACAATGTGGAGTCCGGCCTGAAGCCGGGCGGGACTCTGATACTGATGATCGAGGCGCGGGACGGCGGCGGGCCCGCCGAGTACTTCGATTGGTCGAAGGATCTCACCGCGGGAACGATAGAGCAGCGCCTGCGCGAGCATTTCACGGTCGCGGGATATATCTTCTTCCTCAACTGCGAGCAGGCGCAGCGCTATAACATTCTGCTCTATTCAAGCATCGACTCGAAGGACGTCGAGCCGATGGGGATGAAGGCGTTTTCCGATGTGGATTCCCTGCTTGCCGCAGCGCAGCTTGAGGGAAAATCGGTCTACGTGATACCGAACGGCTCCACGGTTATACCGCATGTGAAGGAGGATACTGAAGCATGAAACGCAATTACATCGCAAAAAGATTTCAGAACGCCGGCAGCGGGCTGACGCTCGACACGGAAGCCCTCGCAAAGTATAAGGATATAATTGACCTGAGTATCGGCGACACGGATTTCATCACCGACGAGGGCATAATAAACGCCGCCTTCCGTGACGCGAAGGCCGGGTACACGCGCTACGGCGACCCCAAGGGCGACCCGGAGCTTATAGACGCGGTGTGCCGCGCGTGGCAGGAGGATTTTGAGCAGAAGCTCCCGCACGATCATGTACTTGTGAGTGCGTCAAGCTGCCTCGGCATGGCGCTTGTGATGTTCTCAATCCTTGATCCAGGCGACGAGGTCATCGTCTTTTCCCCGTACTTCCCCATGTACCGCACACAGATAGAGCTTGCAGGCGGCGTGTGCGTCGATGTGCCGACCTACGCGAGCGAGGACTACGCCATTGACGAGGCACGTCTGCGCGCCGCCATTACGCCGCGGACAAAGGCAATAATATTCAACAACCCCACGAACCCCACCGGCATGGCCTACGGCAATGATACGCTCGAAATGCTTGCACGCGTCGCAAAGGAATATGACCTGCTGATAGCGGCGGACGAAATTTACACGACCTATCTTTACGAGGGCGACTTCTGCCCCCTCCGCACTCTGCCTGGGATGGCTGAACGTACTATTACTCTCAACAGTTTTTCAAAGAACTTCCTTATGACCGGCTGGCGCGTCGGCGTTATCATCGCTGAACCCGAGTTGCTGGAAGTCATGAACGATATTAACGGTTCTCTCATCTATACCGCGCCCTCGATATCGCAGCGCGCCGCGATCCATGCACTCTCGATGCGCCGCGAGATACGCGAAAAATACGTCACAGCATACCGCGACCGTATCTTTTATACAGCAGACCGCATAGAAAAAATTCCGTATCTCAGTCTTGTGCGGCCTAAGGGTACGTTCTATCTGTTCCCCGGCATAGAGAAAACCGGACTCACGGACGACGAGTTCTGCAATGTGCTGCTGGATAAGGCGCATGTCCTTGTAAGCCACGGTAAAGCCTTCGGCACGGCAGGTGCCGGGCACTTCAGAATTGCATGCACAGTGGGTATTGATACACTTAAAATTGCATTTGACCGCATGGAAAAGCTTTCGTTCTGAGCTATTCTCCCTGTTTTTGCATAAATTGCACAATTCTGATGGGTAATTATTCATGTTTCTCATAAGAACTGAGTATTTACAAATCCGAATTAGCGAGTATAATTATGCACATCATTTACATATTTGTGCATATAAATGCACGAGAGGGAGGATAAAATGAAAAACCTTAGCATACTCAAAAAAATGCTGTTGCTGGCACTCAGCGCCGCGATGCTGCTGACCGTCCTTACCGGATGCGGCAGCAGTGAAACCGCAGCTCCGCAGGATGAGCAGGCAACCGAAGCACAGGCTGAAGAGCAGCCCGCCGCTGAAGCCTCCACCCTGCTTGAGCAGATCAAGGCCAAGGGCAAGCTCGTCGTCGGCACCGAAGCCCAGTACGCCCCCTATGAGTTCAAGGATTTCGATGCTAACTTTGTCGGCTGCGACATGTGGCTGGCTCAGCAGATCGCCGACAGCCTCGGCGTTGAGCTTGAGATCGTCGACATGTCCTTCGCGGGCATCATCCCCGCGGTGCAGTCCGGTCAGGTCGACCTCGGCATAGCCGCCTTCACCAACACCCCCGAGCGTGCAGAAGAAATTGACTTCAGCGATCTGTACGAGACCAGCGCACAGCTGCTGATCGTCAAGACCGGCAACGCTGACACCTACTCCACCAAGGAAGCCCTCGCAGGCCAGAAGGTCGGCGCACAGAAGGGCACCATCCAGTCCCAGCTCATCCAGTCCGCACTTCCCGACAGTGAGCTCTTCGAGCTTGAGAAGTACCCCGCACTCGCACTTGAGGTACAGAACGGCAACATCGCAGGTCTGGTAGTCGACCAGGCAGTCGGCGAGTCCCTCGTAGCCAACAGCAACGGTGAGCTTGAGGTCTCCAACTTCGAGTTCTCCGCAGAGGAAGCTTCCTTCGGTAAGTCCGTCGTCATCGCGAAGGGCAACGAGGATCTGGTCGCAGCAGTGAACGAGGTCGTCAATAAAGTCACCTCCGACGGCAGCTACCAGGCAGCCTACGACGAGGCAGTCGCACTCGCGGCAACCCTCGGCATGTAAGAAATATACAGCAAAAACTGACTACGGGCTTCGCCACTTCGGCGGCGAAGCCCGATTAAACTTTGAGGAGGGGTTCCCGTGAAATTTACGTTTTTTGAAACGATCGGAAAACTCATCGTCCGCTACCACAGCTTTTTTGAAGAGGGCATAATAAACACCCTTATCATAGCAGCCTTCGCAGTGCTTTTCGGCACGATCCTCGGCACGCTCATGGCAAGCATGCGCATGAGCAGGATCCTGCCGCTGCGATGGATCGCCACGGCCTACATTGAGTTTATCCGCGGAACTCCCCTGATGGTTCAGCTGATGTTCATCTTTTACGGTCTTCCGATGGCCGGTATCACGCTGCCGGATATTTCGTGGATTCCGAACTTTTCGCGCTTTTCCGCAGGCATCATCGCAATGAGCCTCAACAGCTGCGCGTACACCGCGGAGATCATCCGCTCCGGTGTTCAGGCTGTTGACAACGGCCAGATGGAGGCAGCCCGCAGCGTCGGCTTCAGCCACTCTCAGGCCATGAGGCTCGTCGTTCTGCCGCAGGCGATAAAGAATATCCTCCCCGCACTCGGCAACGAGTTTGTGACGGTCATCAAGGAATCCTCCATCGTCTCCGTTATCGGTCTTGCCGATCTCATGTTCCGCACGAACGACGTCATTGCCGTTACATACAAGAGCCTCCCCTGCCTCGCGATAGCCGCGCTGTGCTATTTTGCGATGACCTTCACGGGCGGGCGTATTATCGCGCTGGCTGAAAGGAAGATGAACCATGGCAAATGAAAAGCTGATACAGGTCGTCGACCTGTGCAAGAGCTATCACAAGCTTGATGTTATAAAGCACATAAGCGTTGATTTCAGCAAGAACGAGGTCGTATCGATCATCGGCCCCTCCGGCGGCGGCAAAAGCACATTCCTGCGCTGCATGAACCTGCTCGAAAAGCCGAGCTCCGGTCAGATTCTCTTTAATGGCGTGGATATATGCGCGAAGGATCAGAGCAAATACATAGACCAGCACCGGCAGAAAATGGGCATGGTGTTCCAGCAGTTCAATCTCTTCAACAACATGACCGTGATGAAAAACCTCACCGCAGCGCCCGTCCGCATCAAAGGCATGGATAAAAAGCAGGCCGAGGACAAGGCCATAGAGCTGCTTGGACGCGTCGGTCTTGCCGACCGCGCGGACGCTTATCCCGACCAACTCTCCGGCGGGCAGAAGCAGCGTATCGCCATTGTGCGCTCGCTGATGATGGATCCCGAGGTCATGCTCTTCGACGAGCCGACCAGTGCGCTTGACCCCGAAATGATCGGTGAGGTGCTCGACGTTATGAAGCAGCTTGCCGAAAGCGGGATGACGATGATTGTTGTCACGCACGAGATGCGCTTCGCCCGCGAGGTGAGCAGCAGGACTATCTTCCTTGACGACGGGCACATCGTTGAGGATAAGCCCTCGCACGAGCTGTTCGACCATCCCGAAAGCCCGCGTCTTATCAGCTTTTTTGATAAGATGCTCTGAACAATATACACGAGAAAAGAAACACAGGCGGTCACGGGTCCGCCTGTGTATATTTATATAAACCGGAAATCTAACTCTGTATGGAGTTCATCAGAGCCTGCCAATCGCTGAGGCTCAGACAGTCGGACAGGCTGATAGAATAGGAATAGCTTCCGTCCGTCCAGATAGCGAGAGTATACTGCCCGGCGTCCCCCTTGAGCGTCACGGTTATGCTGCCGGCTTCAAACTCGGTCACATCCGTATAAACGTTATAATCTCCGGAGCAGTCCTCCGTACCGGCAGCTTTTCTGTAGCATGCGGTCTTTCCTTCGCCGGTATAATCTATCTCAGCAAGCTCATGCCAGTAGGATATATATTCCGTCTGCTCGGGTGTGACCGGCAGGGACTTCACGGCCTCCCAGACAAAGGAGAGCTCGTCGCGCTCATCGGCGGCAAGCTCCTCATTCAGTTCGTCGGTTTTCCTTATGGAATTGTAGTCGAGCCGGTTCTTACTGAGGTTCGCCGCGACTCGCAGCAGCCATGCCTTTTCATGCGCAGCGTTTTCAAAAACCGGACCGGTCTTGAGGTACTGGATAAGCGTATCCTGAAGAATGTCCTCGGCATCGCTCATGTTGTGCAGGTATGAATAAGCATAGCGCAGGATGCTGTCACCGTAGGTATTGAGAATATACCCGGCGCGCTCATTTATGGCCGCGCGCTTTGCGGATACGTCCGGTCTCATCCTCGCCGTTTACGTAGACGGCTTCGAGCATCTCATCGTTCATCGCGCGGTAGATTCTTTTATCGGAGCTGCCGATGGCATCGGGCAGGGTGATATAAAAACCGGTCTGCTTCTCCGCTTCGGCGAGCGTGTCAAAATCCGTGATTGGAACGGCTCATTTACCGCTCTGTCCTATATACAGATGGGAAGGCAAAAAAGTTGCAGTTTTGCGAAAAAAATTTTGCCCTCGGAGCTAATATGCACCGAGAGCACTTTTCATGGAGCGAGTTTATATTTATGCTTGTCCTTTTCTGTTATATCACGCAGGGCGCGGCAGGGATTGCCGACTGCGACGACGCCCGAGGGGATGTTGCGCGTCACGACGCTGCCCGCGCCGATCACGGTATTGTCCCCTATCGTCACGCCGGGCAGCACCGTCACGCCCGCGCCGATCCAGACGTTATTGCCGACGGTTATAGGCAGGGCGATCTCAAGACCGGCGTTGCGCTGCTCAACATCCAGCGGGTGCCCCGCGGCGGAGAAGCAGCAGTTCGGCGCGATGAACACATGATCGCCGAAGGTTATGGGCGCGCAGTCGAGTATCACAAGATTGTGATTGGAATAGAAATCATCGCCGACGAAAATATTATACCCGTAATCGCACCAGAAAGGCGCGGTGATGCGCAGACCATTCCCGGCCTTGCCGAGGATGCCGCGCATTATCTCGTCCTGCTGCGCCGTATCCGAAGGCAGACAAAGATTATAGCAGTGGCACTTGTCCTTACACTCGGCGCGCTGCCGCGCAAGCTCCTCATCGTAATTGGCGTCATACAGAAAGCCGACCGCAGCCTTTTCACGCTCTGTCACAGTACACACTCCTCGCCGAGTTATTTTGTTCCGGTCGAGCCGAAGCCGCCGCGGCTGTCGTCCCTGAGCTTATCGACGGTGACGAACTCAAGCTCCGGCTGCCGCTCCATGATGCGGAACTGGCAGATGCGCTCGTTCTTCTTTATATGCGTATCGCGCAGGGCGTAGACGGGAGCCTTCCACTCGTCCGCGTCCCCGCAATAGGAGTTATCGACAACGCCGACGCTGTTGGTCAGGATGATCCCGAAGTTTTTGAAAGTGCTGCTGCGCGGGGCGATATGCGCTTCATAGCCCTCCGGCAGGATCATTCCGACGCCAAGACGTAGATAACGGAACTCCCCCGCTTTCATCTCGACATCCTCCGCCGCGCGGAGATCGATCCAGTCACCCTTGGCGAGTTTTTCGATTTTCGTGATCTCATCATCAAAATATTTTATAAACAGCTGCATTGCTAAACACTCCGACTTTTGTATTTATTGACATCTTTGCCAGCTATGGGTAAAATATAGATATCAATGCCGATATAATATCACACACGGGAGGACATTTCCATGCCAAGTTTTCAGGATTTTTATTTTCAGTCAAGCACCGGCAGAACAAGCATCCACGCACTCAAGTGTGTACCGGACGGCAAGCCGCGCGCGGTAGTGCAGATAGCCCACGGCATTGCCGAGCACATTGACCGCTACAGGCTATTCATGGAGTTTCTGGCGGATAACGGCTTTGTCGCCGCAGGCAACGACCACCTCGGCCACGGCAAGAGCATACGCGTACCCGAGGAGCAGGGCTTTTTTGCCGAGAAGGACGGCTGGTGGCGCGTCGTGGACGATATGGACAAGCTGCACGACATCATGTCGAAAGAGTACCCGGAGCTTCCCTACGTGCTCTTCGGGCATAGCATGGGCAGCTTCCTCACGCGCACATATCTCATAAAGCACCCGGATAAGTACGACGGCGTCATACTCAGCGGCACAGGGCACCAGAGCCCGGCGCTCGTCCTCGGTGGGAACGCCGCAGCATCGGTCATGGCCAAGCTCAACGGTGCAATGGGCGACGGCACGAAGCTCGATTCGCTGGCTTTCGGCAGCTACCTCAGCAAAATAGAGAATCCGCGCACGAAGTTCGACTGGCTCTCCCGTGACACAGAGCAGGTGGACAAGTACATTGCCGATCCGCTCTGCGGCTTTGTCGGAAAGATAGGTCTGTACCGCGATATGATGCAGGGGATAAAGTTCATCACGGATAAGAAGAACATCGCGCAGATGAACAAGGAGAAGCCCGTATACTTCATGTCCGGCGACGGCGACCCCGTCGGCGACTACGGCAAGGGCGTTGTGCGCGCGTACAAGGCCTTCTGCGACGCAGGACTGCACGATGTATTCATGCGGCTCTACCCCGGCGGACGGCACGAAATGCTCAACGAGACAAATAAGGAGCAGGTATATCAGGATATCCTCAGCTGGCTCAACGAGAAAATCTGATACTGTTACAAGCTGAAAAACCGCTTCCCGAACGGGAAGCGGTTTTTGGGTATTTCAGTTATCGGAATTACTCTTCCTCGGTCTCAGGAGCAACGCCGGTGGCGGTGCCGTCTGCGCCGACTTCGTAAACAAGAGCGTCCTCGCCGTTATCATCGGCGTACTCCTCTTCCTCGACCTCTTCGACCGCAGCGGGTGCGGGCTCGGACAGGGCACGGATGGAGAGGGAAATCTTGTGCTTGTCATCGTCGATAGCGGTGATCTTTGCATCAACAACATCGCCGACGGTCAGGACATCCTCGGGCTTGCCGATGCGGCGGTTGGCGATCTGGGAAATGTGGATCAGACCGTCAACACCGGGGAGAACTTCTGCAAATGCGCCGAAAGGCATTAGCTTGACAACGGTAACGGGTGCGACATCGCCCACGCCGTACTTGTTGACAAACTGCTCCCAGGGATTGCCGTTGGGATCCTTGTAGCCAAGGGAGATCTTGCGCTTTTCCTTATCGAAGGAGATGACGTAAACATCTATCTCATCACCGACGGAGACGACCTCGGAGGGCTGGTGGATGCGGCCCCAGCTCAGCTCGGAGACGTGGACCATACCATCAATGCCGCCGATATCGACAAATGCGCCGTAGCTGGTCAGGGACTTGACGGTGCCGTGATACTTCTTGCCGACCTCGATCTCGTTCCAGATGTTCTCGATGCGCTCGCGGCGCTCAGCCTGTGCAACACGGCGGATGGAGCCGACAACACGCTTGCGTGCCTTGTTGACCTCGGTAATCTTGAGGCGGACAGTCTTCTTGAGCAGCTGTGCAAGATCAGCCTCGCGGGGCAGATCGGTCTGGGATGCGGGAACGAACACGCGCACGCCCTTGACATTGACGACAACGCCGCCCTTGTTCTCTTCGGTGACAACGCCTTCGAGAACGGTCTCGTTATCGACAGCTTCTTCAACTGCGTTCCACATCTTGGCAGCGTCAAGACGCTTCTTGGAGAGCATTGCGGTGCCTTCGACATCGTTGACTCTGACAACAACAGCTTCGATAGTATCGCCGACCTTGACAGCATCTTCGACCTTGATGCCGTCATCGGTGAACTCGGAAGTCGGAATGAAGCCGGAATACTTGGCGCCCAGATCAACACTGATCTCGGTGCCGGTAATAGCAACAACAACGCCGGTTACCTTATCTCCATTATATATAGTTTTGAGAGTCTCCTCCAGCATTTCATCGAAGGACTTTTCCTTCTCAACTGCGGATTCTTCAACTTTGATTTCGTCGCTCATTTTGTTTCTTACCTCCTTAATTATCCACGCCGGGGTGGATGCACCGGCCGTGAGTCCCACTGTGTCAGCCGTTTTCAGCCTGTCCATATCAAGGGCATCCGCCCTCTCTATAAACTCTACGCACGGACAATGCTCCCTGCATATCTCTGCAAGATGCACACTGTTCGCGCTGTGCCTGCCGCCGATGACAACCATGGCGTCACAATCCGAGGCAAGCCTGGCCGCCTCCTCCTGACGCGTGGACGTAGCAAGGCATATTGTATCAGATATTTCCGGATTTGTACATCTTTTTTTTATAACATTGCAACATTCGGTAAAATTACTGTTGGTCTGCGTCGTTTGAACGACAAGTGTTATGGGTTTTTCCCAATAGCACGGATTTTCATCCAGCCATTGCTCGAGTTCTGCCGCATTTTCAAGCACTTTGTGCTCCCCGCACCAGCCGCAGATGGCCTCGACCTCGGGGTGGTTGCGCATACCGATGACAACGGTGAAGCGGTTTTTCTCCTTGGCGGCGGTGACGATCTTATGTATGGCTTTCACCTTGGGGCAGGTCGCGTCATGTATCACGGCTCCGGCCTTTTGGAGTTCCTCGTACACCTCCGGTGCCGCGCCGTGCGCGCGGATTAGCACATCCTCGCCGGGGCGCGCTTCATCTGCGCGCTCTATCACGCGCAGCCCCTTTGAGGTAAGCTCCCGTACGACGTCCTCATTATGGATGAGCTGGCCGAGGCTTGCGCACATCCCCTTATCCTCCAGCAGCTTCTCCGCCATGCCGACGGAGCGGTTGACCCCGAAGCAGAACCCGGCGCTCTGCGCCACTTTGAGTTCTTTCATAGCGCTTACTCCTGCTTCGGGCTGAGGCGGTCGATGACAAGCCCCGCGAGCACTGCGGCGCTCTCTTCAAAGTTAAGGCTGCTGGTATCGACGCGCACGGCGTCCTCCGCCGCGCGCAGCGGAGCCGCGGCGCGCTTGGTGTCCTGATCATCGCGGTACTCGATATCTTTCAGAACCTCGTCAAAGCTCGCGTCCACGCCCTTGGCCTCAAGCTCGAGCATACGGCGCTTCGCGCGCTGCTCGGCGCTGGCGGTGAGGAATATCTTGAGGTCAGCGTCAGGGAGAACGACGGTACCGATATCGCGCCCGTCCATGACGACATTGTGCTCACGCGCAAGCTTGCGCTGCATCTCAAGCAGGAAGCTCCTGACCGCAGGCAGGGACGACACGTCCGATGCGCAGATGGATATCTCCGGCGTACGGATCGCTTCCGACACGTCCTCCCCGTCGAGGAACATACGCTGCTCCCCGGCTTCGTTATAGCGCATCTCGATACTGAGCTTGGGCAGCAGAGCCTTGACGGCGGGCTCATCATGCCGGTCTATGCCCGTGCGGTAGGCCGCCAGACCGACGGTGCGGTAGATCGCTCCGGTATCGACATATATAAAGCCGAAGTCCGCGGCGAGCTTCCTCGCCATCGTGCTCTTGCCCGCGCCGCTGGGGCCGTCTATGGCAATAGAATAAAAGTCTTTCATTACACTGTCTCCGTTCATATTGAATTACCGGCAACATAGCCGGTCGACCATGCTATCTGAAGATTGAAGCCGCCGGTGTAGCCGTCGAGGTCAAGCACCTCACCGGCAAAATACAGCCCCGGCATCAGCTTTGACTCCATCGTGCGGGGATTTATTTCCTTCGTGCTCACGCCGCCTGCCGTGACGATTGCCTCGTCTATCGGCCTTGTCCCGGTCACGGACACAGGGAAAGCCTTGAACAGGTGCAGCAGCCGCATGCGCTGCTCATGTGTGATGGCGTTCACCTTGGTATCCTCCGGGATGCCCGACAGGCGGACGAGCACGGGGATCATGGTGCGTCCGGCAAGATCAGTCAGGGCGTTCTTGAATTCCTTATTGGAGTACTTTTCAAAATCACGCAGGATGCGCGCATCGAGCTTCTTTTCGTCAAGCCCCGGCTTGAGGTCAATTTCGAGCCTGTAGGCAGCCTTGCCCATATTGCGCATGTGAGCGCTTGCTGAGAGCACCAAAGGCCCGGAAACGCCGAAGTGTGTGAAGAGCATTTCGCCAAGCTCACGGTATATGAGCTTATCGTTTTCATAGGCCGAGAGCGTCACATTCTTGAGCGAGAAGCCCTGCATCTCGGCGCAGTAATCATTGCCGCTTTCAAGCGGGACGAGCGATGCGCGCGTCGGAGTCACGGTATGCCCGAAGCGGCGGGCAAAACCGAAGCCGTCGCCGGTCGAGCCGGTCAGCGGATAGGACAGGCCGCCGGTACACACCGCCGCCGCGCGGCACGGGATGAATCCCTGATCCGTCGAGACACCGGACACGCAGCCTTCCTCCGCCGCGATGCCGGTCGCATGCGCCTGCATGAGCTTCACGCCCGCATTGCGGCAGAGCTTTGTCATAAGCGCGGCAACATCATTTGCGTTATCCGACTGCGGGAACACACGGTTCCCGCGCTCGGTCTTGAGCGGCAGGCCGTGCGATTCAAAAAAAGCTATCGTGTCCTCCGGGGAAAGGCGGCTCAGCGCGCTGTAAAGGAAGCGTCCGTCCCCGGGGATATTAGACATGAAAGTCTTAATATCACAGTTATTCGTGACGTTGCAGCGCCCCTTGCCGGTGATCCTGAGCTTGCGCCCAAGCTGCCGGTTCGGGTCAAGGAGTGTGACCGAAAGGCCGCGCTCCGCCGCGGTATACGCACACATCATCCCGGCGGGGCCGCCGCCGATGACGACAAGATCGGTATATTCAAGACGCATATGTATCACCGCTCCCCTTTCGGTCTGACACGCTCAAGCTCCTCGGGCGTGAGATATCTCCACGCGCCGGGCTTGAGCTCTCCAAGCTCCAGCGCGCCCTCGCTTATTCTTTTAAGGCGCAGCACCTTGAGGCCGACCGCCTCGCACATTTTTCTGACCTGGCGGTTGCGCCCCTCGTGTATCGTGATCTCAAGCTCTGCGCCGCCCGGAAACAGGCTGCGCAGGCCGACCTCCGCACCGTCGACAACATAACCGTCAAGCTCCATCGGCTCGCGCAGGTACTCCATCGCAAGGCCGATATCTTCGCCCTCGACGCGCGTCAGGTAGGTCTTATCCACATTGTGCGACGGGTGCATCATGTAGTTTGCAAAGTCCCCGTCGTTTGTCATAAGCAGCAGCCCCTCGGAATACATATCGAGTCTCCCGACGGGGTAAACGCGGCATGGTACGTTTCTGACAAGCTCGGTCACATCTCGGCGTCCCTTTTCGTCGCTCATGGTCGTGACATAGCCGCGCGGCTTGTTCAGCATTATGTAAACCCTATTTCCGGACTCGGGCAGCGGCTTGCCGTCCACAAGTATGGTGTCCGTCATGGGGTCGGCCTTCTCGCCTACCGCGGCTGTGTGTCCGTTTATTTTGACACGCCCATCGGCGATAAGCGTCTCGGCGGCGCGGCGGGACATGAGCCCCGCCGCGGATATAAGCTTTTGGATCCTCTCTTGCATCTAAAGTTTTTCCTCCGAAAAACTGACAGTATGAAAGCACGGGAATGACAGCACCACGTCCTCGGCGTAAACCAGCGGGCACGAGGCCGCTTCCTCTCCGTTTATTATAACGCTTAATGTGCCCGCTGTCTCCCCCGAATTTACCGGCGCGAACACAAATCGCGGAAGCTCCGCGCGCAGCTCGACTTCACGCCCTGCCGGGACGAGCAGCTGAAGCCTGCCTCGCGGAACAGCGGAAACGGAGCTCACATTACCGGAGACGACCGGGACTTGAAACGTGAGGTTATCAGAAAGCTCACGGAGAGTGTAAGCGGAACACGCCCAATCGTAAAGCCGGATATGGTCGTTCCAGTCGTCGGGGTCGGAGAGCGTCACGCACACAAAGCGCATACTGTTTCTCTCGCAGCAGGTAACCAAGCAGCGCCCCGCCGCCATCGTATAACCGGTCTTACCGGCGACGCAGCCGGAGCAGCGGTCGAGAAGTCTGTTGTGGTTCACGTATGTTTCGCCGTTTATCGTGGCACTGCGTGTGCCGCAAAGCTCACGGAACACGGGGTTTTCCATGCAGTGCAGCATAAGCACGGCCATGTCGCGCGCGGTGGAGTAATGCTGCTTATCGTCAAGCCCGTGAGAGTTTGCAAAGCTCGTATCATCCATGCCGAGCTCCGCCGCCCTGCGGTTCATCAGGCGCACAAAGGCGCGCTCGCTCCCCGCTGCGTGTTCGGCAAGGGCAAGCGCCGCGTCGTTCCCCGAGGCGAGGAGCAGTCCGAGCAGCAGCTCGCGCACGGTATAGTCATACCCGGCCTTGAGGTACATCGACGAGCCTTCGACTAAACAGTGCCGAGCCTTGACGTCGACCTTCTCGTCAAGCTCGCAGTTCTCGATACATATGAGCGCCGTCATAAGCTTCGTCGTGCTCGCGATAAGGCGGCGGTCATCGGCGTTCTTTTCATATACGCAGCTGCTGTCAGCGTACATCATCACGCACGAAGCCGCGCTTACGTTCGGCGCGCCCTGTTCGGCATAAGCGCCCATGGGGCAAAGCCCGGTAATAAGCGCCGCCGTGAGGACAAGCGCCGCGATTTTTGACTTAATAATAAGCACCACCCTTCAGAAAATGGGCAGTGCTTATTATTGACAGACGTGATAGATATTATTACTTCTTCTGCTTCTCGATGAAAGCGTCTACTCTGTCCATAACCTGCGGCACCAGATCAATGATACGATCGACGGTGTTGCTTGCGGGAGGAGTGACGTTGACCATCCTGACAGTGCCTTCCTTGATAACGAGGAAGCCGATCGGGTCGATCTTGACAGCGGTAGCGTTGCCGCCGCCGTAGGGACGGTCTTCGCCGGACTTCTTGGCAGTGAATTCAACTCCGCCGCCGCCGAAGCCTACGCTTATCTTGGAGATGGGAACGAGTGTGATTCCGTCGGGAGTATAGATAGGATCGCCGACAACAGTGTCGACCTTGAGAATGTTCTTGACACTCTCCATAGTGTTCTGCATAAGAGCTCCGATAGGGTTATTGTCCATTTGAGTCCGTCCTTTCCTCTGCCTGTGTATTTTGTTCTGTATTGTTGTCTTTATTTATCTGACTGGTTTCTGCTTCGTCCGTGTCCTTCTCAAGCGCCACATCGACCTCGATGCCGTCGGACGCGATGCCCTGCTTTTTCTCACGGCGGAGCCGGCGCTTATTCTGGATGAGTACTCCGAGCGCGCCGAACGCTATTGCGAAGAGCATATGCATGACCTGTGCGAGCCTTATCGTCGCGCACAGCTCCACATCGACCTTCGTCTTATCGGCTGTGAAGTCGATATCCGTCCGGATGTCCGAGTCCTTTACGATGAACTTCTCCTCACAGATTGGGATAAGCGTGGAGAGCGCCGCGTTGACATAGTTATATGTCACAACGGTGTCATACGGATCGTCCCCTGCGGCGGCATAATGCAGCATGAACTTGTTCACGGTGACCTTGCCGAACTTGCCGACGCCCTTGAGCACGCGTTTTGCGAGCTCAAAAAGCTCCTCCTTTGTGAAGTTCAGCTTTTTCCTGGACTTGGGTTCCGATTCACTCTCGGGCTTTGGTTTTTTCTCTTTTTTCGGCTTCTTCTCCTTCGGCGGCTTGTCCTCGCTCCCCGGCTTTTTAGGGAGGATCTGGAAAGAGAATCCGTTCGCCCTCGCGGCCAGTGTAAACTCACCGCCGATATACGCCGCGTCCGCCCCCACCGGCACATTGAGCACCAGCACGATCAGCAGCACAATGATCCCCAAAAGGGTCAGGCCGACCGCCGGAAGGAAAACACACAGCAATATAAAGGCAGCAAGCACGGCCACAACGCCGAGGATAATCAATCCTGTCAATTACATCACTCCTCGCTTGCTTCTCCTGAAACGTCATCTATGCTGAGCTGCTCGCCGTTTTCGGCGGCCTGCAGCTTGTCTATCGCTTCTTTGAGCTTGTCCATGCCCTCACCGGCGCTTACCTCCGGGAGCGGAGGCAGCTCCGCCATGGAGCTTATGCCCATCGTCCTGAGGAACACATCCGTCGTGCGGAACACTGCGGGACGCCCCGGGACCTCAAGCCTGCCGCACTCCTCGATAAGCCCGCGATCCTGAAGCATGCTGACGGTATAGGAGCTGTCAACGCCCCTGACCTGATCGACATACGCGCGGGTGACCGGCTGGAAATACGCAACAACGGCAAGCGTCTCGAGTGCGGGCTGCGAGAGCACCGGAGGCTTTCGCTGCTCCAGAGCCTTGGTTATATACGCCGCGTACTCCGGAGCGGAGCACATCTGCAGCTTGTCCTCAAGGCGGAGGATGCGCATGCCGCGGGAGTTTGCACTGTAATACTCCTGAAGCTCTGCCGCGGCGCATTCAATATCATGTTCATCAACGCCGAGGATCAGCGACAGCCGCGCTATAGGGACGCTGTCGCCCGCGGCGAAAAGAATGGCCTCAACAGCCGAAGTAAGATTAATCATACATTACTCAACGATCTTGTCAATTATACTGTCCATATCGCCGCCGACAAATTCAAGACTATAGTCATTTTCGCCGCGGGTGATATGGATGCTGCCCATGCTGCAAAGCTCCAGTATGGACATGAACGCAGCCACCACCTCAGAACGGGAGCGGCAGTCGCGGTAAATTTCATTTAAGCTGGCGCAGCCGTCGCGGAGCCGGTGCAGTATCTGCAGGCTCTTATCACGGACGCTGTAGATGATGCGCCTGGGAACGGCAGCGCTGATATTTGGCTCCGGCGACCTGCCGCCGCGGGAGTAGATGGAATACATCGCCTTGAGCAGATCGACCGGCTCATGCCGGTAGGCATATTCCTTGCTCGACGGCGGGAGCGGCTCGGGCATTTTGGAAAAATACAGCATGCCTATCTCGGATGCCTTTTTAAGCTCCGGCAGAACCTTCTGTATCGAAGCGAAGATGTCCCGGCACTTGAGCTGTTCAAGAGAGGCCATGAGCACTTCAAGCTCCGACACCTCCTCGTCTCCTGCGAGCAGAGTACGGGTCTTTATATATAGCAGGTGCGCGGCCATCTGGACAAACTCGCTTGCGATCTCAAGATCCATGCTCTGCATCTTGTCAAGATATTCAAGGTACTGATCGAGAATATCCGAAATGCTGATATCGCGGATCTCTATTTTGTTTTTCGACAGGAGGAGCAGGATCAGGCTCAACGGGCCTTCAAAATTCTGAAGCTCGTCCTTATCCCGGACAACGCCCTCCAGAAAGAAACTGGGATTATCCATTATCGCTCACTTATAAAACAGTTTTACGACCAGATCGCAGGCAAACTGAGCGACCGGAATCAGATTTGAATATATCGCGGAAACGACGGTGGAGACAGGCTTTCCGAGGACGCCCGTCATCATGAGCACCATGAGGACGAGCCCGCCGTAGCGCTCATAGCGCATGAGCTTATAATAGCTCTCATCGCTCATCAGCGCAAAGAGCACCTTTGACCCATCCAGCGGGGGCAGCGGTATGAGGTTAAACACCGCAAGGCCAAGGCTCATATACGCCGTAAGCTCGATCATCTCGAGAAAGTACCCGCCGACGGAGCTGCCGCGCAGCGGGACATACAGCGCCCCATAGAGCAGCAGAAACACAAGCGTTATCAACACATTGCTGACTGGTCCGGCAAGCGCCGTGATGGCCATGCCGCGCTTCTGGTTTTTGAAGCGGTACATATTCACCGGGACGGGCTTTGCCCAGCCGACGCGGAACACCAGCATCATCAGAAGCCCGACGGGGTCAAGATGCTTGAGCGGGTTCAGCGTAAGGCGGCCGGCTCGCTTTGCCGTATCGTCCCCAAGGCGATAGGCAACATAGCCGTGGCTCAGTTCATGCAGGGTGATGCAGATAAGCGAGGGGATGACGCCGAGGAGAATACTCAGGAGATAGCTGAAGTCCCAGCCGTCCCATACAGAGCTTAATCCGCTTATTTGAGTCACCCCCAAGATATTGTCATTTTAGCAAAATGCTCTACAAAATACAAGAGCATGCGAGAAAATCTGTGAAATTTTTTACAGAAGTGCGGTGATCTCCGCCAACAGCACTTCCCTTCCCTGCCCCTTTTCCGCAGAGAACGGGATGAGCTTCACATCCTCCGGCAGTTCGAGCGTCTCCCGGATGAGTGCAAGGTTCGGCTCGACCTCGCTCTTCTTGAGCTTATCGAGCTTATTGGCAACGACGACGAGAGGATGCCCGGTGCTCTTGAACCAGTCGGCCATGGTCACGTCGTCCGCTGTCGGCTTATGGCGCGCATCGACGATCATTACGCCGAGCTTGAAAAGCCCCGCGGCGAAGAAATCCTCCATCAGCTTGCCCCAGCGCTCGCGCTCAGACTGCGAGACTTTGGCAAAGCCATAGCCCGGCAGGTCTATGAGATAGAGCCTGCCGTCTATGAGGAAGTAATTGACGTGTATGGTCTTGCCGGGGGCTGAGCCGACGCGGGCAAAGTTCTTGCGGTTGAGGAGCCGGTTTATGACCGACGACTTGCCGACATTTGACTTGCCGGCAAACGCGACAGCCGGGATGCTGCTGTTTATGAACTGCTTCGGCTGTGCGGCGGATTTAATGAACTCCGCCTTATTGACGTTTAATGCAGGCATGCTGACCTCACTGACGTACCGTGCCGCACAGCTCCTGAGACTGGAGCGGAATGGACGGCTGGAGCGGCGTTTCTTTTTTGGCAGGGCGGACAAGGACGAACTCGAGTATCGAATCTACGTTCTCGGCAGTCAGGAAGCTGAGCTTACCGCGGACGGTCTGGTCGATATTCTCAAGGTCGCTCTCGTTGTCTGCCGGGATGATGACGGTCTTGACCCCGGCGCGCAGCGCGCCCATGGTCTTTTCACGCAGCCCGCCTATCGGCAGGACACGGCCGCGCAGGGTGATCTCGCCGGTCATGGCGACATCGCGCCGCACGGGCAGACCCGACAGCGCGGAGATGAGCGCGACGGTCACGGTAATGCCGGCGGACGGCCCGTCCTTCGGGACAGCGCCCTCCGGGAAGTGGATGTGGATATCCTTGTTCTTATAGAAATCCGGATCGATGCCGAGCGCTCTCGCGCGGCTGCGGATATAGGTCACGGCGGCCTTGGCCGATTCCTTCATCACATCACCGAGATTGCCGGTAAGCTCAAGGCGGCCGGTGCCGTCAACTACGGCGGCTTCAACATCCAGAACTTCTCCGCCGACGGAGGTATAGGCAAGGCCGCGGACAAGGCCGACCTCGTCACGGCGGCGCATGGCCTCGGGCTTGAACTTGGCGGGGCCGAGCAGCTCCGCCACACCGCCCGCGCGCAGGGAAACAGACTTGAACTTTTCCTCGGCAATACCGCCTGCCGTCTTGCGGCAGATATTCGCGATCTCGCGCTCAAGGTTCCTGACGCCGGATTCTCTGGTGTAGGAGGCGATGATCTCTCTCACCGCGCCGTCGTCAAGCTTGAGCTGGCTTGCTTTCAGGCCGTGCTTGCGGCGCTGCTCCGGAATAAGGTGCTGCTTTGCTATCTGGAGCTTTTCCTCGTCGGTATAGCTCGGCAGCTCGATGACCTCCATACGGTCGAGCAGCGCCCTGGGAATGGTATCGGTCGTGTTGGCAGTGGTGATAAAGAACACGCCGGACAGGTCAAAGGGTATCTCGAGGAAGTTATCGCGGAAGCTGCCGTTCTGCTCGCCGTCAAATGCCTCGAGCAGTGCTGACGATGGATCTCCCCGGTAATCGGAGGCGAGCTTGTCTATCTCGTCGAGAACCATCAGGGGGTTGCAGGAGCCGGCCTGTATTATTCCGCTGATGATACGCCCCGGCATAGAGCCTATGTATGTACGGCGGTGGCCGCGTATCTCAGCCTCGTCATGAACGCCGCCGAGTGAAATGCGGACGAGCTTCCGATTTGTCGCCGCGGCGATGCTCTGGGCGATACTGGTCTTGCCGGTGCCCGGAGGGCCGACAAGGCAGATAAGCCCGCCCTTGATATCGGGGCTGAGCTGCTTTACGGCGAGGTACTCGAGCACACGCTCCTTGACCTTGTCAAGGCCGAAGTGATCGTCGTCAAGCTTTTTGCGCGCCTTGGCGATATTTACCGTTTCCTTTGTGGTCTTGCCCCAAGGTATCTCAAGGCAGACGTCAAGATAGTTCCTCAGGACCGCGGCCTCGGAGGAACCGAAGGGCTGCTTCTGCAAACGGCCAAGCTCCTTGAGGAGCTTTTCGCGTATCTCGTCACTCACTGGGAGCGCCTGAATTTTTACGCGGTACTGCTCGATATCGTCATCCTCGCCGAGCTCGGACTGGATGGCCTTCATTTCCTCGCGCAGATAATACTCGCGCTGATTGCGCGCCATCGACTCAAGCGCGCTGTCGTTCAGTTCCTTCTCGATGCTGAGGATATCCAGCTCATGGTTGAGGAGCTTGTTGATGAGCGCAAGGCGGCGCGTGGGATAAAGCTCCTCAAGAATGGCCTGCTTGTCTTCTATCGAAAAGTGTACATTCTGCGCGATATAATTCGAAACGTATACCGGCTCGGGATTTGCAAGCAGGTTGAGGATCTGCTCATTGGGCATTTCAGGCTCATACTTGATATACTCGTCATACTGGGCAAGACAGCTTCTCAGCAGCGCCTCGCGGCGCGCGGGACTGACGCGCTCCTTCTTGTCCTCAAGCGGCGTGACTATTGCGGTATAGCCCTTGGGATCTGTATTGAGGCTGCCGGCAACGGCGCGGAAAACACCCTCGACCATGACGCGGCAGACGTTGCCCCTCGGCTGACGCAGCTGCTGTCTGATGCGGCAGACCGTGCCGATACGGTACAGCTCATCCTCCTGCGGCATATCCGCAGTGAGATCCTTCTGCGCAGTCAGAAAGATGACCTGATTATTCTTGACAGCTCTCTCAAGCGCCGTGATAGAAGCCGGGCGCTCAACATCAAAGGTCAGCATCATGCCCGGGAAAACGTGCAGTCCACGCAGTGGCAGCATTGGCAGGGCAACATAGCCTTGTGCAAGTAATTCTTGATCTGTCATGTTTTTCTCCTTTCCGGAGTTCTGTATGTGCTTATTTTTCGCTGTGGATGACCTCGGGGCTCGTGCCGTCCTTGACGCACTTTTCGGTGATGAGGACCTTCTTTGCCGACTTATCCGAAGGGACGGAGTACATGATATCGGTCATGACGCCCTCCATGACGCTGCGCAGACCGCGCGCGCCGATCTTCATCTCTATCGCCTTATCCGCGATCGCTTCAAGCGCTGCGGGTTCATACTCAAGGTCGACTCCGTCATAGGACATGAGCGCCTTGTACTGGCGGGTCATGGCGTTCTTCGGCTCGGTGAGAATGCGAACGAGGTCATCGCGCTTAAGGCTTTGGAGCGTTGCGACCACAGGCAGGCGGCCGATAAGCTCCGGGATGATGCCGAACTGGAGCAGATCGTGCTGCTGCACCTGCGCCATGATCTCACCGACGTCACGCTCGGTGCTGCTGGTGATATCCGCACCGAAGCCCATGGTCTTTTTATTGGTGCGCTTCTCGATGATCTTATCGAGCCCGTCGAACGCGCCGCCGCATATGAAGAGAATATTGGTGGTGTCCACCTGTATAAACTCCTGATGCGGATGCTTGCGCCCGCCCTGAGGAGGAACGTTTGCGATCGTGCCTTCAAGCAGCTTGAGCAGCGCCTGCTGCACCCCCTCGCCGGAAACGTCTCTGGTTATGGAGGTGTTCTCGCTCTTGCGGGCGATCTTGTCTATCTCGTCGATATAGATAATGCCCTTCTCGGCACGCGCGACGTCAAAGTCCGCTGCCTGAAGCAGCTTGAGGATGACGTTCTCGACATCCTCGCCGACATAGCCGGCCTCGGTAAGCGTCGTGGCGTCAGCTATCGCAAAGGGCACGTCGAGCATCTTAGCCATCGTCTGGGCAAAAAGGGTCTTGCCGCTGCCGGTGGGGCCGATGAGCAGGATGTTGCTCTTCTGAAGCTCAACATCGCTCTTCGCGGAATGGAGGATACGCTTATAGTGATTATATACCGCAACGGCCAGAACTATCTTCGCGCGTTCCTGACCGATAACATACTGATCCAAATTTTCCTTGATCTCTTTCGGCTTCGGCAGCCTTTCGAGAGCAAGAGGAAGCCCGTCATAGCCGGGCACGGTTTCGGGCTCGTCATACTCGCCGACTATGTTCATGCACATGCGCACGCAGTCATCACAGATATAGCAGTTGTTATTGCCGGCTATCAGGCGATTGACCAGCGACTGCGGCTTGCCGCAAAAGGAGCAGCGGATGCTCCGTCTGTCTTCATTCTTTGCCATAAAAACTCCTGTCCCTGCATCCGTATGCGCAGCATACGGAGCAGTATAAAGTATGGGGGAACAGCTACCCTCGTCGGGCAGGTCCCCCCATAACGGTAAAATCAGCGCTTGTAGATTACCTGATCGATAAGGCCGTATTCCTTTGCTTCCTCGGCGGTCATAAAATGATCACGCTCGCAGTCGGCTTCGATGGTCTCAACGCTCTTGCCGGTGTTCCCGGCAAGGATCTTATTGAGGCGCTTCTTGATCTTCAGTATCTGCTCTGCCTGGATCTGTATATCAGTGCACTGACCCTGGCTGCCGCCGGAGGGCTGGTGAATCATTATCTCCGCATTCGGCAGGGCAATACGCTTGCCCTTTGCACCGGACGAGAGGAGGAACGCGCCCATCGAGGCCGCAAGGCCGACACATATCGTGGACACATCAGGCTTGATATACTGCATAGTGTCATATATCGCGAGGCCTGCGGTAACGCTGCCGCCGGGGCTGTTGATATAAAACTGTATGTCCTTATCGGGATCCTGCGCTTCAAGATACAGAAGCTGTGCTACGATCAAGCTGGCGGTAGTGTCGTTCACTTCCTCGGAAAGCATAATGATGCGGTCATTAAGCAGTCTGGAAAAGATGTCATATGAGCGCTCGCCGCGGCTGGTCTGCTCTACAACATAAGGTACTAAACTCATTGTATTAAACTCTCCTTTAAAATATCAGCATCCAAGAGAGCATATCCTTATTCCCTGAGAATTATTCTGCCTTGGGCTCTTCTGCAGCGGCTTCGGTCTCCTCAGCCTTATCTTCTGCCTTGGGAGCCTTGGGCTTTCTTGCCTTCTTGGGCTTTTCTTCTGCCTCAGCAGCCTTGACCTTGGCGCTGTCGACGATGAGGTTGGTCGCCATTTCCTTGAGCTGCTCAGCCTTTATGAAAGCTTCGCCGAAGTAGTTCTTGAGCTGGTCGGCCGTGGCCTTGACGTCCTCAGCGGCCTTGTTGAGATACTCATTGAAGGCTTCCTCGGTGACTTCAAGCTTCTCCTCGTCCTTGATCTTGTCAAGCAACAGGTCGGTCTTGACCTGGAACTCGGCTGCGGGACGGATATTGTTCTCGACGACCTCATCGGACAGCCCCATCATTTCCTTGAGGTTCTCAAGGGGAACGCTGCGGTCGGTCATGCCGAAGTTGGAGGCATAGTCACGGATGGTCTGCTCGACCTTCTCGAGGATCATGCACTCGGGGATCTCAGCCTGGAGGTTGTTGACGGCCTGCTTGAGAATGTTCGCGCGGAAATCATTCTCAGCCTCGTCCTTCTTGCGCTTCTCAAGATCCCCGCGCAGGCTGGTCTTGTACTCGTCAAGAGTATCGAACTCGGAAACGTCCTTTGCGAACTCATCGTCCAGCTCGGGAAGCTCGGGAGTGGTGATGCCGTTGAGCTTTATCTTGAAAACGACGGCCTTACCGGCAAGCTCAGGAGTGTAGTTCTCGGGGAAGGTGATGTCGATATCCTTCTCCTCGCCGATCTTCATGCCGACGATCTGATCCTCAAAGCCGGGGACGAAGGAGTTGGAGCCAAGCTCAAGAGAGTAACCCTCGGCCTTGCCGCCGTCGAAACGCTCACCGTCAAGGTAGCCGTCAAAATCGATATCGACAGTGTCGCCCATCTCGGCAGCGCGGTCGTCAATGTCGATCATGCGGGCGTTGCGCTTGCGGACGGAGTTGAGCTCATTGTCAACATCCTCGTCGGAAACGCTCTCATCCTTGCGCTCCGCTTCAAGACCCTTGTACTGGCCGAGAGTGACCTCGGGGTAAAGGGTAACTTCAAAGGTATAGGAAGCGGTGCGGTCATCGGTCACGTTCACATCGACGATGGACGGAGTGCCGACCATGCGCAGCTTGGATTCATCAAGGCCGAACTCGAAAGCCTTGGGGGCGAGCTCGTCCATAGCGTCCTGATAAAAGACCTCTGCGCCGTACATGCCCTCAACGACAGCGCGCGGAGCCTTGCCCTTGCGGAAGCCGGGAATATTTATCGAAGCCTTGTTCTTGAGGTATGCGCCGTTGACTGCGGATTCAAACTCGGCAGCGTCGGACTCTACCTGAAAAGTGGCGGTCTTATTTTCTTTGTTTTCTACGTTCTTCAGAATCATGGTTGATTTCCTCCTCTTTATGTGTCTGCACGCACTTGTCTATGATAGCAGAAACTTACAGTAAAATCAATGACAAATTATTTAATAAAGCCTAATATGGCAGCTTCACGGGGGTAAAATCCACAAAATCTGCCGACACAAGCCTGAACTCTGTCCCGTCGCGCCAGCCGTTGAATGCATATGCGCAGCCTTTGCCGTGTATATGGCCGTAGCAGCACAGGCGGACCTCATAGCTTTTGAGCAGTTCAAGGATCTCCTCGCAGCGGTAGCTCTGAAACAGCGGCGGATAATGCAGGAACACGAGCTTCTTCTTATCCCCGGCCGCCTTGAGCGACGCTTCAAGGCGCATTATCTCTCGGCGCATGATCTTCGCGTCATGCTCGCCGCCCTTTTCCTCCTCATAAAACCAGCCGCGGGTGCCGCAGATCGCGTACTCGCCATAGTCAAAGCTGTTATTATAAAGAATGTCTATGGTGGTTATCCCGTTCTGCGCAAAAAACTTCTTCGCCTTTGCAGCAGTGCTCCACCAATAGTCGTGATTGCCTTTAAGGATTATCTTTTTCCCTGGCAGAGCATCGATAAAAAGGAAGTCCTCCTTTGTCTCCTCGATACCCATGCCCCAGCTGATATCGCCGCAGATGACGGTGAGGTCGTCCTCCCCGACTATCGAAAAGCCGTCCTTTAATTTTTGCGCGTGGTTCTTCCACTTTTCGCCAAAGATGTCCATGGGCTTGTCCTTGGCAAGGGAAAGATGCGTGTCTCCTATTGTGTAGAGCGCCATAGGCAGAAAATGTCCTCCGAATAAACAGGGCTTGGGTGCAGATAATAATACCGTTTCCAACAAGGAACGGAGGTTATGAACATGAGCGATAAGAAAACCAAGAACGTCATCCCCGGCGTCGGCTGCGACGTCACAGGCTGCAAGTACAACACCGTTGACTGCAGATGCAGCGCAGAACAGATCAGCGTCCAGAACGAGAAAGCAAGCACCAAGGGCGAGACCTACTGCTCCACCTTCTGTCCGCGCGGCTGCTGCTGAGCAGCGTCATGCCTGCGCTCCGCGAACCGGAAAACTCCGGTTCGCGGCATGTCCGCGTACATATTTCTATTGGAAAGCGTCCTCAAGGTGATTTATCTTCGGGAAGAGCGTCCTCTCACCGTAAGGCGCGTATATCTCGATCACGTCAAAGCGCGGCTGAAGCTCCGTCCGGTGCGAGACGAGCCAATATTCGGCGGTCAGGATCACACGCCGCTGCTTTGCCGGGGTCACAAATTCGCGCGCTTCGGCAAATTCCGAGTCCCGGCGCAGCTTCACCTCAACAAAGGCAATGACGCCGCCGCGCAGCGCGATGATGTCTATCTCTCCCGCGCGGCAGCGGAAGTTGCGCTCAAGGATAGTATACCCTTTGCTGCGCAGATATTTCGCCGCGCGCTCCTCGCCCCACGCACCAAGCTCCCGCCTCTCCATCAGTGCATTTTCCTCAGAAAGCTCGGGCGGTGCTCAGGCGACGGGCCGTATTCTCTGAGTGCTTCATAATGCAGCTTTGTGCCGTAGCCCTTGTGCTGCTCGAAATGATACTGCGGGTACTTCTCCGCAAGGTTGAGCATATATCTGTCACGGCTGACCTTTGCGAGGATCGACGCGGCGGCAATGTCCGCGCAGCGCGAGTCTCCCTTTACAATGCAGCGGCTCGGCATGGCTATGCCGGTGTTCCGGTTGCCGTCGATAAGCGCAAGCTCCGGCGCGGGGTCGAGCTTTGCGACAGCACGGTTCATCGCAAGAAAGGTCGCGTTCAGGATGTTGAATTCTTCTATTTCTTCGACCGAGGCCGAGGCAATGCCGTAGGTCAGCGCCCGCTCGGTGATAACGTCAAAGAGCGCGTCGCGCTTCTTCTCGGTCAGCTTCTTGGAATCGTTAAGGCCGTCGATGACAGCATCCCGCGGGAGAATAACGGCAGCGGCGTACACCGGCCCCGCCAGCGGACCGCGCCCGGCCTCGTCAACGCCGCAGATAAGGCTGAAGCCCTCGGCGTAAATTTCGTTTTCCAGTTCCCAGAGCTCAGTCATTCGGAGCCTCCAAGGTCAGGCGGCCGAGCTTGCCCTCATGGTATTCCTTGAGCAGAGTGTTCGCCATTCTCTCAATGTCATACTCGCCGCGTGAAACGAGAAAGCCGCGCTTCTTTGCCGCCTGCTCAAGCAGCTCATAGCCGTTGAGCTCCGGATCGGGTTCCATTTTATAACGCTCACGCAGAGCATTCGGGTACATATCGCGCAGGCGGAGCATGAAGTTTGCGCCTAGCGTCTCCTTATCGAGAACGTCCGCCTTGATGGCGTTCGTGATGGCCAGCATCTCGCCGACCTCCTGACTGTCAAACTTCGGCCAGAGTATGCCCGGAGTGTCGAGCAGGTCAAGTCCGGTATCGATGCTTATCCACTGGCGGCCGCGCGTGACGCCAGGCTTGTCCCCGGCTATTGCCGCTTTGCGCTTTGCGACCTTATTGATAAACGTCGACTTGCCGACGTTCGGTATGCCAAGGATCATCACTCTCAGCGGGCGGCCGACCTGCCCCTTTGCCTCGTACTCCTTCAACTTATCGCTGAGGAGCTCCCGTATCGCCGGGGCAAAGCCGTTCACTCCCCTGCCGCTCTTCGCGTCAGTCTCAAGGATAGCAAGCCCCTGCTTCTGGAAGCTCTTCTTCCAGCGCGCGGTCAATTCCGGATCCGCAAGGTCGCTGCGGTTGAGTATGACAAGGCGCGGCTTGCCTGCGGCGAGCCGGTCTATATCAGGGTTCCGGCTGGAGAACGGGATGCGCGCGTCAAGTATCTCGCACACGGCGTCAACAAGCTTGACGTTGTCCTCGATCATCCGCTGCGCTTTCGTCATATGGCCGGGAAACCACTGGATATTCATTTTTTCGTAGCCGTTTTCCATCATTTTATAACTCTAAACTCGGAGAGCGGGTATATGACCATATACGCTTTCCCGAGGATCAACCGTGTATCTACCATGCCTATCTCGGTTTTTCTGCTGTCGGTGGACATATTGCGGTTATCGCCCATCACGAACACGCAGCCCTCCGGGACCGTCTTGGGGCCGATGAAGTCTTCCTTAGTCTTGGTGAGTTCTGCGATATAGTCCTCCTGGATAGGCTGACCGTCAATGTAGACAATGCCCTTGTCAAAGTCTATATTGATCTCCTGCCCTTCGATAGCGATCACGCGCTTCACCAGAGCCTTGTTGGGATTATATTCGTCCTTTTTGAACACGACCACATCCCCGACTTTCGGCTTATAGAGCAGCCCGGAGACGAGCATTTTGTCGCTGTTATTGAGCGTCGGGTTCATCGACGTGCCAACGACGTCGATAATACGAACAAAGAACGCAAAAAAGACAACGCATATTATAAGCGCCACTATGAGGCACTGCACCCAGTCATACATATCCTTGCCGGAGGCTTCGATATCAGGCGCCTCGGCAGCCTGTGCTTTTCTTTTCTTTCTGCTCATGGTGATCTCCATTTCCATAAAGATTCATTATATTATACACCAGAAAGCACAAACGGGCAACTATTTTTATCCGCTGCCATATATCGGCGCAAACAAGCCGTGTATCAAAATCCTGTCTGATACACGGCTCTGTGCTATTTCCCGCTCTCGTCCCCCAATGCCTCACGCAGCTTTTCAAGCGCTTTCTTTTCTATACGCGATACGTACGAGCGGGATATCCCGCATAGCTGCGCCGTCTCGCGCTGGGTCTTGGGCGTCCCTCCGCCTATGCCGTAGCGCAGGCGAATGATCTCTGCCTCGCGCTCGTCGAGCACCTTATCTATATATTCCCTGAGGCTACGGCACAACTCCATACTCCCGACGCGCTCGGCCATGTCGTCATCCTGCGCCACAACGTCCATGAGGTACAGGCCGTTGCCCTCCCCGTCAACGTCCAACGCTTCCGATAGGCTGACATCTGCCGCGGTTTTCTTTTGGCTGCGAAAGTGCATCAGGATCTCATTTTCAATGCACCTGCTCGCATAGGTCGCAAGGCGGACGCCCTTATCCGGTTTATAGGTATTGATGCCCTTTATCAGTCCTATCGTGCCTATGGAGATAAGATCGTCAATGTCCTCGTTCTGATAGTATTTCTTGATTATGTGCGCAACGAGACGCAGATTGTGTTCAACGAGCGTGTTCCTCGCATCTATGTCCCCCGCCTGCCAGCGTTCAAGATATTCGCGCTCCTCTTCCTTGCTCAAAGGCTTCGGGAAGGAGTCTGCCGGTGACAGACGCAGCATCAGCAAAAGCGTTTTCATCAGAAGCACAAACGCGCATTCAAGCATTTCATCACCCCTGATAAGCTTATTCCGACACTGAATGTCCTAATTCTATACAGCCTGACCTTAATAAGCCGGCTTTCCGTCTTGCATTATTTCTTTTTTCTGCTATAATACCGACACCTCAAAAGTTGGAGGTACGGCATGAACAATTTCATTCCTTATGAGAAGCTCTCGAAAAAGAAAAAACGGGAGCTTGACAATTCCCGCCGCGGCACTTGGGGCGAGCTGAACCCGGTCACGCGCAGACCTGTCCCGGCAAAAGCGTATAACAGAAGCAAGGCACGAAAGTGGAACTACGATGATTCCTCTTCCGTGCTTTGCTTTTATATTCTGCTCTAGACTTTATCGTCAGCAGTCGTCATTACCTCATTGCCGCTTCGACCTCGCCAAGTTCCGGTACGCTTGAAATACCGCCCGCTCTGGTAGTTGAAAGCCCTGCCGACGCACACGCGAATGAAACTATCTCTTTAAGCTCTTCCGCGGTCAGCTTCTCCGGTACGCCGCCCGCTTTCAGCAGCCCATACATGGAGGAGCCGCCGAAGATATCGCCCGCTCCGGTCGTGTCCTTCACGGCTATGCCGCTGAGTGCCTTGACAAAGCCGGAGGCCGTCTTCGTCCTGTAAAAGCAGCCCTCCGCCCCGCAGGTGACGTAGACGAGCCTGACGCCGAAGCTGTCTATGATATGCTTCGCCGCCTCTTCCGGGGCAAGGCTGAACAGGAACTCCGTCTCTTCATCGCTGATCTTGACCACGTCCGCGTGTAGGAGTCCCCACAGCATCTGTCGCTTCGCCTCGTCCAGATCGTTCCACAGGGGCTTTCTGAGATTCGGGTCAAAGCTGATAAGCTTCCCACGCCCGGCGGCGTACTCGACGGCTTTATACGTCGCGTCCCTCGCCGGTTCGTTCGTCATGGACAGGGTGCCGAAGTGCAGCACCTTTGACGCATCTATCACGCCGAGGTCGATCTCATCAAAGCGGAGCTGCGTATCGGCTCCGGGCTTGCGAGCAAAGGAAAACTCCCGGTTTCCGCTGTCGTCCAGCGTCACGAACGCAAGCGTCGTGAACACATCGTCCGACACAAGCATGCCGCGCGTGTCTATCCCCGTGCCTTTCAGGGTCTTGATAAGCAGTCTGCCGAATGCGTCATTGCCGACCTTGCCGATCATGGCCGTCTTTGCGCCGAACTTCGTCAGCGCGGCAAGATAATTTGCCGGCGCGCCGCCGGGGTGCGCAGCCATAGTCGGGTAGCCGTCCGCATCCGTCGACAGGCAGGTAAAATCAATAAGCAGCTCGCCGAGCGCCGCAACATCATACATAGCTCATTCTTCCCCTATCGTAATATACCACGTGTTCTCATAGCTGCCGTGCCCGGGGAGATGTATAAGGTCGCCCTTGCAGGCAAAGTCCTCGATCACTCCGTCGCGCGCGGGCAGCGACACCCACGGCTCGACGCAGACATAGGGCGCATCCTTGCGCTCGGCGTGCCAGAAGCCGACATACGGCATCTGCGGATAGCTGACGGTCACATAGCGCTTGGTCTTATCCGAAGCGATGGTGACGCTCTTCGCCATGTTTTTGAGGACTATAGCATCATGGTCGAACAGGTCATGGCGAAGCCTGATGATCTGCCCGTCCTCAAGCTCATAGCGCTTATCGACACCGCTCACAAGGATTTCCGACGAAAAGCCCACTCTGTCAGGCTCGCAGGGCTGGGAAAAGCGCAGATAATAATCCTCAAAGGAAGTCCCCTCCTTGAGCGGTACATTGAAGCCGGGGTGCCCGCCGAGGCCGAAATGCAGCATTTCATTCTCTGGGTTATCTACAGTATATGTCACCTCAACGGTGTTTTCCTTGAGAGCGTATCTCACCTTAAACAGGAAGGCAAAGGGATACTGTGCGCGCGTAACTTCATTATCACGCAGGGCAAAGGTAACGCTGCTCTCCGTCTGCTCGGCGACTTCAAATTCGCAGGCCGATGCGAAGCCGTGTATCTTCATCTGATACGTACCGCCGTTTACGGTATAGGTCTTGTCCTTGAGCCTTGCCACAAACGGGAAGAGCACCGGGGCACGCCCTTTCCAGTATCTTTCATCGCCGTTCCAGAGGTACTCCGTACCTTTATATGAGGTGATGCTCTGCATCTGCGCGCCGAGGGTATCGGCAGTCAGCGTCAGCTGATCGTTATGTATCGTAACTATCATGCTTTACTCAGCCTCCGGATATTCATTGCACAGCAGCCTGTACGGCGGCTCGTCCTCCTCGATCTCCGGGAAGCGTCCGACCGGCGGATTGAAGCGGTTATCGGTATTATCGTCATTACACTGGCTGACCTCGCCGAGGAGCACATGACCCGTGCCTGGCTCAACGGTGAAATCATGGTACAGGTACTGCTGGATATGGATGCTCTCGCCCGGGGTGAGACGGATCTGAGTCCCGGCAGGGACGGTGTAAGTCCTCCCGTCGGTGTGTACAGTCACGTCCGATTCATAATCGATCTCCTCATTCGGCAGGGAGTTATACACACGGATCAGCACGTTGCCGCCGCCGCGGTTTATAATATCCTCGGTCTTGTACCAGTGGAAATGGTTCGGGGAATACTGGCTCTCTCTCAGGTACAGCAGCTTTTCAGCGTACACCTTGGGGTACTTGTCAGCCATCTTGCGGTTGCCGTTCCTGATGGTGATAAGTGAGAAGCCGACCTTGTCAAAATCACCGAGACCGTAATCGGTAATATCCCAGCCGAGCATGCAGTCGCGCACCTCGTCATACTCATGGCCGATGTGCTTCCACTGCTCCGGCGTGAAGCCGCAGAACGGCGGCAGATAGCACTTATACTCTGCGCACATTGCCTCCAGCTCTTTCAGCGCCTTGTTTATCTCACTGCGTTTCATATATGCACCTCCGCAATTGTTGTCGTGCAAGTTATCGATGTGTATGATGATATCGCAATGTGCAGTGTATGTCAAGAAAACCCGCATGTAATTTTGAGCAATCTGCATATAGAGCTTCTATTAAAATAACACAACACCCGGGCGAAGCAAATCGCTCGAGTGTTGTGTTATGTTATTCAAATTATGTCAACTTACTTTTTACCTTCCGCAAGCAGCTTGAGTATCTGCACGGCGTTTGCGGCAGCGCCCTTACGTATCTGGTCGCCGCAGCACCAAAGGGTTATCGCGTCCTCGTCAACGAGGTCACGGCGCACTCTGCCGACCCAGACGAGATCCTGATCGCTGGTGTCAAGCGGCGTCGGGTAATTGCGTCCCTGATAATCGTCGATAAGGCGCACGCCGGGGTATGCCGCGATAGCAGCTCTGGCCTCGTCCAGCTCAATGCGGCGCTCAGTCTTGACCGTGACGGATATCGAGTGCGAGCGCATGACCGGCACACGCACACAGGTGCAGGTGACCTTGAGTTCCGGGCGGTGGAAGATCCTGCGCCCCTCGTTCTGCATCTTCATTTCCTCATCGGTATAGCCGTTTTCAAGCTCGTCGCCGATGTGAGGGATAACATTCAGGCAGATCTGCGTCGGGAAAGTTGAGTGCTCCGTCGGCTTGCCGGCAACAATGGCTTCCATCTGTCCCTGAAGCTCAGAGAAGCCCGCCTGACCCGCACCGGAGACGGCCTGATAGGTGCTTGCGACCATGGCCTTGATCGGAGAAAGCTTTGCAAGCCCCGCGACGGCCATAAGGGTGATGATTGTGGAGCAGTTCGGGTTTGCGATAATGCCCTTGTTTTCAAAGGCGTCCGCGCCGTTTATCTCAGGGACGACCAGCGGCACATTTTCATCAAGCCTGAAAGCGGAGCTGTTATCGATATACACCGCGCCGCTCTTGACTATCGCCGGGGCGAAGCGCTTGGACATGCCGTTCTTCACCGCGCCGAGGACATAGTCCATGCCTGCGAAGCTCTCGTCAGTCGCTTCTTCGATAAGAACGTCCTCACCGTGGAATTTCACATAGCCGCCCGCGCTACGCGCGCTTGCGAGCGGGAGGAGCTTTGCAACGGGGATATCGTATTCCTCAAGGATTTTCAGCATCTCTCTGCCGACAGCGCCGCTTGCGCCGAGGATCGCTACATTGATCTTTTCCATTTCATTTCCTCCTTAACCGGCAAATCCGTCATACAGTACACGGATGGCCGTCTCATAGTCCTTATTGTCTATACCAACAATTATTGAAAGCTCATCTGTCCCCTGAGCGATGGTGCGGATGTTGACGCCCGCGTCGCCGAGCGCCTTGAACAGCTTGCCGGATGTGCCGGGTCTGAACGGCATCTTGCGGCCGACCGCCGCGACAAGCGCGATGTCGTCCTGCTGGTTGATATCGTCCGGGTGGCAGGCCTTCTGCAAATCGCCCATGAGCTGATATATGCTCTCCCCAAGCCCGGCGCTCGAAGTCACGAGCGCAAAGGAGTCCAGCCCAAGCGCGATGTGCTCTATCGGTGCGTGGTAGCGTTCAAAGACCTCCAGCGCCTGACGGAGCGTGTGGCTCGTATGCATGTCATGCTTCTGGAGCGTGATTATCGTGAAGTTCTTTCTGCCCGCGATGCCGGTTATGAAACGGTCGTCGCTGTTCTCGCGGTCGATGTTCCCGACTATCATTGTTCCGGGATCCTGCGGGCGGTTTGTGTTTCTGATGTTGAGGGGTATCCCCTTTTCGCGCACCGGCTGCACGGACTCTTCATGCAGCACCGTCGCGCCCATGAAGGCAAGCTCGCGAAGCTCGGCATAGGTTATCTTCTTGATAGGCTCCGGGTTATCAACAATGCGCGGGTCCGCCATAAGTATGCCGGAGACATCCGTCCAGTTCTCGTACACATCGGCGTTGACGGCGACTGCCGCGAGGGAGCCGGTTATGTCGCTGCCGCCGCGGGTCATTACCTTTATTTTGCCGGTGCTCACACGCCCGTAAAAGCCAGGGATGACTATCTTGCCATACTTTTCCGCGGCTTCGGCAATAAGGGCATAGCTGCGTTCATAGTCTATGCTGCCGTCAAAGGAAAAAATCACGCAGTCGGCAGCGTCGACAAAGGTGTAGCCTAAGTACTCGGCCATGAGCCTTGAGGTGAAATACTCGCCGCGCGACACAAGCAGGTCAACGGGCGTGTCTTTGCTCAGCGTGCGCTCAAGCTCCTTAAGCTCGGACTCGATATCATAGCTCAATCCAAGCTCGTCGCGTATCTCGGTAAGGCGCTGCTCGATGGTATTGAAGATATCGCTGCATGAGACGCCGTAATTGAGGTGCGCGTGGCACAGGTACAGCAGGTCGGTCAGCTTATGGTCGTCGGCGTTCCTCTTGCCCGCCGCCGAGACGACGACCACACGGCGCTCCGGGTCGGCTTCGACTATCGCCTTGACCTTTTTGAACTGTTCGGTTCCCGCGACGGATGAGCCGCCGAATTTTGCGACTTTCATTCTTATTCCTCCACGGCGGCAAAGAATATCTCTGCGCCGTTCTCTCTCTGCTTTGCGGCGAACGCATGCATGGACACAACGCTGACCGGCTCCGTGATAATTCTCGCAACGCCGTTTTCATTCTTCGCCGACTTGACCGGAAGCTCTGAAACAAGCTTCTCGGGCAGGCGCACATAGTACGAATGCACACAGCCCTCGTTGTCCGCCGCGCAGCGGACGCAGCCCGCGCCGAGCATTTCGCGCTCGCCGCGCAATACGCAGCTCAAATCGCGCAGCACAGCCGAGGCTGTAGGCCAGCGGCCTGCGCCCTGACCGATCATGACTATATCACCGGAGTCCTCGCCGTGGTACCTTGCGAGGTTAAAGTTATCGAGCACGGAGCACTCGGGCGCTGCCGCGGTGAACAGCACGGGCTCGACATAGGCGTACACTCCGCCGTCCGTTCTGCCGCCGCGGGCAACGAGGCGGCAGGTAAGACCGCGCTTCTTGATATCCGCGACATCCGCCGCGGTGATGCTCTCTATACCCTCGCGGTCAAGCCCCTCATCGGGGAGTGCATCGAAGCCGACCGCGCAGCCGAGCATGATCTTTCTCAGTGCGTCAAGCCCGGAAACGTCCGCCGTCGGGTTAGCCTCGGCATAGCCGAGCTTCTGCGCATCCGAGAGCGCAGCGCCGTAATCAAGGCTGCGGCGCTGCATGGCGTCGAGCATATAGTTCGTCGTGCCGTTGAGTATGCCGCCGAGGCTCTCTATTCTGTCACTGAGCACTGCGAGCGAGAGGTTATGCAGGAAAGGCACACCGCCGCCGCAGGCCGCGCTGAACAAGAACGCCGCGCCGTGCTCTCTTGCGATCTCCGCTAGCTCTATGCCCCTGGCCGCGACGAGCGCCTTGTTCGAGGTAACGACATGCTTGCCGGCCTTGAGCGCCATGGCGCAGTAGCTGAACGCAGGCTCTACCCCGCCCATGACCTCCGCGACCGCACCAACGGATGCGTCGGACACTATCGCGTTCATATCCGCGACCTTCCAAGGCTCGTTATCCTTGCCGGGTCTGACAAGCACAGGCCCCGGCTCAAGTCCCTTGCTGTGAGCAAGCATACCATAAACGCCCTGACCGACAGTACCGAATCCTAAAACTGCAACTTTCATTTTTATCCTCCATGTCCGTTTTCCGCAGACATATGTTTTTCCAGCAGCGACAGTGTAGCACAAGTCGACAGGAAATACAAGCCCCGGCGGCCTATGCCAATTACATAAACTTTTTTACCCATTGCGGCAAAAATCTATGCTCTTTTACCACGCCGCGTTTAACTATCGCCGCTTTTATATTATGTAAATCATGTTATGTAAATCTCATTGAATAACCGCAGCGGCGGCAAAGCTCCTCCGCCGCCTGCCTTTGCGAGAATCCGTCGTATATCCTGCGCGCTCTTTTAGTTGACATAATATCAGAAAGCTCATCTTCAAACAGATTGCCAAGCGCTATGTCTCCCTCGTGGTCAAGGCAGCAAGGCACGACAGTCCCGTCGCACAGCACACCTATCTGATCCCGCAGGCCGCGGCAGAAGCGCTGCGCACCTGTGTTCTCCGCGCTCATATCCGGCCAGTCGAAGCGCTCGCCCGGCTGGAGCAGCACGCGCTCCGCGATGTACCTGCTGCCGCGGCTGTCTCTCCACGGCTTCGGAAAGCGTGCTTCAAGCGCTGTTTCGATTTGCGGGTTCAGGCTGTCAAGCCCGTTTTTGTTCCAAAGGCGCAGCACGCACTGCTTCCCCGCTGCGGACATCCTCGCCGCGAAATCTGCGCACATACCGACATAGTCGTCCGGTTCCTCGGCTCCGTTGCCCTCAAACGACTGGAGCGAAATATTCACCTTGTACACTGCCGGTGAGGAAACGAGCAGTTCACCGCGCCTGTCGAGCAGCGTTCCGTTCGTCGTGATTATGACGCGGAAGCCCTGCCGCGCGGCTATGCCGAGTATTTCCTCAAGCTGCGGGTGCAGCAGCGGCTCACCCATAAGGTGCAGATAGAGGTACTCCACATGTCCGCGCAGCTTCCGTGAGAGCGTTTCAAACTCCTCAGGCGTCATAAAGCGCTTTTCGCGGCGCGTGCCGGGACAGAAGCTGCACGAGAGATTGCAGACATTTGTGATTTCAAGATAGGCTTTTTTCAGCATACACTCACCTAAAAGCTCGCGCGTCCGTATCCGGCATGGCCGAACACGGACGCGGTGTTTATTTACCAACATTTATTATCTTGCGCATCGGTTCAGGCGCGATCTTTACGACCTTTCTGTCATATGTCAGCAGGCCGTTGAGTTCATCCTCAACGTCGCTCAGCTGCGTATACACTGCCGCCGAAAGCCCCTGCAGCTTTGCCGGGCCGATCTCCGTCTGATAAAGATCCTCAAGCGCCGCCTCGAGCTGGAACGGCATCTCGAACCTCTTATAGCCGAAGTACTTATTATTGTAGCAGTGCCCCGGTACCTGATGGCTGTACCCGCCGAACTCGCTGAGCAGCACCGCGCGGCCCTTTTTGTCAGGCTTAAAGTGGTACTTTTTAAAGTACACATGCAGGCTCTGCACATTGCCGATGCCTTGATCGTGCCAGCCGGAGGCGTGGTCGATGACGCGGGTCTTGTCCATAGAGCGGACAAAATCGTACATCTTCCTTGCGTCGAACTGACCCCAGCCCTCGTTGAAGATGACCCACATACAGATGCATGGGCAGTCGTACAGATGGTTCACCAGCTCGCCGAGTTCAGACTTGAACTGTGCGCGCCCCTCGCTGTCGCTCCGGGCAAAGAGGGCGTGCGCGGAGTCGTTCAGATGAATGCCCGTCACGAGCGGTGCGGAGATGATGACTGGGTTATAGCGCCGACCGCCGTTCGGCATATCCTGCCAGACGAGCATACCGAGCCTGTCGCAATGGTAGTACCAGCGCAGCGGCTCGACCTTGATATGCTTGCGCAGCATATTGAAGCCCATCGCCTTGGCGGTGCTGATATCGTAGATAAGCGCCTCGTCCGTCGGCGCGGTATAGAGCCCGTCAGGCCAGTAGCCCTGATCGAGCAGACCGTTCTGGAAGTACGGCTCGTTATTCAGGAACAGCCGCGGCACTCCGTTTTTATCCTTTGCGACGGCTATCTTGCGCATGGCAAAATAGCTGAACACCTCGTCCTCGCCGCAGCTTACGCTGAAGCCGTAGAGCTTCGGGTTCTCCGGGCACCAAGGCTCAAATTCCAGCACGGGGATCTCCGCCGGGAGCGGATAGTCCTGCCCGTCAAAATGCGCGTATGCCTGCTCGTCTCCCCTGACGTCGGCCTCGACTGTGACCGTTGCCTTGTCAATATCCGGGGTGATGCGCAGCGAGCGCACATACGTCTCCGGTACGGCCTCGAGCCACACCGTCTGCCATATACCGCTCTGCGGAGTGTACCATATTCCGCCGCGCTTCGAGCTCTGCTTGCCGCGGGACTGAAAGCTTCTGTCGGTATCATCGGTCACTCTGACGGTGATCTGGGCATAGCCGTCATCAACAGCGTCAGTGATATCCGCCTCGAAGGGCAGATAGCCGCCGGTGTGCCGCGCGACCTGCGTAGAGTTCACCCACACCGCTGCGCACTGATCCACAGCGCCGAAGTGCAGCAGCAGGCGCTTACCGGAAAACTCCGCCGGTATCTCGACTTCTCTGCAATACCACAGGTACTCCCCGCTCCTCAGCGCTCTGCCGACTCCGGACAGCTCCGTCTCCGGTGAGAACGGTACAATTATCTCGCCGTCGTACTCGGCCGGTCTCCTGCTGCTGTCCGTAAAGGCGTAGAGCCACTGGCCGTTCAGGTTCAGCCAGCTGCGTCTCGCCATCTGCGGACGCGGGTATTCGGGAAGCGGAGCGTTGATATCAACGCTGTCTGTCCAAGGGGTCTTCATCTCAGAACAGGCCGGGGAAGCCGCCCATGCCGCCCTGAAGCTTGCTCATGGCCTTGTTGGTTTCATCGTCGGCAAGCTTGATAGCGCCGTTGACCGCCGCAAGGATCAGATCCTGAAGCATTTCGACATCGTCGCTGTCGACAACATCGGGGCTTATTTCTATGCTGTGAAGCTGGCGGGTGCCGATCATTGTCGCCTTTACTGCACCGCCGCCTGCCGTGAACTCAAATTCTTTTGTCTCGAGCTCCTGCTGCATTTTCAGGAAATCCTGCTGCATCTTCTGAGCCTGTCTCATCATGTTCATCTGGTTGCCGCCGCCGGGATATCCGCCGCGAAATCCGCCTTTTGCCATTTTTATATCCTCCGTTTTTATTATTTACTGTTTATATGAATTTTACTTCCTTGAACTGCTTCAGTTCGTCCAGACTGCGCTGTGGGCGCGGCTCATCGTGCAGCTCTGAGAGCAGAGCGTGTATCTCTTTTCCCGCAAGGGCTGTCGCCGCCTCCGAGAACTTTGCGAGCACATCCTGCCTGTTAAAGCGCCCATAGAGAAATCCTGGCACGACCTCTATGCGCAGTGTACCGTTTTCTATCTTTCCCCTTACGGAAGCGCTGTCGTCCAGTCTCAGCTTTATATCCATCGGAAGCGCACCTGCCGCCTTTGCGCAGATATCCTTCCATGCGGGCTCCCCTGCCGGTACGTCCGTTTTGGGCTGGGCTTCCGGTTCGGCTTGATGCTCGGGTTCGACTCTGCCGCCGCGCTGAACGAAGCTGTCCTCGGGCTGCTCCTCCGCAAACATCTCGGGGTCAAGGTCGTCCTCCTCCGGGATGTATGCTTCTTCTCTCCGCCGCGGGGGCTCCGGTTCATAACGTTCCGGTTCCTCTTCGGCAGGCGCCGGGTGCGTATCCTCCCGCACGGGAGTGAAGCTCCCGCTGCTAATTTGCAGTTCGAGCCGCGATATTCTCGCCCGAAGCTCCGCTATACTCTCACCCATAGTGTTATCACACAGGGAGACGAGGCACAGCTCCGCAGTCGTCTTGGGGCTGGTGCTCTCGCGCATGGACGCGGTGTACTTCTGCACGGTCTCCATCGCGCAGATTATCTCCTCGGTCGTCATGCGGCCCGAGAGCTCACCGAGCGTCGTATCGTCATAGCCGCCTGAGATAAGGCTGCGCGCGCCCTTAGGGGCGACGTGCGTCATAAGCGTATCGCGCAGCAGACCGGACAGCTCCGTCAGGAGCGTGGCCGGGTCCTTGCCGTCCATCCACATGGAGTTGAAGTCCCGCAGCGTCTTGTCAGTGTCATGGTCAAGTATGCCGCTCATAAGCTGCGCCGTGCGCCGGTTGCCGGCAAGCCCCATTGCGCTGTAAACAGCTTCAAGGTCTATCGTCTCGCTGGCAGAGCACTGGTCGAGCAGACTCAGCGCGTCGCGCACACCGCCGTCGGCAAGCCGGGCGATAAGCTCCGCCGCCTCATGGCTGAGCTTGAAGTTTTCCTGCTTTGCGATGTATTCGAGGTATTCGGCAATGTCGGGAGTGTCGATGCGCCGAAAGCTGTGCCGCTGGCAGCGCGAAAGTATCGTCGCCGGAACCTTCTGCAGCTCCGTCGTCGCGAGGATGAACATCAGATGCTCGGGCGGCTCCTCGAGAATTTTCAGCAGCGCATTGAACGCCGAGGCCGACAGCATGTGGACTTCGTCGATAATATACACTCTCTTGCGCACAGAGGCCGGGGTGAACACCGCTTCCTCCCTGAGCGCGCGCACATTGTCAACGCCGTTGTTGGACGCCGCGTCGAGCTCCACAACATCGAGCACCGAGCCGTCGCTTATCCCGCGGCAGGCGGGGCACACTCCGCAAGGGTTGCCGTCCACCGGATGCTCACAGTTGACGGCCTTGGCAAGTATCCTCGCGCAGGTCGTCTTGCCGGTGCCGCGCGTGCCGATGAAGAGATAGGCATGGGAAAGCCTGCCCGTCTTGACCTGATTTTTCAGCGTCTCGGTAATATGCTGCTGCCCGACGACCTGATCAAAGGTCTGCGGACGCCACTTGCGATACAGAGCCTGATACATGCTCCCCCACCTCTCCGGCACATAATGCAGTTATGGCTCTTGACAAGACTGCACACCCGACATCGAACAATGAACTATGTCCGTTACCCCGGCAGCCGGCTCGGACCCGGCAAACTCGCGGCACACGAAAAGCACCGCTTAATGCTGCTCGGTTCCCCGCCTGACATGGTTCGCGGGTTTCCGTTGCGCGAGACCGGATCGTCAACGCTGCTTACCGGAGTCAGACGACACAGAACATATCCTCAATCGGGAATTCGCCCCTGCTGCAGCGGATTGCAGGTTACAGGGCACCGCTGGCTCCCCGACTAGTGCAGCCTTGTCAAAAGCCACGGTCATACTATACTACAAAACTGAAATATAATCAATCAAAATTTTTCCTTTACAAACGAAAAAAATGTGTTATAATGTATGAGCTGTCAGTTGAGAGTTGATTATGCAATTTAATATGGGGGCGTAGCTCAGTTGGGAGAGCGTACGGTTCGCATCCGTAAGGTCAAGGGTTCGAATCCCTCCGTCTCCACCATGAAAAGAAGTTCCTGCCATCGGCAGGGACTTCTTTTCATATTGAAAGAAATGGGGATTCGAACCCGAGGGCTCTTAGAAACGTGCCGGGGGAAAAGCGCCATGCCGCTGCCGGTGGCAGATAAAGGCACGGCACTTTTTCCGCAGCCGCAGCTTTTGCAAGACTATGCGAATGCAGGCTTGCAAAAGCTAAATGCGGCAAGGTGGATTCGTTTCAACCCGAGGTGCCTGCCGCGCACGGCAGGTCGAATCCCTCCTGTAGGCATTTTCTTTCTGCTGTTCAATTCCGCCTGCAATTGTGGTACAAGGAGTAAAACAAATTGAGCGTCGGAGATTTTCTATGAATAAGATAAAAGATATCCTGCACGAAAAAAGAAAAACAACAGAAGACCATATCAGGCAGCTCCAGCAAGTGGGAAAACAAGGTATCCGCTACACCGCCATGATGCCCGATATCCCCTTTCTGGTATTAGGGCTGCTGAGTGACATCGGCTGGATAATGCATCTCACGGCAGGCATTATTTATTTTTGCAGAAACGGCTTTTACCATGTACTGGACTATTTTGCTCTTGCTGCATTGGCTGCCGTCATGTTCGGCGTTGCCTATATTATTTATCTGAACAAGATACACGAAAAAGAAATTGCCACCAAACGCCAAAAGGATCTCGGTTTTGGCATGACTGTGTATTCCGGAGCGGCAGGTGCTGTTATCGGAATATCCCAAATCGTGATGTATGCAGGTGTTTCACTGGAGCTTGTGTGGATAGTGATCGGCGGATCGCTGAATTTCGCCGCGGGACTGCCGATTTACCTCTCGTTTAAAAAAGGAATTTTTTATGGAGTAAAATAACTGATGCTCCGTTTATAAGATACATATAAGCCCACCGTAATTTCTCATTGATTACGGTGGGCTTTTCCTTGCGCAGGACCGTATCTGATGATATAATAAAATCAATAGGGGTGATAAATCCGATGTTTCATTCTTTCAAAACTCAGGAAGAGCGCCGAGCCTGCGGTGGTTCAGCGTTCATAGAAATACAGTTCTGCGATATTCCGCTCAAAACACCCGCGAAAAATCTGGCGGCGGGCGGACATATTCAGCACTGGAGGAATGATTCTTTATATGTCCATGCTGACGATATTGACGCTTTCTATCAGGAATACAGCCGCATTTTTGACTGCGGCACTTACAACAACATGAAGACCGGGGTGTTCGATCTATACGGCATCAATTATTATGCTCCAGCTTTGATCGATCCTATTTCAGAAAAGCTCAACAAAGAGAAACCGGAGGAGTATGAAGCGCTGGCTGCGTGGCTGAGCCAAGCAAAAGCGCATAACGGGTTTTACATATTTGGGATATAGCAAAATGAAAATTTTCGTATCAAAGTATTGGCAGATCAACATACTTGTTTTTATTATCTTGGAATGCATGGGCATTATCGGAATAAGTTCCATGTGTATTCCAGACTTAAAAGAAGGCAGAATCGATATCATATCTCTTGCATACGGTTTGGGCGCTGTGGCCTTGGCTGCATTTTTACTGTTCAGGATGAGAAATGTGATGCAGTATGTGATTATTGGCAGCGGCTATGCAGTGACGCATACGGCAACTGGGAAAACTGTGTGCCAGGTTTGTCTTGATAAGCCTTTCTACTGTATCGTGGTAACTCTTGTTGTGGCGGTCGGAAGTACGCAGCAGTTTATTCTGCTTTCCAACGACACAATAGATGTCGATCTGATTCTGAGCATAAGCGGTCTGGCAACACTGTGCAATAAAATCAACAAAGAAAAAACGCAGGTGCTGCTCCCATATAATCAAAAGACCGCCAGCATTCTGAAAAATGAAAACTGTATAAGAGTTTAACCAAACATCGGTGTACAAGGGGTACAAACGAGATAAAATAGAAATGAGGGGCGATAGAGCGGAAATATCAGATTTTCCACTCTATCTGAACACGGTCGCTGGTGGCCTTGATTGTAGAGATCAAACCATCGGCGGCTTTTCTTTTGTCGTCAAAATCTATGCTGTCCCAGTTGTCGAGATAATAGGATAACTTCTTTATCTGCTGGGG
>QAMJ01000021.1 GCA_003150355.1 Clostridiales bacterium | reverse complement strand
GCCACACGGGCGTTCCTGTCATGCTGGAGAATGTCGGTCACGATGGCATCTGCGATCTGGTCACAGATCTTATCTGGATGGCCATTGCTGACCTGTTCACAGGTGATGATCTTACTCATTGGTTTCGTCCTCCAATCCAAGCTGTACCTTTACAGCTCTTTCTATTTCACTTACCTGCACTTCATCCGTGCAGCTGCACAGTTTCCTGTGTAATCTCCACTTCGGAATTGCAGTGATCTGCTCTGCCAGAACAACAGAATCCTCGTCCAGCAGATCATGAATAATGCAGTGCGTCGGCAGTTCAATTCTCTTCATCTGACTAGTCAGCGGGATCACAGTGACCACATCAGAATTCTTATTTGCCATATCATTGCTGATGACCAGCACCGGACGACTGCCCTCCTGCACTGAGGTTCCAGTGTTCTCTCTCAAATGTGCGTACCAGATGTCCATCCGCTTTGGCGGCTGAATTCTGGTGACATCAGGAAGCGACTTCTTACGTATTTTTACAGGTCGGTTCTTTCTGCCCATCTTATCCTCCCCCTTCCGGGCATAAAAATAGCCCTGGGGGAATCAATCCTCCAAGGCTTCTGCTCTCCCGGATTTCCTCCGGGCCTATTTTCATGGTACTAGCATAGCACACTTTGTCCGCCATGTCGTCCACGATTTTACTCATTTGCTCCGGCCATTCTCGTCTGGCCTTTTTTCATGCTCCCATCATAACACACTCCTGCCATAAAGTCGTCCACGATTTTACTCATCACAAAAAATCCACAAAACGGCAAAAAAAATCGAGGCCCCTTTCGGAGCCCCGTGAATCAATCCTTGCCATAGAGCCGTGTGACCAACTTGTCCAGCGCACGGTTCTTTTTGTTATAAGCTGAGGAACGTTCAATACCGAAGTGGTCGCAGATCAGATTCACATCGCTGCTTTCCGTCTGATAGAAGCATTCCAGAACATACTTGTCATCTTCCGTCAGACCATCCCACGCTGGCTGAAACCAGTCCATGTACTCGACCGCCTGCCGATACCGTTCTTTCAGAATATCAATTTTCTCGATGCCATCCAGAATCCTCTCCTCTCCCGCCTGCGGATTGTGGGCGTGTGGCATGCCATCCATGTTCGGGCTTCCCACACCCACCATTCTGTCACTCTCAACCGTAATCTCATCTTTTGTATTGCGGATAATGAACTGCATATTATCGTAATCACCGATAGCCTTAATTGCTGCCGCTCTCTTATCCAGGTACTTCCACATAATGCTCATCTTGCATACCTCCGAATTTTTATTCCACTCGGATTGGCATGTTTTGTCTTTGTTTGTCATCGTTTCCCGTTTTATGCTGCTTCAACTTCTTTTCTGATACGGGCCATCAGATACTCACCGTCAACATCCGTCAACACTCCAAACCATGCCGATCGGAAAAAGTTCTCCAAACGGTCCACTGTGTGTTTTGTCTCTTGACCGTCGGGATGCCGCATCTGTCTGCGGAGTGCGACCCGGTAGTCCTCTGCTGCCGAAATAATAATCGCATTAGCCAGATTCTCATACGGTTCAAATTCACTTGCCATCTTTTTATCCTCCTAAGTTAGCTTTTACTGCATCGATCAGCTCCTCCTGTGTCGCATCCTTACCTTTGAGCACCCGGAGAATCCTCTCATCTATAGTGCCAGATGTGATGATATGATTTATAACCACCGTCTGAGAATTTTGTCCCTGCCGCCACAATCTTCCGTTGGTCTGCTGGTAAAGTTCCAGCGACCATGTGATTCCAAACCAGATGATACAGTTGCCGCCGCTCTGAAGATTCAGCCCATGACCGGCAGAAGCCGGGTGGATCAGACCGACCGGAAGCTGACCGGCATTCCACCGCTTAATGCTCTCGCCGCTGTCGATCTTGTCATACTCGATCTTCTTCTCATCCAGTCTTTTCCTGATCCGTTCCAGATCATGCTGGTACCAGTACGCTACCAGAACCGGTTTTCCATTGGCGGCCTCAATCAGGTCTTCCAGGGCATCCAGCTTTTTATCATGGAACTGCATCACCTTTTTGTCATCGGTGTAGATTGCACCATTCGCCAGCTGGGATAGTTTTCCGCAGAGAGCAGCTGCATTTGCTGCTGTGATCTCGTTTTCTTCCCCCATGTTCAGCACCAATTCTTTTTTCAGCTCATCATATTTTTTCTTTTCCTTTTCATCCATCGTGACCATACACTCGGTCACGACCTTTTCCGGCATCTGTAAGTAATCCGTAGACTTCATGGAAATGGTCATGTCAGAAATCTTTTTATAGATTTCCTCCTCAGCAAACGGGAGCGGCTTGTAGGAGTAGACCACTGCTCCGTTCATCTTGTCCGGCTTGAAGTAATCAGCCCGGTACCTCGTAATGAACCTTCCCAGCCGCTTTCCCTTATCCAGAAGCTTATACTCAGCAAAGAGATCCATTAAGCCGTTGGATGCAGGTGTGCCTGTCAGACCTACCGTTCTTTTTATCTTCGGTCTTAATTTCATCAACCCCTTGAACCTCTTACTGTCTGAATTCTTAAAAGAACTCAGCTCATCCACCACGAGCATGTCAAAATCCAGAACGGCTCCGCTTTTTTCTACCAGCCATGCCACATTCTCACGATTTATCACATACACATCCGCGCTTCGCATAAGTGCGACCTTTCTCTCCTGTTCACTACCTACCACCACGCTTACCCTCAAATCCGACAAATGCTCCCATTTTCCGACTTCCGCGATCCACTGATCTCTCGCCACTCTAAGCGGTGCCACCACCAGCACCTTTCTCACCAGAAAGAAGTCATAGACCAGATCAAAGATTGCAGTCAGTGCGATCGCTGTTTTGCCCAGTCCCATATCCAACAATACAGCTGCCTCTTCATGGGTCTCTATGAAATCCACACAGTACCTCTGGTACTCGTGCATATTCTCCCTCTTTAACTTTTCCAATCTTCTATCTCCCTCATTAATTCCTGAATTCCCTGTTCGCTGTCCACGACCCGGACATGAAACCCCAATTCCCTTATTTTTCGCATCTGTACCTCCTGCAGCTTCCTTGGCTTCTCGCCCTCTTTCTTCAGTTCCACGAAAATTACTAGACCACCGGGAAGTAAAAGCAGCCGATCTGGCACACCAGATACGGAAGACAAAAACTTAAAGCACCTGCCACCCCTCTTTTCTACCTCGCTCCTTAATTTCTGCTCTACGTCTCTCTCCCTCATATTCTTAATCTCCTCTATACCCCAAAACCCGCCCTGCGCGGCACCGCGCCATCCTTCTTGTTTCGTTTTTCCTTATCTGTTGTCTTTTTTCGGCTTCTGTTCCCCTTTGCCATTTTCCCGTTTTTCCTTGTATTTACGCTATTTTTTAGGGTTGATATAAAGTAAAAAGGAACAGGTTCACAACAAGCACGCTTTTTTCTCTATATAGCTATTTCCCCTATATGCGTATTACACACTCTTCTGTTTTTTCTTTTTACCAAAAGACTCTATATAGAAAAAGTTGGTCTTGTCCCATATAGTTGACACCTTTTGAACTTAGCTACCGCCCACCCCGCCCTCTCCGCTATACGTTTTTCTTTTGCGTTTTGCTTGTTCTCCTGTTCCCTTGTTACCTGTTTTCTTTTACCGCTTTCCTGTCACTTGTTCCCTGTTCCCTTGATTTTTCTTACTTTTCCTGTTCCTCTGTTCTGACGTACACTCTCTGCTTTCCGTAGATTCCCTTTTTCCTACAGTCTTTCGATCTCTCCCAGCCCGGAATCTGCGTCATGAGCGCGGCGATAGAATAAGAATCCGCAGGTTTCATATCAGACGGCGAGCGTCCGAAGCACTCGCTCCAGATCTCCACATTGCTGACATACTCCCTCTTCACCGTTCCCTTTTCTACCGTCGGCCCATCCTTCTCGTTGATATAGCTTCTTCTCGCATAGAGGTCCATCTTCTCCCAGCGTTCCGGCAGAAGCATATTCAGGTAATCTTCGACAATTCCCTGACGCTCATCCAGCTCCATCGCCTTCTTCTGTTCCATTTCTGCACTCTCCAGCAGCTCACCCTCTAAATACAATTTCTCCCCTTCTTCATAGTACTTCTTGGCTTCCGCCCAGATCTGGTCTTTCTCCTCCTGTGTAAAGTGCCACTTACGCTTCTGCTCTGTCTGCTTCAGCTTAACGACCCAGAAGCGGCGGTTGCCGGTGATATCACGCAGGTATCCCCTCTCACCGTTGACACTGGCAATCACTACGCACTGCCGCGGGTGGGATTCCACGGTGCGTCCGTAAGAAGGACGATACTTATCATCGGTGGTCGTAATGAAGGCCTTCACCTTTTCGATGTCCGCCTTCTTCATACCGGCGAGCTCCGGAATCTCAACGATCCAGAATCCCTGCAGTTTCTCTGCGGCAGCCTTATCGTTCATGTCCGTCAGACTCAGGTTGTCGGCATAGTATTCCTCTCCACACAGATCCTTTAAGAACGTACTTTTTCCTATACCCTGCTTACCATCTAATACCGGAACAGAGTCAAACTTCGTGCCGGGATGGTAGATACGGGTGACTGCTGCCACCAGCATCTTCCGGGTCACCGCACGGACATACAGAGTATCGTCCGCATCAAAATAATCAATCAACAGGGTATCCACCCGTTCCTTACCGTCCCAAGACGGCAGGCCGTCCAAATAATCCCTGACTGGGTGGAAACTGCGGTCGTCCGCCACTTTCAGAAAGCTCACATCGTGATTGCGGGTAGAGAATGAGGTATAGCGGGTATCAAGGATGGCTTTCAGCTGTGCGGTATCTGCATCGCGCCAGAACTTGTTATCGTCCGGGCGGTTCCACGGAACTTCTCCTGTGATCTGGATGCGGTTTGCCATCTCGTTAAACGCAAAATTCTGGAAGTCCGGGTCATTATTAAGGATCAGCACCTCGTTAAAGACACTGTTCTCCAGTACCTTGCTTCTGGGCATATACCTTAACTTCTCTCTCCAGTCCTCACCGTCATCGAAGTCCATATCGGCTTCCGCTTTCTTCTCCTCTGCCGCCAGCACCCTGACCTTATCCAGACTCATCGCAAAATCACACATTGCCTGGAAGCTCTTTTTCTCATCTTCATCCCCAAACTTGTGTACCCGCACAAGGTCAAAGGAATTCAGAGAACGGCCACAGGCGGGGTCAGATGCATGGAAGGAGTGCGCGAACTTCTCTTCAAAAATCTGCACGCCGGCAGAGGAATCCGCCGGGATATAGGAATAGCGGCCAGGAATGTTGGCAGACGGCTCATAGACATTGGAAAGGAAGGTGTCGATGGCTTCACGGATCGGATAGGCGCGGCAGAACAGTCCAACCACGCCGCCTTTTGCCTCCGGGTCCTCCATCTTCTTGCCGCTGTTTTCCTTTACCTCGCTCTCTCTACTGCTGGTCGGAAGCAGAGAACAGTCCTGCCAGTTAGGGTGCAAAGAAAGAAAAACATCCGGGTCAAGCCATTCGCCCTCCACCTTTTCACAGACATACTCTCCATTCGATGGCGTAGTCGGCCAGTACATCAGCTGATGCGGGCGATACGAGCATTCATCAAACTGGTCGATGCCCCATTCGGCTGCGAAGTACCGGGCAATGGCCTGGTATTCATCCGGGGTCACATCACGGGTCAGCGGGATGATGATGCGGAAACGAGGTGCTTCCGGGGTGTGTCCGTGGGTGGTATAGAGGACAGAGGTATACGAGGCCAGCATCTCATAGCTTTCGATGAAGCCTTTTTCACCCTTATCCACATCCATCGTCAGCATAGAACGACTGACCACATTTTCTCTCTTTCTTCTGCCGCCCTTCAGCTGACCACCGACAAAGCCGCCCTTATCCTTGGCAGCTTCACGCTCGGCGCGCTTCATCTTCTGGTATTCCTCGACTGTCTCCGTGGTTCTTATCGTATTTTCCAGCCGGCCGCACAGCTCCCCAAAGGTGATCGTCTTATTCGACCATTTCTTCGCCATGCAGCTGTTGCCGTAGGCAATATTCAAGTCTCTCATCGCTTTCCTCCTACACTTCTTGCTTCTCTTTCCATTTCCTTACTCACGCTCCATAACCGGCAAAATCCCGTCTGCCTTCAGAAGTTCATAAATAAACAGCCGGCCTTTCTGCGTCCAGAGCGTATGCATGGCTGTATGGTTATCCTCGTCATAGAGGTAAGTCTTGCTCTGGGTGTAGCCCTGCTCGGCATACTTCTGATACAAAAACCATGTCCTGCCCTGCTTAAACTGGATCTTCTTTTCCTTCAGGATCTTATTGAGCTTTTTCGCCGACATCCCGAAGTCCTTTGCGATCTGGGTAATGGTTACAAGATCCGGGCAGGCAAGGACAATATCGTAATAGGAAACTTTCGGCTGCATCTCGGCGATCTGCTGTGCCTTGACTGCATTCTCCAGTTCCAGACGTTTCTTCTCTTCGCGCTCCTTCTTCAGCTCTGTCAGCGCCTTAATCAGCAAATCCGGATTTTCCAACACATCATCAATGGCATACAGACCATGCTTGCGGATGGACGGCAGTACGTCATGCGTGACCCAACGCTTGAATTCCTTTGCCTGCGGTTTACGGCTCGTGAGGATCAGAGAATAAAGCCCGGCTTCGTTCACTACCACCATCTGCTGATTTCCACCAAGGGTCTCAATACTACTTAGACCCTTTTCGTCATCATCCAAACGCCCCACTGCCATTGTGGGGTTGATGATATCCAGCACCCGACACACATCCGCTGCAACAAACCATACGGCTTCGTCCTTATAATCCGTCCTAACCTGCTGACCCTGATAATCAAAAACTTCTAACATAATAAAATGACCTCCGAAAATCTATAGAGTAAGGGAGTGCTCCCCTCTACCACGCCAGATTTTCGGAGGTCTTTTATAACCTGTTTCTCTTAATTTTTTTCAGTTTTTCTTGTTCCTTTTTCTCTTGTCCCTTAATCCTTCATATAAAAATCCGAAGTAAAGCCATCTGCCCGCAAAACCAGCCCCGGTGTCCACGGCGGGGTTCGTCCCATCTGCTCACAGATTGCTTCCAGGCTGACCCGTGGGTCTGCTTCGATGATCAGCTCGTCATGCACATGCATCACAATGGAACAGCAGCGGAGTGTGCGCATGGCATAGCAGAGGATATCACGGCTGATTGCCTGGATCACGTTCTCGGTCAGCTTGCCGCCAAAGCTCTCCAGCCTCTCCCACTTCTTTGTACCGCCAACACCCTCGTAGGTAATGGAAGTTCCGCCGAACTGGTTTTCTCCCAGTCTCGGTTTCACATACGCCAACTTTCTGCCAGAGGGAAGATAAATAAAGAGAAAACCAGACTGGTAAGTGAACCGCAGGCACTTCACCTGCTGTGGCTCTTTGGTCTTGATGACATGGATGGCTGCTCGTTCGATCTCGCCCCAGAGCCGGACGATGTTCGGATTCGCTGACCGCCAGGAATCCACCAGCGGTTTCAGTTCTTCCTCTTTCATGCCAAGTTCCAAAGCGCCCATCGCTTTCAATGCGCCAACGGAGCCGCCGTAACCACAGCTGAGTTCCGCCTGTTTCCCTTTCTGCCGCAGTTCACCATTCTCACCATGCTTTACGACCGGCACTCCGAACATACGGGAGGCCGTTGCACAGTAGATATCGCCGCCAGAGGCAAAAACCTCCATGCGCCATTCTTCCCCTGCGATCCAGGAAAGGACTCTGGCTTCGATGGCGGAAAAGTCTGCCACATAGAACCTTGCGCCCTCTCTGGGGATGAATGCAGTACGGATGAGCTGGGACAATGTATCCGGCACATCCCCATACAGCATCTTCACCGCTTCCAGATTTCCCTGCCGTACCAGTGCTCTCGCCTCTGCCAGATCCGGCAGATGGTTCTGAGGAAGGTTCTGCATCTGAATGAGGCGGCCTGAAAACCTGCCGGTGCGGTTTGCTCCGTAGAACATGAACATTCCTCTTGCCCGGCCGTCCGAGCAGGCAGCATTCTTCATAGCCTGATACTTTTTCACACTGCTTTTTGCCAGCTGCTGACGCAGACGCAGCACTTCCCGGATCTCCTCCGGTACTTCTTCCATAAGAGCCTTGACCTGCTTCTTACCCAGACTGTCTGTCTCCACTCCGTTATCAGCAAGCCACCCGGACAACTGGGATACGGAATTCGGGTTCTCAAGTGCAGTCAGCTCCTGCATCTTTGTTTTCAATTCTTCCTTGATCTCGGTGTCCATTGCAATGGCGTTCTGTACCAGCACGCCATCAATCCTTACGCCACGGTCGTTGATTTCCTGATCGATAGCATATTCCTCCCATACGGAATCTGGCACCGGGAAACGCTCCAGCTTCTGCTGGATCTGCATCTCGACCTCAACATCCCGCACATTATATTTTTTGAAGACATCCCACTTATCCGGTGCATCGGAGGGAAGATTCCTTGTCCGCCCACCATTGGTCTTTGTCGGTGCACAGGGTACGCAAAAATAACGGATCAGGTCTTTGCCTTCTCCCATCTTCTGCTTATCCAGCCCCAACACTGCACCGACTCCGGCCAGAGACAGTGGCAGTCCCATATAGGCAGACCAGACCATCGTACACTTCCACTCCTCCGGGTTCAGATACTCCCCGGTCGGATACCCCAGATACCGGGACAGGCAGACACGCTCGAATGAGGCATTGTGTGCCAGCTTCGTCACGCTCTCATCCTCCAGTGCGGCCAATATCTCTTTTGGCAGCTTCTCTCCACACGCCAGATCCACGACCTTGACCTCACCGCCGTCACTGGAATAGCCAAACAGCAGGATCTCAAAATCCGGGGATTCCGTGTATTTATAGACGCCGCACTTGGCAAGGTCAGCAGAGGAATACGTTTCTATATCAATGTGTAATTCCTTCATGGCTACCTCCTTACCCAGTCCGTCTGTGCATCATCCGGCTGATGCTCTTTCGCTGGTCTGTATACTGTTTTTTCGGTGTCTGCTTGATCTGCTTCTTTTTCTTCTGGTCCTTCTTCTGCTTCTTTTTATACATACAGTTCTCTCCTTTGCATGATCTGCCAGCCGATGCCTTCCAGCGCAGTCGCACGGTCATAGGACTCCACATCCTGCGAAGCACGGGTGACCGCATTGGTCAGCCCGTAAAGGGAAAGGTCACCGCCTTCCACCAGATACTTGAAGATACCGTTCTGCTCATCCTGCGTGATACCAAACTCCCTGCCGGTCAGTTCCACGACTTCCTGCACATTGCCCTTGATCGGGATACCGGCCGCTTCTTTCAGCTTATCGACTACCTGCGCAAAGCGGCTCTCCTCGATGGCTGCCATTGTGGTGTCGCGTAATTTCAGCATAAAGGCCTTGTCCTCTGCTTTCAAAGTTTCGTCCGAGTACAGTGTGAAGTCCTCTGCCATCTTCGCCTGCCGGCCGACATGGTTCCTGCGCTCCCCGAAATCGTCAATAATAAGTCCATTGGTGCAGACCAAACGGTACACCAGCGGCTGTACGGACACTGCGCCAAGGCCGACTTCGGAATTGGAGATTATGACACCAGCCTGTACGATATCGCCTTTCCGGACTTCCATCTCCAGCCGCTTATTCAGAATCTTCAGATAGAGTCTGTTCTCCGTCACCTCACAGCTCTCTACGCTGTATCCGTCATTACCTGCAAACAGCGGCAGCACCGCAGAGGCGATCTCCATGTTGTCGATCCTTCTGTATCTTTCCGAGAGAAGTGCTCTCGCCACAGGGCCGGCGCCATAATCCATCGACCGGATCATGTAATTGCTCTGTCTGGTATCCAGCCAGACGTTCACATTCTCTGCCAGCAGTTCCGGCTTTTCTTTCTGCATCAGGTCATAATACTTTGCCGGGATCGCCAGCGTGGATGCCAGCTGACGATGGAACAGCTGTGTGGTTGCAAAAGGAGCCTGCTCCCCCATCTGGAAAGTCCGTCCATCCTTTTCCAGCCTCATGCTCTGCGCCGGAGCAATATAGTCTTTCTTTGCCTGGTTCTGCCGCTGAAGCTCCATCAGCACTTCCTGCAAACTTCTTCCTACCTTCATCTTATTTCTCCCTTCCGATCATCTTTACAATAAGGTTCAGTGTTTCCCGGATCGCTTTCCGGTCCATCCGGGGCTTTTCAATCAGCCTGAGAACCTCCTCGGTCTCATCCCGAATATTCAGAAGTACCTGCTTGTAGTGATCCGCGATCTCGTCATCCGTGATCTCCTCTGCATCGCTCTCCACACCTTCCAGATACTCCTCCAGATACTGCCGGATGTCGGTTCCCATATAGTCCTCGACCGCATCCATCACATCAAACACATTAAACGGGGTGAGCAGCTCACCACCTTTGATTTCCAATACATGTGGCATAATTTTCCCTCCAGAATTTATGTAATTCTGCCGTGTCCCGACAGAAAAAAGTTAAAAAAAGAGGGGCAGCGGACCACCCCTCCCATCATCAGCTGAGGAAATCGTCGTCCTCTTCCGTTGCAAAGTCCTCCTCTGCGCTTGCCTTACCGCCCAGATGCTCACCATCGGCGATCTTCTGCAGGTTGTTCAGCGAACACGCGATGCCCTTGCTGCCAGAGCTGTTGAATGCATAGAACGAGATGGATGCACGGCCATACACACCGGAGTACACCTCGGAACGCTGCAGGATCGGCTGGCGGTCGGCATCCACGATGCCAGGAGCAGTCGTATTGTTGGCGTTCAGGAAGTAATGCCCTGCGTAGGACTCATCATCCGGCTTCTCCACATCGCCATCACGCAGCGGTGTCTTCAGAGCAGCCAGCGGAGGTACGCTCTTGCCATTGCCCTTCAGCTTTGCCTCGCCTTCCTTGTAGGCGGCTTCGATTGCCTTCTTGATCTTCTCGACCGTCACCGTATCCTCTTTCGGGATCAGCAGACACACGGAGTATTTCGCCGTGCCGCCGTTGATGCTCTTCGGCTCCCACACATTTGCATAGCTCCAACGGGTCTTCGGACCAGTGATCACCTTCATCGGATTTGTCATTTTGTTTGCCATGATTAATTTTCCTCCTTGAAATCATCGTTTATCGTATTCATCTCAGGACGCTTATCATCCCTTGACACTAAGACAGGTTTGCCCTGGGGTTTTATAACCATTGCCCCCAGAATTTCTTCAAATTTCTTTTTGCCCATCATCTTCTGCATCTCGGTCACGCCCAGCACCCGTTTCTCATACGGATCGTACCCGGCGGCGGCTGCTGCTTCTGCGACAGACTTCTCGCTGGTGTACTTGCGAATGGATCGGCCTTCCACCAGCTTATAGCCGTCCCACTTCTTACCAGCAACTGCTTCCTGCAGGGCATACTCTTTCACATCGTTTGCCCAGCGAAGGAGACTGTCCACCTTTTCCAGAATCTCCACGATCTCCTCATCCGAAAGCAGAGGCGGCGCGGCAAACTCATAGGCAGCCAGTTCCAGATTCTTCTTTGCCCGTTCCCGGCAGATATGGCGTGCTTTACAGAAGCGGCACCAGTGGCCGGCATGGAACTCGCCATTGCCCTCGTCCGCTTCCAGTGCAGCCGGTTTCAGCACATGCTCTGCCCAGTCATACAATTCATTACGGGAAATGGAATCCACCGAGATGTTTGCCTTCCGGGGCTGGTAGATGGTCATCTGTACGGTATCGATGTCGTACAGCGGGTCGAAGATTTCCAGTGCGCCCAACGCATAAATGCGCATCTGGGTATTCCCGATCGCAGAGACTTCCACTCCAAGTCCATACTTAAAATCAACCACATTCAGGACACCATCTGCGATGATGATGCAGTCTGCTGTGCCGAAGCCGCCTTTGACAAAGCGTTCGTACTGGATCTTCTGCTCCACCAGCACAACCACATCCTTTGTCCGCTGCCTTGCTTCCTCCACCAGTTCCATGACATAATCCCGGTATCCGTCTGCACACTCCTGCATTTCCGGATTATAATAAGTAAGGTTCTCCACCGGGCAGGCCATCTTCTGCCCCAGAGCCTTCTTCAGTTCATACTCGCACACCTCATGGGCATCAGTGCCCTCCTGTGCAAAGCTGGTCGATACATCCGGCATATCGGCACAGAGCTTTGCACTCGGTGTACAGTTTATCCAGCGTTCCGAGCTGGATGGTCCTTTTTCAGAATGCGCACTCACAGATTCTCTGCCTCCTCCATCAACACGGCGTAGTCCTCCGGCTTGATCTCGGAAAGGCGGTTTGCTCCGTGCTTGACCAGAAGCTCACGCACCTCTGCGGTCTTGCCGCCGGAAGAAAGGCTGGAGAGTTTCTTGCGGACATCCGCCATCGTGTACTTCTTCTCCGGTTTCTTTTCCTGCTTCGGCGGCTCTTTCTTCTCCTCAACCTCGAAAGGCACATCCACCTTTTCTTCCTTCTCGCTCTCCGCCGGGGCTTCCTCACCCGCCAGCTTCTTCAGATCCTCCGCCAGAACGGAATAATCCGCAGCCAGCTTCAAAAGCAGTTCCTTACTCATCATCCTCATCCTCCTCTTCGTCATCTTCCAGCAGGTCAAAAGCAGTACGGATGACACGGTCCACCGTACACTTTGGAATGCCCGGTTCCTGTTCGCACACCGCATCGATCAGAATCTTCAGATCCTTCTCGCGCTCTGCTTCCTGGTCTTCGCAAAGGCCAAACGCCTCAGCGAACTTATCGATTGCATCCATGGCACACACCACATCATTGATGGCCGCACTCATGAGATCCATTGCCTGCATCTTCACTTCGTACTCGTTCTTACACATATTGTTTATCTCCTTTATTTGTTTTCCGGGGCTTTGCCGCCCCTTTCACATAGCCAGATTTTCAGGTGCTTTTATAACCATCGGCATCAGACTTTTTTCATCGTGACCCGGATATTTTTCTTCCGGGCATATTCCAGCTCCTGCTTCATTCCATCCGAAAGCTCCGTACCGATCACCCACATCTCATCTGCCTCGTCCAGCCACAGGCTGCCGTAGGCCATACCGAGAAAGCGCTCGAACAGCTGATCGTCATTGAGCATCTGGGTAAAATAGAGATGCGGTGCAAGCGGCAGATACCCGGCATCGATTGCAAGCCTGCAGGCTGTCTGTGCCTTTTCTACATTCCGCTTTCGCTCTGCCTCCGGGTCCTGCCCAGTCGGCCGATACGGTGAACAGATATATACTTTTTTCATTTGTGTGCACTCCTTTCCGGGGGCTTATCGCCCCCTTGCACTTAGTCAGGTTTGAGGGGTGGAATTATAACCCCATACCCTTACGAAGATTTTTGAGTGCCGCATCCAGATGCTTGTGGACCATCGGCTGGGAACAGTTCATCTTCTTTGCCATCTCCTCCTGTGTCTGATCCGGATCTTCATAGAAGGCATGCCGGATCACTTCTCTCTGCTTATCTGTCAGCTTCTTTTTTGCTTCTTCCAGCTTCCTGCACAGCTCCTCTTCCCGTTCTTCCGCCTCCTGCACATCCGTGAAATCTGGTGTGACTGCTTTGTTTTCCCAGTCCGTACCATCGTTGCTCAGGCTGAAATCGCTGTGGCTCTGTTCGCGGCTGTCACTGTTATGATCCAGCCGGTGTGTACCAACAACATCCAGCGGCATCGCCCACGGGCCATTCATGTACTCCGTTTCCGGCACAATCATGATGAGGTGCTTCTGTCCGTCGCGGTCCATCTTGACTCTGTGCTTGCATCCGGCCGTAACATTCAGGCCGCCCTCATCTGCATACACACACGGGTATTCGATCTCCGTGCAGCGATCCACTGCATAAACAGTGGCATGTCCACTGCGGCTGTAAATAAACAGGCCGCTCTTATAAATAATGAAGTGTGCGCCGGCCACATCGCCATCAAACACGATCTCCTCATTGGAGTTACGCAGTTCTTTGGCAGTCGGGAGCTTTGCCAGTTCCTTTGTGCTGCCGACCAGTTTCTTCAGTTCCTTAAAAGTTGTCTTATTATTGATTGTCATAATGGAATCTCCTTTTTCGCTGAAGCGCGGCGAAGGAGATTCCAAGAAAAACCGGACTGGGTAGAGACTTTACCCAATCCGTCCACGGAGCCTGTCTGATTGATGGCATGGCGAATTAAGGGTGGTCTCCACGGAGATGCTCGGATGGCTTGTCCATCTTTGCATCTTCCGTATGAAAATCATCCTTCGCCATTTGCGCTTTAAATTTCAGGCTCAGTTTATTTTGTTTTTCGTCCAGCTTCCTTTGGGATGGCTGGCTTGCCACCCACGGGCTTTCGCTGACTACCCTCTGCTATGTACTTCTCCACTAAGGAGCTCTTGTTCTCTGCATCTGTGGCTCCTCCTTTCTAACCAGCCAGATTTTCGGGGTTGTTTTATAACCATCTGGGAAAAAGTTTTTTGTTTTACATATCTCCGGTTCTCGATGGCTCTGGTTTTTTATGGTAGGATATGATATGATAATTTTAGAAGTGTTTGTATTGGTTTGTATGTGTTACACACCAATTTGCTTAGTGCTTTGGATCACTTCTTTTCTCCTTACAAGAATAATCTTGGTGTTCCTCTTGCTACGCTGCAAGTGTTAGCAGAGTTAGCCGAGTTAGCCATTATGAAAATTGAGGACAATCATGGAAAAACAATGTTCACCTTATCTCTGCGGTGGTGTGTTTTTCTTATTGCTGACAGAGGCAAAAGAAAAACCCGCTTCTCGCAGACAACTGCAAAGCGGGTTAAAAGACCGTGTTTCAAATAAAAATATACTTGAAGCTCTTATTCAACTTATCGTACCGTCCTTCCATCAGCCTTCCGTCGGAAAGACTTTTGGTGGCGATACATCAGACTATCGGGCGTGTAAGGTTTCACATGGATTAAATCTCCCTTTTGATGACACCACAGAAATTGATGGATTTGACAATCGGGTCAAATCACAATATCAAAGCGTGGTACGCCAAATGGACACATTCGTTGACAATTTTCTGCATACTAAGTCCGATGAGAGGATGCGTTGGCTTATCCAGGCAATTCTCACTCTGCTTTCGGAAGATCACTCTGTCACTGATGGCACTCTTTTTTATCTTTCTGAATCTCCGATTTCTAAGAAAGAGCTTCTGGCCCTCGACCAATACTGCCTTTCTTCGCTTCTTCTTGCTGTATGGCACTATATTGTTGTGAATCGTCCAGATAATGAAAAGGGACGTGCAACTTTTGAACAGTTTCACGAACGTGCAGATGAAGTAGGTGCCCGTTGGAAATTTATCAGTCCAATCGGAAAAACCTATCCGCGACAGATCACATTTGATCTGTTCTCTGTTAAATCAGAAAAAATGCATGAAGAAAACAGCGGCAATTCTGCGAAGGATACTGACTATAGCGAACCGACTGTTGAAGTCTATGAGGCTCCTGTTACAAATCCGTTGACTGGTGAGCGTATCCTTGCACAGTTCCATGTTGAAGCAAAAGACGGCGGTATTGCAGCTGGTATCGTGTATGGCGGCATCAATATTGGAGATCGGAGGAAGAAAAACGATGAGTGACAATGAAATTGCAAAGCAATCACAGAGTTTGCCATCCATCAATATCCATGCTGAGCATGAAGGTGTTGCCATAGGATATACAGATTCTGTAAACACAACCTTAAATGTGGTTCTGGTCGATGGAAAAAAGAGCCCACTCAGTAAAGACTACTATGCTTTATTGATGGGATATGACCCCTTTGAGAAAGACTATGTGCTGGTTTCAAAAGACCGCGCACTTACAGAATACATACAAAATGATGTCAAAACGAAGTTTAGTGATTTGACCCCAGAGGCGATTACCGCTATCAAGGAAATTCCAGCTGTCATAAGCTGTGAAGCGGATGGCACCAAATCACAGCAGGCTGTGTTCGCATTCATCAATGATATTCGGATTCAGGAAAACGGAATCAAAGTCTACTTTCAGAAATATTTTCCGTTTCCTTATTCTATTCTCCGCACTTACCAGCAGGAACTGGCACTTCATCTGTTTGAATACACACGCACACATTGGACTATTAAAAATGTTGATTTGATTGAGGTTCTTCAAGATGCCGGAGTCTTTCCGGGGAGGTAGCGAAAGATGTCGGATAATTTAATTACTACCGATCACAACCTACCGGTTCAGACATCTCAAATGACAGTCACTGCAAGCGGCAACGGTGTGGCCGCAGGCATTGTTCAGGGCGGCATCAATATACAGGAAGCGCATCTCGACCTTACAGCGCAACAAGCTCTCGCCCTGATTGCAAAAATGGCCGGGCCTAAAATGGAATCCCATGCAGCAGAATGGGCCCTGCTCAACACTGACATTTTTAATGTGTTTGTTATTGAAAATGAGCGATACGACTGTGGAGCTTTTTGCATTGACAGGAAAACTGCACTGCAAAAAAACACCAGTGCCCGATACCGTGACCATTTTAAGCCATTGACTCCTGCGCTTATTTCGGAGCTTCTAGCCATGCCTTGTCTGTTTGCCAGCCGTAATCAGAACTTCAAGACAGCCTTGCCATACTACCCTGCTTTCGTAGGGAAACTGACAGAAATCGTCTGTCAGGGAAAAACGATCAAATTTAAATTTATTACATGCGGTCAATTTTACCAACAATTTATTAACGAAAACATCCATACATTTAGCCTTCTTTCTACCAGTGTCAGAAATCAGCTCGATGAAGAGCACTGGTGCATTCGACAGGGTAACCTGCTCCAGATTGCTGCAAATGTGGGAATCGAAATCAGATAAGGAGAATCCTATGGAAGAATTAAAAGATAAATGGTTTAACATTGAAGATATTGCCGAGTACCTGAGCATCACGCAGGATACAGCCCGGACATGGGTAAGAGATGGAAAGCTGCCCGCTTATAAAGTGGGAAAGCGATATAAATTCAAGCTCAGCGAAGTGGATGAATGGGTACGAGAGGGAAAAATAAAGGAGTAGAACGGATATGAAAAAGGTACGAGTACACATCACAAAAACAACCGTCAATGCCCCGACCTACAGTAACGTGACCTTTGAACCGACATTGATCAATTTCTTTTATGGAAAAAATGGAACCGGAAAATCTACGCTTGCCCGTTCTTTCAAAGATGGGAACGCTGCACTGACATGGGATGGTCAGCCATTCCCGGAAGAACGTGTTCTTGTTTACAATGAGGATTTTATCCGCAAAAATGTTCAGAGTTATGGTAACATTCCAGGTGTCTTTACTATCTCGGAAGTCAATGCACAGAAGAAAAAGGAAGCTGACGAAAAGGCCATCGAGAAAAAGTCCGTAGATGACACTATTGTCGCAAGGGGAAAAGAGGCGGTAGCAAAGCAAGGTGAATTGGATAAACTGCATGGAGATTATGTCGAAGCCATTTGGGGAGCCACCAAGGAATTTCGGGATAAATTCCCTCTTGCATTAGCCTATCTGCGCGACAAAAAGAAATTTGCTGATAAGATTCAAAGCATGACTCCTAAAGCGGCTAAAATAGATCCAGACGCTCCATCTTTTGATGAAGAAGATATGAGCATGTCCGCAGGCGAAAATCATTCCGAAGAAGAACCGATGATTGAAATTGCAGATATAGAGGCGCTTTATCAAACCATTCATGGTGAGAATCAGCCAAACTATAGTGCCTATCATTTGCTGTCATCCACTTCTCTTCCTGCATCTGATCTTTTGTCCACACCGATTCTCAGCCGTAGTGATACAGAGTTCGCGCGATTCATACGTGCACTTGGCAACCTAGACTGGATCACTCAGGGACATACGAAGTATCACTCTTCTGAAGGGAAGTGTCCTTACTGTCAGCAAACTATTCCAGACACTTTTGAGGATGACCTTGCTGCCTGCTATGATGCCGAATACAAAGCTGATCTGAAAAAACTGTCTTCGTTTGTTCAACAATATAAAGACGCATTAAACAATGTATACAAAACAGCTCATACAAACGAAGGGAACAATTTTCCTTCGCCATTGCAGGCTGATTACAAGGCTGCTTTCGAACTGTTTATGGAGAAGGCACGTGCCAATGTGACCCTGTTGGAGCAGAAATCAGCCAGCCCAGCAGATGTGATAGTATTGGAAGATTTGTCTGACCTTCTTGTCGAGCTCGACCAAATTTCACGCAAGATCAACGAAGATATTAAAGCCAGAAATGCTGTTCTCGCTGATATTCCGACTCAAAAGAAAAAATGCACCAATATGGCATGGTCTGCAATCGTTCAGCGGACTCAGGTACTCACAAATACCTTCCGACGCAACACAGATTCTGTGATTTCAGCCATGAATTATATCAAGGCTGAAAGCAACAAATTGAAGGCAAAATCCCAGGCTCTTAGCAAAGAGATTGCAAAATTGAACAGCGAAACTGTCAACACCACTAAAACGATGCAAGATATTAACCGTGCCATCGCCAGTGCCGGTTTTAAAGGGTTTGAACTTCAGGAAAAGCCTGGTGCCAAATATGTCTATCAGCTGGTAAGAAATCAGAACGGCAAGAAGATTGTTGTTGATAAGGATCTCAGTGAAGGCGAACGGCATTTTATTGCTTTCCTTTACTTCTATCACATGGTAATGGGCAGTCAGTCCGATGCTGGAAAAGTCGAGGATAAGATTGTTGTAATCGATGATCCTGTTTCCTCTATGGACAGTGGCTCTCTTTTTGTGGTTGCTTCCCTCACTCGTGAAATGATTGCTGTCTGCTATAACAATTATGCACTTCATGAAGAAATTGTGGATGACCATATTCGACAGTTCTTCTGCATGACACACAACCCTTACTTCTTCCGGGAGATTTCTTATAACCGCCTGCCTGATTACGAATGTGTGTCCTTCTTTGAGATAAAGAAAGACACACAAAATCAGACCAGCATTACAGAATGCCAAGATGAAGACACCATAGCCGGTGGCGGTCTTATCAATCGTTCTCCAGTAAGAAATACTTACGATACCCTTTGGCATGAATACGCCACAACCAGTGACCCGGATACTCTCCTGATTGTCATCCGCCAGATTCTTGAATACTACTTCATCCAGATGGTCGGCTATCAAAATGGAAATCTACGTTCAGACTTACTGGATAAAAATGAAAGGGAATTCGTAAGAATTTTGGATGATGGTAGCGAAGATCGGTCTGACTATGTTTCTGCTGCCGCCATGATTGCCATGCTGAATGTTGGTGCTACTGGCTTCAATGACGGACTATACTATGACTCATCTGCCACCAGTGTTGAACAGCTGCGTTCTGTCTTTGAACGGATCTTTAAGGTCATGCATCAGGAGCAGCATTTTAATATGATGACTCGAAAAGCCCGATAAACAAAGAAACCGACCTGGTGGTCGGTAGCGAGGTAATTATATGCTGTTTCCAGTAGATTTTTTGAACAAAATGCAGTGGCTGGTGGATGAACTTTGAGAATTGGAAGGGGATTTGATGACTTGAACTACTACTTTTGCGACGCCTGCCGCTACTGCTTCTCTGCTGAGAAGCTGCCAGACCGTTGTCCTGACTGTGGAGCGGTAGCACACGATGATAAAAAGGCAGTACGACCGGCGAGTAAAATGGAAATAGAGGAACTGCTCAGAATACGAAAAGAAGATAAGGAGAACACAAAATGAAAACACATAAGTATTGGTCACTCGGAGCACTTGCCTGTATGGCAGGATGCTTCTACACCGGCTGCAAGAAACTGATGAAGGCTCACAAGTATTTCGCTTGTGGCTCTCTGATCTGCATGGGCATGGCAATCTACTCTGGTCATAAAATTGCACCGAAGAAGAAAGCTGAAAAGCCTGAATAATAAGAACACACGCCCTCGCCGTAACAAGCGAGGGCTTTTTTGAACTCTAGGAGTTCATTTTATTTCTGTTACATACCGTATACTTCCGTCATAAGCCGAATTCCAACTTTCAATCCTTCCTCAAAAGCAGTCTTCTCCCATGCACAGCACACCGTTCCCTGCCGGTCCATGATCTTCTCCCAGAGTGGAATCTTATCTCCGACGTAGTCATCTAC
>QAMJ01000020.1 GCA_003150355.1 Clostridiales bacterium | reverse complement strand
CCGAAAACCCTTGATATACGGGGCTTTTCCGGTTTGTCGTAATTATACCGTAAGGGCACACTTTCGCAACAATGGCGCTTCAGAACGGCGTAGACGTGAAAACGGTGTCCTCCATGCTGGGTCACTACTCCGCAGGCTTCACGCTGGACACCTACGCCCACGTGACTACCGACGCACAGATGAAAGCAGCCCAAACGATAGGCTGTATCCTATCCCGTGCGGTATAGCCCTTTCCGCTATCCGCTCCTGTTGGGGTCAACGTTTGGGTCGGGATAAAGCAGCATCCGGAAATGGCAACTTATGAAAAATAAAACTCCTCGAAATCAGACGATTTCGAGGAGTTTTGGCACGCCGTAAGGGATTCGAACCCCTGACCTTCTGGTCCGTAGCCAGACGCTCTATCCAGCTGAGCTAACGGCGCATATCAGCTCTCAACTGAGAGCTTGTTTATATTAGCACAGTCGGAAGAATAATGCAATACCTTTTTTCGATTTTATTGGAAAATTTTTATCTGGCTGCGTCCGGCTGTGCGCTCTTACCAGCCCATGGAATCGCAGACGGAATCGGCGATGTCGCCGACGGCTTTGAGCGTGCGGCCAACCGCGCTCTTCATGGGGTGCTTCTTGGGACGCATCGCGATCATGGCCGCGCTGCCGACGATCAGCCCCATACCCATACCGACATAGAAATTTCTTTTATTCATTTTTTACACCTCCATAATCAGGTATCTATATTATGTGCGCAAAATACGTTGATACATCGAGGCAAATTGTGGTAGAATAAAAGCATGAAGCAACTCTCAGCCAAATCGGAGGGATATATATGAGCGTAAGAATACTGGCGGTCGGCGACGTGTGCGGCCAGCCGGGTCTGGATTTTCTGGAAAAACGCCTGAAAGAATACAAAAAGGAACAAAACATCGCCTTCGCCGTCGTTAACGGTGAAAATGCAAACGTCGTAGGCATCACGCCGCGGCAGGCCGATGCGATCCTCCGCACCGGTGCGGACGTTATCACGCTCGGCAACCACACATGGACGCGCACGGAGCTTCAGCCCTACCTTGACGAGCGGCGCAAGATCCTGCGCCCGGCAAACTTCGGCCCGCAGTGCCCCGGGCGCGGCATCAACGTATACTCCACGCCGTTCGGCGATGTCTGTGTGCTGAACCTGATGGGGCGCTTCACGCTCGACAGCAACACCGACAACCCCTTTGTCATCGCAGACGGGTACATGGCCGAGATAAAGGAGAAGATCATCCTTGTGGACTTCCACGCCGAGGGCACAAGCGAGAAGCGGGCGATGGGCTATATGCTCGACGGCCGCGCCTCCGCGGTCTGGGGTACACACACCCACGTGCAGACCTCGGACGCCTGCGTGCTGCCGAAAGGCACGGGCTACATCACCGACCTTGGCATGACGGGTGCGGTACACTCCGTGCTCGGCGTCGACCCGGAGCAGAGCATTGGCAAATTCATGGGCGACCCGCCGCGGCGCTACGAAGCCGCGAAGGGCCCGGCAAAGCTTGAGGGCTGCATATTCGAGATAGACCCGGAGACGGGCAGGTGCCTGAGCGCCGAAGGGATAAGGTTAACATGAGCAAGATAAAAATTCTCCATGCCGCCGACCTGCATCTGGACTCCCCGTTTGAGGGGCTCCCGGCAGGCAAGGCCGCCATACGCCGCGGCGAACAGCGCGCGCTGCTGTCGCGGATAGCCGAGCTTACTCGCCGAGAGGGCGTGCAGCTTGTTCTGCTCGCGGGCGACCTGCTTGACAGCGAAAATACATACTATGAGACCGGCGAGGAGCTCTGCCGCTCGCTGAGCCAGATCGCGGCGCCGGTATTCATTTCTCCCGGCAACCATGATTTCTATTCGCCGAAATCCGTCTACGCGCGCCTCAAGCTCCCGGAGAACGTACACGTGTTTACCTCCGGGGACATTGAAGCAGTCACGCTGCCGGCGCTCGGCGCGCGCGTGTTCGGCGCGGCGTTTACCGATAAGCGCAGCGGTGCAATGCTGCGCGGCTTCCACGCCGAGCATGAGGACGGTTTGCTGAACGTCCTGTGCATCCACGGCGACGTGGGCGTCAAGGACTCGGCCTACGACCCCATAAGCGAGGACGAGCTCAGAGCCAGCGGCATGGACTACGTCGCGCTTGGACACGTCCATAAAGCCAGCGGCCTTAAAAAGGCCGGGGACACATGGTACTCATGGCCGGGCTGCCCGGAGGGGCGCGGCTTTGACGAGACGGGGGAAAAGACCGTGAGCATCGTCACCCTCGGCGACGGCGAATGCAGCCTTGAGCCTGTGTGCATCGCGAGCCGTCGGTACGAGATACTGAAGATCGACGTCACGGGCACCGATCCTCTGCTCGCGATCCACACCTCTCTGCCGGACGAGACGGTGAAGGATGTGTACCGCATCATCCTCACAGGCGAATCGGACACGAGCCACGACTTGAGCCGCCTGCACTATAACCTTGAAGAGCTGTTCTTCGAGCTTCAGCTGCGCGACGAGACGCGGCTGCGCCGAAGCGTATGGGAACGCGCCGGGGACGACACCCTGCGCGGGCTGTTCCTCAAGAAGCTCCGGGCAAAATACGACGCGGCGCGCGACGACGAGCAGCGCCGCCGCATAGAGCAGGCCGCCCGCTGGGGGCTCGCCGCGCTCGACAACATGGAGGAGGTCGCAAAGCATGAAGATCAATAAGCTGACGGCGTCCTTCGGAAAGCTGGAAAACGAGACGCTGAGCCTGCACGACGGGCTGAACATCATATACGCGCCGAACGAAAGCGGCAAATCCACATGGTGCGCGTTCATCATGGCGATGCTCTACGGGGTGGATTCCTCGGAGCGCGCCCGCGCGGGCTACCTGCCCGACAAGCTGCGCTACGCCCCGTGGTCGGGCGCACCGATGGAGGGCAGCATGGAGCTGACTGCCGACCGGCGCGATATCACCATCACCCGCAGGACGCGCACGAAGAGCGCGCCGATGAAGGATTTTTCCGCGGTGTACACCGGCAGCAGCGTCCCGGTGAAGGAGCTCAACGGCAGCAACGCCGGGGAGATGCTGACGGGTGTGTCGAAAGATGTGTTCCGCCGCAGCGCGTTCATCGCACAGGGGACGGTCGCCGTCTCGGGAAGCCCGGAGCTTGAGAAGCGGATAAACGCGATAGTTTCCACGGGCGAGGAATCCGGTTCATTCAGCGAAGCTGACGAGCGGCTGCGCGCATGGCAGCGCAAGAGGCGCTATAACCGCAAGGGCATGCTGCCGGAGCTTGAGGCAAAGATGGACGACACCCAGCGCCGGCTCGACGACATGGGCGGCTCTATCGGGGATGTCGAGTCCCTTGAAAAGCAGCTTGAGGAGACGAAGGCGCGCTGCACCCAGCTTGAGCAGGAGGTCACGGACGCGCGCCGCCGCCAGCGCCGCGAGGCGCTCGACCGGCTGAATGCCGGGCGCGCGGAGCTCCAGCGCAGCAGTGAGGAGCACGACGCGGCAATGACGCTGCTCTCGCAGCGGCGCGAGGAGCTGGGCGCAAGCCCCTTCGGCAGCCGCGAGCCGGAAGAGCTTGAAGAGGAAGTTCAGGCCGACCTTAACGAGCTCGAAGAGCTCCGTGCCGAAGCAGCAAGGAAGCCGGAGCCCCTGTGGGGCATAGTGCTGATGGTTCTGGCTGTCGCGGCGGCGGCGCTGTACACGAGCCTTGACGTACTCGCATTTATGATCGCCGCGGCGGTGTTCTGCGTCGGCGCGATAGTGATGCTGCTGCGCTACGGCAAGGAGCGCGGCGCGGCGGCAGCAGCGCTCGAACGGCAGACGGCGCTATTGAGGAAATACCAGGCGCGGTCGACCGGTGAGATAAAGGCGGCGCTGGAGGACTACGAGCAGCTCTGGGAGAGCGCGAAGGAAGCCGAGCAGCAGGAGCTGCACACGCGCCGCGCTTATGAGAGCGCACGCAGTATGCAGAGCAGTCTCGAAGAATCTGCGCTGGGCGAGCTTGACTTTGCCTCCGGCGACTCTGAGACCGCGCGGCTCGGGCGCGAGCTGACAGCGGCGCGCGGCGAGGCCGAACGGCTGAGCCAGCAGATCGCCGGGATAAACGGACGGCTCGCCGCGATGGGCGACCCGCTCGTCCTTTCCAGCAGCCTGAGCTGCATGAAGGAGGAGTACGAGCTTATCTGCGACGAGTACGACGCGATAAACCTCGCCATCGATACGCTGCGCGAAGCGGACACCGAGATACAGAGCCGCTTCTCCCCGGAGCTCGGGCGCGTCGCCGCGGGCTACATGTCCGCCGTGACCGGCGGGCGCTACTCCGATGTACTCATAAACCGCGACTTTACGGCGAAGGCGCGCACAAAGGACGACGTTGTGGCGCGCGACGCGGAGTATCTGAGCGCGGGCACGCTGGACATAATGTATCTGGCGGTGCGCCTTGCGGTGTGCGAGCTTGCGCTGCCAGAGGGCGAGACCTGCCCGCTGATAATAGACGACGCGCTCGTGAACCTTGACGAGACGCGCCTTGAACAGGCAATGGCGCTCCTGCGCGAGATCGCAAAGGAGCGGCAGATAATACTTTTCAGCTGCCGCAAAACGGACGGCAGATAAGCGGTACACAGAAAGCGAGGCTTAGAAATGAAATACGATTTTACAACAGTGCTCGACCGGCACGGCAGGGACTCCCTGGCCTTTGACAAGATACCCTTCGCAGGCGTTCAGCCCGACGAGGGCTTTGACACGATACCGATGTGGATCGCGGACATGAGCTTTGTCGCCGCGCCTCCGGCCATGGAGGCGATACTCAAGCGCATGGAGATGCCGAACTTCGGCTACTTCGCCCTGCCGGACGAATACTTTGACAGCATCATAAACTGGCAGCGCAAGCGCAACGGCGTCGAGGGACTGCTCCCGGAGAACATCGGCTATGAAAATGGCGTGCTTGGCGGCGTAAGCTCGGCGGTGCAGAGCTTCACCTCACCCGGGGACAAGATACTCATCCACTCCCCCACCTACGTCGGCTTTACGCACACGATGGACGACACGGGGCGCGTCATAGTCCACAGCGAGCTCAAGCGCGACGAACAGGGCATCTGGCGCATGGACTATGAGGACATGGACCGGAAGATAAAGGAGAACAACATCCACTTTGCTATCTTCTGCTCGCCGCACAACCCCTGCGGCAGAGTATGGGAGCGCTGGGAGATAGAAAAGGCGATGGAGGTCTACGCTGCGAATGACTGCATCGTTATCTCCGACGAGATATGGTCAGACATCATTATGCCTGGGCACAAGCACATCCCGACGCAGTCAATCTCCGAGGATGCAAGGAACCGCGTTATCGCTTTCTACGCGCCGAGCAAGACCTTTTCTCTGGCCGGACTTGTCGGGTCCTACCATATCATCTACAACAAATACCTGCGTGACCGTGTCGTCCGACGCGGCGAAATGAGCCACTACAATGAATGCAACGTCCTGTCCATGCACGCGCTTATTGGTGCTTTCAGTCCGGAGGGCATGGAGTGGGCAGACGAGATGTGCAATGTCATTGACGAGAACCTTGAATACGCCTGCGATTTCATAAACGCGAACTTCAAGGGTGTGAGCTGCCAGCGGCCGCAGGGAACGTATATGCTCTTCCTTGACTGCGCGGGCTACTGCGCCGAGCATGGGATAAGCATAACGGAGCTTCAGCACCGCGGCGTGCGCTGCGGCGTTATCTGGCAGAACGGCGAGGACTTCATTTATCCCAAGTCCATCCGCATGAATCTTGCCCTGCCGAAGTCAAGGCTCATCGAGGCCTTCGACCGGCTGAAGAAGTACGTGTTCATCTGAGAGGACAGACCTGCTCAAATAAAAAGGGTGTGTGACAGCGCGTCACACACCCTTTTTTGTTATTCTGTTCTTCGTTTCTCAGCTGTTGAGGTACTTGATCGCGATGCTTACAAAGCCTTCTGCGCCGGCCTTGATGGCCTCGGGCTTGAAGATGCACTTGGAGCTGTGCAGAGCGTAGGTCTCCTCGCCGGTGTATTGCTCACAGTTGAGCCACATAAGCGCTGCGGGAGTGCCGGTAGCCAGACCGTAGTAGCTGAAGTCCTCGGAACCGGAGGCGGGCTCGTCCAGCCAAACGACGCTGTTCTCTCCGAGCTCCTCGGTGAGGGTCTCGCTGATGAGGTCGATGAGCTTGTCATCGTTCTCGACACAGGCATAGCCGGTCAGTGCCTGAACATCGACCTTGCAGCCGGAGAGCGTCTCGACGCCCTTGGCGATGGCAAAGGTATGGTCACGGATGACCTTGGCGGTCTCGTTATCATAGTATCTGAAGCAGCCGCCAGCGGTGGCGTAGTCAGGGATGATGTTGACACGGCTGCCGCCGCTGATGGTGCCGACGGAGAGGATAGCGGTCTTGAGAGGATCGGTATTGCGGGAGACGATCTGCTGGAGCAGGACGATCAGCTGGCTGAGTGCAAGTATCGCGTCGTTGCCGTTCTGCGGCTGGGAGCCGTGCGCGGTCTTGCCGTGGACATCGAAGCGGTAGAGATCAAAGCCGCTGGTGATGACGCCCTTCTTGATGGCGAACTGGCAGTTATGGTCAGGCGTTGCGGGGTTCATGTGCAGGGCGATGATTGCATCGACATGCGGGTTCTCCATGCAGCCGTACTCGACCATGTGCATTGCGCCGCCAGTGGTGTCACTCGGGCTCGCGGCTTCCTCGGCGGGCTGGAAGATGAGCTTCACGCTGCCGGGGAACTTGTCTCTGTTCTCGCAGAGGATGCGCGCGGCGGTGAGCAGGATGGTGATGTGCATATCGTGGCCGCAGGCGTGCATGACGCCCACGTTCTCGGACGCGAACTCAACGCCGGTCTCCTCGGTCACAGGCAGAGCATCCATATCGGCGCGGATGGCGATGCACTTGCCTTCGCCCTTGCCGCCCTTTATCAGCGCGACGAGGCCGGTCATCCATGTGCGCTCGACAGAGTCGACGCCGTATTCCTTCAGCTTCTCCATAATGAGAGCGCTGGTTCTCTCTTCTTTATAAGAAAGCTCCGGATGGCGGTGGATATCCTCGCGGATGGCTTTCATTTCGGGATAGTATTTTTCGACTGTTTCTTTGAACATTATTGGTTCCCCCCAATCTCTTTCACTGTTGTAGAGTATATTCCATTTGTCTGATATGTGCAAGTATTCTTTGAATTAATATGCACTTTCATGATAAAAATCGGCGTTCTGTCCCCTCTTTGCGGGGGCAGAACGCCGTGCGCTTGTTTAATATGACGCCTTATTTGCCGAGCATTATCTTGAGGATCTCAACATCAGTGCTCTTCATGCCCTCGCGGCCCATGCGGCCGACGCTTTCGATGGTCTCTTCGACGTTATCCTCGACAAGACCCTCGCCGGGCTTAAAGACTCTGCCCTTCCCGCTCATGTTCATGGCGAGCAGAGCCATACCGACCGCCGTTGCGATCTTGGAGGCGCAGGAGCTCTTCGCCCCGTCGCAGACCATGCCGCCGGTGGTGTTGATGGTGTTGGTGATGATGCCGCAGACGTCCTCATAGCTGCCGCCGAGCATATAGGCGATGCCGCAGGCCGCGCCGGTCGCTGCGCTGGTCGCGCCGCAGTACGCGGAGAGGCTGCCTATGTAGCGCTTCTCATGCAGGGAAATGAGGTTCGAGAGCGCGAGCGCGCGCAGCATCTTATCCTCGGGAATCTTATACTCCATTGCGTAGACGAGCACCGGCATGGAGACGGTGATGCCCTGGTTGCCGCTGCCGGAGTTGATGACAACAGGCATTGCGCAGCCGTTCATTCTTGCGTCGGAACCGGCGGCGGCGTAGGCGCGGGCACGGTCGACGAGAGAGCTGGACTCCTCGGCGATGGTGCGGCCGACCTCGGCGCCCCACGGGTTCTTGAGCCCCTCCTCGGCGATGGCGCTGTTGCACTTGATCTGATTTTCAAGCACCTCGCGCACGTCGTCAAGGTTTACCTCGTTTGCAAAATCATAGATATCGCGGACGTTCAGCAGGCTTTTGTCGGCTGCCGCGGGGGCGGTGCCTTCCTGCTTCGCCTGAGCTGCGTCATAGATGACCTCGCCGTTTTTCTCGATGCGGGTGATGTTGCTGTGGTAGTCCTTTATCTCGACGAGCGCGGTCTGGTCGCCCTTGTTCGCCTCGATGCGGATATAGAGATTCGCCACACCCTCGACCAGCTCGCAGTCACAGCAGTGATCCGCGACCATCTTGTGCATAAGGGCAATGTCCTCATCGCTTACGGAGTGGAGCACATCCAGAACTCTGGATGCGTCGCCGCCGATGATGCCGAGCAGAGCGGCAGTGTCAATGCCGCGCGCGCCGCCCGAGTTCGGGACGGTGACGGCCATGACGTTTTTCACGATGTTCCCGCTGCAATATACCGTACAGTGCTCAGGTATGTCACCGAGCACCTCGCGAAGTTTCGCGCCGGCATACGCGATGGCAATGGGCTCGGTACAGCCTGTCGCCATTGTGAGTTCATCATGGAGCAGCTTAACATAGTTGTCGTATACTTTCTTATCCATTATGATACTCCTTCTGTCTATGTGTATTTTTCGGCGTAGTGGGTTACGTTTCGATCACTTGTTGTTCAGGAAGTCGTAAGCGAACTGGGCGGTGAGAGCGGAGCCGCGCCAGAGGACGGATTCGTCGACGGTGTACTTCTCGTTGTGGTTGGTGTAGATGAGTCCCTTTTCGACGTTTCTGGAGCCGATGAAGGCGAAGAACGCGGGGATCTTCTCCATGAAGAGCGCAAAGTCCTCGCTGCCCATGAGCGGCGGCATCTCGTTGTTGACGCCCTCGGGTCCGAAGAGCTTGAGAGCGGCGTTCTGCGCGATCTCGTTGAGCTCGTGATCCTCGTTGATGACGGCGGGGAGCATCGGGCTGAACTCCAGCTCAGCGGTGCAGTCGTGCGCCTCAGCGGTGTTCTTGATGATCTTGTTGAGGTCGGCCTCAAGGTCGTGTCTCAACTCGCGGGAGTAGGTACGGATGGTGCCGACGAGCTCAACATCGGGGCAGATGATGTTGTACATGCTGCCGCCGTGGAACTTGCCGACGGTGACGACCAGAGGATTGACCGGGTTATTCTTGCGGCTGACGTAGGTCTGCAGCGCCATGACTATCGCGGAAGCGGCGACGATGGCATCGTGTCCGTCCTGAGGAGCGGAGCCGTGGGACTGGAGTCCCTTGACGCGGATGGTGAAGTTATCGCAGGAGGCCATGCGATTGCCGGAAGCAACGCAGACATAGGGAGCATCCAAAGTGCCCCAGATGTGCTGGCCAAAGATGGCGTCAACGCCGTCGAGGATGTGGTGATCGACATAGTACTTTGCGCCGCAGGCCATTTCCTCACCGGACTGGAGCAGGAACTTGACCTTGCCCTTGAGCTCATCCTTCTTCTCGAGCAGGATATGTGCCGCGCCGAGCAGCATAGCCATGTGGTTATCGTGGCCGCAGGCATGCATGACGCCCTCGTTCTGGGAAGCGAAGTCAAGCCCAGTACCCTCCTTGACAGGCAGAGCGTCTATATCGGCGCGCAGCATGACGGTGCGGCCGGGCTTGCCGGTGTCAAGAGTGGCGATCAGACCGGGATAGTCGGGGAAGGTCTGGATCTCCATACCCATCTTCTCAAACTCTGCGACGAGAGCCTTGGTGGTCTCCCACTCCTTGAAGCTGAGCTCGGGATGCGCGTGGAAGTATCTCCTGCGCTCGATGATATAGGGTTCGTACTTTTGTGCCAGAGCTTTAATGTCCATAAAAGCCCCTCCTTTATAGAATTTCTAATCAAAAAGGGGACGGCACAACTATTCGTTATGCCGCCCCGTAAGATTACTTATTAAGAAAGTCTGCCGCTACCTGACAGTACAGACAAGCGCCGTTGAGCAGAGCATCCTCGTCAACCTTAAACTTCGGGCTATGGTGAGCCTGGAAGGTGTCCTTTGCTTCGCAGCCGCAGCCGACGAGCGCAATAGCCCCCATCTGGTCGGGAGCAGCATCGATGAAGAAGCAGAAGTCCTCGCCGCCGGTGGTCGGGTCGAAGGCGATCTTGTAGCTGTCATCGTCGCCGTAGATCTTCTTGCAGGCGCCGTCAATGATATCAGCCATGTAGGGATGGTTGACAGTGGGCGTAGTGAGGGTGGTGTACTTGGTCTTGTAGGTGCATCTGTATGCTTCGCAGGTGCCCTTTACGATGCGCTCGATGCGCTCGGGGAACTCGGCAAAGACCTGCCTGTCGAAGCAGCGGGTGGTACCGGCGAGGTAGCCGCTGTCAGCGATGACGTTCCAGCGGGTGCCGACGTCCATGCGGCCGACCGTGCAGACAGCGGCGTCAATGGGTCTGTACTCACGGGAGACGATGGTCTGGAGGGAGTTGACGATAGCAGCACAGCAGGTGACTGCGTCATGGCAGTTGTGGGGCTCTGCACCATGGCCGCCCTTGCCCTGCACCCAGATCTCGAACTGGCCTGCGGAGGCCATTCTCGGACCGGCCGCGAAAGCGACCTTGCCGGTGGGGACCTGAGACCAGATATGCTGGCCGTAAACAGCGTCAACGCCTTCCATTGCGCCGTTTTCGATCATGGAGGGAGCGCCCTGGGCGGTTTCCTCAGAGGGCTGGAACGCGAGCTTAACGGTGCCGCACAGCTCGTCCTTGACATCGTTGAGGATGTGGGCGGCGGTGAGCATCATAGCGGTATGGGTGTCGTGGCCGCAGGCGTGCATAACGCCGTCAACGGTGGACTTATAGGGCAGATCGTTCTCCTCGGGGACCGGAAGAGCGTCCATGTCGCCGCGGATGAGGATGGTCTTGCCGGGCTTGCCGCCCTTTATGGTGGCCAGTACGCCGGTCTCAAGACCACACTGTACGTAAGGCACGCCTATCTTATCAAGTTCGGACTGGACGAACTTGCTGGTTTCATATTCCTTGGTGCTGAGTTCGGGGTGCATGTGGAGGTATCTGCGGGTCTCGATGATGTAATCGCTGTACTTCTGAGCAGTTTCCTTGATGTTCATAATATGCCCTTCCTTTTCCGCCGCGTGCGCGGCGTCATTGCAGATGAATAAATGCTGCTTAAGCTGCGCCGCATATCTGCATACGCGGCGCAGCCGTTAAACTAAGTAGAATACCGAATCAGAACAGGTTGGTGAACAGGCCTGCGATGATAACGGAGGTGATAGTGACGGTGGTGAAGCCGCCGACGATCATGCTGGGGTACATTTCGCCCATGAGGTAATCGAACTCTTCCTTGGTCTCGCCCAGAGCCTTGCAGGTGTTCTCGGTGATGATGGCATTGGGGGGGAAGCCGTAGAGAGCGGTCAGGCCGTTTGCCAGAGCGAGGCAGAAGTCGATCTTGAGGAGCTTTGCAGCGATGAACTCAAAGATAGCCATGCCGATAACACCGACAACGATGAGGAGGAGCATCGGGCCGATAACGGAACCGAGCATTGCGGGGGTAGCAGTCTTCAGGCCGTCGAAAACGTACATCATCAGAGCGAACATAATGATGCCGTAGGAGTTGGCCTTGTTGAGGGAGTTGACATCGAGGAAGCCGATGGTGGTGCCCAGAACGCCGAGGACGAGAGCCCAGACAGCGCCGGAAATCTTGCCGATGCCGGGGAATGCGATGGTGCCGAGCATGGTTGCGAGCCAAGCAACGATACCGAGCTTGAGGAAGATCATAACAGGGCCGTTCCACTTCTCAGGCAGCTCGGGGATGAGCTTCTTCTTTGCCTTGTTTGCAGTGCCGGCTTCGAGCTCGTTTGCCTTCTCGACTGCGTTGACCTCAGCTGCATCGCTGGTCTTAACCTCGCCGGAGCGGAACTTCTTGAGGAGCTTCTTGCCTTCGAGCTGGAGGCAGAGAGCGGTGAGGGGGTAGCCTGCAAAGCCCTGCACGCAGTACATCGCTATTGCAAAGAGAGCTGCGGCCTCGAGACCCTTCTCGGCTGCGGCAGTCTGCATGGTGACAGCTGCGACGATGCCGCCGGTGAGAGGAGGCAGGCCAGCAACGACGAATTCCCTACCAATGATGGGGATGCAGACGAGCCAGCAGGCGAGGCACATACCCGCCAGACCAGCAAGGCAGACGACGATGGTCTTCCACTGTTCACCCAGCTGTTTGAGGCTGATGATGGTGCCCATGTGGGTGATGAGGAGATAGATGCCGATGGTGCTGCCGAATGGAATCAGCTTGGAGTCGGAAATAAGCTCCGCAGGCAGAACTGTCCAATAACCAATCAGCAGAACGATCGCCGTGACAAACACGGAGGGGACCCATGCCTTGGTCAGGATGGACACTGCATCGCCTATCAGGTAGGCTACGGCGCACAGAACGAACGCCAGTGCAAAGTTGTACATATATTGTTCCTCCTTTTTCTCTTTATTTATTCTACGCCGGCAGACGTGCCGTACCGTATGAATAAATATGTTGGTATTATAACAACTGCCAGCAGTAATGTCAAGGACTTCAGCAATTTAAAGTGCAAATTTTTTAAGGATTTTCGACATGATAAAAGCTAATGACCGTCGCGCGCATCTGTAATGTAAACCGGTTTCTCAGTTTAGTGCGTATTTTATCAGCATCGTCCCTGTGTTTATGTATTTTTAGTTTTACAGGCGTGGAAATTTTGTATAATTATTTATATTTTAATGGGTCAAGCTATAATAAAAATACCGTCTGCCGATGGCAGACGGTATTTTATAAGACAGTAATAAATTACTTGATCTCGACGGTTGCGCCGACGGCTTCGAGCTGAGCCTTGAGAGCCTCTGCGTCTTCCTTGGAAATGCCTTCCTTGACCTTTGCGGGGACGGCTTCGACCATTGCCTTTGCCTCTGCGAGGCCGAGACCGGTGATGCCACGGATCTCCTTTATGACCTTGATCTTCTCTGCGCCGAAAGCGGTCATGACAACGTCAAACTCGGTCTTCTCTTCGACAGCGGGGCCAGCAGCAACTGCGGGGCCGGCAGCGACGGCAGCGGCAGAAACACCGAAGGTGTCCTCCAGAGCATGTACGAGCTCGCTGAGCTCAAGAACGGTAAGGCCTTTGATCTCTTCGATCATGGCAGTGATTTTTTCACTCATTGTAATTTCCTCCATTAATTATTTGTGCAGCCTGATTATTCAGCTGCGGCTTCAGCAGCGCCGGACTCGATAGAGCCGCCCTTCTGCTCGAGAATCTGACCGAGACAAACGGCCAGGCCGGTGATGGGTGCGATCATGGTGCCCAGAACCTTGGAATACAGAGCATCCTTGGAGGGCAGAGAAGACATTTCGGCTATCTCAGCGTCGGTAAGGATCTTGCCCTCCATGAAGGCAGCCTTGACGTTGAAACGGTCGCCCAGCTTCTTGCTGTAATCATTGATGATACGGAAAGGAGCGATGGGGTCATTCTCAGCGGTGGCCAGAGAAGTGGTGCCGTTGAGGACGTGGTCGAGACCGCTCATCCCCAGCTTGTCCAGAGCCTTTCTGGTCAGGGTGTTCTTGACAACAGTGTAGTTGACCTCGTCCTTGCGCAGCTCGGTACGCAGTGCGGTGTCCTCAGAAACGGTGATTCCCTTGTAATCGACCAGGATACCTGCGCTTGCGCCCTTGATGCGTTCAGCCAGAGCTTCGACTATCGCCTGCTTTTCGCTAAGAACCTTTGCATTTGGCATATTGTGTTTCACCTCCACGCGAATGATGACACGCCCAAAAAGAAAACCCCTGCGTCAAGACGCAAGGGCACAAAAACAATCACGGTAAACCTTGATATTGTTAATGTCCTCGGCAGGATTTACGGGCATGACCCACCTGCTGTCTTTGGAGCGCCATAACAATATAACAAAACTCTGCGTGAAAGTCAAGTATTTTCAATGCTTTTCCGCGTAATTTTTTCAAGCTACGCGGTGATGTTCTTCTTTATGCGGCTTATTGCGTTTTTCTCAAGACGCGATACCTGCGCCTGCGATATGCCGACCTCCTTGGCGACCTCCATCTGTGTGCGCCCGTCATAAAAGCGCAGGGCGAGGATGTGCTTCTCCCGGCTGTCGAGCCGCTTCACGGCCTCCTGAAGCGCGATCTGCTCGAGCCACTGCTCGTCGGTATTGCGCGTGTCGCCGATCTGATCCATCACGCAGGCGCTCTCGCCGCCGTCGCTGTACACCGGGTCATAGAGGGAGACGGGGTCGCTTATCGCCTCCATCGCGAAGACGACCTCCTGCCGCGGTATGCCGAGTTCCTTGGCGATAGCCTCGATACCCGGCTCGCGCCCGTCGGCGGCGGTCAGGCGCTCCTTGGCCTGAAGCACCTTATAGGCCGTGTCGCGCATCGAGCGCGAGACACGGATGGCGCTGTGGTCGCGCAGGAAGCGCCGCAGCTCACCGGCGATCATCGGCACGCCGTAGGTCGAAAACTGCACGTTCTGGCTCAGGTCGAAGCAGTCCACGGCCTTGATGAGCCCGATGCAGCCGACCTGAAACAGATCGTCCATACTCTCGCCGCGCCCGGCAAACTTCTGGATGACCGACAGAACCAGCCTCAGGTTCCCCGAGATCAGCTCCTCGCGCGCGGTCTTGTCCCCGCCGCGGGCGCGCTCGAGCAGCGCGCGTGTCTCGGCGGATTTCAGCACAGGGAGCCTTGCCGTGTTGACTCCGCATATCTCTACCTTGCCCTGTATAACCGTCACTCCTTTTTATCCGGAGGACGCATAAGCGCCCGTCCAAGAGTGTGGTTATTATTTCCCGTCTTGGGAAATTTGATACGCGGCTTGTGCTCCGCGCCGCCGTGTGGTATTCTAATGTCCGTGTGGTCTGACAGCGTCAGGCCGATCCCGGCTATGGAAAGGTGATATTATAATAATGAAGATAACTACACGTAAGCTCGCCGTCTCGGCGATACTGCTCGCGGCGGATGTGCTGCTGACGCGGGTGTTCGCGTTCAACACCCCGCTTATGAAAATCGGACTCGGCTTTGCCGCGATAGCGCTGTGCGCGATGCTCTACGGCCCCGCTTGGGCGGCGCTCGTCTCCGCGCTGGGCGACCTCATCGGCTCGCTCGCGTTCCCGACCGGCGCGTATTTCCCCGGCTTCATGCTGACCGCCGCGGTCACGGGGCTTATATTCGGTCTGTGCCTGTATAAGCGCGAGCGCTCGTGGATCCACGCTGTTTTAGCGGCGGCGCTCAACTGCCTGATAGTCTCGTTCCTTGCAAACTCGGCGATGATCTCTTTCATCACCGGCAACTCCTATGCCGCGATGCTCGCGACGCGCGCGGTGCAGCTGGCAGTCATGCTGCCGGTGCAGGCGGCGGTGTTGCTGCTGCTCACGCGCTCGAAGTTCATCGCAAAGCAGGTCACGGAATACGGCGTGTGATGCCCTGATATACAGTCAGCCCCGGACGAAACGTCCGGGGCTGAAATTTTTTGTTTACCGTTCTTCTCGGAAGTAGGCAAGGCCGAGGGAGGCGGGTGGCTGATTCTCTCGTTTATCGCGCATGGAGGAAATGACCAGCACCACGATCGTGACGACGTAGGGGATCATCTTATACAGCTCCTTGACGGCGAGGTTCGTGCCGGTTGGCAGGAACAGATACAGGATATACAGGCCGCCGAAGAGGATGGAGGATATCACGCCGACATCCGGCTTCCAGATCGTAAAGATAACGAGCGCGATGGCAAGCCAGCCGCGGTCGCCGAAAGCGTCGTTCGACCAGATGCCGCAGGCGTAGTCCATGACATAGTACAGTCCGCCGAGACCGGCGATCATGCTGCCGACGCAGGTGGCGACGTACTTATACTTCTTGACGTCGATACCGGCGGCGTCCGCGGTGTTCGGGCTCTCGCCGACGGCGCGCAGGTGCAGGCCGACGCGGGTGTGCTTGAGTACATAAGCCGCGGCAAGGGCAATGATTATCGCGGTATAGGCGAGGAAGCCGTAGCTCAGAAATATCTTGCCGAACCAGCCGAGCTTATCGGCAATGGGAAGAGAGCGGCTGTAGTAAGCGCTCGTCGCGGACAGGGCGATGGACGGGACCTCGCTGCCGGTGAGCTTGATGAGCGAGCCGCCGAAGAAGTTGCCGAAGCCGACGCCAAAGGTGGTCATCGCAAGGCCGGTGACGTTCTGGTTTGCGCGCAGTGAGACGGTAAGGAAGCAGTAGAAAAGCCCCATCAGCAGCGACCCGAGCAGGGAGCACAGCAGCGGGATCGTTATCGCGAGAAAGCTGTTCATGGCTTCCGCGGAGCCCGCGGACTGCTCATACGCAAATGCGCCGATAACTCCGCAGATGCCGCCGACATACATGATGCCGGGGATGCCGAGGTTGAGGTTGCCGGATTTTTCGGTCAGCGTTTCGCCGGTGCTGCCGAAGAGCAGCGGGATACCCTGAACGACGGCTCTCGGGATAAAGGAAACTATATCAAACATTGCTCAGTCCTCCTTCTTTGCGGCCTTGCGGAAACTTATCTTATAGCTGATGAAGAACTCGCTGCCGATGATGAAGAACAGGATGATGCCGGTAAGAATATCGGAGAAGGAATGGTTCAGACCGAAGGCGGTGGAAATTTCGCCAGCGCCGCGCTCAAGGAACACCAGCAGCAGGGAGGTAAAGACCATGATGATGGGGTTAAATTTCGCAAGCCATGACACCATGACAGCCGTGAAGCCGCGGCCGCCGGCGATAGTCGTCGTGACGGTGTGGTTTATGCCGCCGACGAGCAGCAGACCCGCAAGGCCGCAGATAGCACCGGAGAGCGCCATAGTGCGCATGATGACCTTCTCGACCTTGATGCCGACGTAGCGCGCGGTGCGCTCGCTCTCGCCGACGACGCTTATCTCATAGCCGTGTTTGGAGTAGTTGAGGTACACGTACACCGCGACCGTCACCACAGCAGCGACGACTATGCTCAGCAGGTACTTGTTCCCGCCGAGCTGCGGAAGCCAGCCAAGCTGGGTGGACTGATTGATGATGCCGATCTGACCTGCGCCCTTGGGGACTTCCCACACGATGATGAAATACGCGACGAGCTGGGTCGCGACATAGTTCATCATCAGGGTGAAGAGCGTCTCGTTCGTGTTCCACTTGGCCTTGAAGAAAGCCGGGATGAAGCCCCACAGTGCGCCCGCCGCGATAGCCGCGACGGTCATGGTGAGGATCAGCATGCCGTTTGACATCTTATCGCTCAGGCAGATCATCACAGCCGTCGTCGCAAGGCAGCCGGCAAGGGTCTGACCCTCGGCGCCGATGTTCCAGAAGCGCATCTTGAACGCGGGGGTCACGGCAAGGGAGATGCACAGCAGAACTGCCATGCCTTGGAAGGTTATCCAGCTTCGGCGCGCGGTGCCGAAAGCGCCGCTTATCATCGCGCCGTAAACGGCGATCGGGTTTTCACCGGTCGTGACGGTGGTGACGAGCGCGCACACGAGCAGCGCCGCAACTATCGCGCCGAGGCGGATAGCCCAGGCCTTATACCACGGCATAGCGCCGCGCTTGGAAATGTGAGCCAGCGGCTCCTGCTTCTGCTTATTCATCGGCTTTGTCACCTCCGAGCTTTGTCATCATCATGCCGACCTCGCGCTTCGAGGTCTTGCGTCCCTCAACGATGCCGCTGACTTTGCCGCCGCAGAGGACGAGTATCCTATCGGCCAGCTCCAGCAGCACATCCAGATCCTCGCCGACGTATATGACGGCAACGCCCTTTTTCTTCTGCCGGTTTATGAGGTCATATATAGTATAGGAAGAGTTGATATCCAGTCCGCGCACGGCGTAGGCCGTGAGCAGCACAGTGGGTGCAGACGCGATCTCGCGTCCGACGAGCACCTTCTGCACATTGCCGCCGGACAGGCGGCGCACCGGAGTGGAGATGCCGGGGGTGCTGACTTCGAGGTCGTCAACGACCTCCTGTGCAAGCTTGCGCGGGGACTTGCGGTCGGTGAACAGGCCGTGGCCGCGGCGGAACGAGCGGAGCATCATGTTGTCCGCAAGGTCCATGTTGCCGACAAGGCCCATGCCGAGCCTGTCCTCAGGCACGAATGAGAGCGCGACGCCCATGTCCGCTATCGCGAGGGGATCCTTGCCGATGAGCTCATCGGCCTTGCCGTCGTCCTCAACGTAGCTGATGCTGCCGGATTCGACCGGCTGGAGCCCGGCTATGGCTTCGAGCAGCTCCTTCTGGCCGCAGCCGGAAATGCCCGCGATGCCGAGGATCTCGCCGGAGTTTGCGGTAAAGCTCACATCGTCGAGCTTCACGATGCCGTCAATGCTGCGCACGGTGAGGTTCTTGACTTCGATGCGGGGCTTGGGGGCGACGGGGTCGGGTCTGTCGATATTAAGAGTGACCGCGTGGCCGACCATCATGTTGGTCATTTCCTGAGCGTTCGTGTCCTTGGTGCGCATATCGCCGATGAACTGGCCGTGGCGCAGGACAGCGACGCGGTCGGACAGCTCCTCGACCTCGTGCATCTTGTGCGTGATGATGACGACAGCCTTGCCGTCATCACGCATGTTGCGCAGGACAGCAAAGAGCTTGTCCGTCTCCTGCGGGGTGAGGACGGCGGTCGGCTCATCGAGGATCAGGATATCCGCGCCGCGGTAGAGCACCTTGATTATCTCGACCGTCTGCTTCTGGGAAACGGACATGTCGTATATCTTCTGGTTGGGGTCGACTTCGAAGCCGTAAGCGTCGCAGATCTGCTTTATCTTGGCGGAGGCGTCCTTCAAATCGAGCTTTCCGGGCAGGCCGAGGACGATGTTCTCCGCGGCGGTCAACACGTCGACAAGCTTGAAGTGCTGGTGGATCATGCCGATGCCGAGGTCGAAGGCGTCCTTAGGGGAGCTTATGACGACGGGCTTGCCGTCGATGCTTATCTCGCCATCGTCGGGGAAGTAGATACCGGCGAGCATGTTCATAAGCGTCGTCTTGCCGCTGCCGTTCTCGCCGAGGAGCGCGAGTATCTCGCCCCTGTATATATCGAGCCAGACTCTGTCGTTTGCGACGACGGAGCCGAAAGTCTTCGTGATATTGCGCATTTTGACTGCCGCGATCTTATTGTCCAATACGGTCACTCCTTAATGTATGTAGTAAAGTCCAATACCGCATAAGAAAGCATATGCGTTTATCATGTGCTTTCTTATGCGGTGGTCAAAGGTAAAAACGGGCAGCGCAATTAAATTGTCATTGCGCTGCCCGCCTGCAGTAACAGTCAGATGCGGTTCAATTAGAATGCGGTGTCAAGAAGGGTGATGCCGTCGATCTTGAGGTCGAAGTAAGGAGCAGCACGGAAGGTGGACTCCTTGAAAGCGCCGTTCTCAACAGCCTCGGTGTCGCCGGTGTAGGCAGCGTCGGTGTCGACGTCTGCGAGGTAGGAGGTGACGTGGCCGTCAGCGTCAACGGTCATGGAAGCAGTCACGTTGTCACCGGAGACGGTGAAGACGGAGCAGTCGAAGACCTGGAGTTCGCCGGACTCGAGCTTTGCGGTGGCGTCGGCAATTGCCTCGGCAGTGCCCTCGGCAGCGACGGCAGTGTTGATGTCGGTGAGAACGACGGAGCCAGTGGCAAGGGTGCCGGTCCAGTCAGCGTCGATGGTCTCGCCGTTCATAACAGCGGTGATAGCGTACTCATAGTAGGGAGCCCAGTTGATGCGGGAAGAAACGATGAAGGTGTTGGGGCAGGCAGCCTCGGTGGAGCCGTTGTAGGAAACGTTGGGGACACCGGCGGTCTCGCATGCGGTGGGAGCGCCCATGGAGTCAGCGTGCTGGCTGATGAGCTTGCAGCCGTTGCCGATGAGCTTGTTTGCAGCTTCCTTTTCAGCGGTCTCATCGTACCAGGAACCGGTGAAGGTCACTTCCATGGTAGCGGTGGGGCAGACGGAGCGTGCGCCGAGGAAGAAGGAGGTGTAACCGGAAACGACTTCCGCGTAGGTGAATGCGCCGACGTAGCCGATCTTGGCCTCGTCCTCGGTGAACTCACCGTTGGCGATCATTTCATTGAGCTTGAGGCCGGCAGCGACACCGGCGAGGTAACGGCCTTCATAGATGGAAGCGAATGCGTTGTGGTAGTTTGCAAGACCCTCGGTGTGAGCCTTGGTACCGGTAGCGTGGCAGAACTGAACCTCGGGGAATTCCTTTGCGGCCTGGATCATGAAATCCTCATGGCCGAAGGAGTCGGCGAAGATGACATTGCAGCCTGCGTCGGCAAGCTCAGCAGCTGCATCGTAGCACTCCTGGCCTTCGGGAATGTTGGTGCGGAAGATGACCTGGTCATCGCTCAGGCCGAGGTTTGCGCAAGCTTCCTTGGCACCGTTCATGAAGTTAAGGTCATAGGTGGAGTTCTCATCATGCAGGAAAATAAAACCGACCTTCAGATCGGAAGCGGCAGTCGCGTCGGCAGCGGGTGCCTCGGTTGCAGCAGCGTCAGCCGCGGGGGCCTCGGTTGCAGCGGGTGCTGCGGACTGGCCGCAGGCGCACAGTGCAAATACCATGCACAGAGCCATGAGCAGAGCAACAATCTTCTTCATTTGTTCAGTCTCCTCGATAATTTTTTATAATTTATCTAAACCGCATTGCGGTGAAGATACGAAAAAAGCACCGGCCGTTTTCACTGCCGATGCAAAGCACACATCAACCCACCGCTATAGAAGCGGTGAGCCGAAGCTCAGCATCGATAGTCCGGTCATTTACGGCGTCCGGGTAGAAACTTCAAATCCATATCATTTGCTATATATCGAAGCGGTATTCAATTGGTTTGTGTCTTTATGCTACCAGCCGCGCGCCAAAAAGTCAAGTATGGTTTTTCTACGATTTTGACATTTTTCGACGCCTCGATTTGTCAATTCTGCACAAGTGCGGCTCAGGGCATATTATCTTGTAATTTGCCTGAAAATATGGTGTTTTAATCAAATGTCAAACCGGGGCGGCTTTTTATCCTCAGCAGAATTTGAGCCCGTGGTCGTCCATCGAGGCGATCTTCGCGAGCGACTCGACGCGCAGCCCCTGTGAGCGCAGCATATCGCCGCCGCCCTGGAAGACCTTCTCCACCGCAATGCCCGCGCCGACCACGACGCCGCCGGCCTGCTCGACGAGCGCCTTGAGCCCGACGAGCGCCGCACCTGTCGCGAGGAAATCGTCAACGATCAGCACGCGGTCCTTAGCTGACAGATACTCCTTGGAAACGACGACAGTGTTGGTGTTACCGTGCGTGAAGGACGCGACCTCGACGGAGTAGACATCGTTCGATATATTCTTCGACTTGCTCTTCTTTGCAAAAACCAGCGGGCAGGAGAATACATAGCCCGTCATCGCAGCCATGGCTATGCCTGAAGCCTCAATGGTCAGGATCTTGTTTATGCCCGCTCCGTCATACAGGCGCTTGAACTCAAGCGCCATCTCATACAGCAGCTGCGGGTCTATCTGATGATTTAGGAAGCCGTCCACCTTGAGTATTCCGCCGGGCAGCACCTTTCCGTCAGTCAGTATTCTCTGTTCAAGAAGCTCCATGTCATGTCCCTCCGCTCAAAATTTCGTGCCGGAATGAGTAAATGCGTGTATAAACATGTCGTGTATTCTATCCCAAATTTTCATGCTTTGCAAGTGGCTTTATTCAGATTGACACAGAGCCCGTTTCGGAAGTATAATATGTTGATATTTTATCCCTATAGAAGAGCAGACCATGGAGGAACAAATGGGCAGCAGGGAAAGAAAGATAATCCTCATCATCGCGCTTATCGTCGCGGCGGCGGTCATCGCGGCCGTGTGCATATATATGTCTCCCGAATCCCCCGCAGAGGAAAATGCGTCGGTCAGCCCCGCCGCATCCGCTTCCGCAGCGCAGGCAGGCACCGTCGGCAGCGTTATCATCAGCGAGCTTATGGAGAAGAACCGCGCCGTAGTGCGCGACGAGGACGGGGACTTCTCCGATTGGATAGAGCTGCATAACGTCTCAGGCAAGGCTGTCAGCCTCGGCGGCTGGCGCATATCAGACAAGTCCGGTGAGCCGGGCTGGGCTTTCCCCGACGTCACGATAGAGCCGGGGGAATACCTGCTCGTCTTTGCCTCCGGTAAGGACAAGTCCGGCAGCAAGCTTCACACGGATTTCTCACTCTCCGGGGATGAGACAGTCTATCTGCTCTCCCCCGCCGGCAGCGCCGCCGATCAGGCCGCGTGCGGCGGGACGGAGGCCGACGTCTCCATGGCGCTCGGCGATGACGGCGAATGGGCGCAGTCGCTGTATCCGACGCCCGGATATGAAAACAGCGCAGCCGGTTATGACGCGCTGCAGGAAACACTCTCACCTGCCGATGCGCTCGTTATAAGCGAGGTCATGGTAGCGAATACCAAGACCTATTATGCCGGAGCTCCCGGCTACTGCGACTGGGTCGAACTGAAAAACATTTCCGATTCCGACCTTTCGCTCTCGGGCTATTGCCTGTCCGACAGTCTCAAGGATCTTGGCAAGTACGCGCTGCCGGATTCCGTTCTCGCCCCCGGTGGGACGATCATTATCCTCTGCGGCGCGGATGACGACGGCAGCGATGCATATAACCTCGCATCATTCTCGCTCAACTCCGCGTGCGAGCAGCTCTATCTGAGCCGCGGCGGAGAGATCGTCGACTACGCCGCCCTGCGCGATATCCCGTATGAGTGCAGCTTCGGCCGCATGGACGGGGAAAACGGCTGGTTCTATTTTGCAGAGCCCAGCCCCGGCAAGACCAACTTCGACGGCGCGCGCCGCGTGTCGGCAAAGCCGGTGAACCTCACGCCCGACGGAGTTTTTGAAGGTGTGGACAGCGTGACAGTGGAGCTGTCCGGCACCGGCACTGTCCGCTATACGCTCGACGGCTCGACCCCGACCGAGGAGAGCCCCGAATATACAAAGCCCATAACCGTCGGCTCCACCGGCGTCGTCAAGGCTGTCTGCTTCGAGGAGGACGCGCTGCCCAGCCGTACGCTCATGCTGAGCTATATCATCAACGAGGGGCACAGTCTGCCTGTCGTCAGTCTTGTCTCTGAGGATACCACCGAATTTTCGCAGATGTATAACGGCCCGGCAAAGGGTGTGGAGCTCCCTGCGAGCATCTCCCTGTATCGTGACGGCAGCGGCTTCACCGCGCCCTGCGGTGTCTCACTCAACGGAGAGACGAGCCTTATCCTGTCAAAGAAGAATATGTCCCTGCGCTTCCGCGGCTCATACGGGCAGGAAACCTTGCAGTACGACATCTTCGGCGGCGGAGCGACTGAATTTACGAATCTGCTGCTGCGCGCCGGGCAGGATCAGGAGCAGGCCATCATCCGCAACGAGCTGAGCCAGAGCCTGTGCGAGAAAGCGGACATGGACGTTATCAACCAGCGCAGCATCTTCTGCGTGCTGTATGTAAACGGTGAATATAGCGGTATATACACGCTCAAGGAAAAGGCGAACAAATATCTCTATGCAGCCGTCGCCGGAGTCGATCCCGACAGTGTCGAGGTCATCGAAGCTCCCGCCGGGTACGACACGGAGTTTTACAATCAGGTCATCAGCTTCTCCTATATGAACGACATGAGCCTTGACGAAAACTACGAGCACCTCGCTTCACTGATCGATATGGACAGTCTCATCGACTGGCTGATAATGGAGGGCTTCTGCGCAAACACCGACGTTACAAGCGGGAATCTGCGCTACTGCCGTTCGGATCAGGCCGACGGCAAATGGCATTTCATGTTCTACGATCTTGACGCGACCTTTGCCACGCCCGGTGCGATGTACGCAAATCTTATGAGCGGGTACGGGGTGGAGCATATTCAGGTGTCCTCTCTTGCAGTTCCGCTCATGCAGAACGCCGGATTCAAGGATCGCTTTCTCACCCGCGCCGCCGAGCTTCTGAGCGATAAGCTCTCGAACGAGGCCGTGATAAACGAAATAAACTCCATGACCGAGGAGCTCTCCGCCGAGGTCGACCGTGATTTTACACGCTACGGCAAGGATCGCCGCAGCTGGGAGTGGAGCATTGAGCAGCTCCTGTACCTTGTCGATGACTGTGACTGGCGCCAGCAGAACATTGACGCGCTCTGCTTTGTCTTTGACCTGAGCAGCAGCGAGCGCAGCCATTACTTCGGGAGCATTGACGGCGCATGAACAACACAAGGCTGAACTTCAAAAGAAACGAGAAGAAATACCTCCTCTCCCCAGAGCGCTATGAAGCGCTTTGGGCGGAGCTTTCGCCGCGGCTCGTCCCGGACGAATATTTCAGCAGCACGGTGTGCAGCGTCTATTACGACAGCGATGACTACGAGCTTATCCGCCGCTCGATAGAGGCGCCCGTATACAAGGAGAAGCTCAGGGTGCGCAGCTACGGCGTACCTGCGCCCGACGGCACGGTGTTCGTCGAGCTCAAGAAAAAGTTCAAGGGCACGGTCTACAAGCGCCGCGTGCAGACGACCGCGGAGCGCGCCGAAGCGTGGCTATCCGGGCGCTCACCCGCACCGGAGAGCAGTCAGGTCTGCCGGGAGATAGACTGGTTCCTGCATATGCACTCACCCGCGCCGAAGATATTCATCGCCTGCGACCGTGAGGCCTACATCGCCGACGGTGCTCCAGAGCTGCGCTTCACCTTTGACCGCGGCATCCGCTGGCGCGAGAACGAGCTGAGTCTCTGCGACGGCACGCACGGCACGCCGCTGCTTGACGGCGGTCAGGTGCTCATGGAGATAAAAATACCGGACGCCGCTCCGCTGTGGCTGGCTGACACGCTCAGTCGGCTTGAGGTGTTCCCGACCGGTTTTTCAAAATACGGCAGCTGCTATAAGTCCGGGCTTGTACAAAAATATTTCGATGGAGTGATCACAATTGCTTAACAGCGTCATTACCGAAAGCATCACCCTGCAAAGCTTTCTTATCTGCATTTTTTCCTCGCTTGCACTCGGAGTGCTCACAGCGCTCGTTTTTACCGCGCACGGCCACCACACCGGCTCGCTCACGCTGTCGCTGGCGATGCTGCCGCCCGTTGTCACGCTTATAATCATGCTCGTCAACGGCAACATCGGCGCGGGGCTTGCCGTCGCCGGTACTTTCGCGCTGGTGCGCTTCCGCAGCGTGCCCGGCAGCGCAAAGGAGATCACGGGTCTGTTCTTCTCCGTCGCGCTCGGCCTTGCCTGCGGCATGGGCTACGTCGCCATTGCGGGGCTGTTCTTCGTGATAATCTCGCTGTTCCTGCTGCTGCTTGAGCGCTTCCGCTTCGGCCAGAACAGTCCCGCCGAGCGCCAGCTCAAGATCACCATCCCGGAGAACCTTGACTACGATGGTCTGTTTGACGACCTGCTCAACGAGTACACGCTCGAGCACGAGCTTATCCGCGTGCGCACCACCAACATGGGCACGCTCTATGAGCTGACCTACAACATCCGTCTGCGCGGAAAAGATATCAGCAAGGACTTCATCGACGCACTGCGCTGCCGCAACGGGAACCTCACCGTCAGCTGCGGCCGCGAAGCCGATCGCGACATGATGTAAAATTACTGGTCAAAGAACCAAAAGCCGCGCTGCGGTGTATATCGCGGCGCGGGCTTTTCAGAGCTGTATCTGGAATAATATGGTAATTCGACAAATTTCGACACGTTTTCAAAAAAACATCATACCAACTTGTCGAAATCGCTTGAAATACATACCAATATGCAATATTATGTCAACAAATATTCTTGGTTGTTCGACAAAATTCTGTTGTCGCAAAAGTGTTAACTATGGTAAATTTAATGCGACATGACGGTGGAATCCACTTTTAAAAATACTGAAGTGCTCCGCATATCGCATAACGGGAGGATAAAAATTATGGAAACCAAAACTCGCATTCTTGCAGCAGACTCGAACAAGGACTTTTGCAGGCAGCTCACGGAACTTATCGCCCAGGAGGGTGATATGGAGATCGTGGGTACCGCGTCCGACGGTGTGGAAACGCTTGCCCTGCTGTCCGAAGAGAAGCCTGACATTCTTCTGCTCGATCTGGTGCTGCCCAAGCTCGACGGGCTTGAGGTGCTGCGCCGCCTGCCCGAAACAGGCGCAAAGTGCCGCACGATCGTGCTGTCAGGCTTTGTCAACAACAAGGTCATCAGCGACTGCACCAATTACGGCGTCGATTATTTCATGCCGAAGCCCTGCGATGTACCGGCGCTGCTGACAAGGATCAGGCAGCTGGCCGGGCACGAGAACTATTCCACGCCCGCCGCGGGAATAGACTGCCGCGAATCGTCCGTGGCCGCACGCGACGACGCGCAGCTTGAAGCGGTCGTCACGGATATAATCCATGAGATTGGCGTGCCTGCACATATAAAGGGCTATCAGTATCTGCGCGAGGCGATCATCCTCACCATCAAGGATATGGACATGATAAATGCCGTGACCAAGGTGCTCTACCCGGAGGTTGCGAAGCGCTACAACACTACTCCCTCGCGCGTCGAGCGCGCGATTCGCCATGCCATAGAGGTCGCATGGGACCGCGGAGATATTGAGACGCTCCAGAAGTTCTTCGGCTACACCGTCTCGAACATAAAGGGCAAGCCCACAAATTCGGAGTTCATCGCGATGATCGCCGATAATCTCAGTCTCCGCCGAAAGCACGCGATAAAATAATAAAACAAAAACAGGTTCTAAACTAAAAGTTGGGGTAACCGAAAAACGGATACACCCAACTTTTTGTTCAGAACCTTTTATTATGCTATGCTCTGCCACGGCTATGAGAGCTTTACAACGACGGTGCCGTCGATCATCTGCACACTGCCGTAATACGGATAGACCGGCATCTCCGCAAACTCGGCGGTATCCATCAGCGCGGCGACGGCGGCGTCGTCCGCGAGCGGGATATCGGAGCCGATATAATAGCGAATAATGAACGGAGCAATGGCAGAGCTGTCAACAGGGTTCCCGGGCAGAGTAAATTCATCCCGCGTGTAGCAGGCGTTACGCTCCACGGGGAACTCCGGCGGCTCGCCAATAAGCGCAAGCTCTGTGCCCTCGGCAAAGCCCGGCGTTTCATAGACCTGCGTCAGGATTGAGGTATAGAAGGAGGTGACATTCTCCTTCATCAGGTAGCTATACAGAGAAAACTCGTTTGCAAAATAGGTGTTGCAGACGATAATGACGGCCATTGCCGCGGCGGCAACGGCGTCAGGGCGGAGCTTCCAGCCGGTATCGGCACGGTCGATAAGGATGGCCGCCAGTATGTACAGCGATGCGAAGCTGTAGAGAGCAAGGGCGTGGATATACCCGTTATCCGCAAGGATATAGAGACAGCAGCAGCTGAGTGGGAAGAGGAACAGGCAGAGCGCCAGCAGCAGGCTGTGCCTGATATTGCGCCGCTTCACCTCGCCGCGCACTATCAGCACTGCCATGACTATCAGCAGCGCTATATGCGCAAGGCGCGACGCGGTGCCGCGCACATAGCCGAAGTAACCGCACAGGATGGTCTTTATGTACGCGCTGTACGCCACGGCGATGCGCATAGGGATGCTCTGGGTGCTGTTGACAACGCCGCTCAGCACGGGATAATCAAGCAGCTTCGAGAAAAACAGGATCACCGCTCCGTAAAGCAGCAGCGCCGCAATGAGCATTGTAAGCATCCGAAGCCCGGAGATGAGCACGGCTTTTGCGTCCTCACCGGAAATAAGGCGGCTTATCATCAGGAGCACGCACAGGCTCGCGGCAAAGGAAAAATAGCCCTGATATATACTGCACGAAAAGGCCAGCATCACAAGCGCCGCGACAAGCCCGCCGCGTGTCCGGCTGCTGTATGAATACACGGCAGCAACGGAAAGAAACAGCGCAAGCGCATAGGGCGCGGCAGTGAACATATAGCCGAGGGTCCCGGTCTCCGCGGGGAAAGTGATGAACAGAGCGCCGAGGAGCACCTGAAGAACGCGGCTTCTGATATCGAACAGCTTTATTATGATGCACACCGCGGCAGAGATGAGCAGGAGGGAAATAAGCCCGTATATCCACGGCATGGAATAATCGGGCATTATCAGGCGCAGCAACTCAAGGCCGTAACGCCCGGACTCGGTGGTCGTGCCCTTGCCGAAGAGATAGATTGCCTCATCGTCGAACGGGAGCTTGTTCGTCATGGCGAATGCGTGTGCCGCCAGGCCGAAGAGCAGCGTTGCGATAAATGGCAGCTTATAGCCGCGCCAGCGCTCCAAAAACGCTGCAGCAAAGCCGGTACGGTTTTCTGAATTTGTGTCTGTCATATTACACCTCATGCGCCGCGGTCAGTTTGCCGCTGCTTTCTGTTTCGTAAGCCTGTCTATCAGGCTGTTCACAAGGGCGATGCAGTGCTTTGAGAGCCATTCGCCGATTGGATAGACAAGCGCAGTCACAAGAAACGATGCGGTAAAGGAGATAAGTGCGGTCACGATGAAATAGCCGTTATTTGAAAGATAGTCCGCAACGTTCTCCCTGAAATAGGAATAGAGGATATTATCCACCATCCCGGCGGCAAGATAAAAATAGAGCGCGACCTTTGAGAGATACTCCGCGGAGCCGAGGAGAAAGCGCGGCAGGTGTACAGTATCGATGCTGCTGAGCCAGCGGAAAACGAGGAAGCCGATCACCAGCACCTGATAGCTATCGTTGCTGTACCCCGGCACCCGGCTGCCGTCGCCGTGTATATAAAACACATCATACACCGTGAACACAGCAAGCAGCGCGAGCAGCCAATGGAAGTACCATGAGGCGCTTTTTGCCGGTTTAAACTCGCTGCAATATGCACCGAGGAAGTAGTAGGTCACGGGGAACAGCCGCCTCCACCAGACTGAGTATATCTGAACATAGCTGTTGAGCAGGCTCGGCAGATGCGACAGCGCAAAAAAGACAAGTATCAGCAGTTGCTTCTGCCCCTTTGTTTCGAGCCCGTTGTACATTGCGTTCAGGAACGGGAGGAGAAGGAACAGGCCGGTGTACATCATTACGAACCATGAATACTCACAGGTGTAGAAGTTCACGAGTGAGCTCACAAAGTCCCTTGCGGACAGGCTCTGATGCGTATAAAGCGCGCCGACCATCAGCGATATAACGCCGAGGAGCAGGTAGGGAATATAGATGTGCAGGTAATTTACGTAGTATTTTACCGTGGGCATCTTGCGGTTCTGCAAATATCCGGAGAGCATCAGAAACAGCGGCACACAGGACGCCGACAGCAGCCACAGCCCGGTCAGCAGATAGCCGCTCACACCGGATATGTGGTTTGCCGTCAGGCTGCCGTTGCCGATGCTGTGCAGACACGCGACCAGAACCACGGCAAAGCCGCGTATTATATCGAGAGAAGCGTTTCTTTTCATGTGCGGCTCCTTTTCTGCTGACATTATTTTACCACCACGTTCTTTTCACCGAGCAGCTCCTGAAGCTCCGCGACGAGCCCCTCATGTATCAGACAGCGTGTGCCGATACGTTTTTTCTCCCTGTCGCAGTAGATTATCATCTGCTGCGTGCCGGGGAACATGGTGAGGATGAGCTTGATGCGGTCGAGGATCGGGTCAGTTTCACTGTCGAGCTTGACCCAGAGCTTCTTTTCCGCGGGGGGCGGCGCATTGCTGCCGGGGGCGTTCATATCTGAGAGCGGACGGATGGACTCGACGACTATCTGCGGCTCCTTCTCATCTCGTATAGAGATGCGCCCCTTGATGACGAGGGCGGCATTGTCCTTGATATACGCCCCACCGGAGTCGAGCGCACGCTGAAAGGCCATCAGCTCCATGGAGCCGGTATCGTCCTCGAGCTGGATATAGCTCATAAGGGTGTTGTTGCGCGTCGTCCTCGTCTTGGAGGAGGCGACGACGCCCGCGACGGTCACAAGCTGGTTGTCGGCAAAGCGGTGCTCACCGTCGTCGGAGGCGAGGTCGCCCAGCAGCGTGCCGAGCGGGACCGCGCCGATCCTGCGCACGGCGTCGCGGTAGCCGTCCATCGGGTGGCCGCTGAGATAGAGCCCGGTCGTCTCCTTTTCGAGCGCCATCTTTTCAAGGGAGGAATACTCCTCGATATCGGGTATCTTTATCACAGCCGGGGCTTTCTGGCCGTTATCGGTGAAGTCCCCGAACAGGTCGAGCTGGCCGGAGATATTGTCCCGCTGCGCCTGAGCGATGCTGTCGATTATCGCACCGGAGACCTGGATGAGAGCGCGGCGCTTATAGCCCATGGAGTCGAACGCGCCGGCCTTTATGAGGTTATCGACGGCGCGGCGGTTGAGCTCGCTCCCGTTCATGCGGCGGCAGAAATCCTCAAAGCTCTGGAACAGGCCGCCGCGCTCGCGCTCGGCGACGAGGCCGTCCACCGCGCCCCAACCCATGCCCTTGATGGCGACAAGGCCGTAGCGGATGTTCGAGCCGCTGACGGTGAAGTGCGCGCCGGATTCGTTGACGTCGGGCGGCAGCAGCTTTATGCCCATGTCGCGGCACTCGGCGATGTATTCGGCGATCTTCGCGCTGTTTTCAAGCACGCTCGTCAGCAGCGCCGCCATGTATTCGGCGGGGTAGTGCCGCTTCATATAGGCCGTGCGGTAGGCGACGATGGCATAGCTCACCGCATGGGCTTTGTTGAAGGCGTAGCTTGCAAAGTCCAGTATCTCGTCATAGATGCTATTTGCGACCTGCTCGCTCACGCCGTTTGCGACAGCGCCGGGGATGTTGCGGCTCGGATCGCCGCGGACGAAAGCGACGCGCTCGGCGTCGATGACCTTGTGCTTTTTCTTCGACATCGCGCGGCGGATCATGTCCGCCTGCCCGAGCGAGAAGCCGCCGAGACGGCGGAATATTTCAATGACCTGCTCCTGATACACGATGCAGCCATAGGTGACCTCGAGTATCGGGCGCAGCAGCTCATGCTTATAGGTGATCTTCTCCGGGTGCGCCGAGCACTCGATGAAGCGCGGAATGCTGTCCATCGGACCGGGGCGGTAGAGGGAGATTATAGCGGTGATATCTTCAATGCTCTTTGGCTTGAGGCCGGTACACACGCCGGTCATGCCCGTGCTTTCAAGCTGGAACACGCCGACGGTGCGCCCGGCAGCGAGCATGTCATAGGTCGCCTTATCGTCCTCGGGCGCGTCCTCTATGCGGAAGCCCGGTTCGCGGCGGCGCACAAGCTGCACCGCGTCGTCAAGCACGGTGAGGTTGCGCAGGCCGAGGAAGTCCATCTTGAGAAGGCCGAGCTCCTCAAGCGTCGTCATCTGGTACTGGCACACGACGGATTCGTCGTTCTTCGCAAGCGGGACATATTCGTACACCGGCTTCTCGGTAATCACGACGCCCGCCGCGTGGGTCGAGGCGTGGCGCGGCATGCCCTCAAGTGCTCTGGCAACGTCGATGAGCCGCTTCAGGGTCTCGTCACTGTCGTACATTTCCTTGAGCGGCTTTGACAGGCGCAGCGCTTCGTCAAGCGTCATGTTAAGCGCGCCCGGCCCGGAAGGCACCTGCTTTGCGACAGCGTCCGTCTCCGCATAGCTGACGGAGAGAGCGCGCCCCACATCGCGCACGGCGTTGCGTGCGGCCATCGTGCCGAAGGTGACGATCTGCGCAACATGGTCGTTGCCGTAGAGACGGCGGACATAGTCGATGACCTCGCCGCGGCGGTTGACGCAGAAGTCCACGTCGATATCCGGCATGGACACGCGCTCAGGATTCAGGAAGCGCTCAAAGAAGAGGCTGTATTTTATCGGGTCGACATCGGTGATATGCAGGCAGTAGGACACGACGCTGCCCGCGGCGCTGCCGCGCCCGGGGCCGACGGGGATGCCGTTGCGCTTGGCATAGCCGATGAAGTCCGAAACGATCAGAAAATAATCCACAAAGCCCATGCTGTGGATGATATTGAGCTCATATTCAAGCTGGGAGTGTACCTCGGGCCGGTCGGCAAAGCGCTCGGCAAAGCCCTTTTCGCACAGCTTTTTAAGGTACTCATAGCTGTCGGTCTCTCCCTCGGGGAGCTTGAAGCGCGGCAGGAAATAGTGCCCGAACTGGAAATCGTAATTGCAGCGCGCGGCGATATCGACGGTGTTGTCCGCCGCCTCCGGTACCTCCGGGTACAGCGCGCGCATCTCCTCCTCGCTCTTGAGGTAAAGCTCCTGCGACTCGAAGCGCATGCGCCCAGGGTCGTCGACGGTCTTGCCCATCTGGATGCACATGAGAACGTCCTGATAATAGGCGTCCTTTTTCTCGATATAGTGCGCGTCGTTTGTCACGACAAGGGGGATGCCGGTATCGCGGTGCAGGCGGATAAGTTCGCGCCCCGCGGTCTGCTCATCCTCGATGCCGTGATCCTGGATCTCAAGATAGAAATTATCCTTCCCGAAAAGCTCCTCCAGCTCCAGCGCCTTGGCCTTCGCGGCCTCATAGTCACCGCGGATGAGCCGCTGGGGAATGTACCCCGCAAGGCAGCCTGACAGGCATATAAGCCCCTCGGCGTGCTCGTGCAGAATCGACCAGTCTATGCGCGGCTTAATGTAAAAGCCCTCGGTGAAGCCCGCGGAGACGAGGTAGCAGAGGTTGCGGTAGCCTGTCTCATTCTTGCACAGGAGGATCAGGTGAGAATAGTTATTGTCAATGCCGTGCTCCTTATCGCTCATGTTGCGCGGCGCGACATAGACCTCGCAGCCGATGATCGGCTTTACGCCCGCGGCCTTGCAGGCACGGTAGAAATTGACGGCACCGTACATTACGCCGTGATCGGTGATCGCGACGGCGTCCTGCCCCAGCTCCTTTATACGCTCCGCCAGCTTTTCGATGCGGCAGGCGCCGTCGAGCAGGGAATACTCGCTATGCACATGAAGATGAACGAACGACATATTTTATTCTTTCTCGGGCTTGAAGCCCATTATCTTTTTGAAACGGTGGTTGAGGCAGCTCTTTGTCACCGGGGGATAGCTCAGAGTAGCGAGGTCTGCAAGGCTCGCCTCGGGGTTTGCGATGCGCAGGAGCGCGGCGTCCTTCAGCGGCTCAGGCAGCGCGTCAAGCCCATAGTCCTTCGCGATACGGCGGATGGCGTTCATCTGCTCCTGCGCGGCGGCGACGGTTTTGTCGGCATTGTGGCTGTCGCAGTTTATCTGCCGGGTAACGGTGTTGCGCATTTCCTTTTCGACCTTTGCGGTCATGATGTCCATGGCTGTGCCGCTTGCGCCGATCGTCGTGAAGAAGTCGGCAATGGCGTCGGCCTGCTTGAAGTAGAGCAGGCTGTTCCCGGCGCGTTCCGTCTCCTTCGGGCTGAAGCCCATGTCCAGCAGGATCGAATACGCCTCGCGGCTGACGCTGCGGTGCGAGGTCGCAAGCTCGAGGTGGTAGCGCTTCTCCGGATCGGTGACGCTGCCGCCCGCTAAAAACGCGCCGCGGATAAACGACGCGCGGCAGCAGTCCTCTTCGATGACGCCGAAGTTTATATGGTGCGACAGCGTTGCGCCGCGGTCGGCTCCGAAAGCGTCAAAAATCGCGGAGAGCTTATCCGCATCGGTTATCGAGAGCGTGCGCTTGCCCTCCGCTCCCTCGGGCGGGAGCCGGTCGAAGCTCACGCCGAAGGCCTTGCGGAAGAGCTTCGGCAGACGTGCAGCAAACTCCGGGCTTGCGGTGATCACACGTATTTCGTTTGCGGAAAAGGTGTTGCAGTAGAGCAGCACGCCGTAGCTCTCGGCGACGGCGCAGCATTTCCGGTCGGGCCGCGCCTGACACAGCTCAGCCTTCGCGCGGGATGAAAACGACATGGCAGCCTCTCCTACTTGTCCAGATCGCGGTTGACGTTGACGGCGCGGATCCCGTCAGCGACGAGGTAGTCCGTCAGCGCCGAGGCGATGGCTACGCTCCTGTGGTGCCCGCCGGTGCAGCCGATGGCGACGGTCAGCGAAAGCTTACCCTCCTCAATGTACATCGGCAGCAGGAAGTCGAGCATGTCCTCTATCTTTTCCATAAAGGTGCGCGTCTGCTGGTAGCTGAACACGAACTCCGCCACGGGCCGGTCAAGGCCGCAGAGCGGGCGCAGGTCTTCAACATAGAACGGGTTCGGCAGAAAGCGCACATCAAACACGAGGTCTGCCTCCATCGGCAGGCCATGTTTATAGCCGAAAGACATGACAGTCACGTCAATCTCGCGCTTTTCCCCGTTCGGGGCAAAGAGCGAGAAGAGCTTGTTCTGGAGCATACCGAGGGTGAGATTCGAGCTGTTGACGATGAAGTCCGCCCGCTCGCGTATCGGCGCGAGCAGATCCATCTCCTTGTGTACGGCGTCCTCGATCGAGGTGCCGCGCGTGGCGAGCGGGTGCGGGCGGCGCGATTCCTTATAGCGCCGCACGATGGTGCGTACATCCGCGTCCATGTACAGGATGCGCACGCTGCAGTTCATCTCCTTGAGCTGGTCGATTGTCTTGAGCAGCTCACCGAAGCCGTTCTTCTCGCGCACGTCTGTCACGAGGGCAACATTTTCATAGCGTCCGCCGGTGGCAATGCAGAGCTCCGCAAAGCGCGGCATGAGCGCGACGGGCATATTGTCCACGCAGTAGTAGTCCAGATCCTCCATCACGTCCGCGGCGCGGCTCTTGCCCGCCCCGGACAGTCCGGTGATAATCAAAAAATCCATTTATCTCTCCCGTTCAGCTCTCCGGTGTCTCCTGCGCCGCAGCGGCGTTCAGCTCCGCCTCAAGCCCGCCGGTCACGCGGTTGAGCGGGACCTCGGGGCCGTTATCCGTCAGGGCGTAATCCGGCGGCAGGATTATCATCTCCGGCACGAGCACCGTACCGGACTTCTCGTATACGGTCTTTCTTATGTGCATCATCAGGTCATAGACATCGTGCGAGGTCGCCTTTCCGGTGTTCACGACAAAGCCCGCGTGCTTTTCCGACACCTGCGCTCCGCCGATGGTATAGCCCTTGAGTCCCGCCTCATCGATGAGCGCGGCGGCGTAGCCGTTCTCGGGACGCCTGAAGGCGCTGCCCGCGGAGGGCAGGTCGAGCGGCTGCTTATCGCGGCGGCGCTGGTTGAGCTCACGCATCTTTGCGGCGATGGCCTCGCCGTCGCCTTTCTTGAGGCGGAACACGGCGGAGAGGATTACGCAGCCGGGAGTTTTCTGGAAGAAGCTCGTGCGATAGCCGAAGGCGCAGTTGTCATGCGGCATCTCGTAGAGGCTCTGGTCGGGCAGATAGTAGAACACAACGCTCTCGACCGCGTCCTTCAGCTCGCCGCCGTAAGCGCCAGCATTCATGATCACACCGCCGCCGACGCTGCCGGGGATGCCGGAGGCAAACTCCAGCCCCTCAAGGCCGTTCTGCTGCGCAAAGCCCGCAAGCTTCGCGAGCGACACGCCGGCCTCGGCGTAGATCGCATCCTCGCCGATCATAAACAGCTTGCCGAGCTTCGCGGTGCTGATGATGAAGAGGTCGTTCAAGCCCTCGTCAGGGAAAAGGATGTTCGTCCCGTTGCCGATTATGTACGGGGCAAGCTTGTGCTTTTTGAGCAGGCAGCATATCTTTGAAAGACTCGATACGTCCGACGGGATGGCGAGCACTCTCGCGGGGCCGCCGATGCGGAACGAGCAGTGCTCGCTCATCGGTTCGTTCTCCCGAAGCTCAAGGCCGGGCATGGCCTCCTTTATTTCGGCAATGGCGATTTCAAGCTGTTCCATTTATGCTTCTCCAATCATAGTAGTCCGAGGTCGATCGCTCTGTCATGCTCGGCGGTCAGAGCCTCTGCGGCGTTGTAGCCCATTTTCTTCTGGCGGTTGTTCATCGCGGCAAGCTCCATGATAACGGCAAGGTTCCTGCCGGGACGGACGGGGATCGTCACCTGCGGCAGGCTCACGCCGAGAAAGCTCGCCGTCTCATTCGTGAGGCCGAGGCGGTCGTAGGCCTTGCCGTCCTCCCAAGGTTCCATGCTGACCACGAGGTCAATGTTCGTCTCCGGTTTTACAGCGCCCATGCCGTAGAGGTGCCGGACGTTTATAACGCCTATGCCGCGCAGCTCCATATAGTAGCGTATGAGCTCCGGTGCGCAGCCGACGAGGGTGTCGCGGCTGATGCGCTTTACCTCAACAGCGTCGTCCGCGATGAGCCGGTGGCCGCGCTTTATAAGCTCCAGCGCCGTCTCGCTCTTGCCGATGCCGCTGTCGCCGATGAGCAGCAGACCCTCGCCGTAGACCTCGACGAGCACTCCGTGCGTCGTAAGGCGAGGGGCAAGGTGCTTGCGCAGGGAGGTGATGACGTCGGCCTGAAGCTCCGATGTGTCCTCATGCGTGATGAACACGTTGCGGTCATATTTCTCCGCCATCTCTATGCACTCGGGGAAAGCCGGCACGCTGTGGCAGATGACAAGGCCCGCTATATCGTACTGCATAAAGCGCTCAAACGCGGCGCGGCGCTCTTCAGATGTGAGCGTGTCAAGATACGTGCTCTCGACGCGCCCCATGATCTGTAAGCGCTTCGGGTCGAAGTAATTATAAAAGCCGGTGAGCTGCATGGCCGGGCGGTTTATATCGGCGGTCGTCAGCAGCGCGGAGTCATAGTCCTTTGAAAGGTGCAGCGGGTGAAGATCGTGAGTCTCCACGATCGTTTTCAGCTTTACGGAATAATTGCCGTTGCGTTTCATGTGCACAGCCTCCTGAGAGATACTTTTACTCATATTATATTTTAATCGTTTCCGGCGTATTTGGCAACAGCTTTTGTGTTTTGTAGGATATAAACATTTTGCCGCAGCCGGTTCTTGACATATATCCCGGCTGCGGCTATAAAGCTATAAAATATATAGAAAGAGCGCTGCGACAAGCGGTTAGCTCTTTAAAGTGGAAGCTTAAGACAATATGTCAAAAACCGTCACTTGGCCGAATGGCGGTTTCTGCTTTTTGCTAAAAAAAGAAATTTGCGCATTTACATAATTTGTTCTTGCAATTGCCCGGCGGTTCTGTTATTATATAAAAGCTGTCTATTCAGCGAAACACAAGCAAGGAGGTGCTTCAAACTATGGCAAAGTGCGAATTTTGTGATAAGGGCGTTACCTTTGGTATCAAGGTCAGCCACTCCCACAGAAGATCCAACCGTGCATGGAAGCCCAATGTGAAGCGCGTCAAGGCCATCGTGGACGGAAGCCCCAAGCATGTTTACGTCTGCACTCGCTGCCTGCGCAGCGGCAAGGTCACCCGCGCTGTGTAATTTAATTTTTAAAATTACCCGAAACGAGCCTGTCTGTAAAAGACGGGCTCTTTTCGGATTTCAGCCCACCAGTGCGTCGATGTCAGCGATGCTGAGATGGTGCACGGCCATGTTCACCGCGTAGCCGATCACGCGCGCACCGGAGCGGACGAGCGAGTCAATGCTGCGCGGCGTGACGAACATTCCGGAGAGCGCATCGCCGCCGAAGAGCCCTGCGTCTATCACCGTCGGTATGCCTATCGATACCACCGGCACGCCGAGGCTGCCGCGGCTCAGCTCCTGCCTGTCATTGCCGACACCGGAGCCTGGGGATATCCCCGCGTCGGACACCTGCACAGCGCGGCCGAGCCTGTCGGCATCCGTGCCGGCCAGTGCGTCTACGGCGATGACGAATGAGGGCTCAAGCTCCCGGCACAGGACAGACACCTGAGAGGCCGTCTCTATTCCGGACGTGCCGAGCACGCCGGGGCGGCAGAGCGCGAGCGAAAAGAAGCCCTCAAAGCCCGGGCTTCCGCTTTTCTTGAGGTGGCGCGTCACGAGTATCGAACCTGCCGCGAGAGAGCCGAGCGCGTCGGGCGTGATGTCGGGGTTTCCGAGCGCCGCGATGAGCACGCTGTCAGCTCCCTCGGGGATACATCTGCTTATCAGCGCCGCGAGCGTGCCGACAGCAGATGCAAATTCTTCCGCCCCGCGGTCAAAATGCACTGGCAGGTCAAGCGAGAAGTATTTCCCCGGCGCCTTGCCGAGCGCGTGTGCGCCCGCCTCATCGGTTATCTCGACGGCGGTCACGGCCAGTCCGCCCAAATTTTCCTCGCGCGCGATGACGCCGGGAAGCTCCGTGTTTGCTCCCGCGCTCCGGTTCCACAAGCTGCGCGCCTCATCCGCCATGTCTGTCCTGTATCCAGCTACCATAATTACCTCCGTGAAAATCAAGATGTTGTATATTCTTCCCCAGAAATTCCACAATAGATGAGCGCGGCAAAAAATATGCGAAAAATGCTGAGAAATTTTGAAAAACCTCTTGCTTTTCAAGGCTTTCTTTGATATAATCTCTAAACGCGAGTCGATGTAGACTCAATTTTATAGGAGGAGGTGGCGATTGAAGCATGGCCAACATTAAATCTTCTGCAAAGAGAGACGTTAAGTCCAAGGAACTCAGAGCGAAGAATCGCGCTGATAAGACCGAGCTCAAGACCATGATGAAAAAATTTGACGCAGCTGTTGCCGAGGGCAACCGTGACAATGCCGTCAGTGCCTATAAAGTTGCTGTTAAGACAGTCGACCGCGCGGCCGGCAAGGGTCTGCTGCACAAGAACAATGCGGCACACAAGAAGTCCGCAATGGCAAGCAAGCTCAACGAGATGGCTTAATTGAAAAGAAACAACGAGATGCGTTCTGCGCATCTCGTTTTTCGTTTATACTTACTTTTACGGAGAATTGATATGCTGAATTTTCTGATCGTCGGCGCGGGCGGCTTTGTCGGCGCTGCGGCGCGGTACGGGATATCACTGCTGCCGCTCAATGAGCGCAGTGTGTTCCCGGTGAACACGCTCATCATAAATGTCGTCGGGGCGTTTGCCATAGGGCTCATAAGCGCCGCAGCAAAGCATACCGGGCTTGACGGACGCGCGGTGCTGTTTCTCAAGGCAGGTATATGCGGCGGCTTTACCACGTTCTCGACCTTTGCGCTGGAAACGGTGACGCTGTTTGAGTAGTAGCACACGGCCGCGGCTCTGACCTATATCGTGCTGAGCGTAGCGCTGTCAACCGCGGCGGTGTACCTCGCGCAGGCAATTGTGTGACTGCGCGCTCGCAGGATCATGTCATAAAATAACTGTCGAAATCAAACCGGCTCCGCTTGTTTTCAAGCGGAGCCGATCGCGTCTTATTATTCTGCTTTTTCCTGCGGCGTAGTATTGCTTTCAGCCGGCGTTTCGGCTTTATGCTCTTCGGCGTGGTGCTCGCGCAGATTGGGATTGTTCTTGAACACCTTGAGCCAGATACCGAGCGAAATGATAAACGCCGCGACGAGACATATTATCTTTACCGCCATGCTGTCCCCGGCCATGAGCACGGCCAGCAATCCCAGCACCGCCGAGATACCGTACAGCACCGCAACGACCTGCTTCTGGTTGAGCCCCATTGCAAGCAGCCGGTGGTGGAAGTGCCCCTTGTCAGCCTTGAACGGGCTCTGCCCATGCAGTATCCTGCGGAAGAAAGCAAAGATCGTGTCGGCCAGCGGCAGCGCCAGCGCAAGCAGCGGCACAAAGAAAGTGATGATCGCGTGCAGCTTGAATAGACCCATTATCGACGCCGTCGACAGCACGAAGCCCAGAAGCTGCGAGCCGACATCGCCCATGAATATCTTGGCGGGGTTGAGGTTATACGGCATGAAGCCGAGGCACGCGCCGGTGAGCGCGGCGAGGATGATGGATACCACCGGCTCCGAGACGAACAGCGACACGATGAGCATCGTCATCGAGCTTATCGCCGACACGCCGACGGCAAGTCCGTCAAGCCCGTCAATTAGATTGACAGCATTCGTGCAGCCGACGATCCACAGCATCGTCAGCGGGATGGACAGCCACCCTATCTCGATATAGGTTTCCTCAGCGAAAATATTCGGGTTCGAAATAACGTCGAACACGAGCCCGCAGCGGATCGCGACAAGCGCTGCGACTATCTGCCCGGCGAGCTTTACCCAGGGGTTGAGACTGACGATATCGTCAACGCCGCCCATGACCGCGATGATGACCGAACCGACAAGAAGTCCCAGCACCTTTGTTGACATCGGCACGAAGAATATCAGCGAGAGCACAAAGCCGATGAATATCGCAAGCCCGCCCATGCGGGGGATGGGATGGTCGTGTACGCGGCGGTTGTCCTTCGGCACGTCGATCGCGCCGACCTTTTCGGCAAAGCGCTTGACCGGCGGCGTCATGACATATGCGACCAGCAGCGACACGGCGAATGCCAGCAGCATCTTTATCCAATCAGCAAGACCAGGAAACATTAAAATTTATCTCCAGTTCGTTTTATTATCTCAGAAAGGCTTCTCGACAAGACCGACGCGCTTATATACCTTACGCAGGGTCTTGGAAGCGACATAGCTCGCTCTGCGCGCGCCCTCGGTGTAGACGTCCTTGAGGTACGCCTTGTCGGCGATCATACGCTCAGCCTCCTCACGAATGGGGCGAAGCGCCTCGATGACGGCCTCGCCGACCGCGGGCTTGAAAGCGCCGTAGCCCTGACCGTCAAACTCGCGCTCTATCTCGTCAAAGGTCTTGCCGGTGACGGAGGAGTAGATGCTCATAAGGTTGGAGACGCCGGGCTTGTTCTGAAGATCGTAATGCACACAGTGCTCGGTATCGGAATCGGTCACGGCGCGCTTGAACTTGCGGGCGATGTCCTCGGGCTTGTCCATGACGAACACGCAGCCCTGAGGATCGGACTTGCTCATCTTCGAGGTCGGCACGCCGAGGCTCATGATCCTCGCGCCCACCTTTGGGATATAGGGCTCGGGTACCTTGAAGGTCTCGCCGTAGATATTGTTGAAGCGTATGGCGACATCGCGCGTCAGCTCGCAGTGCTGCTTCTGATCCTCGCCGACGGGGACATAGTCCGGCTGGTAGAGCAGGATATCCGCCGCCATGAGCGAGGGGTAGGTGAAGAGGCCGCCGTTGATGTTATCGGCGTTCTTCGCGCACTTGTCCTTGAACTGGGTCATGCGGCTCAGCTCGCCGAACATCGTATAGCAGTTGAGGATCCAGCCGAGCTCCGCGTGCTCGTGAACATGGCTCTGGATGAACAGGGTGTTCTTCTCCGGGTCAAGGCCGCAGGCGATGTACTGCGCAAGCTGCGTGACAGAGCGGCGGCGCAGCTCTGCGGGGTTCTGGCGCACGGTCAGGCTGTGCAGGTCGGCCATGAAATAATAGCAGTTAAACTCGTCAGCGAGCTCCGCCCAGTTCTTGACCGCGCCGAGGTAGTTGCCGAGGTGCAGGTCACCGGAGGGCTGGATGCCCGAGAGCATAGTTTTCTTTTCAGCAGTGTTGTTATCCACAATAATCTCCCATTCTGCCGTCCATATTTATCGCGCCGCGGCGGCGCTGTCTCCGGAACGGCCGGCGGAGGCTCAGAAAAAGCCCAGTATGAGCGTCTATACATTGTATCAAAATAAGTTTGTCTTGACAACTGCCAATTTGCAAAATAATATAAGAAAAGTAAGCTGAATATATTTTGGCGCAGGAGGCACAAAATGAAAGACATGAAGTGGTTTGAGGATATGGAAAAGCGCATACCCACGGGCGAGGTACGCACGCGGTTCGCCCCGTCTCCCACGGGGTACATGCACGTCGGCAATCTCCGTACCGCGCTCTATACCTATCTCATTGCCCGCCACAATAAGGGCAAGTTCATTCTCCGCATTGAGGACACGGATCAGGGGCGTCTCGTCGAGGGCGCTGTTGACGTTATATACAGGACGATGGAGCAGTGCCATCTCGAGCATGACGAAGGCCCGGACGTCGGCGGCCCCGTCGGCCCCTATGTGCAGACCGAGCGCCGCGGTCTTTATAAGGAGTACGCGGAGCTGCTCATGGAGCGCGGCCATGCCTACCGCTGCTTCTGCGAGAAGACGGCCTCCGAGGAGGACACCGGCGAATTTGACCGCGGGGACGATCCCTGCCGCTGCATGAGCCGCGAGGAGTCCGACCGTCTCGCCGCCGAGGGCAGACCCTATGTCATCCGCCAGCTCATCCCGCACGATGGGACGACCACCTTCCATGACGAGACCTTCGGCGACATAACCGTCGAGAACGCGAGCCTTGATGATCAGGTGCTCCTGAAGCGCGACGGACTGCCGACCTACAACTTCGCAAATGTCGTTGACGACCACCTCATGGGCATAACCCACGTCGTGCGCGGCAGCGAGTATCTCTCCTCCGCCCCGAAGTACAACCTGCTGTACGAGGGCTTCGGCTGGGACATCCCGAAGTATGTCCACTGCTCGCCCGTCATGCGCGACGCGCACAACAAGATGTCCAAGCGCCACGGCGACCCGTCCTACGAGGATCTTATCGCCCAGGGCTACCTGACCGACGCCGTTATAAACTATGTCACGCTCCTCGGCTGGAGCCCGCGCGGCGAGCAGGAGATATTCAGCATGGACGAGCTTATCGATATCTTTGACCTTGCCGGTATCTCCAAGTCCCCCGCGATCTTTGACATTGACAAGCTGCGCTACTTCAACAGCGAGTATATCCGCGCCATGAGCCCCGAGGACTTTGCCAAGGCGGCGGAGCCGTATATCCGCCGGAGCGTGAAGAACCCCGCGTATGACGCCGCGGCCATCGCCGCGCTTCTCCAGCAGCGTACCGAGGTGCTGACCGATATTCCGGAGAAGGTCGACTTCTTTGACGAGCTGCCCGAGTACGATACCGAGCTCTTCGTCCACAAGAAGTCCAAATCCGATAAGGACAGCTCCAGGGACGTGCTCCAAAAGATCATTCCAATATTTGAGGCGCTGCCCGCGTGGGACGATGAGCATATCATGGGTGCGATGGTCGGACTTGCCGAGGCGATGGAGGCGAAGAACGCAAAGGTCATGTGGCCTGTGCGCATCGCGGCCGCGGGCAAGGCAGTCACTCCCGGCGGCGCGGTCGAGATATGCCGCATTCTCGGAAAGGACGAGACTCTCCGCCGTTTGAACACGGCGCTTGAAAAGCTCGGATAATCAATAATAATCTGCCCCTTTGACGGTGATACTAATAAGCGTCAAAGGGGTGTTTTTATGTCCGCAAAAGCAAAACAGCTTATCATTATATATACCGCCGCGGCGCTTGTGACGCTCAGCGTGCTCTCGGCAGTGCTGTACTCAAAGCTTGCCGACTACCGGCTTACCGCGCTCTACAGCTCGTCCGGCGCGTTTGAGACGACCGTCTCCGCGGTCGATGGACTGAGCCGCTCGCTTAAAAAGAGCCTATACGTCACTGACGCGACCTTGGGGCGCAGCGTCTGTACTCAGGCCTATGCCAACGCGCTGGCCGCCGAGGCTGCGCTCTCGGCGCTGCCGTTTTCGACGCAGGAGCTCGAGCAGCTCTCGGGCTTCCTCAACCGCGCGGGGGACTACGCAAAAAGCCTCGGCGCGCAGAGCGGCGACGATCTCAGCGGTGAGCAGAAGCAGCAGCTCAAGGCCATGTCCGATACCGCTGCGGAGTTCTCCGCCCGCCTGCGCGATATGCAGGGGCGCGTAAACTCCGGGGAGCTCATCATGGACAGCCGCGAGGAGCAGCTTCAGAACATCGGCATCGAGGACACGGGAAAGCTCAGCGCCGAGCTTCTGGGCTACGAGGCGGACTTCACCGCGCCCGAGGATTTTCAATATGACGGGCAGTACAGCACCCGCCCGGAGAAGGAGCGCGGAAAGCTGAGTGAGAAGCAGGCGCGGGCGCTCGCCGCCGAGGCCGTTGGCATGGAGCCGCGCGAACTCAAGGACGAATACGGCTACGAGGGCGAGGACGGCCGCCGCTGCTACAGCGCGGGAAACGTGCTCCTGTGCGTCAGCTCGCGCGGACTTGAATCTCTGTCACAGTCGCGGCTCGTAGGCTCCGGGAGCATCAGCGCGGAGCAGGCCGAGGAGATCGCGCAGGACTTTCTGAAAGCGCGCGGCTATGACAGCCTGAGCCTCAGCGAGCGCGGCGGGAACGGGAGTGTCGCCTCGTTCCGCTTTGTCCCCGTGCAGGACGGTGCGCTGCGCGTCGACGACTATATCAGCGTCTCCGTCGCGCTCGACGACGGCAGCATATATTCCTATGACGCGACGCGCTATTCGGACGATGTGCCTAAACTCGATTGGAGCTGCGACGAGGAGACAGCGCGCGGCAGCCTGCCCGATAATGTGAGCGTGATCGGCAGCCGCAAGGTGATCGTGCAGCGCCCCGGCGGGGAATATATGGCCTGCTACGAATTTGACTGCACCGGCAGCAAGGGCGAGAGCCTGCGCATCTACGCCGACGGCTCCGACGGACGGCAGTGCAGAATACAGCTTGAGGGCGTATAAACCTTAGCGTTATTTTAACAGCCGCGGCTATGCGGAGCTATCTCCGCAGCCGCGGTCGTTTGCTTTTGGGCAGCTCTCACAGCATTGTATACATTGACGAAACCATGACACATCCGACTTTTTCATTTGTGCAGATTCGCGTTTGACAAGATTCTGTCAATATAATACAATACTGTAGCAGCTTTATATACAAATACGCGGAGTCTGTAAGTTTTTGACCGTGTGCGTCAATTTTGACAAAGTAAAAAGGTAAGTTTTGCTTGAATCTATATGCGCGTTAAGGTATCATAAAGACAGCTTTTTTAATAACGCATTGCGGGATAAAGAGGGGGTGTGCCAATGTCATTTGAAGCAGTAAGCAATATTGCTCAGGCGGAAGCTCAGGCCAAGGTCACGGTAGCCGAAGCCGAGAGCAAGGCGAAGCAGATGCTGGCTGACGCGGATACCGCGGGCAAGCTTGCGATCGATGCCGCCTGCGCAAAAGCCGAGGAGGAGCTCAAGGAGCTCAGCCGCCAGGTCAGCGAGAAGGCAAGGGCTCAGGCCAAGGGCCTTTCCGGTGAGCTGGAAAATCAGAAAGCAGCGCTGCGCGCCAGAGCCGAAGGGCGGCTGGAGCAGGCAGCAGCTCTTGTTGTGGAAAGGATAGTGAACAGCTGAGATGGCCATTCTAAAAATGAAAAAGCTCCGCCTTATTGCTGTCCGTTCCAATAAGGAAGAACTCCTGCGGGAGCTTATCAGGCATGGCTGCGTGGAAATTTCTGAGCTTGAGGGCGAGCTTCACGGCACGGATATCGAAGCGCTGGTACATCGGGAGAGCAGCGACGTCGCATCTCTCAAGAGCCGGCACACAACGCTGACGCATGCCATTGACCTGCTGGATCATTATGCCCCGAAGAAGGGCAAGCTTCTCTCCGCAAAGCCGGAGCTTGACGACTGCGTCCTGCTGGACGATACCGGCCTTGCCGGTGCGCTCAAGGTCGCCGAAGGCATCGAGAGCTACGACGCGCGCATCAAGCGCATCAGCGCCGAGGAGAGCCGCCAGCGCGGCGTCATCCAGTCGCTCCAGCCGTGGCTCGATCTCGACCTGCCGCTCGGTACCGAGGGCACGGAACGCTGCGCGGTGCTGCTCGGCACCATACCCGCCCGCACGGAGCTGGGTCAGGTAGAAGCGGCGCTCGAACAGATAGACGCCGAGAGCGAGCTCTTCTGTGTGCATGAGGAGAAGAAGGAGCACTACGTCGTATTCGTGTGCATGCGCGAAAAGCTTGCCGAAATGCAGGAATGCCTGCGCGGCTTCGGCTTCAGCGCGGCGTCCTTCACCGGTGTGAACGGCACAGCTAAGGAGAGCACTATCGAAGCACGCAACACGCTCAGATCCCTCGAAAGGGAAAAGGTGGACTGCCTGCAGTATATCGTCGACGAAGCCGTCAGGCGCGACGAGCTGAAACTTGCGGCAGACCGCGTGAGCGTGCAGATATCTCTGGCCGAGGCCGGGGACAAGCTCTACGGCACGGACAGCGCCGTTATCATGGAGGGCTGGTACCCCGAGGAGCGCGAAGCGGAGCTCAATGAAGTGTTCGAGCGCTTCGGCTGCGCTTGGGAAGCGCTCGTCCCCGAGGAGGACGAGTACCCCAATGTCCCTGTAAAGCTCAAGAATAATAAGATCACCAACGCGCTCAATATGGTGACGAACATGTACAGCCTGCCGGCCTACGGCAGTCTGGACCCGAACCCGCTCATGGCTCCGTTTTTCATCCTGTTCTACGGACTCATGATGGCGGATATGGGCTACGGCATCATAATGATCCTCGCGGCGGTGATAGCAATGAAGAAGATGAAGCCGAGGGCAGGCTCGCTGTCGTTCTGCCAGCTGCTGCTCTACTGCGGCATCGCGACCTTTATAATGGGCGCGATAACCGGCGGCTTCTTCGGTGACGCGCTCGTGAAGATCGGCGGCATCCTCGGCGAGCCCGAGGGCTGGGGCGAGCTTCCGAGTCTCTTCACCCCGCTCAACGATACCGTCTATGTCCTTGTCGGCTCGATGGCGCTCGGCCTTATCCACCTCAACACGGGTCTTGCCATCAGCTTTATCAAGAAGATAAAGCACGGCCAGATAGCCGACGCGATCTGGGAAGAGGGCTCTCTGTGGGTCACGCTCGCCGGTATCATCCTCTACGTGCTGAAGATCGGCAATGTCTCCGGTGTCCCGGTCGTGCTCATCATCGGCGCAGTGATGATCTTCTACGGCGGCTCACGCGGCTCCAAGGGCATCTTCGGCAAGCTCGGCAGCCTGTTCGGGACTCTTTACAATACCGCCACCGGCTGGTTCGGCGATATCCTGTCCTATACCCGTATCATGGCTCTGATGCTCGCCGGCTCCGTCATCGCGACGGTGTTCAACACCATCGGCGCTATCGCCAACAGCTTCTGGCTCTTCATACCGATCTTCATCATCGGTCACGGCCTGAACTTCGCGCTGAACCTTCTCGGCTGCTATGTCCACGACCTGCGTCTCCAGTGCCTGGAGTACTTCGGCAAGTTCTATGAGGACGGCGGCCGCCCATTCGATCCGCTTACGGTAAAAACGAAATACTACAACGTAGCAGAATAAATTTAGGAGGAAAATAAAAATGGAATTTCTGTTTGCACATTCCGGTCTGGCAATAGGTCTTCTCGGCGCAGGTCTGGCTGCATGCCTTGCAGGCGCAGGCTCCGGTCTCGGTACCGGCATCGCCGGTGAAGCGGGCGCAGGTCTCGTCACCGAGGATCCTTCCAAGTTCGGTAAAGTCATGATCCTTCAGGTCATCCCCGGCACCCAGGGTCTCTACGGTCTGGTCGTCTTCTTCGTCGCCATTATGCAGATGGGTCTGCTCAACGGCACCGGCGCCGACCTGAGCTTCATCGACGGCTGCCGCTACTTCGCAGCCTGCATGCCCATCGGTATCGGCGGTCTCGTCACCGCTAAGGCACAGGGCAAGGTCGCTGCCGCTTCCGTCAGCCTGCTCGCAAAGAACCCCGACCACTGGGCAAAGGGCATGATCCTCTGCATCACCGTCGAGTTCTACGCCATTCTGTCCCTGCTTGCATCCATGATGATGCTCCTCTCCATCTGATGGGGATCGCTCTTAAAAATTCAAAAAGGCAGGACATACTATGAAAGGCACTGAAAAGATAATCGCACATATCCAGGCTGACGCCAAGGCACAGGCCGATGCGATACTGGCTCAGGCAGAGCAGCAGTGCGCAGAGATCCGCCGGGACTATGAGATAAAGGCAAAGGACGCTTACGCCGAGAAGATCCGCCTCGGCGTCAAGTCGAATCAGGACAAGCTTGACAGCGTAGAGCGCCTGACCCGCATGGAGAGCAGGAAAGCCATCCTCGCTCTCAAGCAGGAGATGGTCTCCGCGGGCTTTGACAAGGCCGTGGAAGAGCTTATCGCGCTGCCGCAGGAGAAGTACATTGCTCTGCTTGCAAAGCTTGCCTCTCAGGCCTCCTCCACCGGCGATGAAGAGATCGTGCTCAACGCGCGCGATAAGGCTGAGATAGGCGCGGCGGTCGTCAAGGCTGCCAACGCCCTTCTCCCCGGCGGCAAGCTCACGCTTTCCGACGATACCGGCGACTTCAGGGGCGGGCTCATCCTCCGCCGCGGAAGCATCGAGGCCAACTGCACCGTCGAGCTTCTGGTGGAGCTGTGCCGCGGCGATATGTCCGCACAGCTTGCCGGAGTTCTCTTTGAATAACGGCCCGGCCGTAAATCCCGAAACAGGGAGGGAAAAAATTGTCAAATAAAAAAGAAGCGTATCTCTGCACCTCCGCAATGCTTCGCGCGCGGGAGCCGCGGCTCCTGAGCAATGAGAAGGCGGAGCGTATGCTGGATGCCGCCGCCTTTGAGGACGCCGCAAAGCTCCTGACCGACTGCGGGTACCCCGACATGTCGGCAATGAGCGCGGGCGAAATTGAGGAGACTCTGGCGGAGCACCGCTCGGCAATTTTCGAGGAGCTGGGTAAAATGGCGCCCGACAGCGCGCTTACGGATATCTTCAAGCTCAAGTACGATTACCACAACGCCAAGGCCATCATCAAGGGCGAGGCGATGGGTCAGGACGCAAAGCATCTGCTCAGCGATTCCGGGCGCATCCCGGGGCTGAAGCTGCTTGAGCTGTACAATGAAGAGAAGCGCATCATGCTGCCGGAGACGCTGGCAAACGCCATGGAGGAAGCCAAGGCGACTCTTGCCCGCACCGCGAATCCCCAGCTTGCCGACTTCGTGCTCGACAAGGCATACTTCACCGAGCTTCGCGCCGCTGTCGACAAGGTGGACAGCCCGTTCCTGCGCGGCTACGCCGCCATCCTCATTGACAGCGCGAACCTCCGCAGCGCCGTGCGCACCCTGCGCATGGGCAAGGGGCAGGACTTCCTGCGCGAGGTGCTCATACCGGACGGCAACGTCGGCGCGGAGCGCGTCGCGAACGCCACGGATAAGGACAGCCTTGCTGCTCTCTATGCCCACAGCGCGCTTGAGAAGGCCGCCGTTCTCGGCGGTGAGGCGCTCTCCGGCGGCAGCATGACGGCCTTCGAGCTTGCCTGCGACAACGCCGTGAACGACTACCTCAAGGGCGCGCGCCTCATCAGCTACGGCTGCGAGGTGCCAGTCGCCTATATGGCGGCGGTCGAGGGCGAGATAACCGCGATCAGAATGATCCTCACGGGTCGGCTTGCGGGCGTCCCCTCGCAGACCATCCGGGAAAGGCTGCGTGATCTGTATGTATAAAATAGCTGTCATCGGCGGCAGAGACACCGTCATGGGCTTCAAGGCTCTCGGCCTTGAGACATACCCCGCGGCGGACGGCGCGGAAGCAGGCAGGATCCTCAAGAGCCTCACCCGCGAGAACGACGATTACGCCATCATCTACATTGAGGAAAACTTCGCCGCGCAGATCCAGGCGGAGATAGACAAATTTAAGGACAGCCCCACCCCGGCGATCATCCTGATCCCCGGCCGCGAGGGTTCCATAGGCCTCGGCCAGTCGGCTCTGAGAGCGGCGGTCGAGCGTGCCGTCGGCACGAATATTCTGGGAGACTGATCCTCCCCATATCAATCCGAAAGCCGCGGCAGCAAGCTGCGCGGTTTGGAAAGGAACATGTAAATGAGCGGAACTATAACAAAGGTTTCCGGACCGCTTGTTGTGGCCGAGGGTCTGGCGGACGCCAACGTCTCCGACGTTGTGCGTGTCGGCTCTCAGCACCTGATAGGCGAGATCCTTAACATGACCGGCGACAAGGCCTCCATCCAGGTCTATGAAGAGACCTCCGGACTCGGCCCCGGCGCCGAGGTCATCACCACCGGTATGCCGCTGTCCGTCGAGCTTGGACCCGGCATGCTGGACAATATCTATGACGGTATCCAGCGCCCCCTGCCCGAGATGCGCAAGCTCTCCGGCGACTGCATCGCAAGAGGCATCGACGTTCCCGCGCTCAACCGCGAGAAGAAGTGGGAGTTCGTCCCCGTCGCAAAGCCCGGCGATAAGGTGCGCGCGGGCGACGTGCTCGGCACTGTCCAGGAGACGAGCGCGATCCTGCATAAGATCATGGTCCCGAACGGCATCGCCGGCGAGGTCGTCAGCATCGAGAGCGGCGAGTTCACCGTCGAGCAGACCGTCGCCGTCGTGAAGGACGCGAAGGGCGCAGAGCACAAGCTCAACATGATCCAGCGCTGGCCTGTCCGTATCGCGAGACCCTATGAGAAGAAGTACGTCCCCAGCCGTCCCATGAACTCCGGACAGCGTATCATCGATAAGCTCTTCCCGATCGCCAAGGGCGGCACGGCTGCCGTCCCCGGCCCCTTCGGTTCCGGCAAGACCGTCGTGCAGCACCAGCTCGCGAAGTGGTCTGACGTGGACATCGTCGTCTACATCGGCTGCGGCGAGCGCGGCAACGAGATGACCGACGTTCTTATGGAGTTCCCCGAGCTGAAAGACCCGCGCAACGGCGAACCGCTGATGAAGCGTACCGTGCTTATCGCGAACACCTCCGATATGCCCGTTGCTGCGCGTGAAGCCTCTATCTACACCGGTATCACCATCGCCGAGTATTTCCGTGACATGGGCTATGACGTCGCCGTTCTGGCTGACTCAACCTCCCGCTGGGCAGAGGCTCTGCGTGAAATGTCCGGCCGTCTCGAAGAAATGCCCGGTGAAGAAGGCTATCCCGCCTACCTCGCCTCCCGTCTGGCTCAGTTCTATGAGCGCGCCGGTGTCGTCGAGTGCATGGGCGCGGACGAGCGTCAGGGCTCCGTCACCGCTATCGGCGCTGTTTCACCTCCGGGCGGCGATATTTCCGAGCCTGTCTCTCAGGCGACCATGCGTATAGTCAAGGTCTTCTGGGCGCTCGACTCCAGCCTTGCCTATGCAAGACACTTCCCCGCCATCAACTGGCTGACCTCCTACTCCCTGTATGTTGACACTCTCCGCCCGTGGTACACCGAGCAGTTCGGCGAGGCCTACATGCAGAACCGCGAGAAGGCCATGCACATCCTTCAGGAGGAGAGCGAGCTTCAGGAGATCGTCCGCCTCGTCGGACAGGACGCCCTGTCCCCGGCTGACCGTCTCACCATGGAGACCGCGAAGATGATCCGCGAGGACTTCCTCCAGCAGAACGCCTTCGTCGACGAGGACGCTTACTCCTCCTACGCAAAGCAGTTCCGCCTGCTGGATATGATCCTCAGCTATGATACTCTCTGCCGCAATGCGCTGACGCTCGGCGCTGACATGAACAGCCTGTTTGTCATCGCCGCGCGCGAGAAGATAGGCCGTGCAAAGATGGCCAACCAGGATACCTTTGAGGAGGATTACGCGGCGATCGCGGCCGAAATGAAGGCTGAGATAGACGCAGTTGTTGCCGGAGGTGAGGAAGCATGATCAAAGAATATAAGACTATAAGAGAGATCGCCAGCCCACTGATGGTGGTCGACGGCGTTGAAGGCGTCACCTATGACGAGCTTGGCGAGCTCGAGCTTCCCAACGGCGAAGTCCGCCGCTGCAAGGTCCTCGAGGTCGAGGGCAACAAGGCTGTTGTGCAGCTGTTCGAGTCCGCGCAGGGTATCAACCTTGCCGAGACCAAGGTTCGCTTCCTCGGTCATCCGCAGCAGCTCGCCGTCAGCGAGGACATGCTTGGCCGTGTCTTCAACGGCATGGGTCAGCCCATCGACGGCGGCCCCGCCATTCTTGCCGAGGCGCACATGGACATAAACGGCCTGCCGATGAACCCGGCATCCCGTGCCTACCCCGCAGAGTTTATCCAGACCGGTGTCTCCACGATCGACGGTCTGAACACCCTCGTCCGCGGCCAGAAGCTGCCGATATTCTCCGGCTCCGGTCTGCCGCATGCGGCTCTCGCCGCGCAGATCGCGCGTCAGGCAAAGGTTCTTGGCGATAACGAGACCTTCGCTGTCGTCTTCGCCGCAATAGGCATCACCTTTGAAGAGTCCGAGTACTTCATCGAGGACTTCCGCCGCACCGGCGCTATCGACCGTACCGTCGTTTTCTCGAATCTCGCGAACGACCCTGCCGTCGAGCGTATCGCCACTCCGCGTATGGCGCTGACCGCGGCTGAATATCTCGCCTTCGAGAAGGACATGCAGGTGCTCGTCATCCTCACCGACATCACCAACTACGCCGAGGCTCTGCGTGAGGTCTCCGCGGCGAAGAAGGAAGTCCCCGGCCGCCGCGGCTACCCCGGCTACCTGTACACCGACCTTGCCACCATGTATGAGCGCGCAGGCCGCCGTCAGGGCAAGAAGGGCTCGATCACCATGATCCCGATCCTCACCATGCCCGAGGACGACAAGACCCACCCCATCCCCGACCTTACCGGCTACATCACCGAGGGGCAGATCATCCTCAGCCGTGAGCTGCACCGCAAGGGCATCGTGCCCCCGGTCGACGTTCTGCCGTCCCTGAGCCGTCTGAAGGATAAGGGCATCGGCGTCGGCAAGACCCGTGAGGATCACGCCGGCACGATGAACCAGCTCTTCGCCGCGTACTCCCGCGGCAAGGACGCCAAGGAGCTTATGACCATACTCGGCGAAGCCGCTCTGTCGGACGACGATAAGCTCTTCGCAAAGTTTGCCGATGAGTTTGAAAAGCGCTATGTCAGCCAGGGCAACACCACCAACCGCAGCATCGAGGAGACCCTCGACCTCGGCTGGGAGCTGCTGAGCCTGCTGCCGCGCCGTGAACTCAAGCGTGTCAAGCCCGAGATGATCGACAAGTACATGCCCAAAAAGTAAGACCCCATATAACACAAATTAACTGATTTACGGAGGTGATACTTTTTGGCAGGTAAGACGATAACCCCGACCAGAATGGTGCTCAACCAGCTCAAGGGCAGGCTCAAGACCGCGCGCCGCGGCCATAAGCTGCTCAAGGACAAGCGCGATGAGCTGATGCGCCAGTTCATGGATGTGGTCAAGCTCAATAAGCAGCTGCGTACCCGCGTCGAGGAGGGGCTGACCGGAGCCTTTGCGTCCCTTCAGGTCGCAAGCTCCATCATGTCCCCCGAAATGCTGGAGCAGGCGCTGCTCTATCCGCGCCAGAGCGTCGAGCTCGGCATGGATTTTAAGAACATCATGAGCGTCAACGTCCCGGTGTACAGCTTCCATACCAAGAATAACGATCCCTCTGAGGTTTATCCCTACGGCTTTGCCCAGACCTCCGGCGAGTTGGACGACGCGCTGGAAAAGATGGCCAAGGTGTTCGAGGATATGCTGGAGCTGGCACAGGTCGAGAAGACCATGCAGCTGCTCGCAGAGGAGATAGAAAAGACCCGCCGCCGCGTCAACGCCTTGGAGTACGTTATGATCCCCGAGCTTGAGGAGAACATCAAATATATCTCCATGAAGCTTGAGGAGAACGAGAACTCCACCAAGGTCAGGCTGCTCAAGGTCAAGGAAATGGTGCTTCAGGACGCCCACAAGTACAAATAAGCAAAAACCAAAAACAACACCCCCGCCGTCAGCTGACGGCGGGGGATGTTTTGCTTTTATTCGGTTTTCACTCAGCCACGGCGCTTCTTATAGATAACTGCCGCCGCGCCTGCGCATGCGAGGGACGCCGCCATCACGGCTATCCACAGGCCGAGGTTCGAATCATCGTCGGTTCTCGGTGAGCCCTTGCCGCTCGTCACGGTGACGGAGACGCTGTCATTAAGCTTCTGGCCGCTGAGATCATAGATCAGACCGGCTGCCGCAGCTTCGGTGACAGAGGCCGTGTTCTCTATCACCGTCCCGGCAGCGAGCGCATACTTGAGCTTCACGGTCAGCGTGAGGGTCACGGACTTGCCGTTTGCAAGGCTCGCGACCGTCCATGTGCCGGTTCCGGTGTTGTAATCACCTGTGCTGTCAGAATAGCGTAGTCTGGAATCGAGCTTATCTGCCACGATGATATCGCTCAGGTCGACGCCGGTGTTGTTCGTCACGGTGACGGTGTACTTCACGACAGAGCCGGGAGTCGCGCTGGTCTTATCCGCGGTCTTCGTGATGGTGAGCTTGCTCCAATCGGGCTGGGTATATGTGTTCTCGATCTTCAGCAGGATGGGCTGACGGACGTCGGTCGTTGGCACGGGGAGCGTGAATTTGAAAGTGCTGCTTCCAAGCGCGCAGAGATAACCGGGAACGTCATATCCCGACTGGGTGAAGCTGAAGGTCAGCTCTGTACCGGCCTGGAGGGTGACATTCTTTGCGGAAAACTCGAGGTACGGTACGCCGTTCTCAGTTCCTGGGGTGAGAGCAAGCGGGCCTTGGAAGGCGATCGCATCCTCCGGTGCGCTGACGCAGTTCAGCTTATAGCCGAAGCTGTCGGGCAGCTTCGCCAGACCCTTGAAGTAGGTGCGCACCGTCAGGGACGGATAGGTGTAAAGATTTTCCTTGACGTAGCTGAGCGTTATTTCAGCATTGATACCGGCGATCGCGTCTTGGGCAGTGACCTTGATCGGATCGGTCTCCGTTGTCAGTGTGCAGATATAGCCGGGAATGTCGTAGTCCGACTGCGTGAAGCTCAGGGAGTATTCCTGACCGAGGATCACATCCGCTGTGGTGGTGAACGTGCGGGAGATTTGCCCCGATGCGTCTTTCACTGCTGTGCCGAGCGCGATGTTTCCCTTGAGATCGCCCTTGGGGAAAATATTGCTGTCCGCGCCGGCGAGCGTATAATTTGCGGGAACCTGAGAGACGTCTTTAAGCCCGTTAAAGATGACTTTGACGTTGACCGGGACGGGGGTATAAACAGTCGTCTTTGCGGAAGCTTCTTTGGTGGTGGTGATATCGACGGTGTCAGTGCCGCGCACTGCTTTGGTAATTTTTGCAAGGCTGTTGATTTCACCGGAAGCATCGGCATTGACCTTTGCCGTTACGGTATATTTGGCGGCTGCGCCTTTCTTAAGGCCGGTGACCTTGGCGGTCACGGTGCCGAGCTGCGAATCATGCGAGAGCGTTCCGGTCGCCCCGTCGACCAGTGTACTGCCGGTATATGCAAGCGTACCGGGCAGGAAATCTTCAACGTATACCTCGTCTAGATCGGTATCAGTGTTGTTGGTGACTTCTACGGTATAGGTGAGCGTATCACCGGGATTTGCCGTGGACTTGTCAACGGTCTTCTCTATGGTGAGATTCTTCAATGAGTATACTTCAGCATAAGCTGTGCCGAAGTTTCCGGAAGTGATATCATTGCCTATTCTTACTTCGTATATATCTGCTTTATTCGTGGCAGTTGTAGCCGTCTTATAGTATGAGAATTTTGCGTTTACGTTATAAGAGGCAGAAGTGCCGTCCGGAAGTCCTTTCTCACCGATAAGATTAGCTGACAAAATGGCTGTGGACGAATTGGTATTCAAATGCCACGAGCCCTCAACAGCGCGGTTCCCAAGCCTTTCAACACCGGTAGGCAAACCGTTGCTGACGCGTACTATCTTCAAATGTTTTCCGGTGTTATTGGTAATCTCTACGGTATAAGTAAATTCCTGATTGATATCCGCAATGGACGTGTTAGGGGTCACGCTGATGGTAAGCCCCGGCAAGTCCGAGCCCGGAGCGCGTTCTATGCTTGTCGTAGCCGTCGCGCTGTTGCCGGCACCGCTGGGCATAGTGTAGTGCTCGCTTTTTGCTTCGGTAATTTGTGCTGTGTTCACAGCGGTTCCGGAAGCATTACTGGTCAGTGTCGCCTCCACGGAAAAGAATGCGTTGGTGCCCGCTTTAAGACCGTCTTGAAGCTTGGCCTCTATGCTGTCCGAGCGAGTGGTATATTTCCATTTAACATTGCTGCCTGTGCCGGAGAATCCCTGAATACACGATGGGAATGTATCCTCAACGCATATATATGACAAATCGCAGCCTGTGTTATTGGTGACCGTTATGGTATAGTTAAGCGTCTCGCCGGGAAGTGCTGTGTCCTTGTCGACCTTCTTTTCGATCGTGAGCTTCGACCAGTCGATTCCCGATAAGGTCGCTGTTGCGCTGGCAGTGGGAGAACCAACAAGTCCTGAATTTTCGTAATCTGCGGAGACTATTTTCGCGGTGTTAATAGCGGTAGTAACACTGCCGGTTTCGAACTTTGCCGTAATATTAAAGGAAGCTTCTGAACCTGCCGTGAGCGTATCGTTGAAAGAAACACCTTTAACGGAAGGATTTCTAGATAAAGCAAAAGTCCAATCATCAGATGTTCCGGGCTCAGCAGAAACATTCGCGGGCAGAGTATCTTCGACAATCACGTTCCTCAAATCAAAGCCGGTGCCGTTTGTAACGGTCACAGTATATGTGAACGGTTCGTTGAGCTTCGGGTTGGCAGGGGCAACGGACATGCTTATGGTCAGACCCGCCCAGTAAGGGGTTTTAGGAGTCGGTTCCCACTGGGCGTAGAGGGTCGTGTTTTCTGTAAGCGTTGTATTCGGTGCAATATTAGTGCCGCTGCCGTCTGCCGCGGTGTTCCACGTGACAAAGAGCCAGCCGTTAGGCGCATGGAATGTTACGCTGCTGCGCACAGTGTGCGTCTCGCCAATGGTGACGGTATCGATGATATCTTCGGGGACAGTTCCGCCTGTATAGTCAGCTTTATAGTTCGCTTTATATGTAACCGTGAACTGCTCGTCAGACTGCACCTCTACCTCGGTCTCTGCCTCGAGGGCCGCGATCTGTGCATTCGTGTCCTCAGCCTCGCCCATGGGGGGGGTCTCAGTATCGCCTATGGGCGCGTCCTTGGCCTCGTCTCCGGGTTCACCTTTAGACGCATCCTTGGATTCGTCCTTGACGGTGTCTCCGGACTTCTCATCTGTCTTGGTCGCGTCGGTCTTACCGTCAGCCTTGGGAGTGTCCCCGGTCTTTTCCTCGACCTTGGGAACATCCTCTGTCTTGGCCGGCTCCTCAGTCTGCGCGGCCGCTGTCTGGCCGTCCTCCGCGAAAGCGGCGAAGGGCAGCATGCTCACGAGCATCGCGAGCAGCAGCAAAACGGACAGAAGCGTCTTCCATGAATTCTTCTTCATATCGTCCGGCTCCTTTCAAAAGAGACTATTTTACTTATATAGTATATCTGGTAACAGTCTCAAATACAAGGAAGATCAGGAAACAATTAGTTACAATATGGTGCGCATACCACGGCAGTGTATATGGTTTATCATTAAAATGCTATGCAGCGTGGCACCCGACCTTGGCTCTCCCTCCGTGAGAGCTCAGCTTGTCAAAAAAGTCCTTACAGGACTTTTTTGACCGCGCTTTCCGCCGAGCATTTTGAAAGCATTCAAAATGCTGTTACCGAAAGCCTTGATATATCAAGGCTTTCGACGGCGGTTTATCCGATTTGAGGCGGGCCTTGCCCCCTCAAGCTCCCCCGCTGCTCAGTTCTCTGGCTTCAAAGCGAAATTTTTTGACAGTCTGAGCTTGTCAAAGAAGCTTTAAGAGCTTCTTTGACAAGCTGAACCGCCCCCGCCGTCACATGACAGCGGGGGTGTTTTTGGTTTAAGCGTATATTTCGTCAGTCGATGTGAATGACTTTCTGGCAAAGATCGGCGGCGGAAACATTGGGGTTATGGTAGCGCTCGCGCTTGACGGTCGCGCCGCCCATGTTTATCGCCTGCTTCGGGCAGTACTGCAGGCAGCTCAGGCAGCCGATACAGTTCGTGCCGATGCTTGCCCTGCCATTGACTATGCTGATATTCCCGCGCGGGCAGAGCCTTGCGCACTGGCCGCAGCCGACGCAGCTGTCTGTCACGGTCATCTTTGCGGCTTTCTTGCCCGAGAGCATCGGCCATGCCTTTGCTTCGAGGGCGTTCACGGGGTTCGACAGCGGGCGTCCGCTGAGGTGCTTGACATAGAGAATGTCGTCCGCGATCTTCGCCGCCAGCTTCTCGGAGCGCGCCTGTGCCTTCTCCGCATCGAGCGGGGGCAGCATCAGATTGTGCGGCATGAGCCATATGCAGGAGCACTGGTGGGTTATGCCCGCCCAGTAATCCAGCGGCACGATGTCATGGATCTTCGCCATGCCCACGCCGGGGTAACCGGCATAGCACACGACGCCGAAAGTGTAGCTCTCGGGGTCGACGCGCAGCTCGGAGACAAACTTCTCCACATCGCCGGGCAGGCCGCCTGCGTAGCACGGGAACACGAAGCCGACACGCTTTGCGCCGCGCACGTCTTTCACCTCAGGCTCTGCGCGCATCATAACAATGTCCGTGTCTCCAAGGCGCTTTGCGATGTTTTTTGCGATGTCGAGACAGTTGCCGCTGCCGGAATAACAGAATATAACGTTTTTGCTCATTTGTACTCCTCCTTGTGAAAATATTGCCTATCCACTGCTGCTATTATATAACACAGAATTATTCTGGGCAATATACAAAGAATAAAATTTTGTATCACGCGGAGGAAAAACGGTGTTGTTTCTATGCTCTGAGTACTTCGCGGCTTCGGCGCGTCAGCAGCCGCACCGCGGTGAACACCAGCCATGTGCCGAAGCACACGCAGAGGATATACGGCGCCGTTGCAGCGTACCAGCCGAAGCGGGAGGCGATGCCCTTAAAGGCAATTATCGTGTTATTGGCCGGGCCTGCAAAGAACATGTTGATCTTTCCGTTTGAAGCGTTGAAGAACGCGAGATTGATGCAGAACGCAACGCCGCACAGAAGCAGGAACAGTACTGTCGCGCGCCCAAAGTCCCGGAGCGATTTCGGGCCGTTGCCGGCGTCATCGGCCATGCCGTCGCGGAAATCAACTGTTCCAGCATAATGACCTCCTCAACGTCCGTCCGAAATGCTGCCTTTTTCGGTAAGTGCCGTTATGACCCAGCCTCCGGCAGCGCAGACCAAAAGCCCAATCGCGACGCCGAGCACCGCCGCTCCAAGGATATCCGTCGGATAATGGACATAGAGATAAAGCCTTGAAAATGCGATGAGGGCAGCAAGCGGTATGGCGGCGAGGCCAAACTTAGCGTTCGCCTTGGTCAGCACCGTTGCGCCGATAACGGACGAGAGCGTATGCCCGGACGGGAAAGAATAGTCGGTGGGGTTTGGGATCAGCAGCCTTACGCTTTCATCCACCCAGCACGGGCGCGGCCTTGCGATCAGCAGCTTCAGGGTCAGGTTTCCGGTCAGCACCCCAAGCGCCAGCGCGACCAGAAGAAGCACGCCATACCTGCGGTATTTCTTCGTGATAAGCAGGGCTGCTGCCGCAAGGAGCCAGACCGCATCGCCGTTTCCGAGCAGCGTGATCTTCGGCATCAGGAAATCCAGCGCCGGGCAGACCAGCGTATCCTGTATCCAGTGCAGGATAGTCCAATCCAAATTCATGTTCATATCCTCTTTCTGTAAAAAATAAGAGTGCCTTATACCATAGCTGTTGTTATGGCATAAGGCGCTCTTAAATTGCCTTGAAAGCAAATTAAAACAGAAATTAAAAAGTATGCCTGCGGAATGATAGGCGGCTCTGTATATTCATCTCTCTACGAACGTGCAGATTTGTTGACTACAGCAGAAACATAGCGCCCATTATTATCAGCAGCTCACTGTCGCCGCTCTCGCGGTACATGAGATAGAGAATGAGCAGGAGGATAATGTCATCCGTTTCCAGCTCGCCTATCTTATCCGGCAGCAGCCGCCCTATATCTCCAAGCCCGTTGAGCAGCCCGCCGGGAGCGGGCTCCGGCGGCTTCGGCCGCACCGGCGGCGGAGGCTGCCGCCGCGGTATCTGCTCCCTCGGCGGCGCGCGCCGCTCCTCCCCGCTCTCTGGGAAGCGCTCAACGCGCCCGCTGTTTCCCTGATAGCGGTTAATCACTGCTGTCTCCTCCCATCTCGCCCATGGCTATGCGCGCTATCGACGCAAGCCGGGCAAGCTTGATGGCTTTATCCATCTTGCTCCTGCGCTTTTCGGACAGGTATGGCTTCATCGCCTCAAGCAGCGCGCGCTCCTGCTTCTTTTCTCCTGCGCCCGATGAAAGCGCGCGGCTTAGCCGCGCGAGCATCGCCGGGTCGATGGCACCGTCGCTGCCGCTCAGACTCTGCATGAGCGAGTCCAGCCCGCCGCCTGCGCTCTTCGTTTTCTCCGCCGGTGCATCCCCGCTGTCACCGCCGCCCATGAGCGACTTTGCCAGCCCCGCGATCTTTTCCATCTGCGCTGGGTCGCCGAGTATGCCGTTTATTTTGTCCTCAAGCTCGCTCACGGCCGCTTCACCTCCCGTTTACTGCGCTGTGCGCCTAATTTTCCATCATCCGGCGCACACTTTCCGCAAGACGCTTTCCCTCCTGAGTGCTCAGCATGGAGCTGAGCAGACTGCGCAGCGCTTCGCCGTCGCCGCTTTTCGCGGCCTGCTCGACGGCGTTCGCGTCGATGAGCTTTGCAAGCTTCGCCCCGTCCTCGGACTCCGCAAGCTGCTTTATCTGCTCGGTCTTGCCGCGGCGCTCAAGCTCCCGGCCAAGCTGTTCAAAATTTTGCATTGCATCTCACCCCTGTTCGTTTTATTATATTCACAGTAAGCGCCCATGATAATTGCGAAAGGATCAAATATATGAAAGTCGCCGTTTTTTCCGATACCCATTCAAACAACGAGCTTATGCTCGAAGCCGTCCGCCGCTGCCGCCCCGACGCCGCGATACACCTCGGCGACCATGACCGGGACGCGGTCGAGCTGCGGCACGAGTTCCCGGGGCTGCCGGTCTACAGCGTCTGCGGCAACTGCGACCTGATGCCGCTCGCTCCGGAAAAGGACGTCGTTCAGCTCGGACCGGTCAAGGCGTTCATCACGCACGGGCACCTGTACAATGTCAACTACGGGCGCGTGGATTCGCTCGTCTATGCCGCGCAGGAGGCGGGCGCACAGCTTGCCATGTTCGGCCACACGCATCAGGCCTACTATGAGCAGATAGGCGGGGTGCAGGTCCTGAACCCCGGCACCGCAGGGCGCGGCAGGGAACTGACCTGGGCACTGGTCGAGATATTCGATAACGGTGCTTTCGCCTGCGAGATACGCAAGCTGTAAAGCGAGCTGAAAAAGCTTGGGGTATCCGGAAAAACCGGATACCCCTAACTTTTTTTGGAACCTGCAATAGCGTGAGCAGGCTATTTGCTGCATATTTTTCGTGCTGCAAAGGCTGCAGGAAGTGCTATGATCAGGAAGCACAGCCCACCACATAGCGTCCAGGAGATGAAGTTTTTTATCACCACTGTCCGGATCATTAAAACGCCGCATAATGTGACTGCAAATAAAAGGAGGATCGTCACGAAGAACGTAAGCAGGATCCTATGAATCGGCAGACGCAATATATTCTTTGCGGAGTAGGCCATGTAGTAGATCGCTCTGAACACCGTTGCGACCAGAGTTCCGATTGCAACGCCAAGCAGCGGCTCCCACTTGATCAGGATGCAGGAAAGAATGATGTTGATCAAAGCTTCGCTATAGGCTCCCCAGCGTGTTTGCTTCAAATGATCAGCTGCCACCGGCAGGCTTGAGCAAGGCAGCACCAGACAGTTCACTGCCTCCGCGAGGAGGAAAACCCAGGCAAATGCAGGCTGAATATAATTCACATCGGTTATTCCCTTTGTGTAGAGCCTGATGAACGGGACGATCAATATCCCTGCGCAGGAAAACAGAACCAGTGTGCCTGCCGATAGTAGTGTTTTATATTTCCGGTAAGTTTTCTGGAGAGCTGATTTGTCGTCTTTGGCTATACACTCACCAAATACCGCCTCCATGCCGCCTGAAAGAGCTTCTGTAATGGAGCGAATGCTGTTGATCACCATGTTATGTACGGAGTAGACCGCAACTAAACGCAAATCCGCCAGCAGAGTAAGAAGCACTATATCCGTGTTCTTATGAAGGAAATATGCGATATGCTGACCGATCCCTGTCCATTTTTGATCCAAGGCAGTTTTTTTGCTGCTCCGGGTAAGAATATAATGCTTCTTGACATAAACCGCATAGAGAACTGGCCGCACAACAAAAATGAGACTGCTACCAAGTTTTACAAACACCAGCCCGGCACCCATTCTGACCAGAATAGCAACTGCGGCTGTATTGATCATCGTGGTGCCAACCATGATCAGATTGTTGACATACGCTTTTTTGTCCGCAACGATCAGGGTAAGGTTTGCCAGACCTCCTACGTACTTTGCTAATGTAGCCAGACCGATAGATAATACAAGCAGGAAAATATACGTCTTTGAGAAAATTGTCACGTGGGCCAAATCGTGATAACAAAGTCCCAGAATGACACTGTAGACAACAAATACGGCCGCGACATGATTGAAGAATTCTCTTACCGCATAATATACCGAGCTTGTTTCTGAAGTGTCATTTTTTGCAAGCGGCCCATAAAGCTTTGCACGGGCAACGCCGCCTATCCCACCCTCAAACAAGGTAATGTAGGACAGGAACTGGGCGATTGAGGCTGAGATACCGTAAGCCTCAGAGCCATAGGCTGCAATCAGGATCCGCGGGATCAAAATTCCGCAGGCCGTTGTAACAAGCTGATTGAGAAGCTGCGTCAGGATATTCAGTTTTGATTCGTCTGTTTTCCTTGGTTTCGTTATCTGCTCCATCGCTTCTGTCACGCCCTTGCCAGCGCTGCCAGCAGTTTTGCTCTTTCTTTCACAGTTAATCTGGAACTGAAGAAATACCGCATTGCCGTTTTATCGATCTCTTTATTCCACGGATACTGTCTCAGGATCTGACGTTCCTTTGCTGTGCAGCATTTTCGGCAGTTATAATAGACCGACAAGTAATTTTTCAGGTAATAAACAGCAACCTCTTCCAGATCTGCAGGCTCCGTCATCCCCCATGTTTGCATAAATTGGTAAAGGAGCGTAAACATTTCCCTTGCCATCATTCGAGAAATCGTATCCGGTCGGCATTGATGCATCGTACTGTCAGTGCGCTGATGATACTGGTACAGTCGATCCGGAAGGTACCAGATCTTTTTTGCGTTCGTCACAGGGTACAGCAGCTGCGCCTTGTCTTCGCCGCAGTGCGTTCCATAAAAGCATGAGTAATCGGTAGTATCTCCGTTAAAGACTTCTCTGCGAAATGCTTTCAGCCAAAGGGAATTGAAGCGATGCGAGGAGATCAGCTGTTTTTTCAGCCAGTGCGCCGAAAGTTCCAGCTCAGCAGATGCTATATCTCCAACACTTCGTCCCGCATCTGCGCCGTCCTTGAAAATACGTCCTGTATATAAGACGATGTCCGGATCGTGATCACAAACTGCACGCTGTATCACTTTTAGGCATTCAGGTTCCAACGCGTCATCGCTGTCCAGAAACACAATATAATCACCGGTCGACAAGCTGACACCCTTCTGACGTGCATAAAACTGACCGCAGTTTTCCTGATGGATCACATGAATTCTGGAATCCTTCATTGCATAGTCATCCAGCATTTTACCGCTCTTATCCGATGAACCGTCGTCGATCAGGATCAGCTCCCAATCTGAAGAGAGCTGTGATTCAACTGATTGAATGCAAGAGTCCAGAAAGGGTTCTGCATTATAAACCGGGACGACAATGCTGAATTTCATATACATACCTCATACGTTGATACCGCGAACTGTCATACGACACGGGGCTTCACTATAGCTGTGAAGCCCCGTATGGTTTTGTTTCTAAAAAGCTATGCTCTTACCCCTGTACCATTTTTCCATCTGTGCCAAAACGATACATACCGCCGGTGATGCCGTAGCTGTTGTTTCCGACCCACAGAGTGGTGTCCTTGTACAACTTGCCGCTGCCTGCATTGAAGAAGTAGTAGTTCTCACCAACCTTGGTAAAGCCAAGTGCCATAACGCAGTCGTCATAGTAGTATACATAGCCGTCATTGTCGGTGACAAAGCCGGTTTTCTGCAGTCTTCCCATTTCATCAAAGGCATACCAGTTGCCCTTGTCGGGAATCAGGCCGTTTTTCTGGCTGACCCAGCCAGTCTTGCCGACTATAAGTTCACCGTTGGTCTGTGCGTAGTAGTACTCGCCGTCCAACTCGTTGAGTCCGTTGGTCATCTTGACGCCGTCGATCGTAAAGTAGAGCTTCCCGTTTTCATTGATAATCTTCTTAACGCCGGTCAGCTCAGGAACAAACATCTTGCCGTCGGGCTGGAAGTAGTGCATACCAGGCTCTACGCCATAGCTGTTGCTTCCGACCCACAGAGTGGTGTCCTTGTACAACTTGCCGCTGCCTGCATTGAAGAAGTAGTAGTCCTCACCGATCTTGGTAAAGCCGAGTGCCATAACACAGTCGTCATAGTAGTATACATAGCCGTCATTGCCGGTGACAAAGCCGGTTTTCTGCAGTCTTCCCATTTCATCAAAGGCGTACCAGTCACCCTTGTCGGGAATCAGGCCGTTTTTCTGGCTGACCCAGCCAGTCTTTCCGACTACAAGTTCACCGTTAGTCTGTGCGTAGTAGTACTCGCCGTCCAGCTCGTTGAGTCCGTTGGTCATCTTAACACCGTCGATCGTAAAGTAGAGCTTCCCGTTTTCATTGACGATCTTCTTGACACCGGTCTCCAGGTCAGGAACAAACATCTTGCCGTCGGGCTGGAAGTAGTGCATACCGGGCTCTATGCCATAGCTGTTAGCCGGGACCCACATGGTGGCGTCCTTTGCCATCTTGCCGTTGCCGCTGTTGAACAGATAGTAGTCATCACCGATTTTGGTGAAGCCCTTGGCGATTACATAATCACTGTAGTAGTACGTTGCTCCATTGATGTCGGCAAAACCATTGCCAATAATGTAGCCGTTTTCGTCGCACCAATACGTACCTATGCCAAGGCTGCATCCTCTTTGTTCGGTGGTATCGGAAATGTAGCAGCTCCGATTCCGGTAGACCAGACCGGCTGTTGCGGTGAAGATGATTCCATCATCCACCTTGATTGCGCCATAGAAAGGCTTGCCGTTTTTATCGACATAGTAGAGGCTTCCTGGGCCGAACTCGTCCATGGTTCCGTTATACGTCGCAAAGCCGCTGCACGGGCCGGTCATAACGCCGGTTTCCTCGTCAAAGTGGTACCATGTATAGTCCATGACGTTGTCGAGAACCGTCGGGGCATTGCCATAGGCAACGTACCCATTACGCTCGATCCAGTAGGTTCCCTCCTCCAGAGTTACGAATCTCCGGAACCAAGATTCACCTGCCACAAAATACTTCGTGCCCCGTTCATCAGTGCGGAAAGCACCTCTTATCAGCTTGCCGTTTTCATCGAAAGTGTAGAACAGGCCCTCCACATCCGCTTCGGTATAGCCGGTCAGCATTTTGCCGTTTGTCTTATCGAAGTAGTAGAAGTAGGAATTGCCGTCCGCATCTGCAATGGACTGCCAGCCAGTGACCAGCACACCCAGGCGCGCATAGTAGTGGTTTCCGTCTTTCTCAAACAAGCCGGTGAGCTTACCGCTGCACTTGCCGTCTTCGCCAAGGTCATACCAGAACTTGCCGGATTCATCAGCAATATGGCTCGGCAGCTCCTGAGCCCCCGTGAGGGCGGTACCGTCTACGTAGTAAGACCAGCTGTTGTCTTCCCTGTACCAGCCGTTGCGTTCATCCGCGCTGTCCCTGTGCAGGTAGCAGCGATCCTCGAACTGCGCCACGGTGTCCATGAAGTGGGCGCCGGAGTCACCCGGGATATTAGCCGTATTGTTATATGGATACAGGCCGTATTCTTTCTGGAAATCCTCCTTTTGTGCAAGGCTCTCCAGAATGTGGAAGTGTGCATAGATATCGTAACTCAGTTCGCCTGCTGCATAGCTTTCCAAATCACTGCCGTCCAGAGGCCATGCGCCGTCATCAGCGACGAACTTCAGGCCGCTCAGCACGCACAGCGGGTTAACTGTGGTAGGATTAATGGGCTCGGACTGTGCAATAAAGTTGCAGACGACCGTCAGAACACCGTCCTTGATCTCGCAGGAGGACAGGGTAAACAGTTCATTGGCAAGCCTCAGGTCGGTCGTATCCGCCGTAAAGCCCTCAGGTACATTTATGGTTATCGTAACCGTTGTAAGCGGGCTGATACGCTCTGCAAGCTGAAGCATGAAGTCCCATGCAGTTCTGCCTTCCTGATCGCCGCCGGGCAGCATATACAGCAGCTTCGTCAGCTTCTCGGGAATGGCTATCTTAGACATATCCACCGCGAAGGTGTAGTCAATTTCAGCCTGCTGACCCTTCAGGTAATAGGTAGCCGTATCATCCTTATAAACGGAGTTGGGAACGGTACGGGTCCATGCGAGCAGGCCGTCTCCATAGGCTGTGCTGAAGTCAAATTCCGCTTCGCTGCTCTTGTACATGTATGCCACGGTCTGGGCAGCCTCACTGAGTGCCTTGCTGAGCGCAGCATTCTGAGCCTGAATGCGTGCCTGCTCTACAGATGACTGATCGGCGATCGCTTCATTATAGGCTTTCTGATACTCTGTGCTGTAGCTGTCATTAAACTCATCGGTCTTATTCTTCAGGATAGCGCCGATGGTCAGGGTCCGCAGGCCGCCGGCTTCGTTTGCGGTAAAGTCAAAGCCTTCGATTGTGCCTGCTTCGGGATAGTCGTATACCAGCTCGTTGAGGTTGGCAGGAACAGTCTCTCCGTTCACATTGACAGAGACGAGGGAGACCTTCACATAACCAAACACCACGTCATTGGAGTTGATCTTTACCGGGTTGCCGTTGTAGCTTGCCTCCATAGGCAGCGTGCTTGCTTCCCCGTAGACAACGTTGATGCTGCTCTTGGTGAACCGGAGATCCGTAGGCTCGACAACATTCAGCGTTTTGCTGCCAAGGACGGTACCGTCCTTGGAAACCAGCTGAATCAGAACTTCGCCTTGAGCGGCGGCCGTAAACACGCCCTCGGACAGTGTGCCGATCTGCTCATCAGAAACTTTCAGCACGCTGTTTTCAGGAATTGCAGCAGCGCCGCCGGTTGCGGTGACACCGGAAACGGTAATATCTATACTGGTTCCCACAGTCAGATAGTCATACTCCGCAGAGATCACCGCATGGTCAAATACGTTGGAGGGCTTTGCGGTAGAGACGATCATCAGAGAAGAACTGACGGAACGCTCATAGCCATCGGATGGGCGGTTTGCAACAGCAATGGTTTCCGCGCCTTCTGCCTTGGTGGCCAAAGTAGTAGAACCGCCGCCGTCCAAATTCACCGCGGCAATGCAGCCTGCATCCAGCATGATCTGCGCAATTTCAATTGCCGCACCGCCTGCGGAGAAAGGCTCCTGACGGCCGTCCAGAACCATAAAGATCACACGTCCGTCGTACGTAATACCAACGCATGTACGGGACACTCGGGAGTTATAGTAATTGCTGTCTTCGGCGACGGCAACCTTGCCGTCCTTCACAAGAATGATGGACGCGCCAACAGCTTCCTGAATATTGCTCTCGTTGGCATTCCACTCTTCAGCGCCGCCGATGATGGGCGTACCATCCTTGAGGATGCCAAAGAAGTTCTCATTGGCGATGCCGTGGTATTCTACACCCTCCATAACGAGAGCACCGGAGGGGGCCCCGTTGGTCATATTGTAAAAGTCGCCGTTGATGCCGGCCACCACGCTGTAGTTGGGAATATAGCGGTCGGATTCAGGATCGCTGTGGTTTTCCTCAGCAGCCTTCATCTGCTCAGTGACACGAGTCATGCGCCAGGAAGAAGCGTCGTTGAGGCCGTAATTCGCATAGACATTGACATCGCTCCGGGTAATGTCCGCAGATGCAATATAATAGACGATCTGCTTGCCATCCTGAGTGATGGCCATATTGGTCTCCTGCGTCACACCGGGAGCCAGCGTTGATTCGGTGGAAGAGAACACAGTATAGTACGGGTTCTCAATCTGATCTTTCGCCTGCTCATAGAGGTAGTCTGCAAATGCGTAGCAGCATGCCTTGCGGAGATCTTCATTGACGCCGTTTGGCACATAACTCTTTTCCAGAGTAAGGATGCCGTCGTTGTCAAGGTAGGTGTCCAGAATGAGACTGCGGAGTTCGCTCTTCGTGGAGACGCTGCCGAAGCGGTTGCTCAGGAAGAACTTCGCCCGGGCGCTCTCGTTCAGGTTCGCATTGAAGTAGCTTTCCATTATGGCGCTGATGGGACGGCCCTCGGGAATCTTTTTAAGGATGTAGAAAGAATCCAAGTCGCCGTACAGATCCAGACGTCCGAAAGAATGGGCATCGGGGTCATCATAGAGGAAATACTTATCGTTGGTCGTGCGGATTTCCTCGGCCATCTCTTCCACAGTACCGGTCACGCCAGCATTGGTGGTCAGCTGCACGAGGTCGCAGATGTCGCCGGCCCAGCTTCCCAGATCAGCGGTCTTCTGGATGCCGGAATGGTAGGCCATGTCCATGCAGCCGAACATATGGGCAAAGTCCACTTCATCGCCGTTGGGCAAGGTGAATTCTTTCAGCGCGCGCAGACGCTGGGCGTCTTCCCTCGAGCCTTCCTGCGCTGCAACATAGTTTACAAAGGCCGTATTTTCAGGTCCGCAGAAAGTGTTCCACGAAGTGGTGGTGTACTTTTTCACACCTGTGCGGATGTAGTTGATAACCAGAGCCACAGAGTCCTCGTCGGGATGCTCAAGCGCGTACTGGCTGGCATAGATTTCAAGCTGCTTCAGGCAGGTGAGGAAATCACTGTAAGACGTGATCGGCTCAAGAGGTCTCTCCAGTTCTTTCCACTGTGCATAGAGAGTGATATCAGCATCGAGATTTATCAATGCGCCCTCATTGTCATAGGTAGCGCCACTGCCGTCGGGCATGGTGTTCCAGTTCAGGAACTCATGGTATTCCCAGGCAAAGGCGTTGGGTCTCAGCGTCTCAGATACGCCGACACGGAACACCTGCGGCTCCATCGTTCCCTCGCCGCCGTTTGCATCAAAGCTAACGGTGTGCTTAACGAAAGCCACAGCGGTAAACTGTGCGGTGTAGGTGGTATCCTCCATCGCCGCGGTCAGCTCCGGTGCCCAGCCGCTGAACTCGTAAGAGCAGTCGTTATCATAGGGCTTGGTGGGAGTGCTGCCCGTATACTCAGGCATATCACCCCGAGTTACCTTATCCTCGACAAGCACGGTGCCGTCGTAGTTCACCCAAGTAATGGTATACTTGTGCAGCGTCTTTTCAAACACAGCGGTGAATACCGTATCCTCGGTAACTGCCGCAGGCTCGGGATCCCAGCCGGCGAAGGTGTAGCTGAACTGTTCATCATCTTCCTTCACAGGAGCCTCGCCGGTGTATTTTGGAACCGTTCCGGGAGCGACCTTTTCGGTCTTCAGAACTGTATCGCCGTTCTTCCAGGTGACAGTCAGCTTTGCGGTCCTGGTGAACACCGCCTTATAGCTTGCGTTACCCTGAACGCTTGCAAGTTCGGGATCCCAGCCGACGAATGTATAGATGAAATCATCATCCTCGGCCTTTTCGGGCGTTCCGGAATAAACCGGGAGCTCGCCATAGGGAACCTTGGTTTCGCCCAGCAAGGTCGTGCCGTCCTCATCATACCAGGAGACAGTGTATTTCACGGTTTCGCTTGTGAATACAGCCTTATAGGTCTCATCTGCCATGGCGGGGCCCACTGCCGGAGTCCAGCCGGAGAAGGTATAGGTATACTGAATATCCGCCTGGCGGATCGGGGTCTCGCCGGTATAGGCCGGGGTCTCGCCCTCCGTTACCGTGGTGGTGCCCAGAACGGTATCGTCCCAGTTCACCCAATTGATCGTATAGCGTCTGAGTACCTTATCGAAAATTGCGGTATAAGTCGCATCACCGGTAACTGCAGTGACAGCGGGACTCCAGCCGGCAAACACGAACTTTCTGTCTCCCTCGGGAGCCTTGGAGGGAACCGTGCCGCTGTAGACGGGCAGCTCGCCATAGGGGACGCTATCCGTTTTCAGGACTGTGCCGTCCTCATACTGCCAAGTGATGGTGCTCGGGATGCCATTTGCGGTATAAGCGGCGGTATAGACGATGTTGCCGCTCTGATCCTCCGACGCATCCCAGCCGGAGAACGTGTAGCTGTAATGTTCGTCAGCGTTCTTAACAGGAGTCTCTCCACTGTAGGAGACTATCTCACCGGCCTTGACGCCGCTGACAACGGACAACTCTGTGCCGTCGTAGTTCACCCAAGTGACGGTATGAGTCTCGGCGGGTTCTTCCGCGGCGTACACAGCCTGATAGGAAACATCACCCGTGACGCGGGTCAGGACGGGCGTCCAGCCGATGAAGTAATAGGTGGTGCTAATCTCTTTGGTGGTAAAGGTCTGATCCGCTTCCCCGGTCTCGGCGTCCGCGGCTTCGGCAGCGGGAACCTCAACAGTTTCTGTTACGGTCTTCTCAGCAGCCATTTCAGGAGCCGCGGGGAACTCACCGTAAACAACAGTATCGGTGGACAGGACATTACCGTTCTCGTCGAGCCAAGTGACGTTGTAGCTTCTCTCCGTCTTTTCAAAGACAGCCTTGTAGATCATGTCGCTGTCGTTGGGTCCCTGAACGGGCTCCCAGCCGGAGAAGACGTAAGCATACTGCTCGTCGCCCGCTCTTTCAGGCGTGACGCCGGTATACTCGGGAGTCTGCTCTGCCGTCACCGTGGCTCTGTCAAGCTCGGTGCCGTCCCAGTTCACCCAGATAACCGTGTGGTTATTCACTGCGCGGAAAGTAGCGGTATAGCTGGCGGCCGCTGTCACCTTGGCAAGGGCAGGCGTCCAGCCATTGAAGACATAAGTGATATCAGCGGAGCCGGTCTTGGTGGGCTCTCCGTCAGGATACACGGGCATGGTGCCGTATTCCACATCGCTGACAGCGAGAACCGTGGTGCCGTCCTCATCATACCATGTGATGGTATACTTGTTGACGGTCTGGTCAAACTGTGCCTCATAGGTCGTATTTGCCTTGATGGGTGCAGGCTCCGGGCTCCAGCCCTTGAAGGTATAGGTATACTGGACAGTCGCGGCCTTTGCAGGTGTGTCACCGACGTATTCCGGAGTCTTGCCGTACTCGACTTCCTCGGTATAAAGATCGGTGTTGCCGTTCTTCCATGTGACCGTGAACGTTTTGATCTTCCACTGGGCATACAGGGTAATATCCTCAGTGAGGGTCACCTCCGCCTTATCGGCATAGCTTTCGCCCGTGCCGTCAGTCTTGGTGTTCCATCCGGTGAAAGTATATCCCTCATAGGTGAACTCGTTTGCTTCCAGCGGCGTCGCTACATCGACGGTAACCTCCTGAGTCGAGGTCTTGCCGCTGCCATTGTTGGCATCGAAAGTCACGGTGCATTTGGACGCTGCATCCAGAGTCCACTTGCCGTCTTCGTAGTTCCAAACATCATTGACTACAGCATCCTTGGTCTCCTCATAAGTGCCGTCAGCGTTGTGCAGTTTGGCCGGCGTTATGGGGATCTTATGTGCAGTTACAGCAGAACCGCTCTGCGTGTACTGGTAAGTAACCGTCTCTGTACCAACAGAACCGCTCTGCTCATATACACCTGTGCCTTCGCTGGAGCAGATATTTGCACCGCTCTCAGTGGTATACAGAGATCCTCTGACGGTCAGCGTACCGTTAACGTTCATCATTGCGTCAACAAGGTCATTCTCGGTGCGGTTATAAGCCTTGCTGGGGGCGTAGCCGACAGCCTTGAATTTCAGGCTATAGGTATCACAATAGCCGCCCCATTCATCCTGGTCATAGGTATAGATAGCACTGCCATTGGAAATCACCAGATTTGCGCCAACTGCGATATTGGCCTGAACGCCGGGCAGAAGCGCTGCGGTCTGGTTCACTGTCAGGTTGCTGCCTTCCGCCAGATTGATGGTCATGTTATTGGTGATAGGCAGAACATATTCCTTGGAGTTGACGGACATACCCGCCAGCTTCAGGTTCAGGTTATTGATCTCCGCCTCGCCGTTGACGGTATAAATGATGCGGTCAGTCGAGCCGTCATACATTTTGGTCAGGCTGCCGGAGACGATTTTGAACATACCGGAATCGCCGATAAAGGGGATGGCAGAAGCATTGATACGGCTGCTGGCATAAACCGCTGCATATGCGGTTTCTGTCGCGCCCTGCTCCAGAGTCATTGCGGACTCCACGTTCTGGATATCATACTGGCTGAAAGGGAACACCTTGTTGCCGATACCCATAGTTGCGCTGCCGCCGCGGAAGTCCAGAATCTGATACCATTCATAGACATTACCGCCGGATTTTACCGTGACGGTACCATCGCCGGAGACAAAGCCCCATGCATACAGGCTGCCGCCGCTATTAACCGTGATATTACTGCCCGCTTTCAGCCAGACCTGGCCGTAATTACCGGACATATAACTGTTGCTGCCGCCGGAGGCAGACTGATACTGACCGCCGACACTGAGGCCGCCCTCCACCGTGAGAGTAACACCCTCTGCCAGCGTCAGGGATTTAAATTCATTCTTTATCGTAGCTGCCTGCTTGCCGGGAGTCAAAGCAGTGGGAGTCGTAGTAAACAGCGTTTTTGCTGCGTCATGAGGTACCAGCAGCGTAACTCCGGCCGGGATCGTGCAGTCCTCTGTCAGCGTCGCATTCTTGCTCAGAAGCGTGACTTTGGAAATACCGTGTTCCTTTGCGTAGGCGACTGCTTCGCCCAGATCTTCATATGTCTGCGTCCCTGCTTCGAACAGGTTTGCATCCTCAGAAAGGAACTTGGCAGTGATCGTGCAGTTACTTTCAACATTCAGAGTGAGCGTAGTGTCCGTTCCGAGACATTCCCCGGTCGTCACATTGTACCAGCCACGGAACTGATAACCCTCGTCGGGCACTGCAGCCAGCTTATAGGCGTTCACTGCATTCTGGGTATTGCTGTATTCCTCGATAACAGGATTCCCATTCACATTGTAAGAACCGTTTTCTGCGGGGAGGAAAGTTACGGTCGCTTCAACATTGGCAGACAGCGCAATATTGGTCAGCGTAATCTTGGTAGGTGCGCTGGTGCTGTTGGACTTGATGTATACGGCTACCATCCCGCCGGCGGCGATCTCTTTTGAGAATGTGCCGCCCGCAGTAACATCAGTTCCGTCCACCTTGATCGTGCCGCCCTGCTGGTCGATCGCATAGTCAAAGCTCAGCACCGCGGGGATACTGCGTTTGTTGGTAAGGGTAAGCGTGGAACTGTAATGCGTTGTTCCACAGCCGCTTGAGCTCTGGATCGAGCCGGTGACCGTCGTGCCGTTGGCCGACCAGGTATCTTCCTTGTCACCGCTAAAGCTCAGGCCGACGTTGTCATTGGTCAGCCCCGTCACTTCGCCTGAATTGGCTGCGGATGCTGTTATGGTCACCGCCGGGACCATGCTCAGCAGCATGGCAGCCATCAGTATAAATGACAAGAAATTTTTGAGAATGCGTCGTGTCATTTGTTCAGTCCTCTTTTCTCAAATTTTTCCTTTTTGCTTATTTCAACATAAATACTTATGCCAATACATAGGGAAACCACAGCCCAGAAGTGGCTCAGATGAAACAGGGATGTGGTGTTCTGGTCACGGAAAAATTCCACAATAAAGCGGAACACGCCGTAGGCCATCACGTAGACCGGGTATGCCCTGCCGCCCGTCCGGCCGCGCCATATTTTAGGACACAGCAGGATCAGCAGCACCAGATAGAATATCAGTTCAGCCTCTCTCGTGGGAAACCGCACTCCGTTTACTCCCGGGATCGGCAGCCCCATACAGCATCCGGACAGAATACAGTTGATCCGGGCGCACATAAGCGTCACAACCATAACCGGGGTGAAAACATCGGCGACCTCTCCGAGCGGGCGCTTAAACAGCTTCGCTCCCAGGATATAGGTCAGGGGCATGAAGAACACCCCGCCAAACAGGCTCATAGCCCCCGCGTCGGCACCTTCAATGAACGCAAAAGCCTTTACGGAGAGAACGCCGATCAGGGTATGGGCAATTCCCAACAGTACTGCCGCCCACCATGACGTTCTCAGACGCTTGCGCAGAAGCTCCAGCCAGATGACGCCAAGCACCGTGCCGAGCGTCAGCAGAGAGATGAGCGGATGCTGGCTGACCCGGATCATCAATTGATCCACCGCGTCATTGCTCCTTTCCGATTATAAAAAGCTCAGCCGTCTTCACGGAAGCCATCCAACGCGCGGAGCTGTTCGATCAGGTCATTCACGCAGCCCTGCATGCTGTTTATCTGATAAACCTGATCCTCAGTCCATGAGCTCTCAGGCTCGATCACACCGATGTTCAGCCAAAGCTCCTGCATTGTGCCGTTCTCATCCGGTGCGCTGCCGAGCCGGTAGCCAACACCGCCGGTGCCGACAGAAAGCTCGAAAAGAAGAACTTCGTCCTTGCCTACGCTGCCGTAGAATTTTTCGGAATACAGGTCTCCGGATGAAGCGTCTTCCGTCCAAACGCGGCCGGCCCACTCCGTCGGGAACGTCAGCGTGCCTACCGGGGTCACGATCTCTCCGTTCGCCGTTTCAGCAACGGAGCTCTTGCCCATCGGGACGCCGTCATCCCTGCCGCTTCCGTTCAGCGCGAAAATCAGCACGACGGCAAGTGCGGCAATAACGATGACCGCTGCCACGATCAACCACTTCTTTTTCCCGCTCTTCTTTTCAGCGGTGCCGCTCTGTCCGATTTTTTCCTCCATGTGTAGATCCTCCCTTTTCCAAATGCTGAAGAACTTTCGAATCAACCGCCGGAATGCTTTATACGGCTGATGCCAAAATTCTTATATTTCAGCCCCGCCCGCCCTGTTCATTGCAATGCCGATGTGACGGGCAGAGATATATGCAGCTGTTTATTTTACGCCTTGCTTTCTGATCACCGCTTCGACGGTCTGGAACAGTATCTTAATATCCCACAGGAGCCCGGCATTCTCCGCATAGGCAAGCTCCATTTCTTGCCGCTTTCCCGTTTCATAGGAAGCGTTGTTTCTGGCGTATGCCTGCCAGTATCCGGTCAGTCCGGGCTTCACAGACAGTAGAAGCTCCTGCTCCTCGCGCGTGTAGTGCTCCTCCAGTTCCTGCCGAAGAATGGGTCTTGGACCAACCATCGACATTTTCCCCGTAAGAAAGACATTGAACAGGATCTGCGGAAGCTCATCCATCGAACTGCGCCGCAGCTTTGCACCAAAGCAGCGGCTGCCGTCGCCGGGCTTTTTCCAGCCGATCAGGCGCGGGTCATCATCCAGCTTATATTCTTTTTGATACTCCTGCAGCTGCCGCTCGTCCAGAACATCTCCCAGACGATCCGCCCCCTTATTCATGGAGCGCAGCTTGATAAGCCTAAACTCCTGACCGTTTTGCCCCACGCGGGACTGGCCATAAAAAGGATTTCCACCATCCTTACACACGATCACTGCCGCAAGAATCCCCATTGGGATCAGCGACAGGATACCAAGCGGAAAGGACAGGAGAATATCAAACACTCGTTTTGCTGCGCGGTAGCCTCTCTTTTCCTCTGCGGCATAGGGCGCTGTGCGCACATCCGTCATCGTTCATCTCTACGCTTTCTTCATATACTTTTATGCTTCGAGCATAATTCCTGTATTCCTATATACACGTAAGCCGGGATCAGGAACAGCTCATCAAAAAACAGGATATCCACTGCTATCCACGGAAGGATCGCACCGGCGGCCAGCATGGCTGTGCGTATCGCCTTCACGTCTGCCAGACGCTGACGGCCAATGATCTCCCGGTAAAGCCCCCATTGCCACGCCACGAGCAGGGTACCGCCAAAGATGCCGAACTGATAGACCAGCTGTATCAATGTGTTGTGCGAGGCTTTGGGCGCGATAAGTACATTTGTAAAGCCCTGCCCCAGAAGAAGGAGCCTTGGGCTGTCAAAGATCGCGGTCAAGTATATCTTCCAAAGATCTGTGCGCCCGGTCGTGAGCTCGGATACATTGTCTGCCCAGGAAAACCGCGTAAGAATCACGTCGATCTTATCCCGAAACAGGGAGGAGGACGCAACATAAACAAGAAACACCAGCAGGCCGAGAATCAGCGCCGCTTTCCTTGTGAGCTTCCCTTTGGTCTGGCATATCTCGATCACCCACAGGATCATCAGGAAGACCCAGATCAGGAAAAAGGACTTCGAGCCGGACAGGAAGCCGCAATACACGAGAACTGCTGCCAGAACCAGCAGGACAGCTGTTCTTGCCCGCCGCTGGCCATCAGCGACCAGAACGAGACAGCCGGCAATAGCAGCGGTTATATGCGCCGTATAGAAGTTCGGGTCACCGTAAAAGCCGCATCTGCGGGTGATCGACAGGTAAGAGTCCACCTTTATGTATTGGGCAATATTGGGATAACCGGCAAATCTCTCCGCCGTCAGTGCTGCGATGATAATTCCAATGGCAAAGGAAACTGTGAGCCAATAGAAATCATAGCCTCGGTTTTCAAAATCCAGCATGGGGAACAGCACCAGCATCGCGAGAAACATCAGGTAGCTGTTTGTAAGGCGATAGCCGCTTATGATCTTGGCAAGCAGCGAAAGAACAGCAATCACCAGTGCGATAGAAACATAGTAGTTTTTGAGCTGGAATTTGTTTTTAACGATTTCAATGCACCCAACCATCAGCAGCGCCAATGTATAGAACGAAATGCTGTCGGTAGAAAAACGCAGAAGCGCTGTCCATGGCAGGTAGAATAAAAGCACCGGTAATTCATAGTTGTGAATGCAGGTGTATGCGATATGGAGCAAGAACAGTCCTAAGCAAAGGAAAACCAATATGCGATTTTTATGAATTTGCGCATAGCACAGGAGCACCACCTGAGCGCAGCAAAAAAGAAGGGCTTGTTTCCTCATATTTTTCCCGCTGATACTACGTGAATATCACGCCTTGTTAGGTCCGCATTTTGATTACTTTTGCCGGTACACCCGCAGAAATAGAGAACGCTGGAACAGCCTGTGTCACGACCGCGCCGGCCGCAAAAGCGTCTCAGCTGAGTCTGTCCGATCTTGAAGCCGGAATAGGACGCCGGGAGATGCTGCGCCACAGTATAATACAGCAGCGCTCCTATCTTTCGTTTTATTTTATGAGATGCTTCCACAGCTGACTCTCTCTTCTTTCACATACTCGCCGCCATGCGTGGTGTAGTCCCGTATGCCTCTTCTCATGCTCCGCAAAGCACCGATGAAGCTGCTTTCCTGCCATACCTTTTTGTGGCGCAGCAGGTAAATGAAGCTCCAGAAGAGCGCCAGACGCGGATACATGGCCCGGTACAGAGCGCCGCGGCCCATAAGGAACTTTTCATCATAGCCGCTGAACCATGAGGACGTGCTGTCGTCCACATCTGCCAAGGTAATGGGCACAGCGTAGATCTTCAGTCCGGCTTTCAGACAGTCACGGAGAAACAGCGTGTCCTCACCGCAGGGATATTGGGCGCCACCGCCAAAAAGCAGGGAAAACGAAATATGATGCTGGAAAATGCTGGTACGCCGAACGGCTATTCTGGCTGCGCCGTAGCGCTCAAAATTATACCAGTGGATGCGCTTTGGCTTTGGGATCTGGTATCTGCGTTTCCTTGCGCCTATCGACTGGATATTGAACACAATAACATCGGCGTCGGGATGTTCCTGGAAAGCTCTCCCGATTTTTTCCACATAACCATCGCGGTAAACAAGATCATCGTCCGCGAACAAGCAGATGTCTCCGCGGGCGCGCATCAGCGCCGTATTTCGGCTCAGGCCGATGCCCAGCTCCTCGCAGCAGAGGAAGCGAATAAGGTGGTCGTCCTGTCGGAATTCCTGCCATTGGAACGGGCTGCCCTGATTGATCACAACCGCGTCGCTCTGAACGTGCATCCGGTCTAAAACGGAATCGTCATTCTGGCTCACGGTCGCGATCATGAGCTCGACGCTCAGCGGCTCTTCACGCTTTATCTTTTTATCGGATGCTTTCATAGAATACCTCTATTTTTTTCCCTTTTTGGTATCCCAGATACTCCGTATACGGGCGATCCACATCAACGAGAAAGTTATGCTCCTTGCATTTTCTGGTTTCTTCGCTGGGCAGGATCATATAGTCTCCATATAATCTGCTCAGCAGCGCGTCATAATGGGCGGAGACCGGGTAGCTGCGCCCCTCAAAGGGCATCATAACCGTCTCCTCCAGCCACGCACGGGGAAATACATTTTTCTGATACTTGGAACCGGCGGCAAAAAAGGTATGTACCATCTCTGTCTGAGGGTGCGCACGGTTCAGCACATACTCATGTATCTGCCGATTCACCACGTCCGGGATCAATGTGATCATCCCCATTGCGGCTTTTTTCAGGACACTGTCTGTCGCCATGCCGCGCTGCTGAAGACCCTTTGCTATAACAGCCTTTGACGCGCAGAATTGCAGCTTGCGGCAAGCGCCGCAGTCTGACAGGTTGTCATAGGGGAAAATATCTATATAGATGCCCTGGTGCATCAGCGGGTCCTTTGGGACGAATTTCTCCATACAGGCGGTATCGTTCAGCCGAAGCTTTGAAAAGAACATCGGCCAATGCTCGGAGTATTCGCCCTGCACGAAGAAAGTCTCCGGCTCCAGTGTTTGCGGCGCGACTTTCAGGAAGCGCTCATACGCGGTTCTGGACATTATAATGTCAATATCATCATCCCATGGGATAAAGCCCTGATGCCGGACTGCACCAAGCAATGTCCCCGCATAAAGCTGAAAAGGAATATCATTCTGCTCGCATACATCCGCGAAAGCGTTCAGAAGTATTTTCAACGCATCCTGATGCTGCGTCAGACTCGATCCGGCAGAGGCTTTTTTCTCGCCGGTATCTTTATTGTGCATATGCGGTCAGTCTTTCCGTTAAAAATAGTACTTTTTGATTCCGTTGATAGTATATTGGGTGAAGTAATACAGGCTTCTGAATATATTCATCCCCAAGAATTCCCGGTAGATCCGCCAGCGTGAGGCCGCCGCACGGAGCTTGTTGTAGGAACGGGATCCTTTTATCAGGCGGTAATGCGTCAAGACCTGCCTGTCTGCTGCGACCAGAACGGGTATTCTGAAAAGCTCCAGCCACAGGACATAGTCTTCATGCAGATAATCCCGATGAAACGGATGTTCTTTAAGCAGGGACGCTTCCACGCATACCGACGAGCACAGCACGATGTTCTCTTTCAATATGGTCTGAAAGTCAATTACGCCAGGGACAAGATGGGGCCGCAGAAGCGGCTGACCGGCTTCGTCGATGAAATCATACGAGGCACAGGTAAACTGTGCTTTGGTTTTTTCCAGCAGCTCGATCTGCTGTTCCAGCTTGTTCTCAAGCCAGACATCATCGCTGTCAAGAAGAGCGATATAATCACCATCGGCCGCTTGAACGCCAGCATTTCTGGAAAAAGCGACGCCTTTGTTTTCCGGGTTTTCGATCACTCTGATACGCGAGTCTGCTTGTTCATAGCTCCTCACGATTGAAAGAGAATCGTCCTTTGAGCAATCTTCTATAATAATAAGTTCGTAATTCTGGTAGGTCTGCCGCAGCACAGAATCCACGGCATCCCGAATCGTGCCGGATGCATTGTAGACTGGCATTATGATGGAAACCTTTTTATTCAGCTCTCCCAAGTTCCTCTCCTATGCCTATATCATTTTAGCGCCGGACGACACCTTTGACTTGGGGACGATCGCCAATGTGGGGATTCCGGCTGATACTTCAATGTCCTGCGGTTTTCGCGGACGGTCATCAAATGTGAACTTCAGAAATATTACACATACAGCTAAGGCCGTCCCCAAAATAAAGCCCATGGCCGCAAAGCCTTTTTGCCCCATGCCGGAGCTTTCGCTGGGCGGGACCGCCGCCGAAAACAAGACCGGCTGCGGAATGTCCATCGCCGCAAACATAAACTCCCGGCCTGCCTGCGCATAGGCGTTTGCAGCTTCTGCTGCCGCATTGGGATCTTCGCTGGTATAGCTGATATACAGCACCCGGGTCCCCACCGGGTTGCTGACCTCCACCTGCTCAGGCCGGAGGAGCTGACTCTCCGAGCCAAGGAAATCCGCAGCGTTCTCCTGGACCTCCCAGGTCTTGAAAACTTCCTGATAGTCAACTGTCAGGAGAGTCCCGGTTCGGATAGACAGCAGCTTTAAATTGAGGGTTTCCTGCCCTGTAATATAGAGTTTGGCAGTCGCGGTATAGCGCGGCGGAACCATCATTTTGAAATAACACAGAGACAGGCCTGCTCCGAGAAGTGCCGCCAAAACTATATACGGGGCCTTTGAAAGCAGCAGAAGAAAGAACTCCCAAATCGAAAATTGCTTTTTCTGCCAAGCTCCATCTTTTTTTATGCCAAACTTATTTTGCGTTCTTCGAATGATCATAAAATGATTCGCTTTTCTCTGCACATTTTGCCGGATCACGAAATCAGGTGCCTGAACCCGTCGATTGCATCCGAGTTTGTAAACACCATCTGTTTCATACTTTCACGCTGGTCTCTCAGAATTTCGGGGTTTACAAGAAGCCGCCCTAAGCCCTCCGTTATTCCCGCCTGCGTGTTATCGCAGACCCAGCCGTATCCCGGGCGGACGATCATTTCCTCTGCCGAGGAAGTCCTGGTCGACAGGACCGGTGTGCCGAGACTTGCCGCTTCGCCGATCACCATCGGCGCTGCCTCAGAAAAAGAGGGTATCAGCAGGACATCCACCGCTTTCAGATAGCCATACGGATCGGGCATCTCTCCTAAAAGAGTGACACTTGCTTCAAGTCCGAGCCGCTTCACCATCGCGGTGGCCTGCGGATACTCCACACCGGTTCCGATAATATAATAGTGCAATAGCTTTCCTGCTCTCTGCAAATCAGCTGCCGCCTGAATGCCACGGAGGACTCCTTTTTCCTTTCCGAATCGGGATAAGGTCAGAACATTCACTGCAGCCTTTGATAAAGCTACCGGGGTTTGAGCAGCATCATGCCGGAGCTGCGCATAATCATGGCAGTTGCGGACGACCTGAACCTTTTGTTCCAGCTCTGGGAATACCGCCGAAAATGCCTCCTTGCACCCGGCTGAACAGGCCGCAATCGCATCGAACTTTTGATAGATATCTGCGTTATATCGAGAACCGGCGTGTATTTTTTCATAGTCGCAGTGGAGAAAGCTGACTTTCTTTTCCGCTTCTGTACAATACAGAACGAACTCATTGCATCCGCCGTAAAACACGTGGTCATTTCCGCTGTGGAGATACGAAATGGCAACATCGTATCCTCTCAGCTTTTTCTGAAACGGGAACAGGAACCTGCATATCCATTTGCGGCCGGCTATGCGTGTAACTGCCGCGGAGAACGCCCTTGAAAGCCGCAACCGCAGCCCGGCAGCATCCTCCCGGGTCGCTCCCCAGCCGCGAAGCGCCTTGCACGCAGTGATAACCTGTACATTTTCCGGAACATCCCGCAGCAACTCTCCGCCTTTGTAAAAGAGGAGCAGAGTCACTTTATATTCGGAGGCGATCTCCTTCAGCAGGTTTACCAGCGCCTTTTGGACACCTCCAATATGCATGTTGTTGTTGACGATCAGGATACGCTTTCTTGGGGTATCCGTAGCACAGCCCTCCTCAATCAAGCTGATCCTCCGTGACGAACATTTTGAGTGCCTTAATGTTTTTTCTTTCCGTGAAAAATTGGAACGCCTCTGCCATTTTAGGTGGGCGGGTCGTCAAGTTGTGGGCATCTGTTGCCCAGATATCCACAATTTGGTTCTGAATAAGCCGGCGGGCGAGCAGAGACGCGGATAGTCTGCGCTCCAATGCGAAACCACAGTCCATCTGATAGCACACATCGTACTTTTCTTTTATGTCTTCCAAAAAAGACAGCTCCTGCCAGAACAGCCGGTAACGCTCCACATGGGCAATAACCGAAAGGAAGCCATGGCGGAACAGCTGACCGATTGCGTCTTCAAATGTATCCCGGTCAACCCTCTCCCAAAACTCCAGGAGAACATATTCGGAATCTCCCAGCGTCGGGAGCTTATGATCTAAAAGCATGGAAAGCATCATCGGCGTGTACCGGATCTCCGCCCCGGAGATAACGCGCAGCGTAAGATTTTCATCGGAGCAATATGCCTGAGCTTCTTTAAGCCGCTGCCAATATAGCTCAATATCAAAAGGACGCACGCCCGGCAGAGCATGAGATGTCGCCGCGACGATTCCGATGCCCTGCTCTGCATCTCTTTGCAGAAGAGCGATCATCTCCTTACGGCTCTTTGGACCGTCATCTATCCCCCAGAGGACATGCTGGTGCAAATCGACAAACCTATCCATGCTTCACTTTTTCTGAGTAGTTTTCTTGCTGCTGCGCACGCTGTATTGGTTTTTGTAATAATAAGTGTAGCGTTCGGACTTGTAGTAATATTTGCGGTTGCTGTACGCATCAAAATCTACATTGTTCAGAACCGCGCCCAATACCTTGCAGCCCGTTTTTTCGATCGCTGCCTTTACGTCGCCGATCTCCTGCTTCTTTCCTCGGTTATAAGAAACCACGATCAGCGCTCCGTCACAGTATTTCGCAATTTCCACTGCATCTACAATGACGCCTGCCGGTGGGGAATCCACCAGAACAACATCAAAGGTGCTTCGGAGCTGCTCCATAAGCTCAGGCATACGCTCGCTCGACAAAAGCTGCAGGGAACTGCTCACCTCGCGCCCGATAGGGATCATATAGGCGTTCGGAATGTTTGTTCCGTATAATATATCTTTCATCTGGCACATACCGGCCAAGTATTGAGCAAGGCCCATAGGTGCGCTGGTATCGAAACGGATACGAAACCGGCCAACGATTCCCGAGCGCCGTAAATCGGTATCCAGTAAAACTACGCGCTTATTGAGGCTGGCCAGTGTCCGCATCAGGTTCATAGAAACAAAGGACTTTCCCTCGACTGCATACCGGCTGGTTATCAGGATGGTTTTTATGTCTGTTCCACAGTAGAACAAGCTGGTTGACAGCGTATTGAACGCTTCATTTGCGGCGTACTCAAGAGTCGGGAATTTGGAAATTTCAAGTTGGTTCATGCTTCAGCCTCTTGCTCTTTTTGTATTCTGAGGTGTTGACGGTATAATTGCCAAAGTAGGAATATCCGCGCACTGTGAAATATCCTCCGGAGTCTTTGGTCGAGTATCAAGCAGCTCTTTCAATAAGATCACCAGAACTGCCAGCGCAGTTCCCACCAGCAAGCCGATCGCAACATAGCTTGTCCTGCTGATGCCTGTAGCCGTGCCGGGAACCAGTGCCACAGAGAAAGTGCTGGGTTCCTCGGAATCCATTGTTTCGACAATGAATTTCTTCGCGGCCTTGGCATAGGAATTTGCCATCTTCGTAGCCAAGTTAGGGTCTGTGTTTTTGACGGTGATATAGAGAACGCGCGTGTCGGACGGGTTTGTTACCGTCAGCATCTCCTGCATGTCCTTATAGGTGTAGGGGAGGTTTAATTCCTCCCGCACCATCTCATGGACTTCCCAGGTCTGAAAGGCCTCCTGATAATCCTTCGTCAAGTATGAGCCGATTTGAAGATCGGCAAGGATGGAGCTGCTGTCCTGCCCCATAATATAGAGCTTTGCAGTTGCCGCATACACGGGATCCATAATAAAGAACACATATGTTCCAACAAGAACAGCACACAGCACAGCGCTAAGAAGAATATACTTGAATTTGGATAAAACCAGATAGACAAGCTCAACTGATTCCTTGCCGCCCATGCCTGTACCGGAGGCATTCTCAGACCGCTGATTCGAGGCGATTGCTTTTTCCGCCATCATCAGGGAACGAGAAATAGCCTCGGCAAGCTTTTGTGTTTCACGCTCTGTTCTGCTCTCTTGGAAATCATTGTTTCTCTGTTCAGCCATTTAAGTATCCTTCCCATGGCAGACTCCCTCTGCCGTATCTGTTTTATCAGGTCAACGGCTCACTCAGCACAGCCAGCAGTGCAGGGTGCTCCTCCATGACCTCCAAACTGACCTGCGGGAAGGTAATATCAACATAGCCATCTTTCACTTCTGCGCGCAGTGCGACCCAGTCTAATTCATAGCCGTCGGTATTGGTACGATTTTCCCGCTCCAATCCAAGCATAGCTACGATGGTCTGGCCATCCTTAAACGGTGTTGCAAAGCTGAAGCGAACGAGCACATCTCCGTATGTGTGTTTATAGTTCACGCAATCCACGCTCAGGATTTCATAGGTGACCAGGCTATCCATATCAAACCCGTCGGGCAGAAGCAGCTGCGCCTCGCGCTGAGCTGTAAGCGGATAGAAGCTGATAAATGTTTTTTTCTCAGCCCGCTGCGAACGCATTTCCGCGACCTCTTTGTTAATGGCCTCGGTTTCCACTACATGGCTAACCTTAAAATCCTCCGGAAGCTTTGTTCCGCTTTCTCCAACAGGATCCTGAACAGTGACTGTATCTTCAGCCGTCTTGCTGGGATATGTAATGATGATCTCCCCATCTTTATAGTGGATCACTCCGCCATGGGTCCCGATACGGTCTGTTAGAACAGAGAAGATGATGTCGTCGCCTTCCACCTTTTCCAAGAGCTCCGCGGGAAGCACGAATTCAATTTTCCCTACTTCCGTAACGGAAGCCTTGAGCGGCGTCCATTCGATCGCGTCAAGATCCTGATCGTCCTTGCACGCCTGGCGGTCTCCTATCATTACGATCACGAGACGGTTAGGGACATAGTCTGCGTCAATAATTACGGTTGCTTTAGCATCGCTGTTTTTATCCTCTGTCTTTTCAAGGAGGACCTGCATAAACTCCGTCATGTGCAGGATATCCACGCTGACTCCATTGGGCAGCAGCTCCTCCACCGCTTTCTGTACCTCTTCGTCAAAGTAGCGAACGGGCTTGCACTGCTCTGTCTGTACAAAATTATAAATGTCAGACAGCGCGTTGCTTGTCAGTTTATCTGGTTCCTCCACCGTGACGTCATAGGTTTTCTCGTTCTTTACATCTTCAAACGACAGAACGAAATCCTGCGTCGGCATACCGGGGACATCGGTATAGCGAATGTCGTTGGGCTCAGCCAGAATCTCTGAAGAAAATTCATAGTTATCCTCCAGAGTCGTCTGCTCCTCAGATTTTGAGGAGAGCGTCTGCACACCCGTCTGCGTCTGCGGCATTGCCGCACCGTCCATACTCTGCGCTGTTTTCCCCGCGCACCCGGAAAGTGCTGCGACGAGAACAAGCCCGGCTGTCAGCAAAGCAATAATTTTTTTCATTTAAATCCTCCTTACATTGAATCGAATCATTCAAAAAATGTATCTAAAATGAATGTGTTTAATGATTGCCCGTCTGGATAAAATTCTACAAAGCCATCGTCTCCAATGCGGTGAGTTCCGGCCAATGTCAAAATATCGCCGCAGGTATACCGGCTATATTTATATACTTCGTTGATAAGGACGCCTCGTTCCATATCTGTTGTCAGTTCCCCGCTCATCGAATCGTAGAGATTTCCAATGAAGTCCAAATCTGACGACGTGCGCTCCAGAAACAAAGAAAGGGCTTCATCCATGTACAACCGCTGACGCCTCATTCTCATGGCATTTGTGCCGTCAGACACATCACGGCGATTGCGGACGAATATTTCTGCCTGCTTTCCCTGAAGGCGGATCGTTTTGCCTTTGACCATTTCAGGATCAAGCTGAGAAAAGTCATCTTCCAGCGTCACAGTCACGCCTCCCAGCGCATCATTGAATGTGGAAATGCCGTCCAAATACATCGCCACATAGTAGTCGATAGGGATGCCCGCCAACAGATCCGATACGGCTTTTTCTGTGTTTTTGCTTCCCTCCGCGATGTCACTTCCATATGCCTGAGCCAAACAAAGCTGCATCACTCTGCTTCCGGCCGGATCGCCAAAAGGACCGTATATCGGTACGTCTGTCATCGTGTCGCGGTCAATATGGATTGGGGTAATACTCTTCTCCTGTTTATCAATACAGAGCAGCATCACGAAGTCCGCCTGGCTTCCATATCTTCCGTCTGAATACTGCGTGTCGCTTCTGGAGTCAATACCCAGCAGCAGAATGTTGACCAGCTGTTTTTCGCGGTATTCGTAAACCTTTCCTTTATAATTTATGGAATACTTGGCTGAAAAACGCTCAGTCAAATCTCCGTAACCGCTGCTGTCATTATCTGGAGAAAGACCCCGGTCGATATGGTGGGCGGCCAGCAGGATCGCGCAGTATATTAAAACGATGCCCGTTACGATCCAAAGCAGTCGTTTTTTCTTGTTGGTGTGGTGTTTCATTTTGACAAATCCACCTTTTCTCAATTCGAGAGCTGCTCCTTTGTGCAAGCAGAAACAGCACCATCATCAGCCAAATTACGTGCTTTCTATATGTAAAACAGAGGCTTTACTTTTATAACGGTCTTCTATTTCGTAGGGCTGCATCAGACGCTGTAAGTGATACTGCAGCAGTCCTGATACCCTCATCTTTATATATATATATATAGTATACTGTACTGTACCAGCTTTGTCAATACAGATTTCCCTGCTTTCCATATAATATCAGCATATCAGCGGAGCAGCATTGCTTAAAGCATCTCCGAAAAATTAGACAAATAATTAAGGTGCAAATTGTTCAAGTTGCCGAGAGGACTTGTTGCCCGTGAATAGCAAGCAGCAAACCATTTAGTCCTGCTTTGCCCCTGTTGGTTTAATCCAACAAGTGCAGAAAAAGTCCTGAAACCTTACGGTTTCAGGACTTTTTTGCAGTTATGGGAAACAGCTTATCTGTTCAGCTCCATGTGCAGATCGTAGCGCACGGGGTTATAGAGCATATCGGACAGTTCCATGGCGATATTGGATGCAGTATAGGACACGCGCTCAACGTGCAGAAGGGCAGTAGTCAAGAAAAGTAGACACGGCACAGGATTATTTTTTCCCCACTTTTAGGAACAGGATCTTTCACTGCGCTTCATGACCGGCTGGGAAAGATAATGATTGCATTGGAATAATCCTTCCAATCGAGCTCCTGCCCGCAGCGGTCGCAGAAGTGCAGGTATTCCCGGTCGAGAATCAGTTTACAGTACGGGCACACTGGATAGCATCCAAGTCCGCAGATAAAGCGGCTTTCTCGTAACTGAGATCGCGGCTGCTACACAGCTGAAGGATGGACGGGGATAGGTCTTTTGAAAACATCTTTTGCACTCTCTTTCTATTCAAGATGCTTTCAGCTTAGGAGCAGTATGCTGCCGTCTCAAGGAACGATACTGCCTATTTTTTACTTTTTCTTGCAAAAATCATGCTGTCTCAAGCGGTCATTTTATTATACAGCAAAGGCGTGGGCACCACGCCGCCCACACCTTTGCTGCTATTTTTTCGTTTCGCTCTACCCCAACAACTATTGACTTAGAGTCAGTAAAAACATACCGATTCGCGGTGAGAACGCTCCGTGAGACAAAAAAGGCCGATGCCCGCGACCAAGCGTGGCATCGACTCTGCCGTATAATGTGATATTTTATCTGTTCTTCCAGGCAGGTGCACGTTTCTCGGCGAAGGCGCGCGGGCCTTCCTTGGAGTCCTCGCTCTTATAGATGCGGTCGCGTATCTTGCCGCTGAGTTCGAAGGCTTCCTTCACGTCCATATCGACGGATTTGTACGCCAGTTCCTTGGTGCCCTTTACCGCGATGGGCGCGTTGACGGTGATGCGCTCGGCAAGCTCAAGCGCCGCGGGGATGAGCTCCTCGACGGGAACGACCTTGTTGACAAGGCCAATCTCCAGCGCACGCTGGGCGCTTATGGGATCGCCCGTGAGCAGAAGCTCGAGCGCTATCGCCTTGGGCACGCTGCGCATGAGACGGATGGGTCCGCCGCCCGCCGCGAGAATGCCGCGCTTGACTTCTGGTTGGCCGAATCTGGCATTCTCGGCAGCAACAATAAGATCGCAGGCCAGCGCGAACTCGCAACCGCCGCCCATTGCCGCGCCGTTCACCGCGCAGATAATGGGCTTTGAGAACCAGCGTTCAATGAAGCCGGCAAGACCGTGCTCCCCTATGTAGACGCCCTGGTTCCCGTGTGCAGCCAGATATTTGAGATCCATGCCGCCGCAGAATATCTTGCTGCCGGAACCGGTGAGGACGACCGCAAAGACTTCCGGATCGGCCTCGGCCATGTTAAGCGCATTCTCCAGTCCCCACGCGAGATCGGGATTGACGGAGTTGCCGGCCTTAGGACGGTTGAGAGTGATGAGCATCACATGCCCTCTTTTTTCGGATAAAACTGCCGGCTCCTCTATGATGGCAGCATTGACTTCCTGATTATCCACAGTTGACCTCCTTATTGACAATTGATAATATTTCCGTATTTACCAAAAGAGCCGGCAGAACGCCGGCTCTTTTGAATTTGAGAGTTGATTTATTCGGGCTTGCGCTTGAGCATAACGGTGACTTCCTGAGACAGGACGGTAACGCCGTTCTGGTTGATCGCATCGCTCCTGTAGATGAGCAGGCCGCGATCGGGCTTGGACTTGGAGGGCTTCTTATCGGTGATTTCGATGCGGATGTGGATAGTGTCGCCGGCTCTGGTCGGGGCAAGGAAAGTGTCCTTCAGGCTTGCCAGAGCGATGGTGGTGCCTTCCATGAAGCGGGTCTGCTGACGCAGGCCGGCCGCGTATGCAACGAGCAGAGCGCCGTGCGCGATCCTCGTGCCCATGGGAGACTTCTTTGCGGACTCCTCATCAGTGTGGATGGGGTTGAAGTCGCCGGTGAGGCTGGCAAACATCACGATGTCGGCCTCGGTGATGGTGCGTGCGGCGGTGTTGATAACTTCGCCGATCTCGAATTCGTCAAAGTATCTGCCTGCGGGTTTGTATTCGTAATCCATTTTTATACCTCCGTTTTATTTATTATTGGATTTTCTTACACGTTTCAGTCGAGCTCGAGCTCGTCCACGATACCCATTTTTTCGGGTCTGAAGATGCGCTCGTCCATGACCTTGAGGTCGGGGGAAATGAGCGGGGTGAAGTCCATGCAGTCGATGATGTCCTTCTGCACGTCGATGCCGGGGGCATACTCGGTGAGCATGATGCCCTTGTCGGTCAGGACGAACACGGCGCGCTCGGTGATGTACATGACGCGGCAGCCGTTCTTGATGCCGTACCCGGCGTTGAAGGAGATCTCCGGCAGATCCGCGACGAACTTCTTGATGGAGCCTTCGTTGTCGATAACGAGCTTGCCGTCCTCGACATGCTCAACAAGGCCCTTTGCGGTGAAGGTGCCGCAGAAGATAATGGTCTTGGTAGCGGTGACTATGTCTATGAAGCCGCCGATGCCGCTGGGCAGCTTGCCGAACTTATGGACGTTGACATCGCCGCGCTGGGAGGTCTGGGCGTTGCCGAGCATGGAGATGTCGATGCCGCCGGAGTGGAAGAAGTCGAACTGGCTGGGCTCATCGACAAGAGCGTCATAGTTCACGTGAACTGCAAAGCGCTCGCCGGGAGCGGACACGCCGCCGACAAGACCGTGCTCAACAACAAGCGTGATATGGTTCGCGACGCCCTCTTCGGTCATGACCGCGGAGGCGACCTCTGGCATACCGAAGCCGATGTTTATATTCATGCCTGCCTTGACTTCCATCGCGGCGCGGCGGCCGATTATCTTTCTCTCATCGAGGGGCTTGGGAGCGGAGTGGATGAGCACATCCGGCATCTTTTCCTCGCCGAGGAGGTACTTGCTGAATCTCGTGCCGGGAGTCATTCTGTGGAACTTCTCAACGTCCTTGGTGGTGACGATGCCGTCGACAAGGATGCCGGGGATCTGGACATCATGCGCCGCGAGGGAGCCGGCCTTGACATAGTCGCGGACCTGGACGATGACCTTACCGCCGTTGGCGTGAGTGGCGCGAGCAACATACTGCGCGTCCGCCCAGTACATTTCGTCGCCGAGGGAAACGTTGCCCTTTTCGTCTGCGACGGAGCCGCGGATGAAAGCGACATCTGGAGCTGTGACGGTGTACCAGAGGTACTCCTCGCCGTCCATCTCGACGACCTTCACGAGATCCTCTGTGGTGATCTCATTGGACTTGCCGCCCTGATGGCGGGGATCGACGAAGGTGCCGAGGCCGACCTTGGTGAGAAGGCCCTTTTCACCGGCGCTTGCGCTTCTGTACATTATTGCAAGCAGACCCTGGGGAAGATTCCAGCACTTGCACTTGTTGTCAGCAACAAACTGCATAAAAGCCTTATTGCTGTTGAAGTGTCCAAGAATTGCTCTGGAGCACATACCGTCGTGCGCAAACATATTGATGCCGTCGATAGGGGCGGAGGTGGACATTATCGTAAGGTTCTTGGGGGACCCGGTTTCGAGAAAACGTTCTTCAGTCGCGAAGGCGAGTTCCTTTGCTACGCAGGAACTGGACACACCCGCCAGAGCAATAACGTCTCCGTCCTTTACGAGCGCGTCGACCGCTTCGCGAGCGGTATTGAAGTATTTGTTTTTCACTTGTTTAGCTCAACTCCTTTTATTGAATGTTATCACGAACTTCACCCTATAATGCACCGGTGCTTTCGCGGCGGGACATTGGAGAAATTTTGACATGCTTAGATTATAAGACAGAGCGGGATTTATGCAAGTGAATCATTCGGCGGGAGCGTGATTCAATCGGACGTCACATGAACAAAATTGACAAACTCTGCATTTTTTGACTTTTTATTGACAATATGCGTCATTGTGACTATAATTGTCTTAATTAAATTACCTAAACTATTAGGCAGGAGGAGATGAAAAAAATGGACTTTTGCACTGCGTTGACTATCATTTTTGCAAATTCAAACGTCACAACTCAGGGCATGGCCAACTATATAGGATACGATGCTTCTTATATAAGTAAATGGAAAAGCGGAAAATCCGCGCCGTCTCCTAAATCGTACGATACCGTTATAAGGAAGATGTGCGAGTATATCTTCCTTGAGTGCGGCGACAGGAACATTTCAAGGGTATTCAGCGCGCTTCACGAAAGAGCGCCCGAGGGCAACGAGAACAGGATGTTCGCCCTCCAGAAGTTTCTTGAAAACTGCCTGCTGAAACAGGCAGTCAATACCGGCGTGAGTGAGGAGCAGGCGATCAGCGCATCCGAAGGCGTTATATGCCCGGTGGCGTCCTTCAATAAACAGATGCTCGGGCAATATCTAAGCTCCACAAACGTCGAGACCTGCCGGGAAAAATCAGTGATAATGGCGGTGGAGCCATGCATTTTCAACGACTTCTTCGCAAGCTTCTGGGGCGATCTTCTCTTTGATAATCAGAACTGCTACAACAAAAAGCTCCAGATACTCTGGGTGAACAAGGGCAAAAAGTTTGACCTGAACCTATTCAAGATGATCGTCAGGATCATGAACAACAATAACTATGACGATATGTCCTTCCTCGAGGCGGCGCGCCACAGGCTATATAACGCCTTCGTCGTCAAGAATCAGTACCTGCTCACCGTCAACCCCGACCTTGATTCCGATCTCGGCTCGGTCGTGCTCTCCTCGGACGCCAGCCTGAATGAACGCACCTACTCCGCGCTGCGCGCATACGGAAGGGCAAACTATAATTCCATCATCCGCATCCCGCACGAGGTCTATCTGCGTGACCGGAGCGATCTTGAAATGGTCATACACGGCTTTGTGCGGCAGATCTCCTCGGTAATGACCGCGCTCTACATGGACGATGAGGTGCTTGAGCGCTTCCGCACGGAATGCGGGATATCGGAGGAATATATTGCGCTTCAGCATAAGGTGAACCGGAACAAGAAAACGGTCCTGATGTATAAAAGCGCGATAGCAAACTATGCACACAACGGCGTCATGACGCTTGATTATAAGCTCACGAACGTCCCTCCGGAGCTCCGGAAGCTCCATCTCAACGGCCTGCTGAAAAAGATAGACGACGGCGATACTCTCCGGCTCATCCTGCTGGACGACAAGAACCCCGTCATACCAAGCGGCAGGAACCTGATCACCCTGCGCGGCAGCGCAAACAGCTTCTCGGCGATACAGCGCGCAGCAACGCCGGAGGATTCGAAAATATACTTCTTCAGCTCCAAGGATATGGTCCTCAGCTTCATTACAACATTTGATACGCTGCTTGAGGACTGCTCAGTTTTCAAGAAATACTGCATGGAGGGCACAGAAGCAAAACAGTATATTCAGGCTTTGATCAATTCCATAGGCTGAAAGCGTGCTGCATACCTGTTAAATCAAAATGCGTGCGTTGATACGCACGGGAACACAGAGAAAGACTGGCTTGTCCCGCCCGGGACAGGCCGGTCTTTTATTACCTCCGCTTGACAAAAGAAGGACAATTTTTCGCACCGCGTTGAGAAAAAATTCACACTTTGATAAAATTGAAAAAACTGACAAAAAAAGCTCAAGTTTTCTCCCGTGCTTTTTTGCCGAATATGTGAATATAATGTCAACAGCTAAGTTGATAAAAACTGGCGCGGCAGGTCTCGACACGGTCCGCCGCAAACAAAAATTCTAATTGGAGGTTTTTATTGTGAGAGACGACAGATACTTGCTCACACCCGAGCAGCAGGATCTCAGAGCCATGGTCAGAGATTTTGCGGACAAGGAGATCATTCCCCAGACTGCTTCTATAGACGTAGACAAGGCAGTCATGAACAACCTGTTCAAGAAGGCCTACGAGATGGGTCTTACCTATTTCACTCTGCCCGAGAAGTACGGCGGACTTGGCGGTTCCATTTTTGAGAACGCGCTCATCAAGGAAGAGCTCGCACGCGGCGACGCCGGCTTCTCCGGAAACGTTGCAGTCTGCTACATGGCTTCCGTCCCCGTCAAGGTCGCAGGCACCGAAGAGCAGATGAAGTGGATCGCCGACCGCCTGACTTCCGGCGGACGCGGCTGCTTCGCTCTGACCGAGGCAAACGCCGGCTCCGACGCCAGCTCCCTGACCACCACCTACAAGCGCGAGGGCGAGTACTTCGTTCTCAACGGCCGCAAGAGCTTCATCACCGCGGCTGAAGATGCGGACTTCGGCGTGTTCTTCGCCAGCTACGACCTGAGCCTGCGCGGCAAGGGCATCTCCGCATTCCTCGTCGATATGAAGACCCCCGGCGTGTCCATCGGCAAGCACGAGGACAAGATGGGCTTCCGCACTTCCGCTACCAACGACATCGTCCTCGAGGACGTCAAGGTCCCCGTCGCCAACCTCCTCGGTGCAGAAGGCAAAGGCTTCGGTCTGGCAATGACCTCTCTGGGCTACACCCGTCCCTCCTCCGGCGCAGGCGCCATCGGCAACGCTCAGTACGCGCTTGAGTGCGCAGTTGAGTACGCAAAGAAGAGAACGACCTTCGGCAAGCCCGTCTGCAAGAATCAGGGCGTAAGCTTTATGCTCGCCGATATGTACACCAGACTCAACGCCGCAAGGCAGTTCACCTACTATGTCTGCAAGTGCGCCGACCAGGGCATCAGAGACGGCCGTATAGCCTCTGCCGCGAAGTACTTCGCAGCAGACACCGGCATGAAGGTCTGCGAGGACGCAGTCCAGATCCTCGGCGGCAACGGCTACAGCCGTGAGTACCCCGTTGAGAAGCGCTTCCGCGACGCTAAGCTGTACCAGATCTTCGAAGGCACCAACCAGATCCAGCGCATGATCGTCGGCAACGACCTCTGCGCCGAGCCGAAGGCCTAATTCAAATAAGAGCCGATGGATCTGAAATATATTCTTTTTGAGAAAAAAGACCATGTGGCATACATCACGCTCAACCGTCCGGAGAAGCGCAACCCCATAAATGTTGACGTCGCCCCCGAGCTGATGTACTGCTTCGATGAAAGCGATTACGACGACGATATCCGCATGGTTGTCATCCGCGGCGCGGGCGGCAACTTCTGCGGCGGCGGCGATCTCGGCGCTATGAAGTACCGCATCGACAACAACATCCGCGGTACCCGTCAGGCCTGCCGCGCTCTCGGCGACGCAACGCTCCGCCTCAGGAACGTGAAAAAGCCGACCCTCGCATATATCGAGGGTGCCATCGCCGGTGCGGGCATTGCCCTTGCAATGGCGTGCGACTTCACGATCATCGACGAAGCCTCCACCGCCACCTTCGCTTTTGTCAACATCGGCTTCATCCCCGACTGCGGCTGCTCCTACTTCCTCACGAAGGCTGTCGGCTACGTCAGGGCCACCGAGCTTCTGATGTCCGGTAAGCGCTTCAACGGCAGGCAGGGCGCCGACTGGGGAATGTTCACCGAGGCGGTCCCGGCGGACAAGCTTGAGGAGACGGTACAGAAGTACATCCGCAAGTATTCCAACGGCCCCACGGTTTCCTACGCGAATATCAAGGCCCTTATAAACCGCACGAACTTCAACGAGTTTGCTCTCATCAACCAGAGCGAGGTAGAGCTTCAGGGCGAATGCGAAATGACACGCGACTATCCCGAAGCCGTCAACGCTTTTCTCGAGAAGAGAAAACCGGAATTTCACGGTAACTGATAGGAGGAAATATGGACGCAATATTCAGCGGCATCAAAGTGCTCGACTTTACCAGCAATCTCGCCGGCCCCGGCTCTACGGCCATCCTTGCCGACTTCGGCGCGGAGGTCATCAAAATAGAACGCCCCGTGGACGGCGACGATATACGCTCCATAGCTCCCCGTCTTGACGGACAGGCCATCTTCCATCTGTTCTCCAACAGAGGCAAGAAGTCCGTGACCGTCGACCTTGCCGATCCGCGCGGCGCGGATATCATCAAGAAGATGATCGAAACGACCGACGTTCTGGTCGAGAGCTATAAGCCCGGTCACATGGCAAAGTTCGGTCTGGACTATGAGACGCTCTCCGCGATCAATCCCCGGCTCGTGTATGTCTCCATCTCCGCCTGCGGGCAGACCGGCGGCTACAAGACGAAGCCCGGCTTTGACATCATCGCTCAGGCGATGAGCGGCATCATGGACCTCACCGGCGACCGCAGCGGCACCCCCACAAGGATCGGCACCACGGTCAGCGACTACGTCGCTTCCCTCAACGCGGCTCTGTCCGTGGCGAGCGCGCTGTTCTACAGAGAGCGCAGCGGCGTCGGCCAGCACGTCGACATCTCGCTGCTCGACGGCATGGTCGCCATCAACTCGATGATCGAGCAGGCTGCCACGCTCAGCACTCATCCGACCAGGACCGGCAACCACTATCCCAACATGGCGCCCTACGGCATTTACTGCGGCAACAACGGCGAGAGCTGCATCATCGCCGCATATACGAACAAGGCATGGACCAAGTTCTGCGAGACGATAGGCCGGCCCGATCTTGAGACCGACCCGCTTACCGCCACAAATGTCGACCGCGTCAAAAATATCGACTATCTTGTAAGCAATATCGAGCCCTGGCTAAAGAGCTTCGAGAGCATTGACGAACCGCTTGCCATTATGGAAAAGGCCGGCATCGCCTGCTGCAAGATCTTCACCACCGACGACGTTGTCACCGATAAAGTCCTATGGGAGCGCGGCACTCTTGTCGAGGTCGAGACTCCTCCGAGCTTTACCGAACACCGCACCGCTAAGGTTCGCGGGCCTTGGATAAAGATGTCCAAGACTCCGGCTGTCACCGGACGCGCCCCCGACCTCGGCGAGGACAACATTTTCTATCTCTCCCAGCTTGGCATGACCGAGAGCGAGATCATCGCCCTTGAGAACGAATGGACCGAAAAGGTCCTCGCCAAGAGGAAGAAGTAAGCTCTTTTCCCGTAAACTTCCTGAACCTGCTCCTCCCGGCAGGTTCAGGAAAAGCAAAAAATTGATTTAAGGAAAAGTAGAGAAATGAAAGGAACAATAAAACTCGATGCCGGTTACAAAAAGAGCCTTATCTTCACGCTGATCGGCGTGTGCATCTATATTGTTATCGGTTATCTTCTCCCGTATAGCGAGCCCTTGACTCAGCAGAGCATGAGACTCCTTGGAATATTTGTCATGACCATATTCCTCTGGTCGACCGTCAGCACCACTTGGCCCAGCATCCTTGCCTGCTTCATGCTCGGCACTACCGGCTACTGCACAGGCACCGTCGCGCTCAAGGAATGCTTCGGCCACGGCATGACCGTTTTCGTTGCGTTCATGCTCATGTTCAACGTCGCCCTCAGCGAGACCGGCCTTAGCCGCAGGATCGCGCTGTTCTTCGTCACCCGCAAGTTCCTCAAGGGCAAGCCCTGGATGATCATGATCGCGTTCATGTTCTCCGTCTGGGTGCTCTCCGCCTTTGTCACCTCCTCCGCCGTTTTTGCTATCTTCCTCTCCATCGCAGAGGAGATGCTGGCAATGACCGGCGCCGACGGCGATGACGACGAACTGCCTGAAGCGATGTACTGTACGATGGCTTGGGTCGACCAGATAAACCAAGGCTCAACGCCAATGTCACATGTCAATGTTCTGCTCGGCATGAGTCTGGGTCTGTCCCTGCTCGGCTTCGAGCCCAGCGTGCTCACCGTCTGCATCTGCGGTCTGCTCGGCTGCTTTGCCCAGTTCGTTCTGGTCATGCTCGAGCTGCGCTTCATCCAGAAGCCAGACGTTTCCAAGCTCGGCGCTCTCGATATCGACGCGCTCAAGAGCACTCTGCCTCCCATGTCCAAGCGTGAGAAGGGCGTTGCCGTTGCGTTCATCGTTCTCATCATCATGTGGGTATTCCCGCAGACCATCATGAAGATCCCCGGGCTGGAAGCATTCGGCTCCATGCTCAACAACCTCGGTACCTACGCTCCTCCCCTGCTTATCATCGCCGTCTGCTCCATAGTCCATATCGAAGGCCGTCCGCTGCTCGACCTGAAGGACGCCTGCAAGAAGATCAACTGGGGCGCATGGCTGATGATGGCCGCCCTGATGGGCATGGCTTCCTTCCTCGGCAAGTCCGATTACGGCGTTATGCCCTGGATACAGGACAGAGTCGGCGGAGCAATGGTCCACATCGGTGTGCCCGGACTCGTGTTCTGCTGGATCGCTATCGTCATTGTCGGCGTGCTCACGAACTTCATGTCCAACACCGCTTCCGCGTCCCTTATCAATGCATTCGTTCCCGTTGCGGCGCTGCTCGGCGGCTGCAACCCGCTGGCAATGTGCATGTGCGTTGCAATGATCTGCAACTCCGGCTTCATGCTCCCGTCCGCAAACCCCGTTATGGGCTACTGCTGCTCCCTGCCTAAGGTCAGAGTGAACTACTGCATCAAGTACGGCATCATCGCTTCCATTCTCTGCATCATCGCAGTGTGCTTCGTTGCCTATCCCATATACGATGCAGCTCTGCCGGTCATTCTGGAGCTTGTAACCAACTGACAAAATTTTTTTGGAGGATTTATTACAATGGGTAATTCTTTAGCGGCAAAACCTAAGATGCCTAAGTACAAAAAGGATGTAATGCACACCATCATCGCGGTCGTGCTTTACATCATCATCGGTCACGTGCTGCCCTATTCCGAGCCTATGACCGGCATGGGCATGCAACTCGTCGGTATATTCGTCATGACGGTTTACCTCTGGACTACCGTCAGCACCTTCTGGCCCAGCGTCCTTGCTGTTTTCATGTGCGGCACCACCGGCTACTGCACCGGCACCGTCGCTCTCAAGGAGTGCTTCGGCCACGGCATGACCGTTTTCGTCGCGTTCATGTTCATGTTCAACGTCGCAATGAACGAGAGCGGCTTCAGCCGCAGGATCGCGCTGTTCTTCGTCACGCGTAAGTTCGTCAAGGGCAAGCCCTGGCTCATCATGTTCATGCTGATGTTCTCCGTGTGGTTCGTTTCCGCATTCGTCACCTCCTCCGCCGTTTACGCAATGTTCCTCTCCATCGGCGAAGAGATGCTCAAGATGACCAACTGCGACGGCGAGGACGACGATCTGCCCGAGGCAATGTATTGCTGCATGGCGTGGATCGACCAGGCAAATCAGGGCTCCACGCCTATGTCCCACACCAATGTTCTGCTCGGCATGAGCTTTGCGCTCACTCTGTTCGGCTATGACATTCCCTTCATGACCGTCATGTTCGTCGGCCTTGCCGCATGCTTTGTGATGTTCATCGTTATCTGGCTCGAGTTCCGCTTCCTGCAGCGCCCGAACGTCCAGAAGATGGCCGATCTCGATATCGACGCTCTCAAGGCAACCGTTCCTCCCATGCAGAAGCGTGAGAAGTGGGTCGCCGGTGCGTTCATCGTTCTCATCATCATGTGGGTATTCCCGCAGACCATCATGAAGATCCCCGGACTGGAAGCCTTCGGCACCATGCTCAACAGGCTCGGCACCTACGCTCCCCCTCTGCTCATTGTCGCAGCTCTTTCCATTATCCCCTGCGAGGGCAAGCCCGTTCTTAACCTCAAGGACGCCTGCACCAAGATCAACTGGGGCGCATGGGCAATGATGGCCGCCCTGATGGGCATGGCCACCTTCCTCGGCAAGTCTGACTACGGCGTTATGCCTTACCTGACCGAGGTCCTCGGCGGCGCAATGGCAAAGCTCGGTCTGTCCGGCACGGCTATGGTCATTATCTCCATCATCCTCATCGGTATCCAGACCAACTTCATGTCCAATACCGCTTCCGGTACCATGTTCAACGCCTACGCTCCCATCATCGTCGCACTCGGCGGCGCGAACCCCATTGCTGCTGCGATGTGCGCAGGCATGATCTGCAACTGCGGCTTCATGCTGCCCTCCGCGAACCCCGTCATGGGCGTGTGCAACGCTCTGCCGCAAGTCCGCATGAGCTACAACATCAAGTACGGTGCGATTGCATCCGTCATGTGCATCATCGTTACCATCGTTATCGCGTACCCGCTCTTCAGCGCAGTCTGCCCAGTCGTCACCTCGATAGTCGGCTGATCTGCATCACATACTCTTACCGGCATGACTGTGGATGCTCAGGTGTCCACAGTCATGCTGCAAAAAATGTGTCAGAAAATAAGGGAGACGCTTTTCCCGCTCCCTTAGGAAAGACAGGTCACAAATGGAAGAATTTTTTTTGCTGAACAGATTTTTCAATAACCGTGCCGAGCGTGATCCCGACAGGGTTGCCGTCTACGAATATGACAGCAAAAAAGCCTATACCTATCGTGAGCTCGCGGCCAGATCATCACGTCTGGCGTCGTTCCTCGCGGAGCATGACGTCAGAAAGGGTGACAGGGTGGCGAGCTTCTGCCGGAACTCCCAGCCCTGCATCGACATTCTCTACGCAATGCCCATCACCGGTGCTATCCTTACGACCTACAATGTGCGTCTGAGAGGCGAAGAGCTCGAGCAACTTTTCTGCGCGGAGAGTCCGAGCGTGGTTTTTTACGAGGCCTTCTTCGCCGAAAAGATCAGGCTCATAAAGCAGGTCCTTCCCGGGGCGCTGTATGTGGTGCTTGACGAGGAAGAGAACCCGCTTGGCGATATCCGCTACTCGCAGGCCATGGAGTGTGCCCCATGGGAAGGCAAGCCGTGCGATATAGGCATGGAGGATATCCTGATGCTCTGCCATACCGGCGGGACGACAGGTACGCCCAAGGCGGCGATGATATCCTACAGTTCGCTTTTCTTCAACACGCTCAGCCAGATCACAGAATACAGCATCTCGCCGCTTGACAAGATATATGTTTCGTATCCGCTGTTCCACATCTCCGCATGGAGCGCGGCGCTCTCCCTGCTCACATCGGGCGGCTGCCTCGTTTTCAAGCGTGATTTTGACACGGAAGAAACTCTGCGCATGATTGAGACGGAAAAGCTCACCTTCCTCAACGGCTCCCCTGCCGTGTATCAGAGGATGGCGCTCTCTCCGCGGTTTGCCGTGACGGACTTCTCGTCCATCCGCTTCGTCCGCTGCGGTGCGGCTCCCCCGCCGATAGAGCTTATCTCGGCCTATATCAACAAGGGGCTGAAATTTATCGACGCTTACGGGATGACCGAATCCGGCACGAGCATTCTCTCGATCCCGCTCGGCACTCCCATGGAGACGATAAAGGCAAAAGCCGGCTCCGCCGGAAAGGCCATGCTGTTCTCGACGCTGCGCATCGTCGATGAGGACGGAAACGACGTGCCGCAGGGAGTCCACGGCGAACTGCTCGTAAAGGGTGAAATGCTCTTCTCCGGCTACTGGAAGAACGAGAAAGAGACCGAGAACGTCATGGACAACGGCTGGCTGCACACGGGAGACATGGCATATCTCGACGCCGACGGCTTCTACAACATCTGCGGAAGAAAGAAGCACATGTTCATCAGCCTCGGCGAGAACATATTCCCGCTTGAGATAGAGAACTTTCTGAGCGGATATCCCGAAATTGCCGACAGCTATGTTTTCGGCGTGCCGGATCATGAGCGCGGCGAGGTCGGCAAGGCGATAATCGTCCTGCGCGAGGGCTGTGAGCTCACCGAGGACGAGGTCACCGCCAGAATGAAAGGCAAGCTGTCCACACTGAAAATACCGCGCTACGTGCAGTTTGTTCCCAAGGTGCCGCGCAACGAGGTAGGCAAGGTTCAGACGCGCGTCGTCGAGGAGCTTTACGGCCTTAAAGGCGCAGGCATCTGATTCAACAATTACGGAGGCTAACATGCAGAAAGTTATAAAAACTGTCGTGACCGAAAGGCTCGGCATCAAGTACCCCATCATTTCCGGCACCATGCAGTGGATATCCCGCGCGGAGCTCGTCGCAGCAGTGTCCAACGCCGGCTGCCTCGGCATACTCTCCTCGGCAACCTTCGCGGAGGTCGAGGAGCTACGAGCCGAGATACGCAAGGTAAAGGCTCTTACCGACAAGCCCTTTGCGGTCAACATGACCTTCCTCCCCTCGCTCATCGTGCAGGACCGCGAGGCGCAGCTCAGGTGTATCGCCGAGGAGGGCGTGAAGATAATCGAGACTTCCGGCCTCATTCCGGCGGATAACCTCATCAAGATCATCAAGAACAACAACATGACCTGGATACACAAGTGTACCATAGTCAAGCACGCCCTCAAGGCGCAGCGCTCCGGCTGCGACATGGTCGTTGCCGACGGCTTCGAGTGCGCAGGTCACCCCGGCGAGAACGACATCGGCAGCGTGGTGCTCACCCCGGCCTTTGTGCAGGCGCTTGACGTGCCCGTCATCAGTGCCGGCGGCTTCGGCACCGGACGCCAGATGGCGGCAGCCTTCATGCTCGGTGCGGATGCGGTGTATATGGGCTCCCGCTTCTGCCTGTCCAAGGAATGCCCCATTCTCGATCAGGTCAAGGAGTATATCGCACAGAACGTCACCGAGATGGACACTGGACTCGCGCTGCGCTCCTTCAGGAACACCTCCCGCTATTACAACAGCAACGTCGTCAAGGAGGTCATCGCCAAGGAAAAGGCAGGCTGCACCTTTGAGGACGTCCGTGAGGCCGTTTCCGGTGTCATGGCTAAGAAGATGTTCTATGAAAACGGCGATATAAATAACTGCGGAACTATCTGCATCGGTCAGGTCGCGGGCCTGCTGCATGAGGTCATGTCGTGCGAAGAGATCGCCGAAAGCTTTATGAAGGAATGTGTTGAAACGCTCGGCCGCTTCGACGCATAAACCGCAAACGTACAAATCATCAGCCGGATGAGACGGCGCGGACACAGCCGCGCCCCTCTCTCCGGCTTTAGGTAGGATGGAGAAGTATATATGGCTGACTATTACAACAATAACACAAGCTATGCCGGTGTATATACCGAGAAGGAAAAGGCTTGGCTCACCATCCTGCGCTACGGCGGGTTTCTGCTGTTCGGCGCGGGCATTTATGGTTTTGTGAGCAGGAGGCTGCCCGTCGCGGTGAGCGTTGTCGCGCTGGTGCTCGCCGTCGTCTGCACGACCGTGAATGTCTGGATAATGCAGACGGGCATCGAGCGTCGCAAGATTATGAACGCAAGGCAGAAACGGAAGAAAAAGTACTGATCCCGCCGCATTCAACATAGGAAAGGTATGCCATCATCTGACAAGAGCACATACGGTTTTGCCGCAAGGCGGAAGCGGAACGGTGCAAGCTTCTTCTGACGCCGACGGGCACATGTATCCTTGTTAACTGACGGTAGATAAACGGAATGAATAAAGTCTCCTCAGCTTCCCGCTCCAAGCTCCACTACGGCTGGGTGATTGCGGTCTGCTGCATGATTATTTCCGGCGGCGGTATCGGTATCCTGGTCAACACTCTGGGTATCTTCATAAAGCCCGTCAGCACGAGCCTCGGTCTGCCCAGAGCGGAGTTCTCGCTCGTGACGTCACTGTCGTCGTTTGCGACGATGCTTACATATTCGTACTGGGGCAGGCATATTGCGAAGCACTCCATAAGAAAAACCATGATAGTTACCGGCGCGCTGATGTCGCTACTCATCGTGATGTACTCCTTCTGCACACAGATATGGCAGTTTTATGTCTGCGCGCTGCTGCTGGGCTCCATGACGGGCAGCATGTCCATCCTCCCCGTAACGACGCTTATAAACCGTTGGTTCGACGCTTCCAGAGGTACGGCCACGGGAATAAGCTCCTGCGGCAGCGGACTTGCGATGTTCATTATTCCGGCAGTGTCCGCGATCATCGTCAACTACGGCTGGCGCAAAGCCTATGTATTTGTCGGGATCATGCTGTTCTTGCTCGTAGAGGTCGTCGCCGTGTTCTTCCTGCGCGACCAGCCCGAGGACAAGGGTCTGAAGGCATACGGCGTCGGCGAGTCGGCGATCTCCTCGGAAAAGAAGCTCACAGGAATATCGCTGAAAGAGGCCAAGCATACGACAAGCTTCAAGCTTGTTGTGTTCGTCGCGACGATCTCGGCGCTCTGCAACACGGCTATCACACATCACGTGTATGCCTATGTAAGCGATCTTGGCTTTTCCGCCGCTTTTGCCTCAATAATGTCCTCGCTCCAGATGGGCGCAATGATGTGCAGCAAGCTTATCATCGGCGTCATACTCGACAGAGTTGGGATGAAGATAGGCCTGTGGATATCCATATTCGGGTATTTCATGGCGGCGGCATGCCTGCTCGCAGGCAAATTTGCCGTGGCGTTCGTTGTGGCTGCAGTCGTCTGCGCAGGCATCGGCGCGGCCATGCCTGCCATGAGCGTCGCGTATTCCCTGCGCAGACTGTACGGCTCAAAGGAATACAGCACCATTGCGGGCTTCACGCTCAGCTTTACGTTTCTGGGCAACACCATCGGCACAAGTATGTCCGGCGCCATATATGACGCCACCGGCAACTATGACCTGTCATGGATCATAATCATGGCGTCGAGCGTACTGATGCTCGTTATTCTAAGTTTGGCTCTTAAGGCCCATGCGCGCGAAGGCATAGAGGAAAAGCTCGCCGGCTGACCGCGCAGGCTTTTTTGCAGCAGCGTACTATAAATCTAGAAAAGGAATGATATCTGTGAAAATTCTCGTATTTGTGAAACAGGTACCGGATACCGTCGATGTAAAGATCGATCCCGCGACCGGCAATATCTGCCGCGAAGGTATCCAGAGCGTCATCAACCCCTATGACGCAAACGCGATCGAGGCGGCCCTCTGCCTCAAGGAGAAGCTCGGCGCCACCGTGGTGGCGGTCAGCATGGGTCCCCCGCAGGCAATGGACGTGCTCAACTACGCTCTCGGAATGGGCTGCGACGAGTGCTACCTCCTCAGCGACAGAGCCTTCGGCGGCGCGGACACTCTCGCGACCGGCTACGCTCTTTCAAAAGCTGCCGAGAAGATCGGCGATTATGATCTGCTGATCTTCGGCAAGTGCGCGACCGACGCCGAGACCGCGCAGACTGGCCCCATCGTTGCAGAGTTCCTCGATATCCCGCAGGTCACTCTGGTCGACAAACTCGACGTTGAGGACGGCTGGGCCGTGTGCCGCCGCGACCTTGGCAGCAGCTTCCAGACCGTCAGGGCAAAGCTCCCCGCGCTCGTGACCGTCACCGCCGAGATCAACACCCCGCGCTATCCCTCCGCCCGCGGCATCATGACCAGAGGCAGGAAGCCCCATTACACGTGGACTGCCGAAGAGGCCGGCTGCGACACCAACAGAACCGGCGGCAAGGGCTCTCCTTCCGTCAACAAGAAGATATTTGCACCTCCCAAGCACAGCACCGACACGCAGTATTTCAGCGGTGAGCCGGAAGAGATCGCAAAGGCGTTCGTCGATGCGCTCGAATCCGAGAAGATTATCTGAAGGAGGGAATTGCAATGAGCTGCACAGAATACAAGAACATTTGGGTTTATGCCGAGCTTGCCGGCGGCCGTGTTTCACAGACCACTCTGGAACTTCTGGCAAAATCCATCGACCTCAAGAAAAAGCTTGGCGGGGCCGATAAGATCGCCGCTGTTATCCTCGGCGAGCATACCGCGGAGTACAGCAAGCTGCTCTTCTCCTACGGTGCGGAGCAGGTCATCTGTGTTGAAGATGCTAAGCTTGCCGAGTACAAGCCGCGCGTTTACAAGGACGCGCTCGTGAAGCTTGTCGAGAAGCATAAGCCTTCCATCTTCCTGTTCCCGGCTTCCCCGCTCGGCCGTGAGCTGGCGCCGCGCGTGATGTGCCGTCTCGGCACCGGCCTGACCGCTGACGCAATTGACCTTGATATAGACGAGGACGGGACTTTCGTCCAAACCACGCCGAATTTCGGTGGGAACATTCTCTCCCACATCGCCATTCCCGAGAAGCGTCCTCAGATGTGCACGGTACATCCCAAGGTCTTTGCTCCTATCGAGCCGATAGAAGGTGCCGAGGGCGAGCTTATAAAAGAAGAGCTGGACATTGCCTGCGACGACTGCTATGAGGTCGTCAGTACCGAGGAAAAGGTCATCACCGGTATTCCTGTCGACAAAGCTGATATCGTCGTATCCGGTGGCTTCGGCATCAAGTCCCCGGAGGAGTTCGGTATGCTCAAGGAGCTTGCCGATCTCATCGGCGGCCAGATCGGCTGCTCCAGACCCATCTGCGAAAACGGCTGGTTTGGCCACGAATACCAGATCGGCCAGAGCGGCGCGACCATTTCCCCGAAGCTCATAATCAACGTCGCCATCTCCGGCTCTGTCCAGTACATGGCCGGCATGGATAAGTCCAAGTGCGTCATGAGCATCAACAAGGACAGCAACGCCCCCATATTCGATTTGAGCAATTACGGCGTAGTAGGCGATTTCCGTGCCGTTATCCCCGCAATAGTTGAGGAGATCAAAAACAGACGCGCTTAAGAAAGGCGCATCTGATATGGCAGAGACTAGGAAAATAGCCGTTATAGGCGCAGGTACCATGGGGTCAGGCATAGCCCTCAGCTATGCTATGGTCGGAAACGATGTGATCATGTACTCCAGAACCGAGGAGACTCTCGGCAAGGCAAAAAAGTCATCGGCAAGAGCCTTGAACTATTCATCGCGGAATCCGTTCTGACCAAGGAACAGGCAGAAGGATCACTCAGGCATTTGTTCTACACGACCTCTCTCAACGAAGCTGCCGAGGGCGCTTGGTACGTAGTTGAGACGATTGCGGAAAAGCCCGACGCAAAAAAAGAGCTTTATGAAAAGCTCGACGGAATACTTGACAAAGAAGCGATCATCGCCAGCAACACATCTTATCTGAATATCTTCGAGCTTATGCCGCGCGGCCTGCTTCTCGGTCTTGTCCAGCGCATGGACTTCAACGGTCTTGACATCGTAGCAAACGGGCTGAAAAACAAGGCGTATGTTGCAGCACCGGCTCCGGGTGAGGATAACGCTATTTTCTGCCACACTGAAAAAGGCGAGTTGGGCGTGAAGAGCGGCAGGGTCTTCTACGATTATTCCGGTCAGGCATATGAGGATGTCCTGCATCACCGCGACGAGCAGCTTATTCGCAGCGTCAGGCTGTCCGATGAGTTTATGAAGGACCCCCTGCAGACGAAGTAACGCTCCGGCAAAACAACAGAACAATCAAAAATGGGATAGCCGATATATTACGGCTATCCCATTTTTTGATTCAGAGTCGGTTCATTTATCAAGCCATGCGCAGGCCGCGAGCACTGCGACAGGATAAAGTACAATAAATTACGCAAAAAGAAAATGGTGCAGCCCCGAAAGGTCACCCCCTAAAACTGATTTGCTTATTCTATTTTCAGTATTTCAAGCTGTCTGTCGATATCTCTGCCGCCATACATGATACGCATGACCGTAACTGTGAGGTCGTTGTGCGTGAGAACATAGAAGACAAGGTAGTTGCGCACCGGCATGATACGCATATTGCGTTCACGCAGCAGATATTCAAGGATGACCTGAAGAACATCTACGTTCAGCAGACTGCATACAGAGACCGGCTCCAAAAGAATGCATTGGAGGTCATGGAGTCGTTGATTTAGAAAATGCAGGATGGAGATTTGAAAAATCCGAATATTGAACTACTCATTACCAAGCTTGTCGAACGTCTGCAAAACTACTCTGGCAAGAAAGTCTACGGTTTCCTTCCGCCAGCAACTAAGCGTATAGTTGATGCGATAGTAGACGAGCTTGCGAGTGACGAGCGCGTAGCGGAGGCATATTCACTCTGGCAGGATATGCGCGATGAGGTATTCAGCTTTTATTCGAAAGCGAAACCGGAGCGTGTACCGCTCTCCAGGCAAAAGGAATTCAAGCCCGTGCGCAATATGGTCATCCGTGAGGTCGTGCAGATGATAGAGCAACGGCAGGATGAGGGCACTAACTGTGATGAGCCAACACAGGCTGTGCTTAAATCAGAAACCGTCTCGGAAAGTTCAGCACCAACAGCCACACCCAATATGCCGCCTCGTTCTGAGCACCGTGCCCCACCACCCGAATCTGTTTCTGCTTGTATTGTTCGCATGCTGCACCACATGGGAAATATCTTCCGAGATAACGTCAACTCTTCCGGGTACCGTGGCTTGCAGCTTGACAGAAAACGCCGCAAGGAATTGCAGGAGTGGAAAATTGCGCTCGGCCACCGTGAGGACGACCATGAGGATCCTGCAAATTATCCGAAAATGGAGTAACAAAAAGGAGACGGTGTCTCATCCGTCTCCTTGGGTTCAAATCTGTAGATTTTTATCAAGAGGCTTCATACAGCAACACCTCATCATTTTTGATGGACGACAAAAACTCTTTATCCAGACTCGTGGTTGTTATAAGGTCAACCGAACACCCAAGTGCTTTTTCAAGGTCGAGCAGCAGGCCTGCCAAAGCAAGACCCTTTATATTGCCCTTGTCTATGCGAAGGTCTATATCGCTGTTCTTTGTAGACTCTCCACGGGCGTATGAGCCGAATAGGTATACGCGTTCAGCTCCGTACTCTTTTGCAAGAGGACAAACTATATTTTTTATTTCCGGTATTGTGTACACAGCAGACATGGCTTGACCTCCCTCAAGATTATTTCAATATCAGTATACCCTTAACGAAAAGAAAATGCAACTCAATCATCTCTACGTGCTGAGAAGAAAGGAACACATTTGAATAAATCAAAATACACAAACTACGATGACCTGCCGCTGATGCTGTCCGTACCGGATGTAGCATCCATCCTCGGCATATCCCGCGCGGGAGCGTATGAGCTCGTGCGCAGCGACGGCTTTCCGTTGCTGCGTATCGGCTCCCGCATCGTCGTCCCCAAAGAAAAATTCATAGACTGGATAAACGCAAACACGGGTGCTTAAAATTTGCGCCGCAATAAACAATGAAAAAGCTCCGAAAAGTTTCTATAGCTATTTCGGAGGACTTGTGGTATTTGTGTTTGTTGCGAAAGGGGATGAAAAAATGGCAAAGAAAAGAGCAAACGGCGAGGGCAGCATACGCAAACGCAGCGACGGGCGCTGGGAGGGACGCTATACCGCTGGGCGAAATCCTACGACCGGAAAGCCTATATACAAAAACGTCCTCGGTAAAACTCAGACCGAGGTGAAAGAAAAACTCAAAATCGCATTGACGGAGTGCGAGAAGATAGATGTATACAAATCCGCGCAGTACACTGTCGGCGAGTGGATGGACGTGTGGTTTGAAAACTATGCCGCAATCAAGGTCCGCCCGTCATCGCACCAAACGTACAAAGGGTATATCGAGCACCACATCAAGCCGCATATCGGCAGCATACCGCTCAGTAAGCTGACTACGCTGGACTTGCAGAAGCTATACAAAAAGCTGATGAAGGCCGGGCGCGTAGAGCGCATCGAGGCAAAGAAGCAGCCAAAGGGACTGAGCGCTAAAACGGTACGCAATCTGAATCAGATCATCTCGTCGGCAATGGACATGGCGATAGAGCAAAAGCTCATCTCTGTAAATCCGACAAACAAGTGCGCGCTCCCCAAAGTCGAACACCATGAGATGAACACGCTGACGCAGGATCAGCTCACAGCATTCCTCGCGGAAGCACGACGGTCAGGTGTATACGAGATGTACTACACGGAGCTTGCGACTGGGCTGCGCCGCGGTGAACTCCTCGGGTTGAAATGGGGAGACATAGATTTCAAAGATAATGTTATCCGCGTCCGCCGACAGGTGGCGCGGATAGATGGAACCGTAGTCGAAGCTCCGCTGAAAACGAAGAACGCTTATCGCTGCGTGGCGATAACGCAGGACGTGGCGAATATGCTGAAGAAAAAGAAAGCCGATGACAACAGCAGAAGCGAATACGTATTCAGCTCTGAGACAGGTGGGGCGATCTCACCGGACAGCGTACTGAATATGCTGCACCGGGTACTTGACCGTGCGGGACTGCCGAGGCTTCGCTTCCATGATCTTCGTCACACATTTGCAACCCTGGCTTTGCAGAACGGAGTAGACATCAAAACTGTCTCCGGGATGCTCGGCCACTACTCTGCTGGCTTCACGCTTGACACATACACCCACGTCACAACGCTTGCGCAGACCAAAGCCGCTGAGACGATGGGCGGATTGCTTGCTAATGCGGCAGAACGCTGAATACATTACCTTAACACCTTAGCAAATAAGATGTGACAAATAAAAACGGCCATGGATTGCACGTCATTTATGCAATGCTGTTTCGGCACAAGAGAGATCATTGTGACTGCAATCTTTGGCTGAAATTTTGTTTTAAAACTTTATATATTTCCTCTTGAATTAAACACCGCATAAAACTATAATAATAGACATAATAGTGCATTAGTGAAAAACAAACGTACTGCGACGGAAAGATTACATATAAAAAGGGGGGATAAATATGATAGTGCTTTTAATCATTTTTGTTGTGCTATTAGTAACAGTGGTTAAGGCCATATCGGAGAAAAAATATAAGCAGCTTGAATCTGAAGTCTTAAATGAATTGGGGTTCTATGGTTGGGGCGTTGCTTCGTATATTGACTCCAACGTTATTGTGAAAAGTCGTCAAGCGCTGGAGAAGTATGACGTCTTAAAGTTTTTCAAGGAAGATAAAGATAGACTCACAGAAGTCGAGAAAACTATTACCAGAAAAGCCGAAGTTGCCAAAACCTTAAAATGTTTCCTTGAAAATAATAATTATAAAGAGCGCCCATCATACTCACGTGTTGAGACAGCAATAAAAAGTGTCTTGAATAATACATCTGGCTACGGAATTTGTGTTCAGTACATATCTTCTGCTGGAAATAATCTTGGACAAAAGGAACTGCTTGTAACCCAAGCTGATATCAATAAGTTTAAGAATGACCCAACATTACTTATGGGGAAAGGCGAATACAACAAGTACTTAAAAGAGCAGCAAAAAGAGGCATTAAATCAAAAGTGTCATGACTACTATGAAAAAGTAAATGACATTATCGATTATGCCAACAAAAACAAAGATTCGCTATTGATTAAAGGAAGTCAGAACAAGCTGGATGAGCTAATCGCCAAATTGTTTGACAGGACGGTCAACAGTATCAAAAAAATTAAGACTATTGATAGCGAAGAATGGGAGCTCATTGGCGACTTCATTGACCGTACTGAAGGCGAAATAAAGGCAATAGTAGACGAGAACAAAAAGATTCTTGCATATTATGCATCTCCTGATTTTTCAAAGATAAAAGATACCTGTGAAGCTCTGATGAGCACGCAACGGGAATTCAACGAATATATCAATGAAAAAGTCCAGTCAATTTCTACTCTTTTCGGGACTCGGGTTGTTCGCAGCGAAACTGTAGTGGATGATGAGTACAATTACATTCGTCCTTACAAGAAGACTATTACTCCATTTACTGCGGAAGTATCAGCAACAGTGTTCGCAAGTGCGGAAAATAGTCCTCTGGAATATGTCGTAAAATATTTCTACCCAGATAAGAAACGATACCCTGAGCAGATTCAAAAATTGCAACTGCTTATAGAAGAACTTGAAACACTAAAAGACGCCAAGCAAATCATCGAAAATTATAAGCAGGACTATCAGCAATATATAGTAGACGTACCTGACTATGTTATGGAAAGGGATGCAGACGGGTTTTATTCCAGATTAGGCTTTGCTTACATAGGCGAGAATGTGCTGGCAGTAGAATATAAATTTGCTTATACATCGTCTGGGGGATTGGCTCAGCGTTCTTTCACAATTCCTATGACAGAGGAAACTATTGTTGAGCTAATCAAAACGCTTGAGAGCAAGCTCACCGCGAGTGCGTTTGCCAAAGAGCAGAGAACTTTGATGACAAGCAAACTGCGTGATTTCATCAAAGCCAGAGACAATTACACCTGTTGCTTTTGCGGAAATTCAACCTATGCAGAGCCAAATCTTCTGCTTGAAATCGATCACATAATTCCAGTGTCTAAAGGGGGGCTTACCGAGGAAAGCAATCTACAGACCCTATGCTGGAAATGTAACCGCTCAAAGAGCGATAAAATTTTGTGAGATGTTTCTCCCTAAAATCAAGTCTTTGATGGCGGAGAAATTAAAAACTTCCTTTCCCGTCCTATCCGCTGATATTCGCATCTGGGTCACGGTTTGGGTCAGCGCGATTTTGGCAAAAACGGGTTGAACTTTTCGACCGCATAAGTGCAGAAAAAGTCCTGAAATCTTGCGATTTCAGGACTTTGGTGGTTGCGGGGGAAGGATTTGAACCAACGACCTCCGGGTTATGAGCTGCGGTCGGTTATTAAATAGGCTGCTTTTGTGTCGGTTAACTGCTGTTCAGCCCTCTTTTGTTTCACCAAATTGCTGTCGTGTACTGCGCCGTACTGCCCAGTGCGTTCCCCGTATGGGTCAGCGTTTGGGTCAAACCCGGTTTGGCGTTTATACTGCCGTCGTTTTCATAGCAGCTCGAGAGGTCTGCTTTTTTGCTGCCATAGGGTCAAATTTTACGCCGCTATATTCAAAGAATAAGATCGCTTAACATGAACAGGCCGCACTTGCCGAAACTGCTATTTTCTTTAAGGTGCTCAATGCGTGCCTCAACCGAGAGGGTAACTACACTGCCAAGCAGAACAATGCTCCCAGAATAAATATAATTTAGAAAGGCTGGGCTGTAAACAATCACTTCTTTTTAAACATTCGCGCATTCGAATGAATACCTTTTGAGTACAGTTAGAATTTTTCTGTATTCCGCGCTTGATTCCAATCCAGCAAGCTTTTCTAAAACTATTAAAACAGCATCATTAAAATGGTTCAAGCACCCCATCAGATCCTATCCACTGATATCCGCGTATGAGGCGCGCGGTCTGAATCAGCGTGATTTCAGCAAAATAGAGCAGAACTTTTTATCCCAATAAACGTAGAAATGGCCCTAAAATCTTGTAACTTCAAGACTGTGATGCCATGCATGACCAATTTAGATACATTCTGAAAACAGAAGAAGTCGAAGATTGGAGCAGATTTGGGCCGTCCCTTCCATGTTTTTTGCTATCATTTTCCCATGATTGAGGACAATCGAGGCGTTTTTAAGCGAGGGTCAAATAGGTACACAGCGATTTGACTCCAGTTTTAAGAGGTTCAATAGTATACTCCACAAGGAGTTAACTTAGATAGAACTTAAGGATAATTGATTCACATTTGGTGTCAATATTTTCTGCAATTTTTCTAAATTCAGGCTCAGTTTTGGATAAATACTCAAGGTCAGCAATGTGATCACCGACCGTCTGCTTGTACTTTCCAAACTCAGTCTCTATGTACTTCACCTCGTCTAAGAGACCCAACATTTTTCCATACTGACTTAGAATAGCCAGATAATTGCTGATTTTTCTATTGGTGAGATTCAGTTCTTTTTGTTTGATTCTCTGCTCTTCTGTCGGTGAAATCACATAGAACTTGTCATCAGTGACAATTTCTTGGAGCTTCAGAATGATTTTCTCTGCATGCTCTTTTGCTTTCCGCTGATCGTTTTTGTATTGTGTAGCCCAAAAAGCAAAGAATAAAGCAATAAGCGGTGTCAAAAGTTGCGCAATCGTAACATTCCAGAAAGAGTCATTCTTTACCATGTTACAGATGCCCACACCCACTATCAACAGAAGAATGGCAATTTCCATTATTGTGATGATCCATTTCTTCATTTCATTCATTCACCCTTCTGCCCACAGTGAGCAATATAGCCCCAAATCTCTTGTATCAATGACGGCTCATCTTCTGATATGAATGTAAGAACATCGGTAACATCTTTACTTCCATATTTACGTGCAAGGCCACCAAAGGCCTCCTCCAGAAAAGAGGTAGGATAGCCGTAACCGCCGTCCAAGTTTATAACCAGTTTCTCTTTTTTGTCACGAGCTGCCAAGAATCTCGGTTCAAGGATTGTCTCTCTAAACTCTTCTCCCGAAAAAGGTCCTTCGGCTCTGTAGCGTGCATTGGGTGTTTCACTAAAATCTTTACAAATATTAATTTTCATTATGCGTCCCTTTCAACACCTTGCTAAGTTAATTTCCCAATAGAACAAAGTTCCTCTGAGTGATTTTGCCATATCCTTCGAATCATATCCGTTAGGTGACACTGAGACGTCTGCCCTGTTTGTTATGATGCGCATATTTTGAATTTTATTACTAGAACAAAACTCGCGAATCTTTGGCAGGCCTTTGCCTCTGTACTCCTCCATTGTCGCTGTTCTAAAATCGCCATTTAAGGCAGATACGACATATTTATGTTCTCCTTTGAGCTTCAAGACATCCAATTTCTCAGCAAAATTTTTCCTTACTGTTGACGGAATACCCTCACCAGTATCCATAAAGGTGAACGCCACTGTGTCTTCTTCTTTCACGTACTTTGCAAAGCAGTACCAGCGTGGGTACAACAGATTATAGTCATTATATGCATGCTTATATACATTTGCCATCATCTCAATCATCATGACATACATGAAGCGGCACGCTTTTCTATCCAATCCAGATTTAGCCATAACAAAATCACAAATATGCTTGGCAAGACCATTGTCGCTTTCATGACCAGATGCAATTTGCACAGTATCCGCATTTTGGGTGATTGGGTCAGGGCCTGTATATTTTACAAAACTGAAAAAACCAGATTCATTGAGTAGCTTTCTAATCGCCGGATTCTTTGGTACGTTTCCGGAAATTGAAAATTTGTTTCGTACTTTGCTGTTCATATTATTCACGATCGCCAGCAAATACATCAAGGCATCAATTGTCAAATTTTCTATGCAAGAAATATCAATATATAAATTTTTGCCGTAGTTTAACCGATTCGTAATGAACGAAATGATGTCATTAAAAAATTTGATGGTTTCTGTTGGACTCTCTATAAAACTAAAGTTACAAGGTGCCTCAAACTCTACACGCTTTTCAGCAGCATTGTAGTTTGGCGCAGCCTTAATTGAAGTGTTATACTTAATTTCTCTAGTCCGTTCGGCTTTTTTTGCCTGTTTTCGTTTTGTCCGCGTGACTAGATTCTTTTGATTTCTACGCTTTAGCCATACTCGATATTCATATGTGTTAACCTTAATCTAGAGCCCTTCTCCCGACATTACAGTTTCCTTAGTGTAATATCATTTGTATTTTAGCACATTTCGCCAAATCTCGCAACATAGCATCTGTGGAATTGCTCTATGTGTTAGCCATTTACATGGTCTTCTTAATCTATCGCTACATAAATATGAATTGTGACATGGCGATTTTTACCGGCTGCCGTATAAAAAAGACAATTGCAGGAAAGGTCCTATTAAGCATGAAAGTCCTCCGCTGTCAAACCGGGAGAGCTTTCATGTTATTTTTCTCTGCTCATAAACTCCTTACGAGTTTCTGGCTATAAATAAGCCAACCTGCTGTCAATTCATACTGAAAAGCCTGTTCCTTTGACAGACATAGCTCTGCAAATATTCAGCATGAACTAACAGGGGTTGTTTTTCGGAGCTACGGTCGGTTGTTAAATGGGCTGCTTTTTTGTCGCCCAGCCCCCAAATCTGTGCCACTATATTCAAAGAATAAGCTTATGTATTGGCCTACTGGAGATAGAACTCGCTTTCGGCAGCTCTCGTCACGAAGTCATACTCGGGGCGAATTATTTCTTACACGGATGTTCCTTAGCAGCAAAAACCGCATAAACGTTATGCCAGATAAAACCCCGCGGAATGATGATCTACATTATTTGAAGTTGAAGCACATTTGAATTTGATCGTATAATTAAACTGTTTCATAAGAGCAGTAATATTTCAGTATATCAGGATTCAGCACAATGATTTTTTGCCGTCTTGTTTTTATGACACCTTCACTGTGGAGGCACGTTAATCCGCGAGTTAGGTTTACGAGACTGATACTCAATATATCAGCCAGCGTGTTTTGCGAAATACTTCCCAGATCACTCTGCTTTCCGTTATTGCAGACAAGAAGCAGATAGAGCAGATTGCACGACTTCTCAAACGAGTTATTATATTCCCGATGGGCGGTCTTATAAAGCAGAAAGTTAGTATATGAAGAGAACCTGTTTATCACCGGCATTCTCAGTTCGTGGTTTTCGTTAAACATGTTTCCGAATTGTTCAGATGTAAACTTCAAAATATAAATTGAGTAGTAACAAGTCCAACACGTTTAACGCGTTGGATTTGCGTTAAACGTGTTAAAATACTCATGTAGCGTTATTGAATATCAGTTTTTTAAGCAGCCAATGGGCACGACATATACACCGTCCTGACGGCGATAGGCGTAGTCGCCGGTGCCCGTCAAAACCATGAGGAATGACGGTGCGTTCATTTCGTCAGTGTCAATTTTGGCTTCCATTGCTTTTAAGCTCTTTGCCCCCTCTTCAATGAGTCTATCGCCACCCAGTTTGATCTCAATCAAACCGTATTTCCCGTTTCTCAAATGAACAACGGCGTCACATTCCTGCCCATCCTTGTCCCGATAATGATAGACCTCACCGTTCAAGGCATCCGCAAAAACGCGCAGATCTCTGATGCAGAGCGTTTCAAACAGGAAGCCAAAGGTTTTGAGGTCATTCACAAGGTCATTTGGCCCGATGCCCAATGCTGCGGCAGCAATAGATGGGTCAATATAATATCTGGTGTCAGAAGAACGGATGGCAGTCTTGGAGCGAAGGTTCGGGTTCCACGCCGGCATATCCTCTACAACGAAAATCTTGCAGAGAGCGCTGACATAAGCGGCTACTGTTTCATCGCTCATAGATACTTCATCGTTTGCGGACACATCCTGCGCGAGCACTGTATTCGGTATCTGGCTACCTTGATTTCTGGCGTAGGAACGCATTAGCCGATGCACTTTTTCGGGATTTTTCTGTACACCGTCGGCACGGTTAATATCAGAACGCACCACGGCATCATAGTAATCCATTGCCTGATCTAGAGCGATCTCGTCCCGCATATCCACTGACTGCGGCCACCCACCACGGCACACAAGGAATGCCAAACGGTCAATGTCGAGTTCGGAAGCGCCATCGATCTCCGCTGCTCCGTCAAACAAATCTTTCAGGCTGACTTCGCCTGTGGAGTCCCCGGACTCATAAAGACTCATAGGCCGCATGGTCAGCCATGTAAAACGACCCGTGCCGGAGTGAGTGATCTCCTTGGTATCAACAGGAACAGCAGAGCCGGTAAGCACAAATTGTCCCAACTCTCCACGATGGTCGACCTCAAAGCGAATGGCATCCCACAGCTTTGGCGCGATCTGCCACTCGTCGATCAGCCTTGGTACTGCCCCCTTCAGCAGACGCTTTGGATTCAGTTCGGACATGGTGATGTTCTGCTCTTTCTTTTCAGGCTCATCCATATACAGAATACTGGCAGCGACCTGTTCCGCCGTGGTGGTTTTGCCGCACCACTTCGGCCCCTCGATCAAGACAGCGCCTTTACCCTCCAGCTTCCGCGTCAGTATTTCATCGGCAATTCTTTTCCGATACTTCTTCATTCAGAACACCTCAATCCTTAGCTCGGTATCCTTAGTATACCTCAGAACCATAATCAGCTCAAGGCTTTTCAGAAGATTGGCGGAAATTTTTTTGGAAGATTGGCGGCTATCCAATCGGAAACTTGTCTAAGCAAAACTGATTTGGCGAGAGGAATCCCATTTTTCATAGCACGAGCAAGCAAAAGCAGTACGGTATCAGGTTAACAGCCTAAACCGCACTGCTCTTTTGAGTCAAACTCTTTCGTTGGGTGGGAAAAAAATAGCTACCTGCTTTATGATCTGAATCCAAGATCCACAAAAGATATCTGCTTTAACAGCAAAAAAGTGCAATTTTCTCACTCTCCGCGGGATATATCACAGAATGCTGGCTGCATCGTATGCAGCGCGTACAGCATCAATGATGAAAGCGGGTTTGACCGCGTCCCCGATGATCGTCAGCTGTTCCACCTTGTTTTCAAGCTCCTTGTACAGTCCGTTTACCGGGCGGGAACCGATGGCAAGGACGACCGTATCCGCCGGGACTGTCGTTCTCACGCCTTCGCTGTCTTCCAGCTCCACGTGATCGGTGCCAATGGCAACAACCTTTGTGAGCTTGAGCATTTTTACGCCGTGCTTTTTAAGCCTTGCCATCATGCTCCACCGGGTGGTGGGGCCTATATCCGCGCCGAGGCGCGGCCCCATTTCCACGATGGTAACATCTTTTGTGCCGTGGAACATAAGGTCCTTCATTCCCTCGGGGGACTCCGCATCGTATGTCATCAGAAACTGCTGGATCTCCGGGGATATCGTGCCCATTTTCGCAATGAACTCACCGGTCTCCACACCTACGGCTCCGCCGCCGACAATAACTACACGCTTCCCTATTTTCTTCTTCCTGAGCAAAACATCCCACGCCAGCTGAATATCGGGCGTTCCTTCAACAGGAAGCTGCGGCGCAGATGGAGACGCACCGGTGGCAATGACGACGCGGTCATACTCGCCGCGCTCCACGGCGCCTATAATTTCTTCTGCCGCGGCATCGTGGTTCAGTTCGATATTGACGCCGAGCCTGCGGCACTCACGTTCAAGATACTGCCCGAAAAGCGCGAAATCATGCCGTCCCGGAGGCGCGGAATTGAGCTCGAACTGTCCGCCGACGTGATCATTCTTTTCCCAAATCGAGACCTTGTGCCCCCTAAGCGCCGCAACACGGGCAAATTCCATTCCCGCGGGACCTGAACCGACAACGAGGATATCTTCCGGTGAGGGACTCAGCGTTTGTGTGGGCAGCTTGGAGTTTTGCATAAGGTCAACTTCGCGCCCGACCTCCGCATTGACAAGGCAGGATATCTTGCGATGTCTCATGCGCATATCAAGGCAGCCCTGGTTGCATCCCACGCAGGGACGTATCCGGTCGCAGTGGCCTTCGGCAGCCTTGCGCGGCATTTCCGGATCAGCAAGGCTGTGGCGCGCAAAGGATATGTAGTCCGCCATTCCTTCATACAGAACATTCTCTGCGGTTTCTATGTCCATTCTGTTGCAGATAATAACAGGGATGTTTACAAACTCTTTAATTCTCTTTCCGTAGTAAGCAAAAGCGCCGTGGGGTACGTCCATAGTGGCCTGCGGCACGACCGCTTCGTGCCATCCGCCGGTAACATGGATAGCGTCGACGCCGGCTTCCTCCGCGGCGGCAGCGATCTGGCACGCCTCGATATTCGTATTGCCGCCCGGAATAAGATCACTGCTGCATATACGGAAGACGACCGGGAATGTCGGACCGACAGCGGAACGGACAGCAGCGATCACCTCAAGCATAAATGTCATTCGCTCTTTCAGCGTTTTTCCACCGTATTTGTCTGTTCTCAGATTCGTAATAGGCGAGAGGAATTGCGCGATAAGGTATCCTGAGTTTGCGCAGATCTCTATCGCATCAAAACCAGATTTGACGACGCGCTCCGCCGCGTCGCGGTAATAACCTATCATGCGTTCAATGTCCTCGATCGTCATCTCTCTGGGCGTCTCGTTAGTGTAACGGGAGAAAACGGCGGAGGGCGCGATACCCGTCTGGCCATATTCGCGGCTGCTGCAATAACGTCCCTGATGAAGCAGCTGAGCCATGATCTTGCCGCCTTCCTCGTGAACTGCGGCGGTAAGTCTCTGCATGCCCGGAATGAAGCTGTCGTCATACAGCTTCATTATACCCTCGTTGGTATTTAGGCATGGATCGATCTGTACCGCGCCCAAATCGATAAGCGCGTAGCCGCCGCGAGCCCGCTGGCGGAAAAACTCGATCAGCCTGTCACTGACATAGCCGTCTGTTTCGTCGCAGAACCCGTGCCCCATTGCGGCCATTACGAAGCGGTTTTTCAGCTTCATGCTTCCGATCTGACCCGGTTCAAGGATCAACGATACCTGTTTCATTTCTCTGCTCCCCTTTTCTTTATTTCAAGTTAAATTGCGGTGCGCGTTTTTCGATGAAGGCCGTGACGCCTTCATTATGGTCGCGCGACTTGCCGCATGCGACAACATTAGGAATTTCCATATTTTCATATGTTTCGAAGTCCACCCAGAAAATTGCATTTGCCATGCGTTTATCGCACTCAAGGGCAAGGCCGGGTTTGTTGGACATGTTATGTGCGAATTCATACACCGTCTCGCGAAGTTTTCCCTGCTCGGTCAAACGAGCCCACCCCATTTTTTCCGCAGCCTCACCTCTGGTCACTTCCCCGCTCATTATCAGCTCCAGCGCTTTCGCCGGGCCTACGACTCTGCTGAGGCTGTACATTGAAGCGCTGTCGCATGACAGGCCCATGTTGATAAAAGCCATAGCGAACTTGCTTGACGGTTCCATAAACCGATAATCGCATGCAGACGCGACCGCAGCGCCGCCTCCCATTGCCGCGCCGTTGACCATAGCAATGACAGGCTTCAAGCATCGCCTGATCGCGCGGACCCACTCAATAGTGAGCCATGCAGTCTCTGGCGGGATATACTTCCCGGAGTCAATATTTTCTTTTAATTCAACAATATTTCCTCCCGCGCAAAAATGCTTTCCTTTGCCGGTGACAACGATCGCTCCGACTCGATCATCGTAAGCCAAAGAATTAAATGCGTCAATGCACTCTTCTTTCAGTTCACGCGAAAAGGAATTGAGCGAAGCTTCACGGTTGAAGCAAACAGTGGCAACTCTCTTATCAAAAGACAGTTCGATCTCACGGTATTCCATACATCATTCTTCTCCTTCTTTGTAGTTTATAGGCGCGCGGATATGCGCATAAAAAAATATTAGTAAGTGTTGTGCCAGTGCTGGCACAACACTTGCTAATATTTTAAGCGCGTAAGCGCGGCACCCGTGATCCCGCAGGTGCAATAAATAATACGACTTGAGGTGAAAGTGTGAAAGTACTTGTTTGTTTCAAAATTGTACATGACGAAAATGAATTGGCAGTTAACCCGGACAAAACCATTGACGACAGCAAAGCTTCATATGTCATCAGCCCATACGACTGCAACGCAGTCGGTGCGGCGATGAATTTGGCTGCGCTCCGGGAAGGAAGCGTTGTGATAGCGGCAACGGTCGGCGGAGAGCGCGTTGAAAATAGCAAAATGAAAAAATCAATTCTCTCCAGGGGGCCGTCCGAGCTGTACGCCGTCAAAGGAGACAGCCTCGATGATGCCGACAGCATAACTCTTGCGTCGACGCTCAAGAGCCTGATAGAGAAGATAGGCGGAGTCGATCTTGTGATCTGCGGCGAAGGCTCTGCGGATGTTTACTCCCAGCAGACAGGCAATATGCTTGGGATATTGATGGGGCTGCCCACGGTCAACTCTGTCAGCGCCATCTGCTCTGCGGACGATCATTCGATATGTGTTGAGCGCAGCGGAGGCGAAGGCGTCGAGGTGCTCAGTCTTTCTCTCCCGGCTGTCATTTCGGTGAACAGCGATATCTGCATACCCAAGGTTCCGAGCATGAAGGATATCCTCGCGGCAGGCAAAAAGCCGAGCACAGTCTACGCGCAGGATGCGCTCGATGCAGCAAAGTATGACGGAATTACCGCGGTGAGCGTAAAAGCGCCCGAAAACACAGAGAGAAAGCAGATCGTCATAAAAGGCGACGGGGAAGATCAGGTTGCAGAGTTTTACGCCAATATTCGCAAGGCGCTTGCATAAGGAGGGAGCAGTGCAATGAACAAAGTTGAAAATGTTCTGGTCGTCGCAGCGGGCAAAGCGATAAATGAATTGACCTGCGGAGCAGCTCAGATAGGAAGCCGCGTGACGCTGGTATACGCCGGTGCCAGAGATTCCGCGATGAATTCGGATAAGGCGTATTATTTGGGCGACAGGCCGTTTTTCTCCTGCGGCCCGGCCGCAGCAAAGCTGGCGCTGGCAGAAAAGCCTCAGCTGGTACTCCTTGATTCAAGCAAGGATTCTCTGCTGGTCGCATCGCATATCGCGGCAGCGTTTGGGACGTCCGTTCAGACGAACACCGCGTCGATCCTTGTTGGCGACGGCATAATCACCGACAAGCTGGTGTATGGCGGCGCGGCGGTGAAAACGGAAAAAAGCAGCGGCGCCGCCGTGGTGTGCGTTTCTCCGGGTGTCTTCTCTCAGGGTGCCGCTAACGCTGTGGCGGATATCTCGGACGTGCTGTGCGAAGGCGACGAGCGCATCAAAGTGCTCGAAACCCGCGCGAAGGCCGCCAGTTCAGTCAACTTGAGTTTGGCCAAAAAAATCGTCGGCGTCGGCCGCGGATTGGCGGACGAAGAAGCGCTCAAAATGTGCAGAAGCTTTGCCGAATCGATCGGAGCGGAGCTGGGCTGCACACGTCCAATATGTGAAGAACGGAGCTGGATGGAAAAAGAACGCTATATCGGAGTTTCCGGCGCAGTGGTGCAGCCCGAGTGCTATATCGCAGTCGGTATATCCGGACAGGTGCAGCACATCGTCGGCATAAACAAATCCGGGACGATCATAGCGATCGACAAAAACGAAGCCGCTCCGATCTTCAAGTCATGTGACTACGGGATCGTGGGCGACCTGCATAAAATTGTGCCTCAGCTGCAACAGCTTATCGAGGAGTAATATTTATTTCAGTATGACCGGGCACGGGAAGGGTCTTGTACACCCTCTCCGTGCCCGGTTTCTGTCATTCTGTATCTGCGACGCGATAAGGAAAAATCAATACTTTTTCCTCAGCGAGCTGGCGGGGATGCCCGCCTCTTCCCTGTACTTTGCCACTGTTCTGCGTGAGATCCTGAGCCCCTGCTCCGACAGCATGCAGGCGATTTTGCTGTCACTGAGGGGCGAGGCTTTATCCTCGCTGTCCACGATGTATTTTATCTGGTTCTTCGGGTTGCAGGGAATATCCTCATCCTCACATTCGATCGTGTTCGAGAAAAAATATGTCAGCGGAAACGTTCCCCACGAGCAGGAAAGATACTTGCCGTTCACCGCCCGAAAAACGGTGGATTCATGGCAGCCCAATGCCGCTGCAACATCCTTCTGTTTCAGCCTGCACAGATATTCCGGGCCTTTGAAGAAGAACATCTTTTGGCAGCGAAATATTTCCGTACACACCAGGAGCAGTGTCGAATTCCTTTTTTGAACGAAATGCTGTATCGCAGAGGCCTGTTTCTTTTTCTCCGCAAGCCACACTTTTGCATCACTGTCAAAGTCCTCCACGCAGCAATAGGTCTCATCGAGCCTGACTTCCGGCAGGAATTCTTTATTCAGCGAAATCGCAAAATTATCCTCCCACGGAGAAACGGTAACATCAGGTATTATATATCTTGGGACCTCCCGGTCAAACATCCGCGAAGGTCTGCTCTCCAAAGTTCGGATCAGCTCGATCGCTTCATATATCTCCGATATCGTGCATCCAAGCCGGTGAGAAACTTCTTTCAAGCGGTTCCTGCATAAAGAATCATATTCGTCCTCAAGGAGCCTGATTGCAAGCTCCGATCGCGAACGGTCTCTTTTTAGCTGGATCAAAAAGCACTGGCGAAGATCCGCCGCCCCGACCCCGGAAGGATCCATCGAACGGATCATGTCAAGCATTTCGGAAACAGTCTCCGTCGGGACGCCGAGCCTGCCGGCTGCCGAAGTCTCCGCTTCGCGAAAGAAGCCGTTTTTATCGAGAGAATTAATAATATAATAAAACACTTTATATTGCCGGTCATTCAGCCGTTTCGGTATCTGCATAATAAGATAATCGCGCAGTCTGGTAGTTCCCTCAAAAAAGCCATTTGCTTCAGCCATCTGCCCACCGAAATCAATGACCGCCTCCGTGAAGCCGCGAGAGTCCGCCGAGGCGTCATACGCAGGGATGTGCGAAAAGCTTTCAAAAGAGATCAGCGGATTTTCCAAAGCAGCATTTTGAATGTATTCCTGCAGCTCCTCAATGTTCATGGAGAGGATGCTGCAGGCCTGAACCATGCTTTGTGTAACAACGGCCGATTGTTTTTGCCGGCTGCTTTGCTGGAGTGCAGGCACTCTGACCACACCTTCTTTCTGCGTGTATAGTACTGTATATCATTGACGCTTATGCGACATTGATATACATTTTTGTACGTTTGCCATCTGCGATATGCAAAAATAATACTAACAGTTTTTTCAAAAATATCAAGTTTAACATGCATTACCGACAAACTTTGCTCGGAAGCGCCCAGAATCGTGCTCCGAACTGTTGACACATTTGAACGCAAAGCGTATAATTATGTATATGATTGTTTGCAAAGCAACAGGCACGTGCTTATGAGGAGAAAAACATGTTCAAATGCTATTTATATTCAAAGGAGCGGGATGATTATCTGCGCGCGCTGAAGCGCTCAACAATTGCCGGGGAGGATGTACACGTACCGGATGAATACGGCTTCCTGGCCAAAGAGTGGAAAGAATCTTCTGAGCTGGGCGTGTCCCCGGCTATGGACTATGTTCCGGACAGTTCCCGCGATATGCAGGTGTTTAATCATATAACGGCGTTTGATAAATTCCGCTTGGCGTACCTGAATGACTACTACACCCGAAGAGACGAAGTTCTGGGGCAGCTTAAATGCGCGATCTATTATACGTATTCCGACCTGGCCGTATATCGCAAGGCCGGGGATGCAGAGCTACTGGCCGAACTGAAGGCAAAAGGGATCCGTCTCGGCTCGAAGCTCACTAAAGAAGTTGTCGGCACCACGGCCATAAACGTCGCGAAGAAGAACTCAAATCAGGTGGTCTGCCGGATCGGCAGTGAAAACTACCTTGAAATGTTTTCCGATTATGCGATATATGCGTTCCCATGGTTTGAGAAGGTCAGAAATGCAAGCGGGATGCTTATGGTCGTTACCCGGGCACAAAATTGCAGCGAGCTTGTCCAAAACGCCATAAACTTCTTATTAGGCATAGAAGGCGTAACACATGAAATCTACTATCCCTTTACGCGGACCCGAGCTGATTTTTTGGAGCACATTGCATACAACAGTGACAGGATAGAGATCATCATCGACGATCACGGCGCAGTAGCTTTCGCAAGCAAATTGTTTCAGGAAACATTCGACAAGAAACTGGACAACGGTCCTCCGATAGGAATAAACCAGTACGTTCCGGAGCTGTCTTATTTAACGCAATTTATCGAAGAGAATGGCGTCCCCTGCCAGACAAGGGAAATACTTCTCCTGACGGCAGAGCAAAAAAACAGATTTTTCCTAGCCGTTCCAGAGATGATCCGCACAGAAAGCGGCTGCCGAGGCGTTCACTGTGTTCTTCAGCCGGTAGAAAAAAGAAAGAGCACCCTGACAACGCCGGCGGGAACCGGCGCAAAGCTCCGGTATAACTTTTCAAGCATCATTGGAGAGAGCGACAGCATCGTTCAGGTCAAGGACTGTGCAAAGAGAGCCGCGGAAAACAACAGCAATGTTCTTATACTTGGCGAAAGCGGGACGGGAAAAGAGCTGTTTGCGCAGGCAATACACGCTGCAAGCAGCAAAAAAGACGGTCCGTTTGTACCGATAAACTGCGCGGCACTGCCGAAGGATCTGTTGAACAGCGAGCTGTTCGGATATGAAGAGGGCGCGTTTACAGGGGCGTCCAAAGGCGGTACTCCCGGAAAATTCGAGCAGGCGAACGGAGGTTCCATCTTTCTTGACGAAATCGGCGACATGCCGCTTGAAATGCAGAGCGCGCTGCTCAGGGTGTTGGAAGACAACACGGTCATCCGAGTCGGCGGGAAAAAGTATATTCCGGTCGACATCAGGGTGATCGCCGCAACAAATTGTGATTTGTGGAAGAAAGTCCAGGATGGCAGCTTCCGGGCTGACTTATATTTCAGGCTGAACATCGTGACCATCAAGATCCCGCCGTTAAGAGCTCGCCCGGAGGACATCCCTATGCTGGCAGACTACCTGCTGGAGTCGCTCTGCAGGAAGAGCGGTATTAAAAAACCTCCGATCTCCGCTGAAGCTATATCTTTGCTGAAATCTTACAGCTGGCCCGGGAACGTCAGAGAACTCAGAAACGTCCTTGAGCGGTGCCTGAACAATTCAAGGGGATCGGTCATTACCATGGAGGAGATCCCACCGGAGGTGAGGTCCATGTACGAGCCTAAGGACACGGCACAGCAGAAGGCAGGTATCGAGCAGTCAAGAAAGCCGTTTTCCGTTGACGACTGGCGCGGCTACAACAAAGACACAGTCATAGACCTTATGCGCAGGTACGGCGGAAACAAGTCCAGGGTCGCCAAAGAGCTTGGAATAACCAGGGCAACATTTTATAAACGACTCAAAGAATACGGAATAGAGTAAATTTTTGCGCCGCACAGAACATATTCTGTGCGGCGCAATTTTTTTACGCTTTACTAAGCTTTACAAGGCTTTTCAGAAAATGAAAGCAAATATGCAGCAGATAGTAAGGCCGATGAAGATCATGATAAGGTTCGCTTTGATGCTTTCTTTCATATCTATGTGTTCCCCGAAAATGAGAGAGGATCCTGCAAAAGAAGACGGAGTGGCGCAGGACATGCCGGCCGCCGAGGTAACAGCCAGACAGAAGGTTGCGGGGGATATTCCGCCGAGGTCAGAAACCGACATCAGCAAAGGAAGAAATATATTTAGGGAAACCACACAGGTAACAACATTGCTCATTAAGTTTGTCATTATTCCCGCAATGAAAATACCAACTATGACCAGAAGCACCGGCGAGACATTCACGAAAACCGGGCTGAGGAAAGAAATAAGGTAGTCCTTTATGCCGAAGTCCGCATTGCTGAAGCCGGATGAGGTGAACATTATCATCGCGAGGAAGCCCGCCACGGGCCAACTGAGTTTGGGCATTATCTCGCGCAGATTCAGCGCGGGGGCACCGTCGACCTGTACGATGCAGAGGATCGCGATCACCGCGCTTCCGATAACATGAAAGCCTATTTTGTTCAGATATGTGGCAAGCAGAAACAGACCATTGAAAATAGTGAGGCACCAGAGAAGCGTCATCGCAAAGAAGCCGCCGGTAACGATCTTTCCGCGCTTTGTCAAAGGTTCGGCCGCCATCTCGCGCTGTATCTCTATCGGATCATAACTCATGAAGTTTGAGAAATCCGGACGGATCACATACTTTATGACCGGGATCCCGATCAGGCACCAAAGCAAACCGACAGGTGCGCCAAACGCCATTATCTTTGCGTAGCTGATCGATATACCGTATCCGGACGCGGCCGCATCCATTGACAGGAAAATGGTCTTTGCAAACGGGAGGGCATTGGCACCGCCGAGCACCGACCAGAGCGCAAGGAGAAATACCGACAGATAAAAGCTGTCGCCGCGTTTATAGTTCAGGCGCTCACACACGGAAAGCAGGATCGGGCAAATTATGAGAAGCGAATATGTATTCGTGACAAGCGCGCCGAGAACGAAGCTCGCGATCGCCACCATCAGCAGAAAAGTATAAGGATGACCGGCAGTTACTTTCCTGGATATGAACCAAAGCGCAATCTTTTTCATGATGCCGCACTCTCTGGCCGCGGTGATCATGATGCAGGCAAAAATAAAAATCGCGACCGTGCCGTTGCCAAACGCGCTGGAGAACATTGAGGAGCTCTTGGTGACCTGCATGAGGCCAAATGCGGCAAGCGCGATCATGCTGGATACAAACGTATCTATCGTCATCCAAAGATAAACCAAGCCGATGAAAATTGAAAGGAAATTCTTGCCCGCATCCGTCAGGCCGTTTTCAACCGGGAGAAATATTTCGGCCAGAGCAAAGAGTGTAAGAGCAATCGCAAAATGCTTCCACTGGGATTTGCTGATCTTCATTATAAAACCTCCAATATCGCTGATTACAGCATCAGACTCTATGGATTTTTATAGCAAGTCCCATGCCAAATTATTAATTTGTCAATGCAGTTGAATGATCAGCGAAGTCTGGCTAGTTCCCCCACATCTTTTGGCACGCCACTTGCTAAAATGTTGTCATGGTAGGTAAAACCAACACAAAAACAAGTCAGGAGGAAAATATGTATAGTTTTAAACGCACAGAAGAGCAGGAACTGCTGCTTGAATCCCTCGGCGAGATGATGCAGGAATTTCCGGACGAGTACTGGAAAAAGTGCGACGAAGAGAGGAATTTCCCCCAGGAGTGGTATGAGAAGATGGTGGAATGTGGATTTCATCTTCTCGGCCTTCCTGAGGAGATCGGCGGTACGCCTGTCGACGCAGTGACGCACCTGATGTTCATTGAGGAAATGGGCAGACTTGGCGGCCCCGTTACGCTGATGGGCAACTTCCTCAGAGTCAAGGATGTCATGTCTTTCGGCACCGAGGAGCAGGTCAAAGATGTTCTCAAGCAGGCAGAGACAGCCCCTGTCTCCTTCAGCATAGGCTCGACAGAGCCGCAGGCCGGTTCCGACAGCAAGGGAATAACCACGAGAGCCGTAAAGCGCAACGGTAAAGTATATATTACCGGGCACAAGAGCTTTATCTCCCACGCGCTCAACACTTCAAAAATGATGACGGCCTGCATAGACGATGACGGAAACGTCACGCTTTATATGGTTCCGTTCAATGCGCCGGGCGTGACAATGGAAGACGTCCATAAGATTGGCTTCAAGTGCAGCTCTACCTGTGAGGTATATCTTGATAATGTTGAGGTCGATGAAAGCGACCGCTTCGGCCCCGAAGGAAAAGGCTTCCTCTGCCTGATGGAGAACTACGCTTACGAGCGGCTCGTCATCGCGGCACAGGCTTTGGGGTACGCAGAATGTGCCTACGAGGACGCAATGAAGTACGTCAACCAGCGCGAACAGTTCGGAAAGCGGATCGCAGACTTCCAGCTCACTCAGCAGAAAGCGCTTGAAATGTATCTCCGGATTGAAAACATGAAGAACCTACTCTACAAGGGCGCATGGAATATCGATAACGGTATTGAGGACCGCGTTCTGCCCAACGCTGCCAAATATTACTGCACAAGAGAAGGCTTCAAGGTCATCGACGACGCAATGAGCATGATGGGCGGTATCGGCTGCACAGACGACTGCCGCATCAGCCGTCTCTGGCGTGACTCCCGTATGTTCCGTATTACCGGCGGAACGGACGAGATCATGATACATACCGCCGGCCGCGGGCTTCTGAAGCGCTTCAGATAACGGCTCATGAAACTTCCATTAGAAGGCGTTCGTGTCCTTGACTTATCGCACATGCTCCCCGGCCCATTCAGCACAATGCTGATGGCAGATATGGGAGCCGAGGTCATCAAGATAGAACCGCCGAGCGGCGACAGTTTCAGAGCAAGGAAGCCCTTTATCCATGAGGAAAGCACCGCTTTCCTCATGGTAAACAGGGGAAAGAAAAGCTGTGTTCTGGATCTCCGTTCACAGGAGGGGCACGACAACTTCCTCAAGCTCGCGGCGTCTGCCGACATCATCCTCGAGCAATTTCGCCCCGGCGTAGTCGAGCGTCTCGGTATCGATTATGCGACCATTCGGGAAGTAAATCCCGGCATCATCTATGTCTCCATGTCAGGCTTCGGGCAGGACGGCCCATATCGGGACATGCCGGGGCATGACATAAATTATCTCAGCATAAGCGGGATATTGGATACAATCGGTCAAAAAGGCGGTGCGCCCGCTCTGCCCGGGATTCAGATTGCGGATATGTGCGGTGCACAATGGGCCCTGATATCGGTGCTTCTCGCGCTCGCATCCAGAGAAAAAAACGGCGGGCTCGGGCAATATGCGGACCTGTCAATTACCGATGCTGTCTTCCCCTGGCTCAGTCTTTTCCTTAGCGATTATCTATCGAACGGTACAGTCAGCAGCCGGGGCAGCACGAAAGCAGGCGGTGCGTATGCGTTTTACAATGTGTACGAGACGGCTGACGGTAGGTTTGTGAGTCTCGGCGCCGCGGAGCCGAAATTCTGGGCAAACTTCTGCCGCACTGTCGGGCGAGAAGACTGGATCCCCCGCCAGATGGATCCTGCCATGATCCCGGAACTGCGCGGCATGTTCAAGTGCCGTACGCAGAAGGACTGGCGCGAGCTTTTGTTCCATGCCGACTGCTGCTTCACCCCGGTAAACAATATCGAAGAGGCATTGAACGATCCGCAGCTGACCCATCGGAGAATGGAGATAAACGTTCCGTGCCATAGCGGCGGTCAAGTAATGAACTTTGCATTTCCTGTGAAATTCTCGGAGATGCGCGCGAAAGATGCCGCCCCTGTTCCGCAGTTCGGCGAACACAATGCGCAGCTTATAAATGACACAAAATAACTTTTGAAAGGTGGGTTTGTTGTGCTTACTCAACAGCCAAAATTTGGCCCTCTCAGCGGCGTTAAAGTAATCAATGCGGCCCTATCCGTGGCTGGGCCTTTTGCAGCCCAGCTGATGGCCGAGTGGGGCGCAGACGTCCTTTGGCTCGAAAACGTAAAAACCCGGGATATCGTCCGCAACGGCACAGGCTACTTTGCCGAGGCGGAAAGGAAAAATGAAAGATCAATGCCTCTGAACATCCCTACTCCCGAGGGTAAAGAGATCCTGTTTAAGCTGCTCAAGGAGACCGATATTTATATTGAGGCATCAAAAGGCGGCCAGTATGACAGGTGGGGACTTTCCGACGAGGTCATGTGGGAAGCGAATCCGAAGCTCGTTATTGTACATATATCAGGCTTTGGCCAGACGGGCCTTCCCGAATATGTTAGGCGCGGTTCTTATGATCCGATAGCCCAGGCGTTCGGCTGCTACATGCAGTACAACGGGTTCCCGGACAGAGATCCCATACCGGCAAATCCGCAGCCCTGCGATTTTGCCACCGGGCTGATGGCCGGCTTCGCCGCATTGGCCGCGCTCAACAGGGCAAAGGAGACCGGAAAAGGCGAAAGCATTGACCTTGCACAGTATGAGGTCATGATCCGCATCCTGAACAGCTATCCCGTAGAATACCTTAACCTTGGCATAAAGTATGAGCGCGCCGGAAACCGAAACGCAAAATGCGTCTGCTTCGGTCTCTATAGATGCAAGGACGGCAAATGTATTTACATTGCTGGAATAGGCGCCGGTATCAGCAAAAAGCTCGCAGAATTCCTTGGACTTGAGTATGGCAGCGAGCTTCTCCCGGCAGGGCTTCCATATTACTCTCCGAAGTCCGAAGGCGGCCAGCTGCTGGAGGGCAGTCTGCTCAAATATCTCGCCGACAAGACGGCCGCTGAAGCTGAAACCGAACTGCTTGCGCAGGGCATCCCAACTCAGCGCGTAATGGATCTCGAGGACGCCGTGGTCAATCCTCAGTATATTGCGAGAGAAACCTTTACAGAGTGGGAGGCAGTCGACGGGCGGACTATCAAGGGCGTTAATATCATACCCAGATTCAAACAGGCGCCCGGCATGGTATGGAGAGGCTGCCCGACAAAAGGCATGGATACCAGAGAAACGCTCGAACACCTCGGTTACGGAGAGGAAGAGATCAGCAGGCTTTACGAAGACGGAATCGTCTGCTGAAATATAAGAAGGAGGAAAAAATGGAGAACACAAATAAAAAAATATTATATTGGGTCAAGTGGCTCATATGCATCGCGGCGCTGGTGATTCCCTGCGTGATTACTCCGTTTGAAGGGCTCGAAACTCCCGCCATGCGCTGTTTGGGCGTCCTGCTGTTTGTCGTGCTGGCAATGGTGTTTCAGGTAACGACCGATTTCATCGCAAGTCTCATGGGCTTTTTCCTGTTTTACATTCTGAAGGTTGGCGACAGCACTGCCGCAAACCTCAGCGGATTTACAACGACGACCTTTGTCCTGCTTCTCGGTGCCTTCGGTATGGGCGGCGTTCTGTCCTCCTGCGGCTCCATTGCATGGCTCGCAAAGAAGCTCGTCTCCCTTTTCCCCAAAACGTATAAGGGCAGCATTACCGCTATGTATGTTTCAGGTATGCTCGTCTCCCCGTTCCTGTCGTCAGGTTCAGCTAAGGGTGTTATCATGGCAATGATCAGCGGCCCGACCGGCAAAAATCTCGGGATAAAGCCAAACACTCAGGCTGCCGCAGGTATGTTTATGGCCGGTTGGATCCCCGTCGGCGTATTGGGTGTATGTTTCCTCTCCGGGTGCATGAGCGCGCCCACTCTTACAGGCCTTGTCGATCCTGTTTATGCCGACAATTTCACCTGGGTCAATTGGTTCCTTCAGGCGCTTCCCTTCCTGATCGTCACCCTCGTCGGCTGCTATGCTGCCAACCTTATCCTCTATAAGCCCAAGGCCGGAGACATTGTCGAGGCAGCTGCAACCATTGCGGAAGCCGACATATCTGCGCCCCAGAAGCTTAATTCCAAGCAGATCATTTCTCTTGTCGTTCTTGTCGCGGTCGTTCTTTGCTGGATCTTCGCAAAAACACTCGGGCTCGCAGACGCATGGATAGCCCTCGCAGGTCTTGTTGTCATGCTCCTTGCCAGCTGCATCGACCAGAAGAAAGGTGTAAGCTGCGTTCCTTGGAGCGTTCTGATTTTCTCCGCATGGGTCCTGACCGTTTCCTCTTTGATGAGCAAGACTGGTCTTGCAAACTGGATAACTGATGCTGCCGGCGCTCTTGTTGCACCGCTTATGAGCAATCTGTGGGCCTTTATTCCCGTTTGCTGTGTGATCATTTACCTCATCAGGCTTCTTGTCATTTCCCAAACGCTTGTCACCTCCGTTTTCTTTGTTCTGCTCAGCCCCCTTGCGGTCTCTGCCGGCATCAACCCCTGGATAGTTGGCTTCATTGCAAGCGTGACTATCTGCACATGGAATACCCTTCCGCAGTCCATCCCGTTCCTTTCCGCCTTTGGCGCGACCAACGGTGAAGTTACATACAGCCATACCGTGAAGATGTCCGTTTTTGTCATGATCTGGCAGATCGCGGCCCTGCTTGTGTCAATTCCTTTCTGGAGCATGATGGGCCTCTGCTGATATAGTTATCAAGATGGGATCCGATTTTATCGGCTTCCATCTTGATAATTCTCAAAGAAATATTTAAGATGTTTCAGAAAGCGTTATTCAAACATTGCTATTCATGTTTTGTCTAATTTGATTGGAGGAGCAACAATGTATCAGGTCGCATATTTCCTCACCAGGAATGCCAGTATGTTTCCGAATAAGTGCGCCGTAGCGTATAAGGGCCAAGCTCTGACATATCTTGAGCTGAACCAGGCCGCTAACAGAGCCGCAAACGGGCTGATGGCACTCGGTTTGAAAAAGGGGGATCGTATCGCGCTGATGGTCAGAAACTCATTGGAGTTTGTGATCCTGTGGTACGCATCTCAAAAGGCCGGGATCGTCCCGCTTCCCATTAACCTCCGCCTCCTTTCAGATGAGATCGCCCATATAATCAACGATTCCGAGAGCAAAGCTCTTATATATTTCAGCAGCTTTTCAAAACTCGCTTTGGCTTCCGTATCCTGCTGCCCGCGCGTAACGCATCTGATTTACAAAAAAGATGATGACAGCCCGTGCGAAGGCACCGATCTGAAGTCGCTGCTGGAGTGGCCGGATGACAGCGAGCCGCAGGTAGATATAAAAGGCGAAGATGAATCCGTCATACTATACACCAGCGGGACCACCGGAAGATCCAAGGGGGTCATGCATACTCAGCAGATGGTCAGAGAGTACTCGTATATGATGGCGCTGGAAAGCGATCCTCCGAACACTCCCTCGTCGGTCCTTGTTCAAAGTCCGATTTTTCACCTCGGCGGGATGCAGCACATCTGGAGGATGGCCGCTCTGTCAGGGACTCTTGTAATGGTGAATAAGTTCCTTCCGGAGGAAATACTCGGCGCCATAGAACAGTATCACGTTAACGAACTATATGTACTGCCGCCGATATTGACCAAACGCCTGTACGACTTTCCTCGCTGGAAAGAATACGATCTGAGCTCCGTGCGGTGTGTAATGTGTACCGGAGGAAAGTGCAGCCAGGACATTGCCAATATGATCTTTGAGCTTTTCCCCGGCAGCAAGATCAGGCTGTCCTACGGTTCGACAGAAATATTCGGGCCTACAACAGCCTATATAAGCGAAGACATGATGCGCACCCGGCCGGAGCTGGCAACTACGATCGGAACTCTCAACAATCAGGTGGAGCTGCGCCTCGTGGATGAAAACATGAACGACGTCCCCGACGGAACTCCCGGCGAAGCACTCGTGCGTTCGCCTATGATTTTCAGAGGTTACCTGAACATGCCCGAAAAAAGCACGGAGCTTTTTGAAAAAGACGGCTATTTCCACACCGGAGATGTTCTTCGCCGAACCAGCGACGGGTATTACTTTATGATGGATCGGATAAAGGACATGATCAAAACCGGCGGAGAAAATGTATTTGCCCAAGAGGTTGAAAGTATCCTGAGAGATTTTGACGGTATTTTTGACTGCGCCGTTATCGGAATTCCGGATCCTGAAATGGGCGAGGCAGTGGCTGCGGCGATCGTAACAAACGACGGCGGCAGACTCGACCCGATACAATTTGTAAATAAGTGCAAAGAGAAGATGCCCGGTTATAGGAAACCGAGGTATTGGTGCTTTATGAAAGAGCTTCCTACAAACAGTGTCGGAAAGATACAGAAGCAAACTTTACGTGAGCATCCGGAGTGGTTTGAAAAAATAAAATAAGGAGAACTAAGCTTTGATCAACATACAGCAAGTGATTGCAGAAGAAAACATTTTTACCGGTGACTCGATCGGAGCGGACTACTGCCATGACGAGTGCCCGGGTGTGACCGGGACTCCCGACGCCGTAGCCGAGGTCACAAGCACCGAACAGGCCGCCGCCGTCGTGAAGCTCTGCGCCGAAGCAGGCGTCCCCGTCACCGTGCGCGGCGCAGGCACCGGCCAAGCCGGTGGCTCCGTCCCCGTCTCGGGCGGCGTAGTCCTCTCCCTCAAGGCCATGGATCAGATCCTTGAATTTGATGAAGCCGCGCGCACCCTGCGCGTCCAGCCCGGCGTCCTGCTTCAGGACGTCAAGGCTGAGGCCGAGAAGCACGGCCTGTATTATCCCCCCGACCCCGGTGAGAAGACTGCCACCATCGGCGGCAACGCCGCGACCAATGCCTCTGGCCCCTACGCCGTCAAGTATGGCTCGACCAGAGACTATGTCGCCGCCCTCACCGTCGTCCGTGCTGACGGCAGCACGGAGACTCTCAGCGGCGTAGACCTTGAGTCTGTCATAGGCAGCGAGGGTACTCTGGCCGTCATCACAGAGCTCACTCTCAGGCTCATAGACAAGCCCAAGGCCGATGCTATCCTGCTCTTCCCGTTCATGGATACCGAGACCTGCCTCAATGCTGCCAACACCCTGCTGGCAAAGGACTATGCCCCCGCCGTCGTCGAGTACATGGATACCGACATTGTGGAGTTCTCCGGCAATGTTACCGGCAACCCCGTGTTCCCTGTCGAGATGGACGGCGAGCGCGTCGGCGCGACGCTCATGCTCACCCTTGAGGGCGAGGACGATGACTCCGTCATGGAAAAGATGGAGGAGATCGCGGAGCTGGCCGAGGAGATAGAGTGCCTCGACATCCTCGTCGGCGACACCCCGACCATGAAGCGCGAGTTCTGGGCAGCGCATGACGCATTCCACACCTCCATGGAGAGCGGAGCCAAAAACGCAATCGAGTATAACATCACCGTCCCGGCGGAGAAGATCTCCGAGATGGTGGAGTATGCCAAGGCCGAGGGCGAAGCCAAGGGGCTCAAGGTCATGGCCTATGCCCATGTCGGCAGCGGCGGGATGCACATCCATGCCGTGTCCGACGGCGCGAAAGCAGAGTTCGCGGCAAAGGTCATAGAGCTCGCGGCGCTTATTTACGGAAAGTGTTCAGAGCTTGGCGGCAGCATCCGCGGCGAATACGGCATCGGCTGCGCGAAGAAGCAGTACCTCGGTGCTGAGGCGCTCGATAAGTTCAGCGCGCTCAAGGCAAAATATGATCCCAAGGGTATACTCAATCCCGGAAAGGCGGCAGACTAATGCTTAAAATACTGTGCTGTGTAAAGCAGGTCCCGGATGTTGACCAGATGCGGATGGACCCGGAGACGGGAAACCTCATCCGCGCAGGTGTCCCGGCGATACTCAACCCTCAGGACGCAAACGCCCTCTCCGCGGCCGTCAAGGTCAAGGAGCAGTACGGCGCGGAGATCACGCTCATCACGATGGGACCCCCGAACGCCGAGGCTGCGCTGCGTGAATGCCTCGCAGTCGGCGCGGACAAGGCCGTGCTCGTCACCGACCGCGCCTTCGGCAACGCCGACACCCTCGCGACCAGCTATTCCATCATGTCCGCCGCGGCCACTCAGGGCAGCTACGACATGATCTTCTGCGGCAAGGAATCTCTCGACGGCGCGACCGGACAGATGGGCGCGCAGCTTGCCCAGCGCTTCGGCGCGGCTCAGGTCACCTCTACTCTCCTCATCAAGGAAGTGAACGAAGAGGCCAGGACCGCCGTAGTCGAGCGCGAGCTTGAGGACGGCATAGAGACGCTTGAAGTGAAGCTCCCCTGCCTGTTCACGATAGAGAAGCAGAACTACCCCGCGCGCATCCCCAACCTCAAGGGCAAGATGGCCGCGAAGAAAGCGTCCATCACCACGATCACCTCGAACGACATCCCCGGCCTTGACCGTGAGCGTATAGGCGACGCGGGTTCTCCGACGAAGGTCCCCCGTATGTTCCCGCCTGTTATGCCCGAACCCGGCGTTATAGTCGACGAGGGCAGCGCGGAATCGAACGCGGCAAAGCTGCTTGAGATAATGAAGGGCTGAGGAGGTGCAGAGAATGGATAAGAGCAATTACAGGAATATGTGGGTACACGTCGAGCATGACGGAGAGAAGATACACCCCGTTACGCTTGAGCTGTGCAGCGAGATAAGAAAGCTCTGCGACCAGTCCGGAGATAAGCTCATCGCCGTGAGTGCGGGCGAGCTGCCGGAGTCCGAGCTGGAAAAGCTGCGCGGCTGCGGCGCCGACGGCGTCATCATTGCGACAGGCAAGGGCTATGCCCGCTACAGCACCGAGGCATACTCCGACCTCTATGTTCAGCTCGTGAACAAGTATACGCCCTCGGCGGTGTTCGTCGGCGCGACGGTGAACGGGCGTGACTTTGCCCCGCACTTTGCCGCCTGCCTTGAGACGGGCTGCACCTCCGACGCGACCGAGCTTATATACAACCCTGAGACCAAGGACATCGAGTTCGTAGAACCGGCAGCCGGCGGAAAGATCATGGCAGTCATCACGATCCCCGTGCTGCGCCCGCAGGTCGGCACGATACGCCCGGGCACGTTCAAGATAGTCCCGGCAGGCAAGCGCGAGAGCTTCGAGATCATCCACGAGAGCATAGGCTTCGATGAGGAGAAGATCCGCACGAAGCTGCTGGAGTACAAGGCCAACGACTTTGACCCCGAGCTTGACATCGCAAGCTGCGAGACGATAGTCTGCGTCGGCAACGGCGTGAAGGACGAGAGCCTCGATAAGTACAGAGAGCTTGCAAAGCTGCTCGGCGGCAAGCTTGCCGGCACGCGCCCGGTCGTTGACCGTGAGCTGCTGCCGTATAAGCTGCAGGTCGGCCAGTCCGGCGTGATGGTAAAGCCGAAGCTGTACATAGGCTTCGGTGTATCCGGAGCTGTGAACCACGTGACCGGCGTCGATGCGGAGCTCTTCATCGCGGTCAACAAGGATGCCAACGCACCCATCTTCAACTACTGCGACTACGGCGTCGTCGGCGATATGGATGAAGTCTGCGATCACATGATCGAACTGCTCAAAAAATAAAATGACCCGACCCGAAGAAATACTGAGAGGACTATGGACTTTCCCCATAGTCCTCCCGGACAGCCCGCTGAAGTAACGGATAATTCCGTCATCCGCACATACAAGATTTTATGACTAAGCAATTTTCATCAACTGCCGCTGCATAGCCAAAAAGACAGTTGTGGGAACGTCCAATCAAGCATGAAAGTCCTCCTCTGTCAATACAGGAGGACTTTCATGCTACTTCTTTCTGCTCAGAAACTCATAATGGGTCTCTGGCCATAAATATGCCAACAACCTGCTGCCAGTTCATACCGAAAAAGCTCATTTCTTTGGCGGGAATAGTCCGGCAAATTTTCAGCATGAACTAACACGGGTTATTTTTCGGAGCTACTTGTTCCTCAGCTGGCGTTGCCATGCCGGGGAATTTTGTTTTTCATACCTGATTCGTGCACCTCCTTGTTCTGAATTTTAGTTTTCAAAATTCAGAACAAGGAGGATCTGCGCAATGGCAGATAACTATTACATAACCATTGATAGAGAAAAAGTTTTTGTATCGGAAGAGGTTTATAAAACGTATCGGCAGATGAAGCGTCAAGAACGAACTCAGGCAGAGAAGGATACTCGCAATGGTCTCATCAGTTATGAGATGTTCACCACCGAAACTATACCAGGAGAAGATCTGCTATGCGATCCATTGCAGACAAGCGTTGAGGAAACCGCTCTCTCTGCCGTCATGTGCTGCAAGCTGTACAAATGCTTGGATATGCTGCTCCCCGCAGAGCTAGAACTCATAAACAGAATTTATTTTCTGGGATATTCGTTGCGGCAGTTGTCCGCAGAAACTGGTGTTCCATACATGACGATCCAGCACCGAAAGGTAAAAATTCTTGCGAAGCTGAAAAAACTTATGGAAAGCTGAAAAATATTCCGTACAACCATCGTTTCATTCGCCTATAAAGGGTGAGGGGATTTTTTCTTGCTGGAGCAAAAATTTTTGACCGTGCAAAATTATAGAGGTGTGTTTTGATGTTTTTGTGAGCTAATAAGTGAAGGGAAAATCATAGTCGCAAAAGTTTACAAAGAATTTTTTTCGATTTGGTTGTAAAAAAGCCTGAAATTATCCCTTATTCTTATGAGGGGAAAAATCTCTTCGTATGCACGGAACCTTGAAAATTGAATACCCATCGCCAGAGATGATACTCACCGGGGAAGTAACGCAATGAAGCGACGTTGAGCGTGCCAAGGATGACGCAAAACGCTGTGTTGGTCAAGCAAGGCCGCAGGGCAGGAACGGCTATGGCGTATGGCAGAAAAAGCAGGAAGAAGGTGGTCGAAAGAAAAATGTATGCCGCCAAACTGCTGCAACAGTTCAGCGGCACGCTGCGTTTCGGAAAACGCAGATTCCATCTGCGAGCAAGTCTAACAGAGAGGCCTCCGAAACGCAAGATATTTTTTCTCTGAATTTTTATTGGAGGTCAAATGTGAGAAAGAAAAAACTACATCGAGAACCCACAAAAAATTATTTTCCTCTGCCGAATGTAATCTATCAGCTTGGGTTGTCGGCTGGAGCGATTGCCGTCTACGGTTATCTGTTTTACATAGAGAACCGCGAAACTTATCAGTGTCATGCAAGCTATGCCACCATCGGCAACGCGGTCGGGTTGAGCCGAAACACTGTGCGCAAATATGTGCAGGAGCTTGAACGGCGTGGGCTCATCCTCACAGAGCGCACAACGATCGTCACTCGAGACGGGCGCACACAAAACGGAAGTCTGCTCTATACGATCTTACCTATACAGTTGGTCGTCGAGCAATTCTATCAGGAGCAGTTCAATGCTGCGGACATTGCACGAGAGCAGCAACGCATTGAAAAACTCATGGTGCAGAGGAACGCTGTGTACTAACACACACGCAAGCCTCGCCTGTGTCCGCACGTGAGGCGCTGTGTGCGCTTTTACGGAGACGGGTAGGGCGTGGATACCACGGCAGGAGAACGTGCGGCGTTTGGGGGCGTTTTCGCGGCATTTTCGTCCGGGTGTGCCCGTTCGAAAATGGCACTATGATAAAGGGAGGTACACCCAGGGGCGCACCTCCCACCCACAAAGCCCCGCAACGCGGGCCTTTTTCAGCTTTCGGGCAAGGTACACATTTTCAACTAACTCAAAAATTTAGGTGAACGCAGAGCCGCGAAGCACCCTTGTTTCAAGGGATTCGGCAGTTCTTTGCGTTTGCGGAGGAGATGATAGAAATAAGCACAGAAAACGTAAAACGCATAGTTGTTTGGCTCAAACCGGAGCTGTTATCTCGCATGGACGGTTGGCTTGAGACCGCCAACTGCAAAAACAGAAGTGAGTTCATCAGCAAGGCTCTCAGATTTTATATGGGCTACCTTGCGACAGACGACGTCAGCTCATACGTCTGCGAGTCCGTCTCGCAAAACATCCGGGGGATGCTGACAGAGAACACGAACAGGCTCTCAAAGCTCATGTTCAAGTGGAGCATAGAGCTGAACATGATGATGCACATAGTCGCGGCACACTTCAAGGACGATATAGGCGACCTCCGTGCTCTGCGCGGGTACTCCGCGGACGAGGTCAAACGCACATACGGAAATATTTCTTTAGATACCGCGCTGGACATTCAGCGCGGTAACTCTGAAGATTGATGGCTGGTGTATTTTTCTCATCGCCGTATCTCAAAGGCGGAAAGCAGTCGGCAAAGCTTGCGAACCTCACAAAGTATATTTCTACTCGCGAAGGCGTTGAGCTGCTCAAAGATACCGACAGCGACTTGCCCGCAACAAAACAGCAGCAGGATTTTATATCTCGGCTGCTCAAAACGTTTCCGGATACTCGTGAGATGCCGGAGTATGAAGATTACAACGCGGAGCATTCTCAGAAAAACGCAGCAGAGTTTATCTCTCAGGTTCAGGAGAACTATGCATATCTGTTGGGCAAGCGCGAGAACTACGTTGACTACGTCGCAAACCGTCCCGGAGTGAAGAAGCTCGGTGAGCACGGGCTGTGGAACGCAGGCGGTAAAGTTCCTGTGCTGCAAAAGGCAGTTGATGAAGTGGCTCATCATCTGGGCAACGTCTGGACACCGGTCATTGCGATACAACGTTCAGATGCGGAACGTCTTGGCTATGACTCCGCCGAGAGCTGGCGTTCTCTCATCTGCTCTGAGATAGACCAGATAGCAAAAGCGTATAAAATTCTGCCGTCACACTTGAAGTGGTATGCTGCGTTCCACGAAAAGGAGCGCAGCGTACATGTGCATCTGGTCATCTTCTCGACCGAGCCGAACGAAGGCTATCTCACTAAGCCCGCGATACTTGAGTTAAGGTCTGCGTTCACGCGGCAGATATTCAAGGATGACTTGAAGAACATCTATGTTCAGCAGACTGCGTACAGAGACCGGCTTCAAGAGGATGCGCTTGAGGTCATGGAGTCGTTGATTCAGAAAATGCAGGATGGTGATTTGAAAAATCCAAAACTCAAACTACTCATCACTGAGCTTGCGGAGCAACTGCAAAATTACTCCGGCAAGAAAGTATACGGTTACCTTCCACCGGCCACTAAGCGCATAGTCGACGCTATCGTCGATGAGCTTGCAAGCGACGAGCGCGTAGCGGAGGCATATTCACTCTGGCAGGATATGCGCGACGAGGTGTTCAGCTTTTACTCGAAAGCGAAACCGGAACGTGTGCCGCTCTCTCAGCAGAAGGAGTTCAAACCAGTGCGCAATATGGTCATCCGTGAGGTGGTGCAGATGATGGAGCAACAGCAGGATGAAAGTGTTAACTGTGATGAGACACAGCCAACTGCGCCCGAACAAAAAGCAATTGCAGAAAGTTCAGCGTCACCAGCCACGCCCAATACACCGCCTCGTCAAGAGTACCGCGCTCCACCGCAAGAATCCGTCGCTACATGTATGATTCGTATGCTGCACCACATGGGAAATATCTTTCGGGATAACGTTGGCACTTCCGGTTACCGCGGCTTGCAGCTTGACCGGAAGCGTCGAAAGGAATTGCAGGAGTGGAAAATTGCCCTCGGTCATCGCGATGATGACCATGAGGATCCTGCAAATTATCCCACACAGTCATATTAGGAGGAACTTATTTGAACAGAACAAAATACACAAACTACAACGACCTGCCGCTGATGCTGTCTGCACCGGATGTGGCTTCTGTCCTCGGCATATCCCGCGCAGGTGCGTATGAGCTTGTGCGCAGCGACGGCTTTCCGTCACTGCGTATCGGCTCCCGCATCGTCGTGCCAAAAGAAAATTTTATAGACTGGATAAACGCAAGCACCAGTGCTTAAAATTTGCGCCGCAATATCCAAAGAAAAAGCCCTAAAAGTTTCTATAGCTATTTCGGAGAACTTGTGGTATTTGTGTTTGCTGCGAAAGGGGATGAAAACATGGCGAAGAAAAGAGCAAACGGCGAGGGCAGCATCCGCAAGCGCAGTGACGGCCGCTGGGAAGGGCGATACACCGCTGGGCGGAATCCTACGACCGGCAAGCCGATATACAAAAATGTTCTCGGCAAAACTCAGACCGAGGTAAAAGAAAAACTCAAAATCGCATTGGCGGAGTGCGAGAAGATAGACGTATACAAATCTGCGCAGTACACTGTCGGCGAGTGGATGGACGTGTGGTTTGAAAACTATGCCGCAATCAAGGTCCGCCCATCGTCACACCAAACGTAAAGGATATATCGAGCACCATATCAAGTCGCATATCGGTTGCATACCGCTCAATAAGCTAACTACGCTGGACTTGCAGAAGCTATACAAAAAGCTGATGAAGGCAGGACGTGTCGAGCGCATCGAGTCAAAAAAGCAGCCAAAGGGACTGAGCGCCAAAACTGTGCGCAATCTGAATCAAATCATCTCGTCGGCAATGGATATGGCAATCGAGCAGAAACTCATTTCCGTAAATCCCACAAACAAGTGCGCGCTCCCTAAAGTCGAACATCATGAGATGAACACGCTGACGCAGGATCAGCTCGCGGCCTTTCTCGCGGAAGCGCGTCGGTCAGGCGTGTATGAAATGTACTACACAGAGCTTGCGACAGGACTGCGGCGCGGTGAGCTCCTCGGACTGAAATGGGGTGACATAGATTTCAAAGATAATGCCATCCGCGTCCGCCGACAGGTGGCAAGGATAGACGGCAATGTAGTCGAAGCCCCACTGAAAACAAAGAATGCTTATCGCTGCGTGGCGATAACGCAGGACGTGGCGGCTATGCTGAAGCAAAAGAAAGTCGATGACAACGGCAGGAGCGAATACGTATTCAGCTCCGAGACCGGCGGGCCGATCTCACCGGACAGCGTACTTAATATGCTGCACCGGGTGCTCGACCGTGCGGGACTGCCGAGGCTTCGCTTCCATGATCTACGTCACACATTTGCAACCCTGGCTTTGCAGAACGGCGTGGACATCAAAACGGTCTCCGGGATGCTGGGTCATTACTCCGCGGGCTTCACGCTCGACACATACACCCACGTCACAACGCTCGCCCAGGCCAAAGCTGCCGAAACGATGGGAGGATTGCTTGCTAACGCCGTAAGGTAAAACACAGAGAGAAAGATGCAGCGCGGTACAAATCGCTCTGCATCTAAGTTTTCTCGAAAAATTTTTTCTGCCACAGCAATTTTGCCTGCAACCTCCCCATCTAATCCTTTCCCGTACTATCCGCTGATATCCGCATCTGGGTCACGGTATGGGTCAGCGCGATTTTGGCAAAAATAGGCCGAACTTTTCAGCCGTATAAATGCAGAAAAAGTCCTGAAATCTTACGATTTCAGGACTTTGATGGTTGCGGGGGAAGGATTTGAACCAACGACCTCCGGGTTATGAGCCCGACGAGCTACCAGCTGCTCTACCCCGCGATATTTCTTTAGCCTGTATATACTAGCACACCGGGCGTACAAAGTCAATACAGAAAATAAAATAATCCGGATTTTTATTTCGACATCAGTTTTTGTCTCCTCCAACAGCGCCCGGCCTATGACTGTGCGCTGTTGGAGGAGATTCTCTATGCGGAGTCTACTTCTCTGCGGCAGGATCAGAACTCCGAGATATGTTCCCTTGCATACGGCGTGAGCAGATCAGTGATCGCGTCAAGCTCATAAAACTTGTCGTCAAAGTCATCAAAAGGATAGCTCTCACACCGTGCTTCGTATTCCTCGTAGCTGTCGACAGCAAACGAGGACAGCTCATTAACGTCAATTCCGTTGTCCGCAACAAATGTCTCGAACAGCTTTGCATGCTCATCGGCTCCGATCTCCCTAAGGCAGCCGGGCAGACGCGGAGCAAGCATTCGGCTGGAGTTAACAAAGAACTGGCAGAGCCCGCCGTTGTTGACCTCCATCTCGTAATACGACGCTATGTAAAACACCTTTTCCGCGTCTGACAGGGAATCGATGCCATCAATGAATCCTCCGGCCTTGATGAGCTTTGCCTCCGTTCGCGCCGTGAGCGCATCGAACAACGCAGCATCGGGCAGAGCTTCCAGCTCCTCCCGCGATAGTTTGAGATACCGGCGTCTCCGCTTATCGTCCTCTTTCTTCATGCGGCTGTACTTAACGATCATTTTGAGGGTCTTGAACATAGTGAAGTCTCCTTCTTTTTATCAGTGTGCCGGATCAATACTCCGGATCATCACAGCAGAGCGCGTAGCAGCGGAAGACGACGAAAACCATGAGCGCGGCGGAGAGCGTCTGGATGCTGCGGTAGAGCAGGAACATGCCGGTGAAGCGCTGCACAAGATACTCTGACGCACCTACGCCGGCGAGTGAGACGATGTAGCCCGCGAGCAGCGGGGCGGGACGGCCTGTCCCGTTCCGCTTGACGCCCTTGAAATAGTGCAGGAACACGCAGAGGATGCAGACAGCACAGACGAACATCGTCACGCTTATGAAGCCCACATACTTATTGAACATGGTGAGAAACGCGAAATGGATGGAAACAGGGTCGCTTCTCGTGCTGTCAAGGACGATCTCGATTGCGGCAAAGAGCACCAGCCCGAGCCGTGCGACGTTGCCCGTGCGGCTCATGCCGCGCAGCATCGGGACGTCCCGGCGGTGTACGCACAGCCTAACCAGCACCAGCGACAGCAGCGCGAGCAGCAGGAATGACACGAAGAAAGTCGCAAACTTATACGACACGTTCCCGGCAGAGTCGGTCGAGGCGACGGCGAAGGGGAGCCGCTGGAGCAGCGGAGCCGTCACGGATATCTTGCTGCGGCAGATATTGCCGAAGCTCTCCGACAGGCGCAGGACGGCGACGCTCAAGACAACGCCGGGCAGAACCGTATCAAACAGCGAGCCGATACGCCCAACAAGGCCCGCCCAATGGACTACCGCGCCCGCGAGCAGCACACCGAGGACGACACCGGAGACGCAGTAGCCGCCGGCGGAATAATCCGTTACGGCAGCGACGAAGGAGGCATACTGCTCCATGTAGCTGTACCAATGGATAAGGCGGCTGAAGAACACGGAGAACAGGATCGCGGGCGGGTAAAAGCAGAGCACCGCCGATGCGCGGCACTTATCGTCCCGGCACAGTGAAAGCCCCATTACGAGCCCGGCGAGGACGCCGAGCGCGATGATAAGCGAGCTCCAATAGACGGTGATGCTGCCGACGGAAATGGCTATTGCGTTCATCAGCCCACCTCCTGTTCGGGTATCGCAGTCGCGAAGTACAGTATATCGCTGACCTCGCGCTCGTTGTCCCAGTCGACATAGTTATAGCGCTCGTTATTTATGAGCACCTCGCTGGTCTGGCCGCCGTCGAAGTTATAGGCATTCTGCACTCCCTTGCCGTAGATGATCTCGGCAAACTGGTTGACGGTCGCCCTCGGTGTGCCGTCCTGAGAATGGTTGACGGTCATTACAAGGTAATGCAGCTTATCATACTGGCCGATGCCGGAGCGGGAATACTGCTCGTACATCTCGCCGATGCCCCCGGCGTAGCTGCCGGTGAGCTGCTGGAGCTCACCATCTCGCACGAGTATCGGGCCGAAGGACATGCTGAACTGGATGTTATTGTCCGCAATATACTGCTCGACATCCTCACGGCTGCCAAGCTCCGAAGCGCCGAGCATACGGAAGTCGCCGTTCGAGTCGATGAACAGCACGTCGCACGAGGTCTCATAGCGGCACAGCTGCCCCTGATACACGCACACGCCGAGGTCGCGGTACTTATAATAGTCGGCATTCATGGCGATGACGGCGTTCGCGCTTCTCGACAGCTCAGACGCCACGGCCTTCTCGTTCGAGCCGAAGGTATCGTTCACAAGCTTGCGGCGGATCTGAGAGCCGTCAGCAAGCTTTACCTCGACGAAGGAGCAGACGCGGTCATTGATCTTTTCCTTCCAGCAGATGGCAAGTATAGTCTCGTCGCAGTAGCAGCGGATGTCCGAATCCCAATAGAACTCAACGCTCGGATCAAAGATCACATCCTGCCCGTCGAGCAGACCGAAGGTACGCGCCTGCTCTATGACGTCCATGACCTTATCCGCCTCATCGATGCTGTAGGTAACGAACCTGCTCTCATCGGGCTTCGGAGCGGAGGTCGCGGAATAGTCGATGGTGTACTGCTTCTTGATATACGCAAGCTCGCCGAGCGCGTCGCTTGCGGCATTGTTCATGTAGACATTCAGCCTGCCGACAAGGTCGGACTTCGCGCTGCCCGCGGAGGCTCCGACCGCCTCGGAACCAGGGTGAACATTCAGCGACACGAACAGCAGCAGCACAACTGCCAGCAGCAGCGAGAGCGCGCCCAACAGCACGCGCACTGACGGGGAAACGACAGCTTCCTCGTCAAGCTCCGGTTCGGGTTCCGGCTCGCGCATCACCGGTGCACGGCGCACGGCGGGCTCTGGCGGACGCTGCTGCTTTTCGGTTTCGGGTCTGTACCTGAAAAACTCAGGATCAAATTCTCTTGCGTTCGTTTTTTTAGGCTCCGTCCGTACCGTGGCAGGTGCGGGAGCCGCAGGGCGCGCCGGTTCGGCTGCGCGCCGTACCGGCTGCGTGGGACGCGGCGCAGACGCAGAAACGGGGTCGGGTGCGGGAGCCTTCACAGGCTCCACAGGTCTTGCGGGCTGCGCCGGTTTGGGCGGCTCGGTATCCTGCGTGCCGCTGTCCGACGAAAACTCCGCCAGTATAGAATCAAGGTCAAAGCCGTAATCGGTTTTATCACTCATGGGAAATATCCTCTCGCTTCATTCATGCCGCGCCGCCCATCAGGGCGCTGAGCAGGGCGCTGTCCGCGTTTATGAGCCAGCGGCCGTCCACATAGTCGAGCGTTACCGTCAGCTCCGCAGCCGTGCGGTAGCTGTCCGCGTTCTTCAGCACGTTGGTAATCGCGGTCTTATACGCCTCATCGGTGACGGCGGGGAGATAGTTATCGTCCGCGTCGTATACCTCCTTGCGCGGGCGGGAGCGGACGAGCTTTTCCAGAACCTTCTCCGTCTCTGCGGCGGCGTCCTCCTCCATCGCGGGGAGGTTGAGGTACGTAAAGCTCACCCTTTGCCGGGCGCTGAGCTTATCGACCTCGGCCTGCTCCAAAAGCTCATAAGCATAGCTCTCCCGGAGCGCCGCATACACAAGCTCTCCCGTCTCCGTCGAGGGGAAGTTTTCAAGGCCGAGGCTGCCGTAATTCTCAAGACAGTCGTAGGCGGAGGAATAGTCCCCGGCGCATACGGCGTCGAAGAACTGCCGCACCGTTGCCTGCGGGTCACCGTCCGCCTTGGCGTAGATGGTGCCGTTCTCGCTGCCATAGGCGCAGAGCACCGCGGCAAAGCCCGCCAGCACCAGCGACAGCACCGCAAGCGCGGGCTTGATGCGCCCCTCGTTATCACGCAGAACGAAGGACGCGGCGGCTGAGACGGCGACTATAATGATTATAATAGAAACAATAACAGAGAAGCTCAAACGCGTGTCTCCTTTGCAGACTATATCTATGATATCATTTTACCACTATCTTCATCAAGTTCAAGTACAAAAATCTGACCGGCCTTTATTGGGCCGGTCAGAAACAAGCAGATACTCACATTTCCAGTATGCCTTCAAGCTCCTCGAAAGGCACAAAGCAGTCCGCATCAACAAGCTCACGCAGCTTTTCCGGGGACGCGTACATCGCTCCGCAGGTCTCGCCTTCCTGAAGCACGATATCGTTAAGGTCGAAGTCCTGCTCAAAAAGCCAGACGTCGCAGATATAATGCTCGCGGCTGTAGCGCCTGAGGCATTTCCCCTTTGCCGGATCGAGCGTCAGGCCGGTCTCTTCCTTAACTTCGCGCAGCACAGCCGTGAGGCTGTCCTCGCCCGCGAGTGCGGAGCCGCCGGTGCTCTCCCATCTGCCGCCGTAGCTCTTCTCGGGGCAGCGCCGGGTGAGCAGATACTCCCCGCGGCTGTTTCTCATCCAGCAGTGCATAACAAGATGAAACTCCCCTTCGCCGAGCTGTTCGCCGCGGCGGTGGCGCTTGCCGGTTTTCTGCCGCTGCGCGTCATACACATCCCAGATCTCGTCCGAATTGCAGCCGCGGTTGAGCCAGTGGTTCACCCACACGGTCGATTTTTGCAGTGCTTCAACGGTCTTCGTCTCCAACAGCACGCGGCAGCCCTGCTCCCCGGCAAGTTTCAGGAAGCGCTCCTGATCTATTTCCCCATCGCCGAGTGCGAGGTGGACGTTTTTCCCGAGCGCGTCATGCAGGTGCATATGATGGAGCCTTTCCCGGCGCGCAAGGATAAAGGCCTGATCGGCATTGCGGTTGAGATAGTCATGCCCGACATCAAGCGTCAAGCCGAAGGCGGGGCTTTCAAGCAGCGTGTCAGCCGCGGCGGCGAGGAAGGGCAGCGCGAAGCAGCCGCCCCCGTCGGTATTCTCGACGCAGACCATCACGTCGCTGCTGCCTATCGCCTCGGTGACCCTGTCGCGGAACTCGCGCATTTTGCCGAGGTAGAAGTCCTGATTCTCGGCATAGATATATGTGCGCCGCTCCGGGAGCGTCACATACACGCCGCGCTGTAAGTGCATATTCAGCACCGGGATCCCGGCCTTCTTCGCAAGAGCCACGGTTTTGAGCATCGTGTCAAGATATGCCTGCGCAACACCGGCGTTGACGCAGGCCGGGTCAAGGCTCTCGTCGATATGCACGGTGAAGTATATCCCGTACTTTTCTTTCAGCTCAAGCAGCCTGTCTGCGTCCAGACACTCCGGCTGATACTGCGGAAAGCTCATGTTTATTTCCATGAACTTCAGGCCGAGCCTGCGGCAGAGCGCGGCGCTTTGCTCAAGGTCAGGTATTTCAATAAGGGTAGGCATGCCGAAATCCATCATCGCCGTCTCCTCCCGTCAACAATCTGTTAATAAAAATTTCAATTCAGATTAGCAGATATGCGGCACTTTGTCAACATTTCCGAAAACATCTCCGGACATTTCAGCGTGTTTTGTTGCGATTGCTGATTGACAAAAAAATTGCCGCGGATATAATAGGTAGTACACTACTTATTATTTTTGTAGGGGGTGCTGTACGTTGAAAGAAGCGCCGCCGCGGGGAGTCCGGTTCTCGATACTCCACCGGGCGATGAAGAAACAGATAGACGATTATATGAGCGGCGAGGGGCTGACCGGCGTCCAGCTTTTTGTGCTGTGCGAGCTGCACAAGCTGGAAAAAAGCGAGACGCGGGAGATAAACCAGCGCGACCTTGAGAATGTCAGCCATGTCTCCCACCCGACTATGACCGAGATCCTCAAGCGCCTTGAGAAAAAGGGCTATATCAGCTGCTGCCGCAGCGAGCAGGACCGGCGCTACAAATGCGTCCGCTCCGCCGAGAAAGCGCAGGGGCTGAGCCGGCGCATGGCCGAGGCCGACGAGATAGCCTTTGAGTGCCTCTGCGATGGGCTGAGCGAGGAAGAGCGCGCCCAGCTCATTTCCATCACCGATGTGATGGTGAACAACGCGCTCAAATATATAGACGGCAATACAGGCGGCAATGTATGCTGCGATGACGCCTTAAAGAAAGGATGCGAATGCGAAAGTGATAAAGAAGCTTGTGCAGAGTCTGCGGGAATATAAAAAGCCCACGATCCTGACGCTGATATTTATAACGGGCGAAGTGTTTTTTGAAGTGCTGATCCCGTTCTTCACGGCCGATCTCGTGAACGCGATAAAGGCCTTTTCCGCAGCCGGGCAGGAGGCTGCCGGGCTGCACGATGTTGTGAAGCAGGGTCTGCTGCTCGTGGCAATGGCGCTGGCCTCGCTCAGCTGCGGCTCCGTCGCCGCGATCACCTGCGCGAAGGCCTCCTCCGGCTACGCGAAAAACCTGCGGCACGATATGTTTGCGCGCATACAGAGCTTCTCATTTGAGAATATCGACCGCTTCTCCTCGGCCTCGCTCGTGACGCGTATGACCACGGATATAAGCAACGTCCAGATGACCTTCATGATGCTCATCCGCATGGCGGTGCGCTCGCCGCTGATGTTCCTGTTTGCGGTCATCATGGCGTTTATCATGGGCGGCAAGCTTGCGCTGACCTTCGTGATAGTCATACCTGTGCTGGTGTTCGGCCTTTACCTTATTGCGAAGAAGGCCATGCCCGCCTTCCGCGCAGTGTTCAAGAAGTATGACCGGCTCAACGAGTCCATCGAAGAGAACGTGCGCGCAATGCGCGTGGTCAAGGGCTTTGCCCGTGAGGACTATGAGAAGGATAAGTTCGGCCATGCCTCGCGCGATATCTGCAAGGACTTCACATATGCCGAACGCGTCGTCGCGCTCAACAGCCCGCTCATGCAGCTGTGCATATACTTCAACATGATCTTCATCCTGACCGTCGGCTCAAAGCTCATCATCACGAGCGGCGGCACGCTCATCGACGTCGGCCAGATATCCGCCATGCTGACCTACGGCTTCCAGATACTCATGTCGCTTATGATGCTCTCGTTCGTCTATGTCATGCTGACGATGTCCGCAGAGTCCGCACGCCGTATCTGCGAGGTGCTGGATGAGACTCCGTCCCTGTCCTCACCGGAGGACGCGGTCACGGAGATAAAGGACGGCTCTGTTGATTTTGAGAACGTCTCTTTCAAATATTCCGCCAAGGCACAGAAGTTCGCCCTCGCCGGGATAAACCTGCATATCGACGCCGGCATGACCGTCGGCATCCTCGGCGGCACGGGATCGAGCAAGTCGACACTGGTGCAGCTCATCCCACGCCTGTATGACACGACCGAGGGTACCGTCCGAGTCGGCGGCAGGGACGTGCGCGAGTACGACCTTGAAGCGCTGCGCTCGTCAGTGGCGGTCGTGCTGCAGAAGAACCTGCTCTTTTCCGGTACGATAAAGGAGAACCTGCGCTGGGGCAACCCCAACGCGACCGACGAAGAGCTCATTGAAGCCTGCAGGCTTGCGCAGGCGGATGAGTTCGTCCGCTCCTTCCCGGACGGCTATGATTCCCACATCGAGCAGGGCGGCACGAACGTCTCCGGCGGTCAGAAGCAGAGGCTGTGCATCGCACGTGCGCTGCTCAAGAAGCCGAAGATACTCATCCTTGACGACTCCACCAGCGCCGTCGATACCCGCACCGACGCGATGATACGTGCGGGCTTCCGCGAATATATCCCGGAGACGACGAAGATCATCATTGCCCAGCGTATCGCCTCCGTGCAGGACGCGGACATGATAATCGTCATGGACAACGGGCGCATCGCCGACATGGGTACTCATGAGGAGCTCATGGCGCGCAGCCCGATATACCGCGAGACCTATGAACAGCAGACGAGCGGAGGTGAGGACGATGAGTAATATGCGCAAAGGCAGACCTCAGGGCGGCGCGATGGGCGCAGCCGACCCCAAGGCTCTCGGTCGAGCGGTAAAGAAGCTGTTCGAGTATTACCCCGTGATGGCGCCGCTGACAATGTTCTGCATACTGTTTTCTTCGGTCGTGTCCTCGATCCCGTCGCTGTTCGTGCAGAACGTGCTTTCTGTAATTGAAAAGTGGTACCTCAGCGGTGACTGGGCATCCGCCACGGCGGAGATCATCCCGTACATCACGCTGCTTGTGGCGCTGTATGTGCTCTCGCTGATATCCATGACGGCCTATACCCAGCTCATGGCATACATGACCCAGGGCTACCTTGACAAGCTCCGCCGCGAGATGTTCGACGACATGCAGGATCTGCCCATCAGCTATTTCGACACCCATCAGCACGGCGATATCATGAGCCACTACACAAACGATATCGACACCCTGCGCATGCTCATCAGTCAGTCGCTGCCGACGCTTATCCAGTCCGGCGCGATAGTGCTGGTCGTGCTCGCAATCATGCTGTACTTCAGCGTATGGCTGACTCTCGTGCTGTTTGCAGGCGTAGTGCTTATGTTCTTTGTCGCCAAGCGCTTCGGCGGCGGCTCGGCGCGCTTTTTCGTGAAACAGCAGCGCTCCGTTGCCGATACCGAAGGCTTTGTGCAGGAGATGATGAATGGCCAGAAGGTCATCAAGGTGTTCTGCCACGAGGCGCAGAGCATTGAGGACTTTGACCGCATAAACGACAAGCTCTGTGACGACAGCTTCAAGGCGCACACCTACGCCGGCATCCTCGGTCCGATCATTGGCAACATAGGCAATATCCTCTATGTCGTGCTTGCGCTGGTCGGCGGCGTACTGCTGCTGACAGGTGCTCCGAACCTCAGTATTTCCGGCAAGGTTTTCGATATCACTATCCTTGTTCCGTTCCTTAATATGGCAAAGCAGTTCACCGGCAACGTCAATACCCTCTCCCAGCAGATAAACTCCATCGTCATGGCAGGTGCGGGTGCAGGGCGCGTCTTTGCCCTGATGGATCAGAAGCCCGAAACAGACGACGGCTATGTCACGCTCGTGAACGTCATCGAGAACGCAGACGGCAGCCTGACCGAGACCGCGGAGCGCACCGGTAAATGGGCATGGAAGCACCCGCACAGCGACGGCAGCCTGACCTATACTCCCCTGCGCGGCGACGTGCGCCTGACCGATGTCGACTTTGCCTACGTTGAGGGCAAGGACGTGCTGCATGACGTCAGCGTCTACGCGGAGCCGGGGCAAAAGGTTGCCTTCGTCGGCGCGACCGGTGCCGGCAAGACCACGATAACGAACCTCATCAACCGCTTCTATGACATCGCCGACGGCAAGATCCGCTATGACGGCATAAATGTCAACAAGATAAAGAAAGCCGACCTGCGCCGCTCCCTCGGCCTCGTCCTTCAGGACACGAACCTCTTCACCGGTTCTGTCATGGACAACATCCGCTACGGACGTCTCGATGCGACAGACGACGAGTGCCGCAAGGCCGCAGTCCTCGCCGGTGCGGACGACTTCATCAGCCGCCTGCCCGACGGTTATGACACCATGCTCACCAACAACGGCGCGAACCTCTCTCAGGGGCAGCGCCAGCTGATCGCCATCGCGCGCGCCGCGGTCGCCGATCCCCCGGTCATGATCCTCGACGAGGCCACAAGCTCCATCGATACCCGTACTGAGGCCATCGTTCAGCGCGGCATGGATAAGCTCATGGAGGGCAGAACGGTGTTCGTCATTGCCCACCGTCTCTCAACTGTGCGCAATTCGGACGTCATCATGGTGCTCGACCACGGGCGCATCATCGAGCGCGGCAGCCATGAAAAGCTGCTTGAGGAAAAGGGCACCTACTACCAGCTCTACACCGGCGCATTCGAGCTTGAATAAGCGCAAAAAATTCCCGGAACTGACAGTTCCGGGAATTTTTTGATATATTGCTTTACTTGAGCTTTTCCGCCTTGTCGATGATGAACTGGCGCAGCCATTCGCCGGCTTCCTCGTTCTTCAGCGCAAAGTCGATTATCGATTCCAGATAGCCCTTGAGGTTGCCAGTGTCGTAGCGTCGGCCCTCGAAGTCCACGGCGCACATCGGCTCGACATGGCACAGCTGCTTCATGCCGTCGGTGAGCTGGATCTCGTTGTTGCGGCCGGGGGCGGTGTTCGCGAGGATATCGAAGATCGCCGGGGTCAGCACGTAGCGCCCCATGATGGCGTAGTTCGAAAGGCGCTCGTCCATGGTCGGCTTCTCATTCATGTCGCCTATGCTGTATACGCGGTCGGAGAGCTTCTCTTCGAGCTTGACGGAAGAGTACTTGCATATCTCCTCGTCGGGGAACTCCCTGATGGCGATGGCGCTGCAATGGTTCGCCTCGGCAGCGTTGACAAGCTGCTTGAGCACCGGCGTCTCGCTGAGCATTATATCGTCGCCCAGCAGTATGCCGAAGGGCTCGTCGCTGACGAAGCTCTTCGCGCGCCATATCGCGTGGCCCAGACCCTTTGTCTCCTTCTGGCGCAGGAAATACACGTCCGCCATGTCCGCGACCTCGCGCACCGTGCGGGCTTCTTTTTCCTTGCCGTCTGACAGCAGGCGCGCCTCAAGATCGGGGGCATAGTCAAAATAGTCCTCTATCGGGGACTTGCCGCGGTTGGTGATGATAAGGATCTCCTCAACGCCTGCCGCGACCGCTTCCTCTACGATGTACTGGAGGACGGGCTTGTCCACCAGCGGCAGCATCTCCTTGGGGATGCTCTTGGTGTTCGGCAGCAGTCTCGTCCCGAGACCGGCTGCCGGGATTATCGCTTTCCTTACTTTCATGTCCTTACCTCCTCGGTGTGATATTTCAGTCCTTGAATTTCTCTATAAGATCACGGAAAAACTTCTTTTCCGGAAGATACCTCATCAGCGGCAGACCGATCAGATACATCACCGCAGCCTCGCCAAGGAAGATATACAGCGCGTTGAGCGCGAATACCTCCGGGTGCGCGAACACTTTCTGACCGTTATACGCCTCGGTTATCACCGCACCGATGACTACCGCGTTTATCACGACGTTTGCGCTGCACGCCAGAAACTCGCTGAGCAGGGTGTGCTTCCCCTGACCGAGACGCGCCGCGGTGAGCACCGCCGCAAGCGTCGCGAGTGACCCGAATATGATATCAAAGATGTTGCCCGTCAGAACATTTGCTATCGCGCAGCCGGCGAACAGTCCCCATGCCGTGCATGGCAGGAAGTACGGCAGTATGCACAGCGCCTCGGACACGCGCACCTGGATCGCGCCGTAGCTTATCGGGGCGAGCAGCATCGTGAGCGCCGCATACGCCGCGCCGACGATGGCGGCAGCGGTGATCGAGCGCGCAGTATTATTCGTTTTCATTTGTCTTTTCCTCCCGGCCTTCCGCCATTTCACGCGCGGTCTCCTCGCGGTGCTTGAGCGAGAACTCGCAGCCGCAATAGAGCTGCCTGTAAACATTGTACTTCTCGCACAGCTCAATGGAGCGGTTCTCCCCATCGCGCTTCTTGAAGTCGGACGGAAGCCAGCTCACGCCGACCATGCGCCCTACCTCTTCGCCGATCGTGTTTATCCTCACCGCGTCCTTATGGCGCGAGAGCGTCAGCGTTGAGCAGAAATAGTCAAAGCCATAGTGCTTGGCAAGTCTGCCCGCTTCGAGCAGACGCACACGGAAGCACTCCGTGCAGCGCTTGCCGCCCTCCGGTTCGTTCTCCAGCCCCTTTATGCGCGCGTAGTAATCCTCGCTCTTTCTCGGCTCGGCCAGTACGCTTACTTTATCTGCAAGGCCCATGTCCTCAATGAGCTTTACCTGAGTTTTGAAGCGGCGGTCAAACTCCTGCTGGGGGTAGATGTTCGGGTTATACCACAGCAAGGTCACGTCAAAATACTGCGTCAAATATTCAAGCACGGAGCTTGAGCATGGCCCGCAGCAGCTGTGGAGCAAAACACGCGGCAGCTTTTTGCCGCGCTTCTGGATGATCTTATCCAGTTCCTTTTGGTAGTTTCTGTTCATGTCCAGATAATAACACAGATATTCGGAAAAAGCTACTGTTTATGATATACGAAAGCGACGCTCCGCAAACCGCGGAGCATCGCCATACTGCCGTCCTTTTATTCGTCCGCTTTATCCGCGTCCGGAGTCTTTCCGCCTGATGCGCGGCGGCGTCCGCCGCGGCCCTTGCCGCTGGCCTCGCTGCCGTCAGTCCGCTGAAGCGTTATGCGCTCGCGAAACTCCGTCGGCGTCATTTCCTTGAACCGGTAAAAGTTCATATTGAAGGTCTTGATGTTGCTGTACCCGACGGCTATCGCGACGTCGATCACAAGGTAATCCGTGGACACCAGCAGCTCACATGCCTTGTTGACGCGCGTGGAGTTGAGGAGCGTATCGAAGTTCATTTCATTATAATAGAGCAGCAGCCGGTTCATTTCCGGTACGGACACGTTGAATTCCGCCGCGACGCTTGCCGCACTGAGCCTCTCTGTCTCGTAGTTTTTATAGATATAGTCCGTCAACGCGAAGGCGACCGCCTTATCGGAGATATTGAACTTCGTGACGGCCTTGGAATATATCTTCCGGTACTGCATCGGCGTGATCCCGACGCGCTGCGCAAAGTGCTTGGACACGTGCGATGCGTCCACAAAGCCGCAGAGCTTGGCGATCTCGTCAAGCGTCAGGTCGGTGTAGATGAGGTAATCCGACGCTTTCTCCACGCGGATGCTGCTGAGGAGCTTTGAAAAGCTCGTGCCGGTCATGCTGGATATCTGCTTTGACAGCGCCGACTCCGACAGAAAGAACGCCTCGGCGACCTGCGAGAGCGTCAGCTTCTCAGCCGAGTGGGCATAGAGATAGCTCAGTATCGACTGCTCCTTGACGCTCGCCTCGTGCCCGGTGTCGAGCTCGCCGCGGTGCGACATGATGTAACGCCGGTAGACGATGACAAGCTCAATGAGCTTATTAATGGTGTAGAGCTGCGAAAACGGCTTGTCCGGCGGCTTTACACGCGTAGACTCGACGCCGAGCTCCGCCTTGAGGTTCTCCATGATGCCGTCGACATACTCCGCCTGTATGCTGTCGAGGTACGCGACCGGCTCCACGGTGAGAAAACGCAGCGGCTCGGCAGAGGCGTCGCCCGCGCCGGTGACGCTCTTGAACACGGAGTTGAGGTAGGCATAGTCGTAGATGACCTTGATGAATTGCAGCGTCTCCGTCACCTCGACCATGTCGGTTATCTTCCACGGCGTGATGGCGATGAGTGTGTTCGGGCGAAGGGGATATTCCTCGCCGTCTATGATGATTTTCCCGCCCCCCCGTTTTACATAAAGGAAGCGCGCCGCCTGATGGATGATCGCCCTTGTGGGCTTTTCTATCGCCTCATAGTCGAACGAGCAGATCACTGCCGGGTCTGAGGCGGAGGCGCGGGCTTCCTGAAGCATTGCGCGTCTTGGCATGGTCTGCACCGTCCTTTCATTTGTGAAATACCGGGTGTACGCATAAAGGTGCGTACACCCGGTATTTTAGATTAGTTCATTCGATAATTCAAGCTTAAAATCAGCTCAGCACCGCCATAGCTATCGTGAGGATAACGCCGACGACGACAAACAGAGTGACCAGAAGCTTCCATGCCCACTTGACCCAGGTCTCATAGGGGACACGTGCAAGTGCAAGCCCGCCCATGATGAAGCCGCAGGTAGGAGTAAAGAGGTTGACAAGGCCGTTCGCGGCAACGTTTATCATGACAGCAGTCTCTACGCTCCAGCCCATGCCCGCGACGATTGGGGATACGATTGGGCTGGACAGGCTCGCAAGGCCCGAGGAACTGGGAACGAGGAAGCTGAGGCCGACATGCAGTACGTAGTCAAGCATACCGAACACACCAGCGGAAACGCCGGACTGGCTCAGTGCGGTGACGGAAGACTCAACGATCCAAGTGCCGAGGCCGGTGGTGCTCATGATAACGGTGGTGGCGCGCGCCATCGCGATGACGAGGTTAACGCCGACCATGTCGCCGAAGCCGGCGATGATGAGTTTCATGAGCTGACCCTTATCCTCAAGGCCGACAATGCCGATGATGATACCCATGAGCAGGAACCAAGTTGCTGCGTCATAGAACCACCAATCGCCGAAGCCGGCGCCGGTGAGCCAGGAGGAGATGGGGGCAAAGAAGTTGTAAGCGCCTTCGCTGAGATCGCCCCAAGGAATGAAGCCGAGGATCATGACGATGAAGGACAGGGCGAACAGCCACAGAACAGCCTTCTGACGGCCGGTGAGCTTGACATCGCCGATATCGTCCTTGCCGCCGTAGGCCAGCTTGCACTCGCTGAGCTGCTCCGCGGTGAGGATGGAGCCCTTATTGGCGCGGACTTTCTTTGCATAAGAGGTGACAAACAGTGCGGAGATAACATAGGCAACGAGCCAGAGGATGATGGCAATGACATAAGTGGTGCCCATGTTGACCTCAACGCCGACGTCAGCCGCAGCGGAGACCGCCGCGCCGGTGGCGAAGGGGTTGATGGAGGAGCCGAGAACACCGGTGCCTGCGCCGAGAAGAACCGTTGCCGCACCGACGACCGGGTCAAAGCCGGCGGCCATCATGGTCGCTGCAAGCAGGATGTAGAAGCCGACGGTCTCTTCGCCCATACCGTAGGTGGTACCGCCGACGGAGAACACGAACATCAGGACCCAGATAAGAACAAGCTCTTTGCCGTGCAGCTTGCGCACGAGGGACTGGATACCGGTCTCAAGAGCGCCTGTGCCTGTCACGATCGCGAGGAACGCGCCGAGGCAGAACACGAAGGTGATAACGTCGGCCGCGTCAGCGAAGCCGTTGACGGGAGCCATAAAGATATCACTGGAGGTTGCTCCGACGACTTCGGCGGTATTGCCGTCAGCGTCGGTGTAGGTGTTGCCCGCTGCTATCCATGTGGCTATTGACACAAGGAGCATAACGGCGAGCAGGATCGCAAATGTACTGATTGATCTTTTTGCCTTTTTGGACATGATTTGAAACCCCTCTCTTTTAATTTGTTTGGACTTTGCAAGTGGAACTGAGATAGCGCGATATTAAAACGTAAAACGCTTACCGGGTAATCACGGTGCCGGTCTTGCCCTCGAGGGCGTCCGCGGCACGGGCAAGGGAGGTGATGAGTGCGGTCCCTCCATGGTCGTTGTTCTTCACGAACTCCATGCAGGATTCGACCTTCGGCAGCATGCTTCCGGGAGCGAACTGGCCTTCCGCGATATACTTCTCGCAGTCGGCGATCGTCATGGAGGAGAGCTCCTTCTGGTCGGGCTTATTGAAGTTTATGCACACCGCGTCCACTGCGGTGAGGATGATGAGGCGGTCTGCGCGCACGTCCTGCGCCAGCAGGGAGCTTGCACGGTCCTTATCGATGACCGCCGCGACGCCGCGAAGTCCGTCCTCGGTCTCGACGACGGGGATGCCGCCGCCGCCGACAGTGATGACGATGTCGCCGGCGCGCACGAGCTGATCGACAACGTTCAGCTCAACGATGCGCTTGGGGATGGGGGAGGGAACGACACGGCGGTAGCCGCGGCCTGCGTCCTCAACGAAGATGAAGCCTTTTTCTTCGGCGATCTTCTCGGCCTCTTCCTTGGTGTAGAAGCTGCCGACGGGCTTCGTGGGATGCTGGAAGCCGGGGTCCTTCTCGTCGACGACGACCTGCGTCACGACGGTCGCACATTCCTTATTTATGCCGCGGTTCTTCAGCTCATGCTGGATAGCCTGCTGAAGATGATAGCCTATGTAGCCCTGTGTCATGGCGCCGCATTCGGGGAAGGGCATGAACGGGGTGTTCCCGCCCTTGTTCGCGGAGAACTCCATTGCGAGGTTTATCATGCCGACCTGCGGGCCGTTGCCGTGGCCGATGATGACCTCATAGCCCTTCTCGACGAGGTCGACGATGGGGCGGGCGGTATTGCGGACAAGCTCAAGCTGCTGCTCGGGGGTTTTGCCAAGCGCGTTTCCCCCGAGAGCGACAACAATTCTTTCTGCCATAGTTTCTTCCTTACTTCAGCGTTGCGTACATCACAGCCTTGATGGTGTGCATACGGTTCTCTGCTTCCTGGAACTGACGTGCCTGGTGGCCAAGGAACACATCGTCGGTGACTTCCATAGCCTCGAGGCCGAACTTCTGGTAGATATCCTCGCCGACGGTCGTCTCGCGATCGTGGAAGGAGGGCAGGCAGTGCTCAAAGATGGCGGTGGGCTTAGCCATAGCCATGACTTCCTTATTGACCTGGTAGGGGCGCAGGAGCTTGATGCGCTTCTCCCACAGCTCTGCAGGCTCGCCCATGGAGAGCCATATATCGGTGTAGAGCACATCGCAGTCACGTGCGCCGACAGCGACATCGTCGGTGAACTCAAGCACAGCGCCGGTCTCGGCGGCGACTGCCTGGCACTTCTCAATGAGCCAATCCTCAGGCATGAGCTCCTTGGGGCCGCAGGCGCAGAAGTGCATGCCGAGCTTTGCGCAGACGACCATGAGGGAGTTTGCAACGTTGTTGCGGGCGTCACCGAAGAAGGTGAGCTTGCGGCCGCGCATGTCGCCGAACTCTTCGCGTGCGGTCATGATGTCGGCAAGCATCTGCGTGGGATGGAACTGGTCGGTCAGGCCGTTCCATACGGGAACGCCGGAGTAACGGGCGAGATCCTCAACAACGGACTGCTTGAAGCCGCGGTACTCGATGCCGTCGAACATGCGGCCGAGAACCTTCGCGGTGTCAGCGAGGGATTCCTTCTTGCCCATCTGGGAGGAGCCGGAATCGAGGAAGGTGACGCCCATGCCGAGGTCGCGTGCGCCGACTTCGAATGCGCAGCGGGTACGGGTGGAGGTCTTTTCGAAGAGCAGAACGATCTGCTTATCGGTCAGCCACTTGTGCTCGATGCCGTTATTCTTCATGCGCTTGAACTCGGAAGCGAGGTCAAGGAGATAGTTGATTTCGTCCGGGGTGAAGTCCAGAAGAGTAAGGAAGCTTCTGCCGCGAATGTTGAGACCCATAATTATTTCCTCCTAAAAGTAATGATCGAGATTTTTATTTAAGAACTTCTTGCTGGTTTTTATTCTGCGCGGATGAGCGGCATGGACATGCAGCGCGGGCCGCCGCGGCCGCGGGACAGCTCCGCCGACGGCATTTCGAGAACCTGGATGCCCTCGTCGCGGAGGATGGCGTTAGTGACGTCGTTGCGCTCGTAGACGACGATCTTGCCCGGTGCGATGCACAGGGTGTTGGAGCCGTCGTTCCACTGCTCACGTGCCGAGGCGATCAGATCGTCGCCGCCGCAGTTGATGAGCTTGACGTGCTCGGTGCGGGTGTACTTGGAAAGGATGTCTTCGAGCTTCGAGTCGATACGGCGGATGTGCAGATCGGTCGGGTCCTTCGTGCCCGGGGTGATCTCGTACACGGTGAGAGGCCCAAGGATCGCGGGATGGATGGTGTACTTGTCGTAGTCGATCTGGGTGAAGACAGTGTCAAGGTGCATGAACGCGCGGCAGTCGGGAATGTCGAAGGCCAGCACGGTGCAGATCTTGGCATTGGGATCGGCAAAGAGATTGCGGGCCGCGGCCTCGATGCCGTCGGGGGAGGTGCGCTGGGAGATACCGATCGCGAGAGTGTCCTCGGTGAGGTTCAGGACGTCACCGCCCTCGATGTTCGCGTGGAAGTCACGGTCGTAGTAACGGGTGACAAGACCCTCGAAGTCGGGGTGATAACGGAAGATGTAGTCAGCGAAGATGGTCTCGCGGCAGCGGGTCGGGAAGCGCATCCTGTGCAGGAACACGCCGGTGCCGACGGACGCGAACGGGTCGCGGGTGAAGTAGAGGTTCGGCATCGGGTCGACGATGAGGTCGTCAGCCGGGGCGATCATATCCTGCAGGGAGTAAGCGGAAGCGCCGCCCATTTCCTTGAGCGTGATTCCCTCCATGGTCTTTTCGACAAGAGCCTTGCCCTCAAAATTGCTGACGAGGTAATCATACAGCTTATCCTGCCAGCGGCGGGTCTTTATGTTGCCCTCGGACAGCCACTGATATATAAAGGGCTTGATGACCTCGGGGTGGAGCTTGAAGACCTCGGCCATGAGGTCCTCAAGGTAGACGACCTCGGTGCCGTTATTGCGGAGAATCTGAGCGAAAGCGTCATGCTCCTGCTGTGCGACCTTCAGAAACGGGATATCATCGAAAAGAAGCTCCGGCAGACGATCGGGCGTAAGATTGAGAAGCTCGCGGCCGGGACGATGAAGAAGCACTTTTTTCAGCGGCTTTATCTCGCTGCGAACGCAAATGCCTTTCATTTTATTTCCTCCTGTTATTAATAATATTTTGTATTTTTACTGCGTCGTTCCTGCGCGCATAGTACCGACGCGGTGTGTCACTGTACATATCATATCCGATGCTGATTAAAATATTGGAAAAATCGTGTAGAAGAAATTGTATATTTTCGTCGTTCTCGTTGTACGGAAAACAGCAAATTTTACGTTCTCAAACCCGTTTATTTTTTGCGCCGTGACACCAAAAGTTGAAAATTTAACGAGTGTTTTATATGGAATGCGCACAGTTGTGCGCATGGGAACCGGTTCCCAATTTGTGAAAAAGCTAAAAAGAACCGAGGAAAACCGTCTTGTGACGGTTTTCCTCGGTTTTGACTGTTCAAGCCGTTTTTGCAGCGTTTATACGGCTGTCATTTTTGCAGATTGTATATTTTGGATTTTGACGCGGTTTGTGAAAAATAACGGCAGGGCTGTTACATGCTCTCCGGAGCGGAAACGCCGATGAGCGTGAGCGCGTTTTTGAGGGTTATCATCGCAGCCTTGATGAGGCCGATACGCTCGTTGGTAAGCTCGGGATCGTCGGGGTTATTGACCTTGGTGGAGTTATAGTAGCTGTGGAAGACCTTGACGAGCGTGATGATATACTCGGTCATCTTGTTCGGCTTGCGGTTGAGCGCGTCCGCGGCGACCTCCTTCGGGAACTCGCTTATGAGCTTGAGCATCTGCATTTCCTTCTCGTCGGTCAGGCGCTCGTAAACATCGACGCTCTTGAACTCGGGGATCTGGGGATTTCTGAGGATGGAGCACATACGGGAGTAAGCGTACTGCGCGTAGTAAACGGGGTTGTTGTTGTCCTTGGAGCGGGCAAGCTTGAGGTCGAGATCCATGTGGGTCGCCACGTCCTTGGAGACGAAGAACCAGCGCGCAGCGTCCACGCCGATATCCTCGCACAGCTCGCGCAGGGTGATAGCGTTGCCGGTACGCTTGGACATCTTGACTTCCTTACCGTCCTCGACCATGCGCACCATCTGTATCAGGTCGACCTCGAGCGTCCCTTTCGGGTAGCCGAGCGCGGTCAGCGCGTTCTGCATACGGATAACGTAGGAGTGATGATCCGCGCCCCAGAGGTCAACGAGCAGCGGGTAGCCGCGCTCGACCTTGTAGACGTGGTTTGCGATATCGGGAGTCAGGTAGGAGAAGGTGCCGTCGCTCTTGCGCAGGACGCGGTCTTTCTCATCGCCGTAGTCGGTGCTCTTGAACCAGAGCGCGCCGTCCTTCTCGTAGGTCAGACCCATGTCCGCCATGCGGTCAAGGCAGGCATTGATGCGCTTGCAGTTGTCCTCATAGAAGAAGGTCTCGTGCATCCAGCTCTGCATGGTGACGCGGTAGGTCTTGAGGTCGCGGTCGATCTTCTCAAGCTCCTTCTTCTTGCCGTAGTCCATGAAGTACGCAAGGCGCTCCTTGGGGTCGGCGGTGAGCCACTTGTCGCCCTCTTCCTTGGCGAGCTGTGCTGCGATCTCCTTTATATCATCGGCATGGTAGCCGTCCTCGGGCAGGGGATATTCCTTGCCGAAATACTCAAAGTAGCGTGCGGTGAGGGATTCGCCGAGCTTGACGATCTGGTTGCCGGCGTCGTTGACATAGAACTCACGCAGCACGTCCCAGCCACTGGCTTCCATCAGGCGGCAGATGCAGTCGCCCCACGCAGCGTTGCGGGCGTGGCCGCAGTGCAGGTCGCCGGTCGGGTTCGCGGAGACCCACTCGAGCAGCATGTGCTTATCCTTGCCGGAATCGTTCTTGCCGTAATCGTCACCGGCGGCGATGACCTCGTTGATGACGGCGGCGAGGGCGCTCTGCTTGAGCTTGAAGTTGATGAAGCCGGGGCGGGCGACGGTGATCGACTCGCACTCCGGGAGGAGCTCTGCGAGCTTCGCGGTAAGGGGCTCGGCGATCTCCATCGGGTTACGTCGGAGAGTGCGCGAAAGCTTCATGGCAATGCTGGTGGAATAATCGCCCAGCTTGGTGTCCTGAGGGGTCTCGATAATGAGCTGACCCTCAGCCGGTTCCAGATCATAGACCTCTTTTACGGCCTTCTTCGCGGCGTCATAAATCTTGCTTCCAAAGTCGTTCATGCAAATAACTCTCCTTATCTTTCAATACCGTAAAGCTATGGTATCACTACGGATATACATTTTAATACTATACCATAAATTCCCCTTTATGCAAGCCCTTTATACCGCAATTTTGCCGCGCATCCTCATATATAGCTCGAGCGTATCGCTTAACGCGGTACGCTCTTTCTATTATTATATACTTTCCTATCAGCCGCCGAGGTAGGCCTTGCGAACCTCGTCGCTCTCGGCAAGCTCCTTGCCGGTGCCGCTGAGGGTGATCTTGCCCGTTTCGAGCACGTATGCGCGGTCAGCGACGGAGAGCGCCATCTGCGCGTTCTGCTCGACGAGCAGGATCGTCGTTCCGTTCTTGTGGAGCTGCCGGATGATGTCGAATATCTGCTCGACAAGTATAGGCGCAAGACCCATGGACGGCTCGTCCAGCATCAGCAGCTTCGGGTGGCTCATGAGCGCTCTGCCCATCGCAAGCATCTGCTGCTCGCCGCCGGATAGTGTACCGGCGATCTGCTTCTTTCTCTCGCGCAGGCGCGGGAACTGCTCATAGACCGACTCGAGATCCGCGTCGATACCGGCATTTTTCTGCGTGAACGCGCCCATTTCGAGGTTCTCCTCAACGCTCATCTGAAGGAAGATGCGCCGCCCCTCGGGGACCTGCGCGAGCCCCTTGTACACGAGCTTGTGCGCTGGGACATGGCTGATGTTCTCGCCGTTAAACTCGATGCTGCCGGTGCGGGAGCGCAGCAGCCCGGAGACGGTCTGGAGCGTCGTGGACTTGCCCGCGCCGTTTGCGCCGATAAGGGTGACGATCTCGCCCTCGTTGACCTCAAAGGAGATGCCCTTTATCGCGTGGATCGCGCCGTAGTATACATTTATATTATCTACCTTAAGAATAGTGCCCATGCGCTCAGGCCTCCTTCTTCTTGCCGAGGTATGCTTCGATAACGACGGGGTTCGCCTGAATGTCCGCGGGCGTGCCCTTGGCGATGACCTTGCCGAAGTTCAGCACGCAGATACCCTCGCAGATGCCCATAACAAGGTTCATGTCGTGCTCGATGAGCATGATGGCGATCTGGAACATGTCGCGGATCTTGATGATGTTCTCCATCAGCTCCGCGGTCTCGGAGGGGTTCATGCCGGCGGCGGGCTCGTCGAGCAGCAGCAGACTCGGGTTCGTGCCGAGGGCGCGGACTATCTCGAGACGGCGCTGTGCACCGTAGGGCAGAGAGCCTGCCTTGGCGTCCGCGAGGTCTTCCATGTCGAAGATGCTCAGCAGCTCCATCGCGCGCTCATGGGCGATGCGCTCCTGCTTCCAATAGGACGGCAGGCGCATGATACCGGAGAACATGCCGTAGTTTATCTGGTTGTGCATGCCGAGCTTGACGTTATCCTCAACACTGAGGTTGTCAAACAGGCGGATGTTCTGGAACGTGCGCGCCACGCCGAGCTTGTTGACCTGTGCGGTGTTCATGCTGTGGGTGTCTATGCCGTCGACCATGATAGTGCCGCGCGTCGGCTGGTAGACCTTGGTGAGGAGGTTAAAGATCGTGGTCTTGCCCGCGCCGTTCGGGCCGATGAGCCCGGCGATCTCGGTACGGCCGATGGTGAGGTTAAAATCGTCGACCGCGGTCAGGCCGCCGAAGTCTATGCCGAGGTGGCTGACTTCGAGGACGGGGGTCTTGTCAAGGTCGCGCTGCGGGATGAAAGCGTTCGTCGGCAGCGGGACGAGCGGGCTTTTATACTTTGTCTCGATGTTGGCTTCCGGATATGCCGGGGCAAACATTGCGAGCGGGTTTCTTAATTTCAGAGCGAGATCAGGCATGTTCCTTTTCTCCTTTCTTGCCGAAGGGGACGAGCTTTGAAAGCAGCGCCTTCATCTGGGGGCTGTTCGTCGCCAGCATGACGACTATCAGGACTATCGCGTAGATGAGCATACGGTAATCGGCAAAGCCGCGCAGCGCCTCGGGCAGCACCGTCAGCACCGCCGCCGCGATGATCGAGCCCCACATGTTGCCGAGCCCGCCGAGCACTACGAAAACGAGGATGAGGATCGAGGTGTTGAAATCGAATTTTGAGGAAACGAGGTTCGAGAAGTTCAGGCCGTAGAGCGCGCCCGCGCCGCCCGCGAGCGCAGCGCTGGTCACAAAGGCCATGAGCTTATACTTCGTCACATTGATGCCGACGGACTCGGCAGCGATGCGGTTATCGCGCAGCGCCATGATCGCGCGGCCGGAGCGGCTGCGCGCGAGGTTCAAAACAACGACGAGCGTGACCATGATGAGGATGAAGCCCGCGGTGAAGCTTGCGATGGTGTCCGTGCCGGTCGCGCCCTGCGCTCCCTTGATGAGCACCTTGCCCGTCTCGGTGAGGCCGAGGTCGGTGACGGTCTTTGCGCCGGTGGCGTTGAAGATGATGTGCAGGCCGTTTTCATCGTGGCCGATGATGAGGCAGTTTATAAGCTCCTTGATGATCTCGCCGAAGGCCAGCGTCACGATTGCCAGATAGTCGCCGTGCAGGCGCAGCACCGGGATGCCGACAAGAGTTCCCGCAATTCCCGCGAAAATTGCGCCCATCACTATCGCGAGCGCGAGGCGCACGCCATCGGAGGGGATAGCGCTCTGCAGGCTCATCGCGGTGACGACACCGGTGAACGCGCCGACGCTCATGAAGCCCGCGTGTCCCAGACTCAGCTCGCCGAGGATGCCGACGGTGAGGTTCAGGGAGACGGCCATGACGATGTAGCAGCAGATTGGGACGAGCTGACCCTTCATCGAGCGGGTGAGCAGCCCTTCGTTCATCAGCGCGTTCATGACGATAAAGGCGATGACGACGCCGATATAAGTCGCGAAGTCCGCGATCTTTGTCTTGTTAAGAGTCTTTTTCATCTTGGCACCTCAGACTTTCTCCGGCACATACTTGCCGAGCAGACCGGCCGGACGCACCAGCAGCGTCACGATAAGCACCGCAAAGACGATGGAGTTTGCAAGCTGCGTGGAGATATACGCCTTTGCCAGAGACTCGATTATGCCGAGCAGCAGGCCGCCGAGGAACGCGCCGGGGATAGAGCCGATGCCGCCGAACACCGCCGCGGTGAAGGCTTTGATGCCGGGCATGGAGCCGGTCGTCGGCATGAGGGAGGTGTAGGACGAGCAGAGCAGCACGCCCGCGATCGCCGCGAGAGCCGAGCCGATAGCGAAGGTAAGGGAAATGGTGCTGTTGACGTTGATGCCCATGAGCTGGGCCGCCGCCTTATCCTCGGACACGGCGCGCATAGCTTTGCCCATCTTGGTCTTGCCGGTGAAGAAGGTCAGCGCCGCCATGATGACAAGGCACATCACGACCGTCAGAAGCGCGATGTAGGAGATCGTAAGCTTGCCGTCGAAGAGCCTGAACGCGCCCTCGACCACAGGGCTGTACGCCTTGGGGTTCGCGCCCCAGATGAGCAGGGCGGAGTTCTGGAGGAAGTAGCTCACGCCGATAGCGGTGATAAGCACCGCGAGCGACGGAGCCGCGCGCAGCGGCTTATACGCCAGACCCTCGATGATAACGCCGAGCACCGTACACACGACCATTGCGACGAGTACCGCCGCCCATGCGGGGAGCCCCCATGAGCTGACCGCCATCAGCGACACGTAGCCGCCGACCATTATAACGTCGCCATGGGCGAAGTTCAGCATCTTGGCGATGCCGTAAACCATGGTATAGCCCAGCGCGATTATCGCGTACACGCTGCCGAGACTGATACCGCTGATGAGATATGACAGAAATTCCATAACGTACCTCTTCTGTTTCTATTAACTGCTATGAGCTTCTATTAGGTAAATTCCGAGCAAAGCCCAGCGGAGCGGGTTTGCCAGCTTCTTCTGACGTGGCTGCGGCATTTGCACAGCCGGCAGAGGCCGTGCCGCCTCTGCAACTGCCGCAGGATGACAAGATGCCTGTCGGCAGTCGGGGGATGATCCCCCGGCTGCCTTTGTTGAGTTGTGGTTTAATATCCCGCTGTACTTATGCTGCGGGGCTGGCCTCGGGTTCAGCAGCTGCTTCCGCTTCCGCGGTGGCCTCAGGCTCTGCGGAGACGTAGGTGCCGTTCTTGATGATGACGGCGGCGGGCATCTTGCTGACTTCGCCCTCGGTGTTCCAGGTCATGCCCTTACCGGTCAGGCCGTCGAAGGTCAGGCTCTGGAATGCGGAGACAAGTGCATCGCAGATCTCCTCGCTGCTCATGTCGGGAGTGCAGTTGGCTGCTTCAAGGGCGGCCTTCAGTGCGTAGATAACGTCGTACTCATCGGCTGCGAACTGGTTGGGGACTTCACCATACTTCTCGGTGTACTTCGCTACGAAGCTCTGGGTCTGCTCGTCCTGTGCGTCCGCGGAGAACGGGGTCAGAACCATGACGTCCTCTGCAAGCGAGGTATCAAAGCCCTCGAGGGTCAGGATGCCGTCCATACCGTCGACACCGAAGAAGGTCGGCTCATAGCCCATGGCCTTTGCCTGGGAGAAGATGACGGATGCGGGCTGGTAGTAGATGGGCAGGAAGACGAGGTCTGCGCCGTCAGCCTGAGCTGCGTTGAGCTGGACGGAGAAGTCGGTAGCGGTGTCCTTGGTGAAGGTGCCTTCGTAGACGATCTCAAGGCCGTTCTCGGCTGCGGTGGAAACGAACTTGTCGCGGATGCCCTGGGAGTAAGCGTCATCGTTGCGGTAGATAACGGCGATCTTGCTTTCAGGCATGTTGGCTGCGATGTAGGTCGCGGAGCCTGCGCCCTGGTTGGGGTCGGTGAAGCAGAGCTGGAAGACGTTGTCCTTGCCCGCGGTGACGTCAGCGGAGGAGGCGGACGGGGTCATCATAAACACGCGCTCTTCATTGCACTTGGTGGAAACGGAGATGGAGGAGCCGGTGGTGGTGGGGCCGGCCATGACCTGCATACCCCAGTCCATGAGGTTGTTGTAGGCGTTGACTGCTATCTCGCTGTCGGCCTGGTCGTCTTCGAACTTCCACTCGACCTGGTAGCCGTTGATGCCGCCGTTGGCGTTGATCTCATCGACTGCGATCTGGCCGCCGTTCTTGACTGCGGTGCCGTAGATAGCCGCGTCGCCGGTCAGGGGGCCGCTGCCGCCGATCTTGAATGTATTGCTGCCGGAGGCTGCTTCCGTGGGAGCCTCAGTTGCGGCAGTGCCGCTGTTGCTGCTGCCGCAGCCTGCGAACAGGCACATACACATTGCTGCGACCAAAACAAGAGCCATAAACTTTTTCATCTTTTTGTTCTCCTAACTGGAATATATTTATACAAAAAATCAGCCCCGACCGAATTGGTCGGGGCTGATTTGAAGTATACGAAAAATATCAAATCATCGCACCGCTGCCAAAACCGGTCGCCTGCTATCTGCGCCGCTAAGTATGCCTATAATTATGCATATGGATACGGTAATAACTCGTACTGCGGCAACAAAAATGGACACTGCGTTAACAGTGTCCATAGTAAGCAGGAGGGCGGTATTGGTGCAGTCGGCGGACTGCTGGCGAGAAGAGCGTGCAGCAGCGGACTCATCTGCGCGAGCGCATGAGCCGGTAGTATTGAAGCTGTTTTCGAAGCGTTCAAACATCTGCTGTATCTCCTTTCGTTTGATGGGCGTACTTTAGCACCGTAATCCGCGGCTGTCAAGTCCCTTTTTTATATTTCACCCGTTTTGACAAAACGGCTAAAAATGCAGGCGTGTTTTTCTACACATTGCACAGTGTCAGAATAACATCGCAAGGTCATGCTGCGCCGCAAGCGGCACTGCATCGACCGGCGATATTATTCTTCCTTTTCCTCGCAAACCCACTTCGTTGGGCTTTGCGAGGAACATTTGTGCTTCGCACATTGGTCGAAGCTCGCGCCGTTCTGCTGGGTTCGATTTGAGTAATTGACATAAGAAAGGACGGGGACTTGCGGTATCCCCGTCCAGACGTGACAGACTTTCCCGTGCCCGCCGCGAGGATGTGCATTCGCAGCCATGCCGGAGTCTATCGCATACCGCACAGTGCTATGCTCCAATCATTCTACGGTACTGATACTATTGTATATCAAAAAAGCCGGTTTGCATAGGGTAAATTGCAGAAAATACAAAATTTTGAATGATTGCACAAATTCGGCGGGTCGTTTCTGTTAAAACCGAGAAAAATTCCGGAGGCCATATGGCCTCCGGAACTCTCCGAACACATTTTTTGATTATTCGACGCAGTAGACCGTGAGGGTCTTCTCGACGCCGAGGCAGCTCGCCGTAAGCTTGACGCCGCCTGAGATGTTTCCGACGCACTCGACCGTGCAGCTGAGATCGCCCGTCGAGGTAACCGTGAGGTAATCGGTGTTTTCGCTGGTCCATTCGACCTTGACGCCCTGGATCGTGAGCGGCAGGACCTGCGCGGTCAGGTCGACCGTGTCGCCGACGTGCATGGTGAAGTCCGACGTCTTCTCATCGGTGTAGAAGAAGATCTTGATGCTCTCGACAGTCGGCGTCGGTGTCGGCGAAGCCGTGGGCGCGGCCTCAATGATGGGGACATAGTCCGTCACAACAGGGGGAGTCATTGCCGTGGACTTGTTGCTTGAATCACTGCCGTCAAGGCTGGTGCTGACCATAACGATGACAGCCAGAATAACCGCGACGACCAGGATCAAGCCGAATATCATCTGCCATTTTGTGTTCGTTTCAGCACGCTCATAGGAAGCGGTACCCTTGACCGTTCCCGGCGTGGTGCTTGGTGCGCGCCCGCTCTGTGCGACCCTACGGGTGCCGCAGTTGGGGCAGCGGCTGCGCATGGAAGAAAATGTCGCGCCGCAGCGGCGGCATTTTACTTCAGGAATCATGCTCATACAAGTTCCTCCGTTCTATTTTCAATAGAAATGGATACTAAACCACTAATAGATAATACATCTAAATTGCATTTTAGTCAAGGGTTGTCGTGTCCTGGGGGCTGTTTTTGTGCTTTTTTCCGGTGCATATTCCCCACTTTTGCCCCAATTTTACCCATGAGCGCGGTAATATCCGGGGTTCTGTGGGCAAAATCAGGTCTTCCGCCGCAAAATACAGGCACTGTGTTTTGTCCGTGCTCACTTGACAGGAACCGCAGAAATGTTATAATTTTTATAACACATCAACATTTACCGGAATCGGACGGGAGGAATATTAATGCCCAAAAGCATCACCCGCATCGTTCTCACCGGCGGCCCCGCCGCGGGTAAAACCACGCTCATCAGCCGCATCCTCAAGGAGTTCAGGCAGGAAGACGGCTGGAAAGTCATCACCATCCCCGAGACGGCGACGGAGCTTATCTCCGGCTTCGGCATCCGCCCTTTCGGCAATTGCGTCAGTATGGAGGATTTCCAGTATTTCGTCATTGAGGATCAGCTGCATAAGGAGCGTCTCGCCCTCAAGGGCGCGGAGATGGTACCGGAGGACAAGGTGCTCATCATCTATGACCGCGCTGTGCTCGACGATAAGGCGTATATCTCCGACGCGCAGTTTGCAAAAACCCTTGCCCATTTCGGCAAGACCGAGCAGGAGGTGCTCGCCGGGTATGACGCCGTTCTTCACCTCGTCACCTGCGCCAAGGGCGCGGAGTTCGCGTACAACTACGGCAACGCCGCGCGCTATGAGACAGTCGAGGTCGCGCGCGAGAAGGACGATCTCACCCTGCGCGCGTGGAGCACCCACCCCGCAGTCTATGTCATTGATAACTCTGTGAACTTCGAAGACAAGATCGACCGCGCCATCGCGCAGATATACCGCATAATCGGTCAGGCAGCACCGGAGCCGGGCAAGAAGAAGTACCTCGTCGCCATGCCGGACTGCGCCGCGCTCGAGAAGCTCTACGGCGCAGCGCCTGCCGAGATGATGCAGACCTATCTTGTCCCCGTCAGGCAGGACACCGAGCGCCGCATCCGTCAGCAGAAGAACGGCAGCGGCTATCTGTACTTCTATACCGAGAAGCGCATCGCCCCGGACGGGACGCGCTGGGTCACAGAGAAGCCGATCTCCGAGAAAGAGTACGTGGCATATCTCATGGAGGCGGACGTCTCCCTGCACAGCGTCATAAAGCAGAAATATAGCTTTACATATGACAATCGGCGCATGGAGCTGGATGTCTATCCTTTCAGCTCCGATAAGGCCATCCTCTTTGCCTACGGTGCGGACACCGGCCGCCTGCCGCCGGAGATAGAAATACTCAAAGACGTGACCGGAGAGGCCGAATACAAGAACCGCTCCCTCGCCGGGAGCCAGCGCCTGTAAGGCCTGTCCGCCGCGCTGCAAAATTTTTTGCCGAAGTCGACAAAAAGGGGCTTGACAAATTAGCGAAAGCGCACTATAATCCGCACATATTGAAACGGCAAAGGCGTCGTGCAGTATTGCATGGCATCTTTGCCGATTTTTATTTTTGATCCCGCCGGCGCTGCGCCCCGGGAAGAAAGACGAGGTAGATCCATGAGCACAGTCACTGAGATTTTCGGCTGCAATGTATTCAACGATTCCGTTATGAGAGAGCGTCTTCCCAAGGATGTGTTCATGCAGGTGCAGCGCTCGATAAACGACGGCAAGCGCCTTGACAGTGCCGCCGCTACGGTCGTTGCAAACGCGATGAAGGATTGGGCCATTGAGAAGGGCGCAACCCACTTCACCCATTGGTTCCAGCCCATGACCGGCATCACCGCCGAGAAGCACGACAGCTTCATTTCCCCTGTCGGCGGCGGCAAGGTCATCATGGAATTCTCCGGCAAGGAGCTTATCCAGGGCGAGCCTGACGCCTCCAGCTTCCCCTCCGGCGGCCTGCGCGCGACCTTTGAGGCCCGCGGCTACACCGCATGGGACCCGACCTCCTATGCATTCATAAAGGACGGCGTGCTCTGCATCCCGACCGCTTTCTGCTCCTACGGCGGCGAAGCGCTCGATAAGAAAACCCCGCTGCTGCGCTCGATGGAAGCCATCAACAAGCAGGGTATGCGAGTCCTCAAGCTCTTCGGCAACACCGACGCCACCTCCGTCAGAACGACCGTTGGTCCCGAGCAGGAGTATTTCCTCATTGATAAGTCAATCCTTGATAAGCGCAAGGATCTGCTATATACCGGACGCACGCTCTTCGGCGCAAAGCCGCCCAAGGGTCAGGAGCTGGAGGATCATTATTTCGGAGCTATCAAGTCCCGCGTGTCCTCCTTTATGAAGGAGCTCAATGACGAGCTGTGGAAGCTCGGCGTGCTCGCAAAGACCGAGCATAACGAAGTCGCTCCCGCACAGCACGAGCTTGCACCTATCTTCACCACGACTAACATCGCCGCCGACCACAACCAGCTTACCATGGAGCTCATGCAGAAGATAGCGAAGAAGCACGACATGGTCTGCCTTCTGCACGAAAAGCCCTTTGCCGGCGTCAACGGCAGCGGCAAGCACAACAACTGGTCCATGTGCACCAACACCGGCGTGAACCTTCTCGAGCCGGGCGACACTCCCTATGAGAACGCTCAGTTCCTGCTGATGCTCTGTGCGGTCATTCAGGCCGTTGATGATTATCAGGATATGCTCCGCATCTCCGTCGCTTCTGCCGGCAACGACCATCGTCTCGGCGCAAACGAAGCGCCTCCCGCTATCGTCTCCATGTTCGTCGGCGATGAGCTCGGCGCGATCCTCGATGCGATAGAGACCGACACCCCCTACGGCTGCAAGGAGAAAGAGCTTATCAAGGTCGGCGTCCATGTCCTGCCGAAGTTCCCAAAGGACACCACCGACCGCAACAGGACTTCGCCCTTTGCTTTCACCGGCAACAAGTTCGAGTTCCGTATGCCCGGTTCCTCCGCATCCATTTCCGGCGTGAACGTCGTTCTGAACACCGCAGTCGCCGAGTCCCTGCGTCAGTATGCAGATATCCTCGAAACGGCCGACGACTTTGAAGCCGCTCTGCACGACCTTATCAAGGACGTTATACATAAGCATAAGCGCATCATCTTCAACGGCAACGGCTACGATGAGAGCTGGGTCAAGGAAGCCGAGAAGCGCGGCCTGCTGAACCTGCGCTCCACGCCCGACTGCGTGCCCTATTATCTCAGCGAGAAGAACGTCGAGCTCTTCACCCGCCACAAGGTCTACACCGAGACCGAGCTGCATGCGCGCTATGAGATCAAGCTCGATAACTACAGCAAGGTGCTGCACATCGAAGCTCAGACGATGCTTGACATGGTCTGGAAGGATATCCTCCCCGCTGCCAGCGCCTACACCAAGGAGCTTGCCGAGACTGTCGCTGCGAAGAAAGCCATCGGCGGCGGTATCGACACGAGCTATGAGGAGAGGCTCGCAGGTCACGTGAGCGTCCTGCTCGCCTCCGCCACGAAGAAGGCTGAAGCTCTTGAATACGCGCTCATGGGCGTCAAGGACATCACCGATACCCTCGCGCTTGCCCGCTATTACAGAGACACGATATTTGCCGCAATGAACGAGCTGCGCATCATCGTCGACGAGATGGAGACCCACTGCGCCGCGAAGTATTGGCCGTACCCCTCCTACGGCGATATCCTCTTCAGCGTAAAATAATTTCATATGGAACAGGCTCCCGGAGTTCCGTGAGCCTGTTTACGTTCTTATATCGCAAAAACAGGAGCAGCCGTCTAAGGCTGCTCCTGCTCTGTTTCAAGCGTATATTACTTGGTGGGGTCGATGATGATCTTGCAGATATTGGTGCCGTCGAGCATCATCTGGATGGCCTTGTTGATCTCGCTCAGGCCGAGACGGTCGGTGACCATGCGGTCGAGGTGCATCTCGCGCCAATTGTCCTCGAGGAAGCGCACGCCCTGCTCAAAGTCCTCCTGGCTGTACAGGCGGTTGCCGATGAGCTTGATTTCCTTGAAGGAAACCTTGCCGATGACAAAGGGATAAGCGTCGCCGGAGAGGCCAAGGCTCAGCATCTTACCGCCGCAGCGGCAGAGGTCGGGCATCTGGAGCACGCAGGAGGGGGCACCGGAGGTATCGTAGACGATATCGAAGCCGTGGCCGTCGGTGACCTCGCGCATGAGATCCATTGCGTCGGTCTCGGTGGGATTGATGGTCTCAATGCCCATGGACTCGACGAACTTGCGTCTCGGCTCGTTGATCTCGGAGATTATGACGCGCCCTGCGCCCGCGGCCTTTGCGAACACCGCGATGTACAGGCCGACGGTAGCGCCGCCGGAGATAAATATCTTGTCGCCCTTCTGCACCTGTGAGTTGACCATGACGTGCTGACCGACTGCGAACGGCTCGCCGAGGATAGCGACCTCATCGGGGATATCCTCATCGAGCGCGACGAGCTTGTCAACACCGACCTTGGTGTACTCTGCAAAGCCGCCGTCGACATGGATGCCGAGGAGCTTCAGGTTCTCGCAGACCCAGGGCAGACCGCGCTGGCAGGCAGCGCACTTGCCGCAGGAGATGATTGGGTTCATCAGCACGCGCTGACCGAGCTTGAACTTGCCGTCGTAGCCCTCGGGCAGGGACTCTATCGTGCCGAGGATCTCATGGCAGAGAACGGTCGGGACGGTAGCGGTCATGTGCTTGCCGCGGTAAACGGTAATGTCGGAGCCGCAGACGCCCGCGCGCTTCACCTTGATGAGCGCCTCATTTTCGCCGGGAACCGGCACAGGGATATCGCACAGCTCGAGATCGAGCCAATTTTTCAGAACAGCTGCTTTCATTGCATGATCTCCATATCCAGATCAGATCACGGCTGCTTGCCGATGTAGGCAAGGATACCGCCGTCGACGTACAGGACGTGGCCGTTGACGAAGTTGGAAGCGTCGGATGCGAGGAACACTGCGGGACCCATGAGGTCGTCAGTGGTGCCCCAGCGGGCTGCCGGAGTCTTTGCAACGATGAACTGATCGAACGGGTGACGGCTGCCGTCGGGCTGGCGCTCACGCAGAGGAGCGGTCTGAGGAGTGGCAATGTAGCCGGGTCCTATGCCGTTGCACTGGATGTTGTACTCGCCGTACTCGGAGCAGATGTTGCGGGTGAGCATCTTGAGTCCGCCCTTTGCGGCGGCGTATGCGGAAACGGTCTCACGGCCGAGCTCGCTCATCATGGAGCAGATGTTGATGATCTTGCCGTGGCCCTTCTTGATCATGCCGGGGATAACTGCCTTGGAGACGATGTAGGGAGCGACGAGGTCGATATCGACGACCTGACGGAAGTCCTTTGCCTCCATCTCGAGCATGGGAACGCGCTTGATGATGCCGGCGTTGTTGACAAGGATGTCGATGGTGCCGAGGTCGCGCTCGATGTCTGCGACCATCTTGACGACGTCCTCTTCATTGGTAACGTCGCAGTAGTAGCCCTTGGCGTCGATGCCCTTTTCGGCATAGGCCTTCATAGCCTCTTCCATGTGCTTCTCGCCGCGGCAGTTGAAAGCGATCTTTGCGCCGCAGTTTGCGTATGCCTCGGCTATCGCAAAGCCGATACCGTATGCCGCGCCGGTGATCAGCGCAACTTTGCCTTCAAGTGAAAACTGCTTCATCATGTCCATAGTGAATTTCTCCTTTTCAGATCATTTTTTCAGCATAGATCGAAGTTAACCGGTTTCTTAATGCCGGGTAAATTACCGCCTGTATCGTGCAGGAAACAGGCGGGGAATTTTTTACGGGGCAATGACGCGCAATGCGGCAGGCGTATTGTGCAACACTGCCCCAAAAAACTTATCTCTGGACTCTGCCGGTGCCGTCGCCGCCCATGAGCTTTTCAACATCGGAAACGCCGACACGGTTGAAGTCACCGAGGATGCTGTGCTTGAGGCAGGACGCCGCAACGGCGAACTCAAGTGCGGACTGCTTGCAGTCGTAATTGTTCAGGCCGTAGATCAGGCCGCCGGCAAAGCTGTCGCCCCCGCCGACGCGGTCGACGATGTCGCGGATCTCGTAGCGCTTGGACTCATAGAACTTCTCGCCGTCGTTGAGGCAGGCAGCCCAGCCGTTCCAGTCGGCGCTCTTGCTCTCGCGCAGAGTGATGGCGATCATCTTCATGTTCGGGTACTCGGCAAGGACCTTGTCGCCGAGAGCCTTGTACTTGCTGCGGTCAAGCTCACCGGACTCGACGTTGACGTCAACGGTGATCTCGAGGGACTTCTGAACGTCCTCCTCGTTTGCGATGGCAACATCGACATACTTTGCGATCTCACGCATGACCTCGGCGGCACGGACGCCGTACTTCCAGAGGTTCTTGCGGTAGTTCAGGTCGCAGGACACGGTGATGCCGCGCTTCTTCGCTTCCTTGACGGATTCGAGGGAAAGCTCCTTTGCGCTCTCGCTGATAGCCGGGGTGATGCCGGTGATGTGGAACCAATCGACGCCCTCAAAGGCCTTGTCCCAGTCGATATCGCTGGGCTTGGCAAGCGCGATGGAGGAATACTCACGGTCGTACACGACCTTGCTGGGCAGCTGGTTTGCGCCCGGCTCGAGGTAGTATATACCCATGCGGCCGGCACCGCGGATGATGCGGCTGGTGTCCACGCCGAACTTGCGCAGCTCCTTGACGCATTCGTCGGCAATGGCGTTCTTCGGCAGAACGGTCAGATAGCTGACATCCATGCCGTAGTTTGCCAGAGAGACTGCGACGTTTGCCTCGCCGCCGCCGAAGGTGGCCTCGAGCATCGGGGTCTGGAAGAAGCGTTCCTGTCCGGGAGCCTTGAGTCTGAGCATTATTTCGCCAAAAGTAAGAACCTTCATTTAATTAATCCTCCGATCATTTCTGAAGAAGATGCACGGCAAAGCCGCCGATCTCGTTCTTGAAGTAAACAGCCTTGATGTTGTTCTTGTCCTTGACGGAGTCCATATCCAGCTCATAGCCGCGGCGCTCCATCTCGGCGATAGCAGGGATCATCTTGTTGGTGCGGATAGCGATGTGGCCGTTCGCGCCCTTGAACATGGTCTTCATGACCTCAACGCCGGTGGAGGCGAAGTTGGAGGAGTTGCCCTGCTCGACGTTGAAATCGAAAGCATCGTTGAAAGCCTTGCAGACGTCCATTGCGGCGTCGGCGTCGGGAGTGTTGATGCCGATGTGCGCGACCTCGAAGCCGAGCAGAGTCTTGCGTGCTTCCTTGCACAGCGCGGTGATCTTATCGAAGTTGCCGGCTGCTATGTCGGCCTTCGGGCAGATCCAGCTGCCGCCGACCGCGTGGATGTACGGGGAGGAAATGAACTCGGCCAGATTCTGTGCATTGACGCCGCCGGTCGGGATGAACTTCACGCCGCCGAAGGGACCAGCCAGGGACTTGATCGCGCTCAGGCCGCCGTAAACATTGGCTGGGAAGAACTTCAGGACCTTAAGGCCGTGCTTGAGAGCCATCATTATTTCGGTAGGAGTGACGCAGCCGGGGGTGACAGGGATACCGTTGTCGCAGCACCATGCGACAGTCTCCTCGTCATAGCCGGGGGAGACGATGAACTTTGCGCCGCACTCGACGGCGAGCTTGCACTGCTCAAGATTTACGACCGTGCCGGCGCCGACGACCATGTCGGGGCACTCCTGCGCGACAGCCTTGATGGAATCGGCAGCGGCGGCGGTACGGAAGGTGATCTCCATAACGTCAATGCCGCCGGCGAGCATCGCCTTGGCAGTGGGGACAGCGTCTTTCGCGTCCTCAAGGACTACCACGGGGACAACGCCGGACTGAGCCAGTCTTTTCAATACATCCATTTTTTATTCCTCCTGTTGTAAAATTAAAGGAAATACAATATAATATCAGTCATACAAACGCGGATATCCCCGGTTTGTAAACCGGTCAACGAGGTGCAGTTTATGGATAATCAGAAAATTTTGCAGCAGTTTATCGACAGTTTTCAGGACAATGCGATCCGCAGCCGGAGCTATTACCCGGAGTTCCGCCGCAGGTGGGAGGCGGTAATACGCCGCGCCGCCGAGAGCGATGAGGTCTATTTTGACACCGCTTCGGACTCCGTTTTTACCGTTGAGCACAGCTTTGCGGGGATAGAAACCGGTTTCCATTTCGACCAAATGAAAATTGCCGAGTGGTACCAGAGGGACCTCAAGGACAAGCACGTTGTCTTCAAGCCCCAGAAGCTGAAGCACGACAAGCAGGGACTGCATTTCCACGAGTACACCTGCAGCTACAACCCAAACGCGGCTGAGCCCGCGCTCAATGACGAGAACCGCAACATCATCGCCGCGGCAATGCCGGAGCTTCCCGCGCGGCTTCAGATCGTTTACGGGAACAAGTGGGTCGACGGGCGCTTCAATGCATTTCTGAAAACGCGGCTTTCCGTCTATCTTATAGACACGGACTATGTCCCCGCGTTTCTCGCGACACCTCTTGAAGTCTGTCTTTACCTTTTCCTCATGGACTATTGTATTATAAAAGAAAACTACACAAAGGTCAAGGACGAAGATTTGAAGCAGTTCCTCCACATCTTCAAGGCCTCGCCCATGCTCAGGATAAAAAAGCTTCTCTGAAGCTCCGAATATCCTGATTCTTCTTCACCCTCCCACGGAAAACGCGGGAGGGTGAATTTTTTGGTTTATCTGAGCTTATTTACACCAAAGGTGTCCATGTCGTCGAAGGCCTGGTTCTCGCCGCCCATCGCCCATATGAAGGTGTAATTCGAGGTGCCGCAGCCGGCATGGAGCGACCATGACGGGGAAATGACGGCCTCGTAATTCTGCATGACGAGGTGGCGGGTCTGCTGAGGCTGACCCATCAGGTGCAGGACGACCTCTCCCTCGGGGAGATTGAAGTAGGTGTATATCTCCATTCTGCGCTCATGGGTGTGCGGGGGCATGGAGTTCCACACGCTGCCCGGAGCGAGCTGGGTAAGCCCCATGGAGAGCTGGCAGGTCTCCAGAACATCGGGGTGGATGAACTGGTTGATGACGCGCTCATTGGAGTTTTCCTTGCTGCCGCAGGGGCGCTTGTTTGCGTCCTTAATGGAGATAAAGGTGGTCTTGCAGTCCTTGTGCGCGGGAGCGGAGACGAGGTAGAAGCGCGCGGGCTGCTCCTTGTCGTTGCTGCCGAACACGACGGACTTCGTGCTGCGGGAGATGTACAGGCAGTCCTCAAAGCCGAGCTCATACTTCACGCCGTCGGCCTCTATCCAGCCTGCGCCGCCGAGGTTGAACACACCGGCTTCACGGCGCTCAAGGAAGAAATTCGTGCCGAAGTTCGCCCAGACGTCGATGCCCTTGTCGATAGGCAGAGCCTCGTTCACGGGCATGATGCCGAGAACGACCATGCGGTCAACATGGGAGTAGACAGCCTGCACGGTATCGGGCTGATAAAGGTTCTGGATAAGGAACTCTTTTCTCAGCTCCTCTGTGGTATAACGCTTCACATCTTCGGGATGTGCTGAATAACGGATATCCATTTATAAGCCTCCAGATATTAGCCCACAAGGCCGAGTGCCTGAGGAATGCACATAGTCAGCCAAGGCACGTAGGTGATGAGGGTCAGGCAGATGAGAATGACCGCGAAGAACGGCAGCAGCATCTTGATGATCTGCTCGATCTTGACCTGATGCACACGGCAGCCGGCGAACAGGATAGCGCCGACAGGGGGAGTCAAGGTACCGACGCAGAGGTTCATGACCATCATAAGGCCGAAGTGGACAGGGCTCATACCCCAGGTCTGCACGATAGGCAGGAAGATCGGAGTGAAGATCAGAACTGCGGGAGTCGGATCCATGAAGCAGCCGACGATGAGCAGGATGATGTTCATGATGAGCAGGATGACGTACTTGTTGGTGGTGAAGCCAAGGATCGCGTTTGCGACGAGTGCGGGGATGTGGGTGTAGCTCATAACGTAGCCCATGATGCCGGACACGCAGACGAGGTACTCAATGACCGCGGTAGTCTTGACGCTGCTCCAGATGACCTTGGGCAGATCCTTGACGGTGATGTTGCGGTAGATGAAGCTGAGGATCAGGGAGTAGAGAACCGCGATAGCGGAGCCCTCGGTCGCGGTGAAGACACCGCCAAGGATACCGCCGATAACGATGACGATCATCAGCAGGCTGGGGATGCCGTCCCACAGAGTCTTGAGGACGAACTTTGCGTTGTAGTGTTCGGTGCTGACATAGCCGCGCTTCTTTGCCATGACGCCCGCGACGATCATGCAGCCGAGACCCCAGAGGATGCCGGGGATGTAGCCTGCCATGAACAGAGCCGCGATGGAGACGGAGCCTGCGACGGTGGAGTAGACGATCATGATGTTGCTGGGCGGGATCATCATACCGGTCGGGCCGGAGGCGATGTTGCAGACCGCTATGTATTCATCGGAGTAACCCTCTTCCTTTTCCATGGGTCCGAGGATGCCGCCCATTGCGACAGCCGCGGCAACGCCGGAGCCGGACATTGCGCCGAAGAGCATATTAGCGACGATGTTGGTCTGTGCCAGTGCGCCGGGCAGACGGTGCGCAACGAGCTTTGCGCAGCCGACAAGACGGCGGGCGATACCGCCGGTGTTCATGATGTTGCCGGCGAGCACGAAGAAGGGTATTGCCAGCAGCGAGAAGGAGTTGACGCTCTGGAACATCTTCTGTGCGGAGATGGTGAGGAAGCCTTGATTCGGCATGATGATGTACAGGGCCGCGGCGCTGCCGAGACCGATGCTCAGGCCGATCGGGAAACCGAAAGCGAGAGTAACGAAGATAAGGGCGATCATTACGATGCCCGCAATGGCTGTAACTGTCATTTCTGTCTACCTCCTGTCATGCGGTACCGGAGAGCTCATCGCCGTGGGTACGGGTGCCATGGTTATAGTTGTTGATGGCACGTGCGCAGTTATAGACCGCGTAGTACAGGGTGATGACGCCGGTAAAGGGAACGGAGGCGTACAGGATCGCCTTGGAAACGTGCAGGGACGGGTCGACCTGGACAGCCTGCTTTGCGGTGTAGAGCCAGCCGCCCCACACGCAGATAAGAAGAATGAATACGAACAGGAAAATGTTGGTGATGACCTCGACGATCATGTACATTTTCGGGGAGAATCTGTCTTTCAATATATCAATGGCGAGGTGCTCACGGCTGCCGTAGACGTAAGCGCTGCCAAACATAATCATCCAAACGAACAGGTACTGGGAGAGAGCTTCGGAAATTGCGCTTGGGGCGTTGAATACGTATCTCGCGATGACCTGGTAGCAGACCAGAACTGTCATAATGCCAAGAGTCGCCGTGCCGAGCACTTCGAGTATCTTGTCGACTATGAATTTTATTTTGTCGAATACCTTCACGGAGTGGCCTCCTTCTGACTTTTTAAAAACGGCCCACAGGCGTGCTGCGGGCCGTTATAACGCGGGAACTAAATATTAATAGTAGTTATTTAACCGATTAGCGCTCGGAAACGATCGCTTCGTAAACAGCCTTGGTCATGTCGGTGCGGTTAGCAACGTCATTGATCAGATCCTGGCAGAGAGCCTGGAAAGCGGGGACATCAGCGTCGGAGAAGATAACGCCCTTCTCAGCTGCCTTTGCCTCGTAGTCGGAGCGGAGCTCTGCGCAGAGGTTGAACATGTAATCAATAGACTCGGATGCGCACTTCTTGAGGGCTTCCTGATCCTCAGCGGACATGGAGTCGAAGACCTTTGCGTTGATGCACAGCTCATCGGGGATCATGAGGTGGCCGGTTCTGTTGTAGTAAGGAGCAACTTCGTACTGAACGAGGTCAACGTAGGTGATGATGTTGTTCTCAGCACCGTCGAGGGTACCGGTCTGGATTGCGGAGTAAACGTCGCCCTGTGCCATTGCAACACCGACGCCGCCCATAGCGTTCATCATAGCGATGCAGGTGTCAGAACCCATAACGCGGATCTTCATACCAGCAAGCTCTTCGGGAGTGGTGACAGCCTTGTCACGGGTGTAGAGGTTACGAGCGCCGAGGGAGTAAGCGGAGAGAACGACGAAGCCGTGGTCACGAGTGGTGGCGAACAGGTCGTCCAGCTTGCCGGACTCGAAAACCTTCTGCTGATGCTCGATGCTGTCGTAAACGTACGGAGTGCCGAGGATAGCGAAGTCAGGAACGTAGGTCTCGATGATGGAGTTTGCAACGAGGGTCATGTCGAGAGCGTCCATGGTGCACTGCTCGAGGGTCTGCTGCTGGTCACCGAGCTGAGCATCGGGATAAACTTCGATGGAGTAACGGCCTTCGGTGGCGTCATACAGATCGTCGCTGAGCTTCTGAAGGGTCTTTGCTTCAGGATTCTCGATGGTCTGGTTGAATGCGCACTTCAGAACGGTCTGGCCGACCTTTGCGCCGTCGGTTGCTGCTGCGGTGTCAGCAGGAGCTGCTGCATCAGCTGCGGGAGCTTCGGTGGCTGCGGGAGCCGTGGTGCTTGCGGACTGGCCGCATGCGCACAGTGCGAATACCATGCACAGTGCGAGGAGCATTGCGAGAACAGATTTGACGTTTTTCATTATTTTTCCTCCATAATGAATTTATATACAGGCAGATCGCTCTGCCGGTAACACAAATAAAGTTTTGCATGCGGGCGGTGTTAAGATTCCGTTAACTCCGACAAAGTTTCCGACAAAGTTTGGCAAAAACATATCCGTTTCGTCAAGATAACGGTTTCGTAAATCGGTTTATCAACTTGGCCTAAAATAATTCCCCATAAGCGAGGAATCATTTTTTATCTGTCAAATACCGTCACATCATGGAATGATGTGGAAACGGCCGGCCGTTTCGGAATTCTCTGATTTACTTTTTATTTTTTCGCCGCGCCTGCGGTGGTGGATTCTCTTATAATAATAGAAGACGGGACTATTTCCTCTGCGGGGGTCTCGGCTGCGCTGCCGTTTATCCTGTCGAGCAGAAGCCTTGCCGCTCTTGCTCCGATCTCGCCCGTGCTGAGCGCCACCGCGGTTATTCCGGGGTCCGCGATCTGCAGCCAATCCCAATCGTCAAATGTACACAGGCCAAGCTCTGCGCCCGCCTTGATGCCTAAGAACTTCATCGCCGTAAGGATGCGCTGGGTAGTCGTGCCATTGGCGGAAAGCACCGCTATGCGCTCGCCATTGTGCTTCCCGAGGAAATCGCGCAGGCTGTCAACACAGCTGTTGGGAAGCTCACAGTTTATCTCGTATATCTCCGGTGCCGCTCCGCTTTCTGTGACGGTATCGGCATAGCCCTTGCATCTGAGCTCTCTCGGAGCAATCTTGGCTATCGTCTCCGAAAAGAAAGCAACATGCTCATAACCCTGTGAGAGGAGCAGGCGCGTACACTCTGCCGCGTTTTCCTGATTGCGGCTGCACACCGTGTCGATAAGCCCCGGCTCCATCAGCGGTCTGTCCGCGAGCACCAGCGGGATGCCGCGTTCCTGAAGCTCAAGCAGGTATTCGTCATTGCTGCCGCAGGTGTTGACGATGAGTCCGTCCACCCGGTTATCGAGGAAGCCCCGAAGAGCCCTCTTCTCGCGGCGTGCGCTTTCGCGGCTGTCTGCAAACAGCACCTGATAGCCCGATTCCTCGCACACGGAGGTTATGCCCTTGAGCAGGAGCGCCGAAAACGGGCTGCTGATGTCGCCTATGACGCAGCCGATAAGCATCGTCCTGCTGGCTTTGAGCCGCTGCGCCGAACGGTCAGGGTGATAGTTGAGCGCCTTGACCGCTGCGGATATCTTTTCCTTGGTCTCCGCCGACATGTTCTCATACTTGCCGTTGAGGAAGCGTGAGATCGTCGTCTTAGAAACTCCGCAGTAGCTTGCGACCTGATTTATAGTAACTTTCTTTTCTGATTGAGCGTCCATTGTTTACCACTAAATTAACAATTCTGTAATAAGTTTAGCATCAGGTTTTCGTTTTGTCAACCGGTTTCCAAGCATCTTAACGACGTGATACTGTACAGAATTTTCATCTCATTTTGCAGCACTTTCCACAAAAGCCGTATTTTAGCGGTACAAATGGCATATTTTTCCGCCGCGCTGAAACAATCTACGCCGCCGTGCGTCATATCAGGCAAGATGGCTGAATTCTTTCCTTGTATTCTTCGGCGTATATTGATATAATGTACTGTAATTAACTTGGAACAGTTCGCCCAATTCACGCTACCATCAATTGATGGTAAGGAGGAAAAAATATGATAAACTTCAACGTGCCTCCCTGCACCGGGAACGAAATGAAATATATCGAGCAGGCCATCGCCTCGCACAAGATCTGCGGCGACGGCAGCTTTACCAAAAAGTGCAACGCATGGCTCGAGCAGCGCTTTGGCGCGAAGAAAGTGCTCCTCACCACCAGCGGCAGCACCGCCCTTGACATGGCGGCGCTCCTGTGCGGCCTTGAGCCGGGGGATGAGGTCATCCTCCCGAGCTTCACTTTCTCCAGCACCGCAAACTCCTTCGTCCTCGCCGGGGCAAAGCTCGTGTTTGTCGACATCCGCCCGGACACGATGAACATCGACGAGACGCTTATCGAGCGTGCCATCACCGATAAGACCAAGGTCATCTGCGTCATGCACTATGCCGGCGTTGCCTGTGAGATGGACACGATCATGGACATTGCCCGCCGCCATAAACTGCTTGTCGTTGAGGACGCGGCCCAGGGCGTCATGGCAAGCTACAAGGGCAGGGCCCTCGGCACGATCGGCGACCTCGGCTGCTACTCTTTCCATGAGACTAAGAACTACTCCATGGGTGAGGGCGGCGCCATCGTCATAAACAACCCCGATTATATCGAGCAGGCCGAGATACTGCGCGAGAAAGGCACCAACCGCGCTAAGTTCTTCCGCGGCCAAGTCGATAAGTACACCTGGGTCGATTTCGGCGACAGCTATCTGCCGAGCGAGCTGAACGCGGCCTATCTCTGGGCGCAGCTCGAAATGGCGGATGAGATCAATAACGACCGTCTGCACAGCTGGCATGAGTATGATGCGGCCTTCAAGCCCCTTGAGTCCGCCGGTAAGCTCGGTCTGCCTGCGATCCCCGACGGCTGCGTACACAATGCGCACATGTATTATATCAAATGTAAGGATCTCGCCGAGCGCACCGCGCTCATAAGCTTCCTGAAGGAGCGTGATATCCTTGCGGTGTTCCACTATGTTCCTCTGCACTCCGCTCCTGCCGGTGAGCGCTTCGGCCGCTTTGACGGCGAGGACAGGTACACCACCGCCGAGTCAGACAGGCTCCTGCGTCTGCCGATGTACTACGGCCTGACCGCCGAGGACCGCGGCCGCGTCATCGCAGCTGTCAAAGAGTTTTTCGGTGAGTGAGCCATGATCTCATTCAAGCCCTGCGACCTGCCGGTCATCACCGGCGATAAGGTCACGCTCCGCCCCATAACCGACGCCGATACCGATCTCATTGTCCGCTGGCGCAACGATCCCGCCGTGCAGCAGTTCTTCATTTTCCGTGAGCCGTTCACGCCGGAGATGCACCGCAATTGGCTGCACACAAAGGTTGAGACGGGAAAGGTCGTCCAGTATATCATTGTCGATAACGCTGACGGCAAGAGCGTCGGCAGCGTGTATTTCCGGGATATAGACCCGGCAAACGAGAGCGCGGAATACGGTATTTTCATCGGTGAGGCCAGCGCCCGTCACCGCGGCATCGGCACGGCCACAGCCCGTATGTTCGTTGAATTTGGGCTCAATACTCTGCGCCTGCACAGGATCAGCCTGCGCGTCATCGGCGGAAACGACGTCGCCCGCCGCAGCTATGAAAAAGCCGGCTTTGCGACCGAGGGCGTATTCCGCGACATGGTCAAGCTGGACGGAGAGTTCCGCGACGTTGTGTTCATGTCCATACTCTCGGAAAGGAGCGGCAAATGAAAAAGGTATCTTTCGTGATCCCCTGCTACCGCTCCGCGAACACGATAGGCGTTGTCGTGGACGAGATCCGCGATACTATGCCCACGCTCCCGGAGTATGATTATGAGATAATTCTGGTCAACGACTGCTCCCCGGATAATACCCTTGAGGTCATCTCCGCGCTCGCGCTCTCCGACAGACGCATCACCGCCGTCGACCTTGCAAAGAACTTCGGCCAGCACGCAGCGCTCATGTCGGGCATAAGCCACAGCGCGGGGGACTTTGTCGTCTGCCTTGATGACGACGGCCAGACTCCGGCAAACGAGGTCGGCAAGCTCCTCGCGCGCCTCGAGCAGGACGACTGCGACGTCGCCATGGCCTCTTATGAGCACAAGCAGCACTCAGCCTTCCGCAATTTCGGCACGAAGCTCAATAACCGCATGACCGAGATCATGCTCGGCAAGCCCCGTGACCTGAGCATGACGAGCTATTTTGCAATAAAGCGCTTCATCGTCGATGAGATGCTCAAGTATAAAAACTGCTTCCCGTATCTGGATGGGCTCATCCTGCGCTGCACGCGCAGGATCCGCACTGTCCCCGTGCAGCACCGCGCGCGCATGGAGGGTTCCTCAGGCTATACGCTCGGCAAACTCTTCGCGCTGTGGATGGACGGCTTCACGGCCTTTTCCGTCAAGCCCCTGAGACTGGCAAGCATATTCGGCGCGCTCACTGCGTTCGCCGGATTTATCTATACCATCGTTATTATAATCAAGCACTTCATTTACAGCGATATCCCCATGGGCTGGAGCTCCACTATGGCTCTCCAGCTTATCCTCGGCGGCGTGATCCTGCTGGTTCTCGGTCTCGCCGGCGAGTATATCGGGCGCATCTATATGTGCATCAACGCCGCTCCCCAGTATGTGGAGCGCAGCGTGATACGCCGCGGGGACGGCAAATAAAACCGGAGAGCACGCATGGATAACAAGGATTCGATTTTGATACTCGGCGCCGGGATCTATCAGGTCCCGCTGATAAAGAAGGCTCAGGAACTGGGGCTGCGCGCGGTGATCACGAGCATCCCCGGCAACTATCCGGGCTTTGCCGCCGCCGATAAGGTCTATTATGCGAACACCACCGATAAGGACGCGGTGCTCGATATTGCCCGCTCCGAGCGCGTCGCCGCCGTGACCACGACCGGTACCGACGTCGCCGTCTCCTCCATCGGGTATGTCTGCCGCGAGCTCGGTCTGTGCGGCATAAGCGAACAGGCCGCGCGCGTGCTCACCGACAAGGCGCTTATGAAGGAAGCCTTCGTAAACGGCGGCGTGACAACGGCGGAGTTCCGCCGGGTGGAGAGCTATGAAGAAGCCGTCGCTGCGGCCGAGGCTCTCGGCCTGCCGGTCATGCTCAAGATCGTCGACAAATCCGGCAGCAGAGGGATAACCAAAATAACCGATCTCTCCCGTATGCGTGAGGCATATGATTACGCCCTCGCCGCGACGGACGCAGATCACATGGTCGTCGAGCGCTTTGTTGACGGCAGGGAGGTCGGCATCGACGCCTTGGTGCAGAATGGCAGACTCCTGCTGATGCTGCCCCATGAAAAATATGTCTATCATTCCGGTCACACCGGCATCCCCATCGGCCACTTCTGCCCGATGGAGGTCTCCCCGCGCCTGCATGAAAATATGCTGCATGAGACCGAAAAGATAATCCGCGCCACCGGTATGGATAACTGCGCGATAAATATCGACGCGATGATCCTCCCGGATGAGAGCGTCAGTATAATCGAAGCCGCCGGGCGCTGCGGAGCGACCGGCATCCCCGAGGTCATCAGCGGCTATACCGGGCGCGACTATTACTCCTGCATCATTGACGCCGCCCTTGGCCGCCCGATAGCGCCCTTTGACCTGACGCACGGCACACCGACGGCCTCGCAGCTTCTGTACACCGAGCGCTCCGGCATTCTCCGTGAGATACGCTATCGCTTCGCCGGGCGCGAATACGTGAATGAAAACGCCGTTGTCCCCGGCGTGGGCAAGGTCGAAGTGAGCTTCGCCCCGGGCGATGACATCGACGCTTTCCGCAACGGTACGGACAGGATCGGTCAGGCTATCTTCCAAGCCGCGTCGAACGATGAGCTTCAGGCCGCGGTCAAGGCTTTCAGAGAAAGTCTCCGCGTGGAGGTCTGCCAATGAGATTCGACGGGCTTGTCACCCCCTGCTATATAATCAATGACGAAGAGTACACGCAGAACATCACGCGCTTCAGGGCGGAGTTTGAGAGCCGCTGGAACGGGCGCGTGCTCTTCGGTTATTCTGTGAAAACCAACAACTTCCCCTATATGCTCAAGGCCGCGCTTGCGCACGGCTTTTATGCCGAGGTCGTCTCCCCGGATGAGTACGCCTTTGCGCTGCGCTGCGGCTGCCGTGAGGATAACATCATCTATAACGGCCCGCAGAAGCGGGACACCGTCGTTTCCGCCTGTGCTGCCGGGAGCATAGTGAACCTCGATAATCTTGAAGAGGTCGAACGTGTCTGCGCGGCGTTTCGTGACAGCGAGCATAAGCCCGCCGTCGGCTTGCGCGTGAACTATGACATTGAGCGCGACTGCCCCGGTGAGGCCACCTGCACCGGCATCCCCGGCCGCTTCGGCATCTGCCTTGAAAACGGGGACTTTGAAAAGGCCCTCGCCATGCTGCGCGAAAGCGGCATCGAGCTTGCCGGGCTGCACCTGCACCAGAGCAGCAAAACAAGAAGCCTCGCGATCTACCGCAGCATCGCCGGGACGGCGGTGCAGATAGGCCGGGAGTTTGGGCTTGACGCGCTCCGGTATGTTGACATCGGCGGCGGCTTCTTCGGCGGGAGCTTCTTCCCCGGAAAGCCCACGTATGCCGAGTATGCCGAGACCGTGTGCGGCACCCTGCGTGAGTTTTACTCTCCCGAGAAAACCGCGCTCATCCTCGAGCCGGGCGCGGCTATCCTCGCAACGTCGATGGATTATCTCACGAGCGTCCTCAACATCCGCGAGGTCAGGGGACACCGGATCGTGACCGTGGACGGCAGCGTCGTCCACATCAACCCTTTTATGAACCCGCACCCAACACCGTTTACGATGATAAACCCCGGCGTGGAGAGCACAGTGGAGCAGATAATCGGCGGCAGCACCTGCATGGAGCTTGACCGCTTCTATCCGCGCGATATGAAAAACCTTGCGCAGCATGACAGCAAATTTCTGTTCCACTGCTGCGGCGCTTATATGTCGACGCATAACAGCAGCTTCATAAATGCCGCGCCCAATATCTATCTCAAGCGCGGCGAGGAGTATACGCTTCTGCGCAAAAAGAGCATCGACAGTCTGTTTCCCAAAGAATCTGAAATATAGAGGAACAATGTCTTGAAAAAGAGTATCTCTCTGCGTTATATCGTGCTGCTCCAAGCGGCGGTGATACTGTACACCTGCACCGATATCGCCGCGAAGCTTGCCAGCCGCTATCCGTTTCTGTCCATGGGCTTTGTGCTCTGCTACGGTGTCGAAATTCTCATCCTCGGCGTCTATGCTATCTGCTGGCAGCAGATAATAAAGAAGGTCGATATCTCCGTTGCCTACTCCAATCGCGCCTCGGCCATATTCTGGTCGACGCTCTGGGCAGCAGTGGTGTTCCATGAGCACATCTCGGTCCAGAATATTATCGGCATCATCGTCATTTTTGCCGGGATATGGATGGTGAACAGAGATGCTTGAACATTGGCTCGCGCTCTTCGGCGCCGTGCTGCTCTCATCCGTCTCGCAGATGCTTCTCAAGAAGTCGGCGGGGAAGGAGCACAAGAGCGTCATTTTCGAATACCTGAACCCGTGGGTCATCAGCGGCTATTTTCTGCTTGCCGCCTCGACGATCTGCGTGATCTTCGCCTTCAAGGGCGTCGACTTCAAGAACGGCCCCGTGATAGAATCGCTGGGCTTCCCGCTCGTGATGATCCTTGGCCGGATATTCTACGGCGAGAAGCTGACGAAAAACAAGCTTATCGGCATGGGTTTGATAATGCTCGGCGTCGTGATATATTATATATAAGAAACAGAGTGAGATAAATGAGCAAAGTATCCTTTGTCATCCCGTGCTACCGCTCGTCAAAGACGATCGGCGGCGTTGTGAACGAGATAGAGAGCACCATGGCACAGCTCGCCTACGAGTATGAGATCATCCTTGTTAATGACTCCTCGCCGGATGATACTTTCGCGGTCATCTCCGCGCTCGCCGAAGCGGACGGGCACATCACTGCCGTCGACCTCGCGAAGAACTTCGGCCAGCATGCGGCACTGATGTGCGGCATCAGGCACAGCAGCGGCGATATCCTCGTCTGCCTTGATGACGACGGCCAGACCCCCGCGGACGAGGTCGGCAAGCTCCTCGAAAAAATCGAAGCGGGCTATGACGTTGTCTACGCCTCCTATGACCATAAGCAGCATTCGGGCTTCCGCAACTTCGGCAGCCGCGTGAACGCCTGGATGACGGAGATCATGCTCGGCAAGCCAAAAGAGCTGAGCCTTACGAGCTATTTTGCTGCGAAGCGCTTCATCGCCGATGAGATGCTCCGCTATGAAAACTGCTTCCCATACGTCATGGGGCTCGTGCTGCGCAGCACGAAGAACATCTGCAACGTCCCCGTGAACCACCGCAGCCGCGAGCAGGGGCAGTCGGGCTATACTCTCGGTAAGCTCCTGTCGCTGTGGATGAACGGCTTCACCTCGTTTTCGATAAAGCCCCTGCGCATTGCGACCTATTTCGGTGCGCTCACCGCTGTCGCCGGCTTCATCTATGCGCTCATTATCGTCATCCGGCACTTTGCCGTCGGCATGGCGCCGCTCGGCTGGAGCTCCACCACGGCGCTGCTGCTGATTCTCGGCGGCGTGATCCTGCTGGTGCTCGGCCTCATCGGCGAATATATCGGCCGCATCTTCATGTGCGTCAACGCCTCTCCGCAGTATGTGGAGCGCAGCGTTGTAAAGCGTGACGGAGCGCCCTGACACTGCAGTCAATTTTCGTTTTATTAACAGTTTGTTCTTTTTCTCTTCCCTTGTTTCGACAATATTTTTTCTTCCTCGGTGTTAAGATTGTGCTAACAAGAACGGTGGACGTTCTTATTAAGCCACAGCCAGAGAAAGGGAAAGAAGATATGAAATTTGACATTGCAGCGGCGGAACGGGCGCTTGAGCTCGTTGCACAGAACAACGGCGTGACCGTAGAAGAAGTAAGAGAAGAGATCGCCGCAGCGATAAGCCTCGCCTCCGCACAGCCAGACGGCGACCACAGCGGCACTCCTCCCTCCCCGGAGAGCCTGATAGCATACGCAGCAGAAGAAACAGTAAACCGGATCATGCAGCTTGCATGATCCGGCTTTTTTATTCCTCAGCCCACACCTGGGCGCATTTGACGGCCTTGTGCCAGCCGCGCAGAAGCTCCGTGCGTTTCTCTTTGTCCATTTCGGGTGTGAATACGCGGTCGATACCCTGATTCTGCTTCACGTCCTCAAGGCTTTCCCAGTAGCCGACGGCAAGCCCCGCAAGGTAAGCCGCGCCCAGTGCCGTCGTCTCTATGCACTTCGGCCTGTATACGCTGCACCCGGCGATATCCGCCTGAAACTGCATCAGGAAATTATTTGCGCATGCTCCGCCGTCCACCTTGAGCGCCGCGATCCCGATCCCGGAGTCGCGCTCCATGGCCTCGATGATGTCCTGCGTCTGGTAGGCTATCGACTCAAGCGTTGCACGCACGAGGTGCGCCCGGCTGAAGCCACGCGTTATGCCGACGACCGTGCCCCGCGCGCGCTGGTTCCAGTACGGCGCGCCGAGTCCCGTAAACGCCGGGACGACGTAGGCCCCCGCCGTGTCCGGCACCTTCTCGGCGTACTGCTGCGTCTCCGCCGCGTCCGATACCACGTTCAGCTCGTCGCGCAGCCACTGCACCGCCGCCCCGCCGACGAAGATGCTGCCCTCGAGAGCGTATTCCACATGGTCCCCGCAGCTTGCGGCGATAGTCGTGACAAGCCCGTTTCTGCTCTCGACTATCTCACTGCCGGTGTTCATCAGCAGGAAGCAGCCCGTGCCGTAGGTGTTCTTCATCTGCCCCGGTTCGAAGCAGCACTGCCCAAACAGTGCGCACTGCTGGTCGCCCGCCGCGCCCGCAATGGGTATCTCCCCGCCGTACAGCTCAAATTCGCTGCTGCCGTATATGCAGCTTGAGGGCTTCACCTCCGGGAGCATACATTCAGGGACGTCCAGCAGCCTGAGCAGCTCCTTGTCCCAGCACAGCTCACGGATGTTATAGAGCATCGTGCGGCTGGCGTTGGTGTAGTCCGTCACGTGTACGCGCCCGCCGGTCAGCTTCCAGATGAGCCATGTGTCTATCGTGCCGAACAGCAGCTCACCCGCCTCGGCGCGCGCCCTCGCGCCCGGGACGTTGTCTAGCAGCCACTTGATCTTCGACCCGGAGAAGTACGCGTCCGGATGAAGTCCGGTCTTATAGCGTATCGTGTCGGCATAGCCGTCCTTTATAAGCCCGTCGATGATATCGGAGGTGCGGCGGCACTGCCAGACGATGGCGTTCGCGATTGGCTCGCCGGTGGCCTTGTCCCAGATAACTGTCGTCTCGCGCTGGTTCGTGATGCCTATCGCCGCAATGTCCTTGGCCTCCACTCCCAGCTTTGCCATAGCCGCGCGGGACACCTCGAGCGTCGTGTCCCATATCTCCCCGGCGTCGTGCTCGACCCAGCCCGGCTGCGGGTATATCTGCCTAAACTCCTTCTGTACCGAGGCGCAGATATTGCCGCCCCGGTCGAACAGAATGCACCGCGAGCTTGTCGTCCCCTGATCGAGGGACATGATATATTTCATATAGTAGCTCCTTTTTTGACAGCAAAAGAGCCGCCGCGTATGCGGCGGCTCTTGAGGGGTTGTTATTATTAATAGTATAACTGTTACATCGGAACAGTGCAGGTGTTGGTGATTGTCAGCAGCGTTATGATCGCCGCGTTGATTATGCCGGCGATGTACGGGTTCTTAGTGACTTTGTAGAGCACACGGTTCATGATCGTGCTTGCAAAAAGGATGAGCACGATGGGGAAGAGCCACAGTATGTGCATCGCGCTGCCTGCCCACTTCATCGCTCCGGTGCTGTAATATGTGATGTACTGTATCCACGGCAGAACGAGTGCGGGGAGTGCCGCCATAACGGCAACAATAATACCGTTGAACTTTCCGCCTATATTGTTATAGTTGAAGCAGTTGGTTGCAACGCTGTTTGAAACGTAGTATGCCACAAACAGGAAGCCGTATGGCAGGTACTTGAGGATCGGTGCTTCAAATGCCTTCAATGCGAGCGTCCAGATACGGAAGTCTGCATAGAAGAAATAGTCTGCGACGAAAATGCACCCGTAAGATACAACTACGACAATAGCAGCCAGCAGCGCGCTGAGACCAAGCTTTTTGAGAGATATCTTCACGCCAAGTTCCGCAAGATCCATGCCGTTCTTTTTACCATAGCAGTAGTAGAATATGACCATGCTGAGTATGGTAAATACACCGCAGAGCGTTGACCACAGGCCAAGTCCCATCGCTTCTGTCTGATCGACCTTCATGGCCGTGCCGGTCTTGAGTATCCAGCGGTATATAAGCATGGCAAACAGTGCGCCTGCGATAAGGCTCAGCCAGAACCACCTCTTGCCCTTTCCGTCTTTGACCTTAGCAGGCTGAACAACTTCAGCAGCTCTCAGCGACTCGAACGTGGGCGTATACAGCATCATGGTTCCAAAGGCGCAGACAAATATAGCAAATCCGACAAGGCCAACAAAGTTGAAGGCTTCTTTCCACTGCCATACCTGATTAGAGCTCGCGATCGGATTCGGCGCATCCAGCGCTTCGGTAAAGAAATCGATCACAGCCGCCGTAGCCCTTGCGGAGAAATGAGACCAAGGATGTATTATATCGGGATTATAAATGACGCGCATTGCTTCCTTGCCGTCAATCTCCTGATAATAGACCGTGTCAGCGACGCGTGCTTCAAGTCCTGCCGGATCAACGCCGAAGTTCAGGAACGACTGGGAATTTACGCCCGCAAGGAAATATGGTGCTTCACGGAAGATCCCCTGAGCGTCGGTATACATATGGAAGAACTCATCGTACTTGGCTGCCATAATTCCAACGTCACGGTTTCCATATACGTTTGCCCAGTTTCCGTCTTCATCAACGTAAGTTGCATCAGCGCAGTTAAGAAGAACAGCCGCAATGACCTGCTCGTCAGCAGCATTATCAGATGCGATAGCTGCGTTGCAGGACATGCCTCCCATTGAATGGCCGGTAACGCCAATGCGCTCAGCATCGACAAAAGGCATACGGCTCAGTGCCAGTGCGCCCTGGTAAACACCGGAAGCTGTGTTGATTGCGAGTATCTCGGAATCACCATGGCACGGCTGGTCAATCGCGAGGACGACAAATCCGCGGCGCGCCAGCTCCACATAGTTAGCATCCTGCATCTCCTTGTTATTCAAGTAGCCATGACTTGTTACTATGGCGGGCGCGGGATTATCTGCGTTTACTCCTTCCGGAATAAAAATGTACGCGCTCATTGTGTAGCCTGCATCCGTTTCAAACATAAGCTCCTGCATATCTACCTTGCCGCTGCTTGTCTGTACGGCAGAGACAACTATGCAGCACAGAAGCATCAACGCAATACTGATACACAGCCATTTTTTAGCTTGCGATTTTACTTTTTCCATTTCCACTTTCCTTTCTCTTTTCTATTTTGTAAAATTTGACGAGTTTTTTCCGTTTACCTCGTCACTCTTGATTCTAAAATATCAGAATTGCACAAAAAAGCAAGGCACAAACTTACTGCACTTTCGGTCGTTTTTGTTGTGTTTTTTTGTTCTCCCCTCGCATTTTGTCTTTTTGATTTGACAACAAAATAACTTTAACAATTTCTTTGCGTTGCGTTTGTCGGAAGTAAACAAACGGCAGAACGGACGTGCCGTTCTGCCTGAATGTGTCGGATAGGGAAGTACCGCCGCCTTTTTATGGCTTTTTGCGGTGACTGCTCTCCCAAAGGTAGAGCCAAGGGGATGTACTCATTCTGTGAAAATCAACAGCGCATTGAAAACGGCGCTGGTTCGCCGAAGCTTTGCCCTCCTTGGAAGGAATCAAAGGGAAACCATCGCAATGGTTTCTCTTTGGCGGTTCAAGGGTGGAGGTTTTTAGGAGGCGGGGAAAACGCAATCCCCGCCTCCTAAACGTGTCTTTGGTATGCCATCAGTAAACAAGAGAGAATACGGTTTTGACGGTCAGAAATGCGCCCATACTTCTTCAAAGTCCTTGCCAATACATAAAGTATTGCCCGCAGCCTTTTCATTGTCTGAACGCATTTCTGCTCCGTCAAAACTGCTGCGCACCTGACAGCGATGGATTTTCGAGTGATTTTTGCTTTTTGAGACGCAGGCGGGCTGACGCCCGCCAAGGCGAAAAGGGCAAAAAGCGCCGTAAAGACGCGCTGTCAGGCGTGTTCTCCCTTGTTTACTGATGGCCGTTTCTCCACGTCGAGAAAGTCACCCCACGGAGTGACCGGCAGTTCGATGCTGCAAAAAGTCATATCAAAAAGCGCAGCATCGCTCGGTCAAACTCCCGCTCCCGCCCCGTTTATTTATACATGTGCTGCCTGTATACCGACGGCGTAACTCCCTCCATGCGCTTGAACACCGCGATGAAATTGCTGATGTTTATGTACCCCGCCTCCTCGGCTATCTGCGTAATGCTCTTGTTCGTCTCCCGCAGCAGCTCTTTCGCCAGCGCGACCTTGCGGCGGTTTATGTAGTTCACAAAGCTCTCGCCCGTCTCCCTGTTAAAGGTACGCGAAAAATAGCTCGGGCTGAGGTGGCAGAGGTCTGCCATCTCTTTCATGGAGATGCCGTCTCTCAGATGGTCGTTGATGTACGCTATCGCCGGGTATATCACGCTGCTCGGCTTCACCGGCATCGTCTCCGCCCGCTCAGGCTCACGTGCGCTCATCGGCAGCGAAAGCTCCTGTATCTCCGCCTCGCCGACCAACTGCTCTGAGTTCGTGCTCATCAGCCATTTGTACGTCTCGTCGCGGTTGCGCGCCTTGACCGCTCTGTTGACCGTGTATTTGACTATCGAGTCGATAAGGTCTGCGATCTCGACAATGCGCTCATACTCCATCTCCGGCAGCTTCTCGTATTTCTCCAGCAGGTCCTTGCGCGCCGCATCCTCCTCCGCCTGAAACGAGCTTATTTCGTTCACGAGCCTGACGGCCTTCTCCCTGTCCTTGTTCACGAGCCGCACCTGCCCGAACATCACCGCGCCAAGATACTTGTCTCCGACCATTACCGGCACCGCGACGTCGACTATCCCACAGTGGCAGAGATAGATGTACGGCCGCTCCAGCCGCACCGCCTCAAGTCCGGCCAGTGCATCGCAGCGGTAACAGCGCTTGCGCGAAACGGGGTTCTCGCGGATAACGCTGCAAAACTCCGTGCGCCCGCTGTGCTTCGTCATGGGGTTTCCCTTGTAGTCGATGCAGATTATGGCAGTCCCGGTCATCTTCGCGAGCTGATCCTGCATTCTTTCCCACAGCGGAATGTCGAGAACATTTTTCATGTCGTACTGTATTCCGGTCATATGACACGCACCTCTCTCGGTTGAAAATTATCTTTCCAAAATATCATAGCCTGACCCGCTCCCGAAAATCAATATCCAAGCGCAAAATCAGAGTATTGTACAAATTCAGCGTATCTTTTTCGTTGCATTTGCCTCATAATCCGCGCCGCAAATCTTGACAAATCCCACCCACTAACCTATAGTAAAATCAACTCTGCCGCGGAGGTGCTGCAATGTCGGACATACAAAAACGCGGGCTTGATTCCAACGCCGTCAAGCTTATCGCCATCGCCGCCATGACGATCGACCATATCGCGTGGGCGCTCTGGCCGGGCTACCCGCATGAACTGCTCCCGCTCCTGATGCACCTTATCGGGCGCGTCACCTGTCCCGTCATGTGCTTCTTCATCGCCGAGGGCTACCACTATACGCGCGATGTAAATAAATACACCTTCCGTCTTTTCGCCTTCGCCCTTGTCTCGCACTTCTGCTATATCTTTTTCTCCAATGATTTTGTCGATTGGCACTCGTTCATCCCGTTTTATTACGGGCAGGCGCTCAACCAGACAAGCGTCATGTGGCCGCTCGCGTGGGGGCTTGTAATGCTCCGCGCCGCGAACAGTCAGCGCCTGCCGCGCAAGGCCGTCCCGCTCATTATCATCCTCATCTGCCTTGTCACCTTCCCGAGCGACTGGAGCTGCATTGCTTCCCTCTGCGTCCTCGCCTTCGGCACGAACCGCGGCGATCTGAAAAAGCAGTCGTTCTGGCTGGTGTTCTATGTTGCGCTCTACGCCGTCGTGTACTTCTTCGCTATTGATAAGGTCTACGGTATTCTTCAAATGGGCGTCGTTCTCGCGATCCCGGTCATAAAAATGTACAACGGCCAGCGCGGTAAAAGCCCCGGCGTCAACCGTTTCATGAAATGGCTGTTTTATATCTACTACCCGCTGCACCTGCTCATCATCGGACTGGTAAAATAACAAACCTGCGCGCCGCATAGCATTGCGGCGCGCAAATTCTATCCGTCCCGAAGGGACACTTTTACGCAGCTTTGCTCATTATCCCCGCCGCGCGCAGCATATCCTGTATGCTCACGGCGTAGCCCTTTGTCGGGTCGGAGACGAACACGTGCGTCACCGCGCCGACGAGCTTTCCGTTCTGGATTATCGGGCTGCCGCTCATGCCCTGCACGATGCCGCCCGTCTTCTGGATAAGCTCCGGGTCTGTCACGCTGAGCATCGCGTGTGTGCCGTCAGCCTCACGGTAGATGCGGTTTATCTCGATCGCGTACTCGCGGCTGTCGCGCCCGTTTATCGTCGAAACTATCGACGCCGTCCCGACCGCGATGCTGCCCGTCTCCATCATCCGTCCGTCCATCGACACATATGCCTGCCCGAATATTCCCTGCGCCGTGTTCATTTCGATGCTGCCGAGCACCTTGCCTAAGTCGGCACAGCCGTTCAGTTCGCCGGGGCTGCCCGAAACGCCGGGGTTCACACTAACTATCTGCGCGTCCGTGATGCTGCCCTCCCTGACGGGGATCGTCAGCCCCGTGTCGGAATCGCTGACACTGTGCCCGAGCGCGCCGAACACGCCGCTGTCCGGGTCGCAGAAGGTGAGCGTTCCAAGTCCGGACAGCCCGTCGCGCAGCCATATGCCGAGCAGCCACTCGCCCTCGCCCGACTGCGCGGGCGTCACATTTATGCTCATGCTCTTGCTCCCGCGCTGAAGCCCCAGGCACACGCTCTCGCCTCCGCACTCGCCGACCGCGGAAATGACCTCCTGCGCGTCGGCGACCTTACTGCCGTTGACCGTGGTTATCAGATCGCCCTGATGCACGCCCGCGCTCTGCGCCGGGGACACCGTCCCGCTCTCCGTCTCGATCTCCGAAAAGCCCGCTACCACTACGCCCTCTGTGCTTATCTGTACTCCAACGACCTGCCCGCCGACAACAAGCTCCTGTGCAAAGGCCGGAACCGTAAGCACCGTCGCAAGCAGCAGCGACCACAGGCCGGTCACTATCGCCTTTTTCATAAAAATTTCCCTCCCGGCTGATAATATCTCGCAAGATAATTATGTGCCAGGAGGGAGAAATTAAAGGCGGAGCTTGCTGTCAAAAATACCTTATTATTCTTCTTTAGTGCTTTTTTATCAACAATTTTTATACATTAGTTTCTACTTCAGGCTCCCCAGATATCCTTCCAATATCAGGCTCGCCGCGACGGCATCGACGGTTTTGCGATGCTGCTTTTCCTTTTTGCCCGCCGCGTGGAGTATAGCGTGCGCCTCGATGCTGCTGCGCCGCTCGTCCCAGAGTACGACCGGCAGCCCGCTGTCACGCTCAAGCATGGCCTTGAACTCGCGGCTCTTCTCCGCGCGTACGCCCTCGCTACCGTCCATGTTCTTCGGCAGCCCGAGCACGAGAGTGCCGACCTCGCGCGCCGCCGCTTCCTCGGCTATGCGCTTTGACGCGCGCTCCATGTCCCATTCATTCATCGTCCACGCCTCGCCGCAGAGCATCCCCAGCAGGTCGGACACTGCAAGTCCTATTCGCTGGTCGCCGTAATCTATCGCCATTATCCGCATTTTTTCACCTCAGTATTTCTCAAAGCATGCGCGTATCTCGCCCACGGAATAGAGCGAGCCGACCGCGCAGATCATAGTATCCGGATCGTCCCCGGCGATATCGAGCGCCATGCTCACGCCGTCCTTTATGCTCTCGCAGACGGTGACGTCCTTGCCGTATTTTTCCAGGAACTTCCCAAGCTCCTCCGCCGGGAGAGCGCGCACTGAGTCCGGCGCGATGCAGACATACTCGTCCGCCACGGGGTCGAGCGCGTCGAAAATACCCGCGTAGTCCTTATCCTTCAGCACACCCACGAGCAGCACGCGGCGCGAATCCGGGAAGTAGCTCCTCAGATTCTCCGCAACGGTCTGCGCGCACTGCGGGTTGTGCCCGCCGTCAACGATGAAGCACGGCTCATCGTTCACAAGCTCAAAGCGCCCCGGCCAGCTCACGGCGTACAGTCCGTGCTCCACATCGCTCTGGTCGAGCGCCCAGCCGCGGCGGCGCAGTACCTCCACGAGCTCCAGTACGACAGCGGCGTTGCGCAGCTGGTTTGCCCCCAGCAGCGGCAGCGCGTAGACCTCGCCGCGATAGGTGAAGCTCTGACCGAAGAGACTGTCAAACTCGCTGTGCAGCTCCGAAAAATCTGCGACGTGCAGCCTTGCGCCGACCTCGTCGCAGCGCTCGCGCACGATCTCCGTCACGCTCTGCGACTGCTGGTACAGCACGCAGTCCGTGCCCGGCTTTATTATCCCGGCCTTCTCTTCGGCGATCTGCTCGACAGTATTTCCGAGTACCGCCGTGTGGTCAAGGCCGATGTTCATGATAACGCAGGCTTCAGGCGCCTCGATAACGTTCGTCGCATCGAGCCTCCCTCCGAGCCCGACCTCGAGCACAACGATGTCGCAGTTCTGCTCCTTGAACCAGACCAGCGCTGCGGCGGTCATAAGCTCAAACTCCGTCGGGTGATCGGCCATCGCGTCGGCCGCGATCTTCACGAGCGACACATCCGCCGCGAGTACATCGTCGTCTATCTGCTTGCCGTTTATCTGCATGCGCTCATTGAATCGGTAAAGATAGGGCGAAGTGAAAAGCCCCGTCTTGTAGCCCGCCGCCTTGAGCACCGACGCCGTCATCGCAGCGCAGCTGCCCTTGCCGTTTGTCCCGGCGATGTGGATGAATTTCATCCCGTTCTGCGGGTTCCCGAGCTTCTCTAAAAGCTCCGTGATGCGTTCGAGCCCCGGCCTCGAGCCGAACCACTCTGTCCTATTTATATATTCAAGTGCTTCCTTATAATCCATACCTACCATATCCTTTGCGTTTTGTGTAATGACTATAACACCGATCCGCTCCCGCGGCAAGGGAAAAAGCGTTAAAAAGCGTTTATTTTCCTTTAGTTTACGTAAAAAAGTTATTGACCGCATGGATGTTCTATGTTATATTATGTATTACCTGTCGGATGAGAGGTCTATTTTTGTGCGCATTTTTGCGCGCTGTCAGAGCTGCCCATCCAATACAGGGAGGCAATGCCCGTCTCCTTTTACGGCGGGTAAATAAAATAGGAGGTGCCGAAAGAATGGCTGCAGGCGCAAGAGTAAAAATCACACTCAGATGCGAAGAATGCAAGCAGAGGAACTACAACACGGTCAAGAATAAGAAGAACACTTCAGACCGTTTGGAGCGCAGCAAGTATTGCCCCTTCTGCAGAAAGCACACCAAGCATGTTGAAACCAAGTAACTTCTGAAAGGACGCGTGAAAATGGCTGAAGAAAAGAAGGTTAGCACAGCTCCCGCCAAACCTGTCACCGCCGTTAAGAAGGACGATACCAAGCCCGGTTTCTTTAAGAGGATCGGCAAGTGGTTCCGTGAGATGAAGAGCGAGCTGAAGAAGGTCATATGGCCGACTCCGAAGACGCTCAGAAACAATGTCTTCATCTCTGTCGGCATGATGCTGGCTTCTGCGATCGTGATCGGGGCCTTTGATAAACTGGCTACCATGCTGGTTCAGGCGCTGCTCAGGCTGGTAGGTTAACAGGCATGGCTGAAGAAGCAAAATGGTACGTTGTTCATACCTATTCCGGTTATGAAAACGCAGTCGCTGCCGCTGTAATGAAGGCAGCGGAAAACCGCAAGATGACGGATCTGATAAAAGAGGTCAACATCCCGATGGAGACCGTCACCGAGATCACCGACTCCGGCGAGAAGAACGTCGAGCGCAAGGTGTTCCCCGGTTACGTGCTCGTCAAGATGATCCTCACGGATGACAGCTGGCATCTGATCCATAACGTCCGCGGTGCTACCGGCTTCGTCGGTTCGGATGGCAAGGCCATCCCGCTTACGGAGCAGGAAATTTTCGATCTGGGCGTCGAGCGCAGAGAGATCGTCGTCGGCTACGGCCTCGGCGATCAGGTCAAGGTCATTGACGGACCTCTGGCCGGTTTCTTCGGCGTCGTTGACGAGCTTGAGCCCGAGAAGGACAGAGTTCGTGTTATCGTGTCGATGTTCGGCAGGGAGACTCCCGTCGATCTTGAGCTCGATCAGGTCGAAGTACAAAAAGATTAATAAGAAAGAGGTGCTTTAAATGGCACAGAAAGTAGTTGGATACGTTAGATTCCAGGTTCCCGCCGGCAAGGCAACTCCGGCTCCCCCTGTAGGCCCCGCACTGGGTCAGTACGGCGTTAACATCGGTCAGTTCACCAAGGACTTCAACGAGCGCACCAAGGGCGATATGGGCATGATGATCCCTGTCGTCATCACCGTGTACTCCGACCGCAGCTTCACCTTCATCACTAAGACTCCTCCTGCCGCTCTGCTCATCAAGAAGGCATGCGGCATCGAGACCGCTTCCGGCGTTCCCCAGAGAGACAAGGTCGCCACCATCAGCAAGGAAGACGTTCGCAAGATCGCCGAGCAGAAGATGCCCGACCTCAACTGCACCGACATCGACTCCGCCATCAGCATGATAGCCGGCACCTGCCGCTCCATGGGCGTCATCGTCGGAGACTGAGCGGGCGACCAGCTCCGCTCCTCAACGTGGGAGGATTAATCCATCCGACTCAACCACATTATTAGGAGGAAAACAAATTGTTTAGAGGAAAGAATTATAAAGAGAGCTCAAAGCTCATAGATAAGCAGGCACTCTATGATCCCCAGGAAGCGCTGAAGCTCGTTATCAGCGCAAGCAAGGCAAAGTTCGATGAGACCGTCGAGCTGCATGTCAAGCTCGGTGTTGATGGCCGTCACGCTGACCAGCAGGTCCGCGGCGCTATCGTTCTCCCCAACGGCACCGGCAAGTCCGTCCGCGTCCTGTGCTTCTGCAAGCCCGAGCGCGTTGACGAAGCCCTCGAAGCCGGCGCAGATTACGCAGGCGGTATGGATCTCGTCGAGAAGATTCAGAAAGAAAACTGGTTTGAATTCGATACCGTTATCGCCAGCCCTGACATGATGGGTACTGTTGGCCGTCTCGGTAAGATCCTCGGACCTAAGGGCCTGATGCCTTCTCCCAAGGCCGGCACCGTCACTCCCAACATCAAGCAGGCTATCGGCGAAGCCAAAGCCGGTAAGGTCGAGTACCGTCTGGACAAGACCAACATCATCCACTGCCCCATCGGCAAGGTCAGCTTCGGTGCGGACAAGCTCTATGAGAACTATGTTGCTCTCATCGGCGCTATCATCAAGGCAAAGCCCGCTTCCGCAAAGGGTCAGTACATCAGATCCTGCGTGACCGCTTCCACCATGGGTCCCGGCGTTAAGATCAACGCTCAGAAGCAGCTGTAATTAAAGCTTGATACAGTAAAAAAGGAACTGCCTGCGTGCAGTTCCTTTTTTCGTACTTAAATGGGCGCAAACCGGACATATACGTTTCTCTGTAGCTTTTTTCAGTATTTCTCTGCGAATGACCTATCCAGAACACCCATCCTCTGTTGTCTCAAAATCCAAACATCCCCCAGCTCGTTTCTCTGAACTGGGGGATGTTCACATATTCTTTTACGCTGCCTGAACCGCCGCGGCGACTTCAGCAAAATAATTGAGCCACATATCGATATGGTACTGGTCGTCAAGCACGGAGTAGATGCGCGTAAATTCCGCGCCCGTCAGCATACCAACGCCAACGCCGACTATGCCGATAACGACGACTATCAGAAATATCGTAAAAACGATCTTCCATCCCTTTTTCACTGAACCGCCACCTCCTTATAGCACCACTTTCCGCCGAGCACGCACAGCCCGTGGATAAGGCCGACTATGGCTCCGCCGATAAACCAGACGAACAGCCACAAAAACAGCAGCGCCAGCGCCAGCAGGATAAGCGACACGCCAGCGACGACGAGGATATCCGCAAGCACCGCAAAGCCGGTGAACGTCGCGGCAAAGCCGTTTATCCCCAGGAAGCCTGCGGTTATCGCCAGCGACAGCGACACGAATGCCGGGATGAGCAGCAGCAGGATACCTATAAGTCCAAGCGGTATTGCAAATATAATATAGAGTATCAGCAGGGGAACGATCGGCTTGCGGACAGTCTCCGCATCCTCATCCTCCTCTTCCGTCTCCACTATTCCCACAGCGGCAGTCTCAGTTTCTGTCTCTTCTTCCGGCTCCGCCTGAACAGGCTCGTGTACATCTGCCTCCTTGGGCTGCTCAGTGACAGTTTCCTCGGCAGGTACTTCGGCAGGTTCCTCTTTCTCAGGCTCAGCCGCTTTCTCTTCCTCTTCGGCTGCAGGCTTGGCTTTTGCGATAAGCTCATCATTGCTGATGGTGAAATCGGCAAGGAACGCATCCACTGCGTCGGCAAGGCGTGTGACGGAATCGTTTGTTTCGTCAGGCTCTGCCTCTTCGGCAGGCTCGTCCGCAAACATCGGCGGGGTCTCTTTCTGCGCGGGAGCTTCTTCGGTTTCATCCTGAGTCTCCGCTTTTTTCTCGTCTGCGGCAGGCTCGATATTTTCCTGTGCTGCCGGTGCAGGTGCGGACTCTGTCTCGGTCACGGCATCGCTGTCGTCAAAGAGCGATATCTGATCCTCAGATACCTGCGGCGTCGTTATCTTAAGTGCCGATGCTTCGTCCTGAAGCTTGTTTATCGCCAGCACAAAGTCCGGTATCTCATCCGTGCTCTGCTCATATTCGTCTCTGCTCTGCGTGTGGACCTGGAGCTTTCTCTCCTTGGCGTTATATGCACGCGCGAGTATGACAGCCTGACGGGTGGGGGAGACGAGGTACTGCAGCAGTGCCTGCTCACTTTCGGCCTCGTCGAACATTCTGTTATACATTGCAAGAGCTGTCTGCCTGTCCTCTTCATACATAAAGGTCAGCAGTCTCCCAAGCTCCGCAAGAAACTTCTGTCTGTTAATACGCTTCACCTCCGCTGATATTGGAGCATACCATCAGCTTACATGGACACATATACCTGATGGTAATCGTAGATATTATAACTGCATCAGCCCTCCAGGTCAAGCAAAAACTCCCGTATTATGGCATTTCTATTGACAAGCGGCGGCCGCGGCTATAAAATATAAAATTGCGATCGTTCATTATTATAATGAAAAATAAGTTCGTAAATACGGCGGGGCAAGGGCCCTGGCGAAATGTGAGGTTTATTTATGGCAAAGGACAAAAGAGTAGAACAGATAACCGATATGGAGGTCGACTTTGCGCAGTGGTTCACCGACGTGTGCACCAAGGCTGAGCTCGTCGATTATTCCGGAGTAAAGGGCTGCTTCATTCTGCGCCCCTACGGTTACGCAATCTGGGAAAACATTCAGAAGGTTCTTGACGGTATGTTCAAGCGCGACGGGCATGAGAACGTCTCCATGCCTATGCTTATTCCCGAAAGCCTTCTTCAGAAAGAAAAGGATCATGTTGAGGGCTTTGCCCCTGAGTGCGCATGGGTCACGGTCGGCGGCAGCGAGGAGCTTCCGGAGCGTCTGTGCATCCGCCCGACGTCGGAGACGCTGTTCTGCGATCATTGGAGCCACGTTGTTCATTCGTGGCGTGATCTGCCCATGCTTTATAACCAGTGGTGCTCCGTGCTCCGCTGGGAGAAAACGACCCGTCCGTTCCTGCGCGGCCGTGAGTTTCTCTGGCAGGAGGGGCATACTCTCCACGCCACCGAGGCAGAAGCTCGTGAGGAGACTCTGCACCAGCTCGAGGTCTATGCTGACCTCTGCGAGAATTATCTGGCCATGCCTGTTATCCGCGGCAACAAGACCGATAAGGAGAAGTTTGCCGGTGCTGTCAACACCTACACCATCGAGTGCATGATGCATGACAAGAAGGCTCTCCAATCCGGTACGAGTCACTTCTTCGGCGACGGTTTTGCCAAGCAGTTCGGCATTACCTTTACCGATAAGGACAACATGCAGAAGTACCCGATGCAGACCTCTTGGGGTCTCTCCACCCGTATCATCGGCGGCATCATCATGACCCACGGCGATAACAGCGGTCTTGTCCTGCCCCCGCGCATTGCGCCCGTTCAGGTCATCGTCGTCCCCGTTGCGCAGCACAAGGAGGGCGTCGTTGAGAAGGCGACTGAGCTTTATGACGCCATCAAAGCCGCTGGCTTCCGTGCGAAGATCGACACCAGCGACAACAGCCTTGGCTGGAAGTGCGCACAGTATGAGATGAAGGGTGTTCCTCTCCGCATTGAGATTGGCCCGCGCGACATCGAAAACGGCGTGTGCATGGCAGTCCGCCGCGATAACGGCGAGAAGATCACCGTCAAGCTCGATGAGCTTACCGATCGTCTGCCCGGCCTGCTTGATGATGTTCAGGACGGTCTGTATCAGAAAGCAAAGAAGAACCTCGACGAGCACACCTACGAAGCGCATTCTCTCGAAGAAGCGAAGGAGCTTCAAGAGAAGAACGGCGGCTTTATCAAGACCATGTGGTGCGGTGAGCTTGCGTGTGAGCTGGCAATGAAGGAAAAGGCCGGTATGTCCTCACGCTGCATTCCCTTCAAGCAGGAGCATCTTGACGATGTATGCGCCTGCTGCGGCAAGCCCGCGAAGCATATGATCTACTGGGGCGTTGCGTACTAAGCTTTTAAATTCAATATTCAGTCAACATCCGGGTACTTATAGTGCCCGGATGTTTCACGTGAAACATCGTGTATGTTCTCTGTCTCGGAATTAAAAATGTTTCACGTGAAACGTTGCATTACTCTTTAATTGCTGTTATAATGCCATTTGTCGATCAATGGCAAAAGAAAGATTGAAGGAGGTCAGCTATGGCTAAAATAATAGCAGTGGCCAACCAGAAGGGCGGAGTAGGGAAGACTACCACCTGCGTGAATATATGCGCGGCGCTGTCACTCATGGACAAGCGCATTCTTCTCGTGGACTGCGACCCTCAGGGCAACGCGAGCTCAGGCATGGGTGTGTCCAAGGCTCAGCGCCCGAACACCTATGACATGGTCATAAACGGTGTGCCCGCGGCAGACTGCGTTGTCAACACTGAATATGGCGACGTCATTCCCGCATCAAAGGAGCTGGCCGCGTCATCGGTTGAGCTTATAAATAAGGAACGCAGGGAATACGTCCTCAAGGAAGCGATAGCTTCCCTTTACAGCGAGTATGACTACATTTTTCTTGACTGTCCTCCTTCGCTTGAGCTGCTGACGGTAAACGCCCTTGTCGCGGCAGACAGTGTGCTCATCCCCATGCAGTGTGAGTACTATGCGCTTGAGGGTATAGCGGATCTGATGACGAGCATTAAGATGTGCTCAAAGCATCTTAACCGCCGCCTCGACGTCGAGGGAATCGTCCTTACGATGTACGATTCCCGCGCGAATCTCACCGTACAGGTTGAAAACGAGCTGCGCAAGTACCTCGGCAAAAAAGTCTATGACACGGTCATTCCGAGAAGCGTCCGTCTATCCGAGGCTCCGAGCCACGGTCAGCCCGGCGTGATATACGACCGTGTAAACAGAGGAAGCAAGGCATACATGGCACTGGCAGTTGAGTTTCTTGCCAGAAGCGGTAAGTGAGGGCAGTGATGGCAGCAAAGGAAAAGAAAGGCCTCGGGACGGGGCTTGACGCTCTCTTCGGCAGTGCAGCTTTCGACGACGAGGAAGCGGAACTTCTCACGCTTCCGATATCCAAGGTTGAACCGCGATCAGAACAGCCGAGAAAATATTTTGATGAGGACGCACTTCAGGAGCTGGCCGATTCAATAGCCCAATATGGTCTGATTCAGCCAATAACGGTCAGAAAGCAGCCAAGCGGCTACTATCAGATAATCGCCGGCGAACGCCGCTGGAGAGCGTCCCGACTCGCGGGGCTTACCGAAGTTCCGGTTCGCGTCATCGAAGCGGACGACCGCAGAACGGCGGAGCTTGCGCTGGTCGAAAACCTCCAGCGCGAAGACCTCAACCCCATTGAGGAAGCCAAGGGCTACAAGTCCCTTATCGAAGATTACGGCCTCACTCAGGAGGAAGCGGCGAAGAGCGTCGGCAGGTCGCGCCCTGCTATCACAAACTCAATGCGTCTGCTGAGTCTGTCCCCGGCGGTGCTGGAGCTTGTAGAAAACGGCAGTCTTTCCGCGGGACATGCAAGGGCTTTGATCCCGATAAGCAGTGACGCAAAGCAGCTCGCCGCAGCGGAGGAGATAATCAAGAAAAATCTCTCTGTACGCAAGGCAGAGCAGCTTGCCGCAAAGCTCATGAAGGAGCCCGAGGTTGAGGAAGAGCCTGAGAGCAAAGAGATCACCGTGGATTACAGCGCGGAGGTCGGCGAACAGCTCAGCCGCTGTCTCGGGAGAAAAGTCAAGCTCATAGACGGCAAGAAGACCGGCAGGATAGAGCTTGAGTTTTACGGTGCGGACGACAGGGAAGCGCTTATTGAAAAGCTGAAAAATCTGAAATAAATAATTGGGAGATAACAAAAATGCTCGACATTAAGTTCATAAGAGAAAACCCCGACGCAGTAAAAGAGAACATCAAAAAGAAGTTTCAGGACGCAAAGCTCCCCCTCGTGGATGAGCTTCTCGACCTCGATGCGAAGAACCGCGCGGCCATAACCGAGGCAAGCGATCTGCGCGCAAGCCGCAACGCCCTCTCCAAACAGATCGGTATGCTCATGGGGCAGGCGAAGAAGGACCCCTCGAAGCTTGAAGAGGCCGAAAAGGTCAAGGCTCAGGTCAAGGCTCAGGCCGACCGGCTCACTGAGCTTGAAGGTCTCGAGGAGGACTACGCAAAGCGCATCCATGAGATCATGCTGACCATTCCGAACATCATCGATCCCTCCGTTCCCATCGGCCCGGATGACAGCGCAAACGTTGAGGTCCAGCGCTTCGGTGAGCCCGTCGTCCCCGATTTCGATATTCCCTATCATACTGAGATAATGGAGAGCTTCAACGGCATCGATATGGACGCCGCAGGCCGCGTCTCCGGCAACGGCTTCTATTATCTCATGGGCGACATTGCACGTCTGCACTCCGCAGTTCTCGCCTATGCGCGCGACTTCATGATAAACAAGGGCTTCACCTACTGCATCCCGCCGTTCATGATCCATGGCAACGTTGTTGAGGGCGTTATGAGTCAGACCGAAATGGACGCGATGATGTATAAAATTGAGGGCGAAGACCTCTACCTCATCGGCACCAGCGAGCACTCCATGATAGGCAAGTTCATCGACCAGATCATTCCTGAGGACAAGCTTCCCCAGACCCTCACCAGCTATAGCCCCTGCTTCAGAAAGGAAAAGGGCGCGCACGGCATTGAGGAGCGCGGCGTTTACCGTATCCACCAGTTTGAAAAGCAGGAAATGGTCGTCGTCTGCAAGCCTGAGGATTCCATGACATGGTATGAGAAGATGTGGCGCTTCTCCGTGGAGCTGTTCCGCAGCATGGAGATACCCGTGCGTCAGCTCGAATGCTGCTCCGGTGATCTGGCCGACCTCAAGGTCAAGTCCTGCGACATTGAAGCCTGGTCGCCCAGACAGAAGAAGTACTTTGAGGTCTGCTCCTGCTCCAACCTCGGCGATGCTCAGGCGCGCCGTCTCAAGATGCGCGTCAAGGGTGAGGACGGCAAGATGTATCTGCCGCACACTCTCAACAACACCGTCGTTGCGCCCCCGCGTATGCTCATCGCTTTCCTTGAAAATCACCTTCAGGCCGACGGCAGCGTGACTATCCCCGAAGTCCTGCGTCCCTACATGGGCGGAACCGAGGTTCTCATCCCCAAGAAGTAATTGAATTTCCTTAAAATAAAACCGGCTATCCGTTTTCCACGGATCGCCGGTATTGTTATGAGATCAAAGCTTATTCGACAGTGACGACTCCGTCATCTCCGACGGTGACGGTCATGCCGGTCTTGACATAGTCAAGAAATTCCTCGCCGAGCATATCGACAACGGGCATTTTGGCGTCCGTCCAGACATCGCCGAGGATAGCACCGGAGGCGGCGAGAGAGTCTATCGGCATGCTGAAAAGCATGCAGGCCGGCTGCTTGCCGACGGAGCAGGCGGTATAGAGCACCATGCCGCCGGTGGTGGAGCCGATGGTCTGCGGCAGGCACAGCGCCTTGCCGATCATGGGCTGCTTATAGATATCGGGGTTATTCTGGTCGCCGCACTTGACCTTCTTATCTCCGAACATCAGCGCCATCTGGTAGCTTGCAAGAGTATTGAAGCCGCCGTGGCTGACGAGCGCTTCTGCTGTGCAGGTGCCGGGGACTATAACGCGTCCTTTGAACTGCTTCATTATTTACCCTCCTTGCCGGTGATGATGTCAAGAATTTCGGCCTCGGTATAATACCTCGCGCTGGTGTAGGTGCGCAGCTTGTTGGAGCAGGTAATGACAGCCTTCTTCTTGCAGAGAGGATTGTTCATATACATCAGCGGGCAGATGTAGCTGACGACAACGCCGTAGGTGGCGAGCTTATCGAGATACACCGTGCCTTCGAGAGCCTTGATGACAGCGGGTGCGGCAGTGAACACGGTGGGTACGGTGACCTTGCTCAGGCCGTTTGCGCGCAGCTTTTCTTCTATCGCGTCCGTCCAGTCCTTGAGCTGCTGCACGCTCATGTGCGGGCAGCCGACGAAGCACAGCTCTGGCTTTGCGTCCTTGTTTTTCCAGATAATGGGATAGCTTGCCTTGACGCGCTCAAGCTCCGCATCGTCAATGACGTAGACCTGCGCGCCTTCTTTGATGAGCGCTTCGCCCTGCTCCTTGGCTTCGGGAGTTAGGTTCTCGATATGGTACAGGCCGACGGAGCCGTTCGATGCGGTCGCCGCGCCGAAGTCCTTGAGATAGGCGCACACACCGTCGGTAAGCTCGGTGTCGAGCCACTTATCAAGCCCTTTTATGTACGGCACTTCTTCCATGACCTTCATGCCGATGGCGGAGCCGAGAAGCTGCGCCTCGGGCTTCTTCTCGCACTTGACCTCGATGATCCAAGTCGCCTTGCGTCCCTCATCGGTCAGCAGGCCGAACTCGGGGACAAAGCCCGCGACGGAGCCCATGAGCTCGATAATGCCGGAGTTGCGGTTGCAGCGCGCGCCGAGGACGGAGTTTGCATACACGACAGCGGAGGATTCCGCCCAGGAAAGTACCTCGCCCTTTGCGGGCTTGTTGCCGACCTCGTCCATATAGCAGGTGCAGGTATAATCATCTTCGCCCTTGATGCCGAGCTTCTTGAGCTGCTCTTCATAGCTTGCCTGATGGGTGTACATTATCTTCTTGAAGACGATGTCCTCAAGCAGGGAGGTGGGGATATTGTCGTCAATGGGTCTGGGATCTGCGGTGAACTTCTGCGCGCTGGTGAGGCCGGCATCGATAAGCTGATCGTACAGCTCATAGACGGGCTTTATTGCCTTGAGACCGAAGGATATGACCGTGTGGCCATACTTGCTGGTGACGGGAACCATGCGCTCCGCGCCGAAAGCGTCGCCGTACATGACAAGGGTCTTGACGACCTTGGCCATGGTTTCGCCCTTTTCGCCGTTGAGCATGGCCTGCTGTTCAGGTGTAAGCTTCAAAATACCACTTCCTTATTCTTAATAGAATGTACTCGCTTGTGAACATTCTAACACTTCATAAGGGAAAAGTCAATTTACAACGAACTAACATTAGGGCTTTTGGAAAGCTTTCTGTACCCGTACTATCGACGCCGTGACATATACCGCAGTTACCGCTTCGGCTATAGGCATCGCAAACCATACGGAATTGCTGCCGAGGATGAGCGGCAGAAGCATTATGAGCGCGCCGCTGATGACTATTCCGCGCGAGACGGAGATAATGACCGATGTACCGGGTCTAAGCATTGCCTGAAAATAATATGTGGAAAACACATTATATGGCAGCAGCAGGAAGGAAACGGCATATATGCGCATGATTGCCGGGGCGATGGCGAGGACTGCTTCGGTCGGCGTCATGAAGAGTCTTATAAATCCGTTCGGCAGAGCAATGACTGCCGCCGTCCACGCCGCGCTGATAGCCGCGCAGCTTATCAGAGAATATCGCAGGAGCAGCGACACACGGTCGGAGCGCCCGGCACCGTAGTTCTGCGAAATTATCGGCTGCGCCGCCTGACCGACGCCGTAGGCGCAGCACTGCACAAAGGTGCTGATGTTGACGATGACGGCATAGACCGCAAGATCATCCGAGCCGAGATACCGCATGATCTGGCGGTTGAAGAGCATGGTGAGCACACCCATGGCGATATCGATAATGAAGCTTGAAAAGCCGTTTGCGGCGATTTTGCCGAACATCTCCGGCAGACGCGGGACCGCTACAAAGCGCATCGTATTTATAGGGGAGCGGAAGTGCGTCAGCATCATGAATACGGACATGCAAACGCCCATCGCCGTCGCAAGTCCCGCGCCTAAAATGCCCATATCAAGCGTGAAAACAAAGAAGTAATCGCCGAAAACGTTGAATATCCCGCCGAACAGCACCGACTTTGTCGCAAGAGCGGGGTTGCCGTCATTGCGCAGGAAGGAGGACAGCAGCGTCGAGAACGGATAGAACGGGACGGTGAACTTGACCGGAATAAGATAGCGCCGGCAGAGCGGCAGCAGCGCGTCGTTCGCGCCGAAGAGACGCAGCAGCGGCACCTCGAAGAGCCACAGCCCGACCCAGAGCAGCAGCGCGATAATACCGCCGAAGATAACAGAGCCGGTAAAGTAGGCGTTCGCCGGGCGCTCGCCGTGGCCGTCGCTGCCCTTGGCGACGCTGAAGAGAACCGACCCGCCGATACCGGCGAGGAGACCGAAGCTATAGACAATATTCCAGACCGGCGCGATAACGCCCATCGCCGCCGAGCCCTCCGGTCCGTGGTACTGCCCGACCATGACCATATCGACGAGGCCGAATACGCTGCCCATGAACGCGCTGCCGAAAGCGGCGGCGAGATATTTCAGATAGATTTTACTGAGCTTGTCGTTTATAAGATCCATATCGTTCCTCCAAATACAGCTCTACAATAAAACAGCTATCACGTCGGTGCCGCAGCATTATTGTGCGGCACCGACGTAAAAAAACCGGATAAGAAGCGGGCGTTTCAGCCTGCCACCTTATCCGGCTCGTCGTTTCCACATGTGAACGGCTTGCCCTCCGAGTGAGCGAGAGGGATAATACCACAGTCGTACGGATAAATCAAGCGACAGATAACAAAAAGAGTATAAATTTTTTCCAAAAACTTTGAAAAATTGTACTCAAGCCCTTGCAATCCGGGAACAATTCTGGTATCATATCAGAGCATTTCGCACGGGAATGGACTTTCCCCCATGTGGCCTTGTGTTCAGGGCTTGGTGGAGGGGTTGAAGTTCCCGGAGGAAAATAACAAATTACGGAGGAAAAGAAATGTCAGTAGTATCCATGAAGCAGCTGCTGGAAGCCGGTGTCCACTTCGGTCACCAGACCCGCCGCTGGAATCCCAAGATGGCCGAGTATATTTACTGTGAGCGTAACGGTATCTATATAATCGACCTGCAGAAGACCGTCAAGAAGCTCGAAGAGGCTTACGACTTTGTGCGCGATCTCGCCGCAAACGGCCAGACCGTTCTCTTCGTAGGCACCAAGAAGCAGGCTGCGGACGCAGTCAAGGAAGAGGCTGCCCGCGTCGGTATGTACTATGTCAACGCCCGTTGGCTCGGCGGCATGCTCACCAACTTCAAGACCATGCGCACCCGCGTTGACCGCCTTGCTCAGCTCAAGAAGATGCAGGAAGACGGCACCTTCGATATGCTGCCCAAGAAGGAAGTCATGAAGCACCTCGGCGAGATGGAAAAGCTCGAGAAGTACCTCGGCGGCGTCAAGGACATGAAGAAGCTCCCCGGCGCACTGTTCGTCGTTGACCCCCGCAAGGAGCACAACGCCATCGCCGAAGCACGCAAGCTGCACATCCCCATCGTCGCTATCGTCGACACCAACTGCGATCCCGATGAGGTCGATTACGTTATCCCCGCAAACGATGACGCTATCCGCGCCATCCGCCTGATCTCCGCCACCATGGCCAACGCCGTTCAGGAAGGCCGCCAGGGCGCAGACGCAGAGGTCGAGGAAGCTCCCGCAGAGGCAGCTGCCGAAGCAGCAGAGGAATAATAAATAAACGCAGGGGCGACAGGCAGACTCTAACAGACCGCCTTTTGCTCCTTTTTTCATACTGAAAACTGATTAAAACATTTGATTTTAATCAAATGTTTTAATAGCCGCCGCAGCGGCGTAGTTTTCGTATGAGACGACTTTTGAAGCCTAACCGTGCCTTGCACGGCCTTTACAGGCTTCAAAAGGTTTCATTAAAATTGAAGATTTTAATGAATAATAAGTATCAAATCATAACAGGAGGATAAATTATTATGGCATTTACCGCTCAGGATGTTAAAACTCTCCGCGAGATGACCAACGTCGGCATGATGGACTGCAAGAAGGCCCTCACCGAGACCGACGGCGATATGGATAAGGCAGTCGAATGGCTGCGCGAGAAGGGCCTTGCTAAGGCCGCAAAGAAGGCCGGCCGCATCGCGGCTGAAGGTATGGCTTATGCAGACGTCTGCCCCAAGTGCGGCGTCGGCGCTGTCGTCGAAGTCAACTGCGAGACCGACTTCTGCGCAAAGAGCGAGCCGTTCGTCAACTTCGTCAAGGACATCTGCCATGTTGTCATCAACGACAATCCCGCAGACGTTGAGGCTCTCCTCAACTGCAAGTACCCCAACTCCAACCTGACCGTCGCCGAGACTCTGCCTGAGAAGGTCATGTCCATCGGTGAGAATCTCCAGATCCGCCGCTTCGTCCGCTACGCCGAGAACACCAGCGTCGCTTACGTTCACGCAGGCGGCAAGATCGGCGTGCTCGTGAACCTCGCTGTTGAGGGCGGCATTGACGCCACCGCTATCGGCAAGGACGTCGCAATGCAGATCGCTGCTCTGAATCCCCGCTTCTGGGACAAGAGCGACGTCACCGATGACGTTCTCGCTGAGGAAAAGAAGATTGCACTCGCACTCATGGATCAGGATCCGAAGATGGCTTCCAAGCCTCAGCAGGTCAAGGAAAAGATCGTCATGGGCAAGATGAACAAGTTCTACGAAGAGAACTGCCTGCTCCAGCAGGAGTTCGTCAAGGACAATTCCATGACCGTCGAGAAGTATATCGCCAGCGCCGCAAAGGCTCTGGGCGGCTCCGTCAAGTTTGTTGACGCAGTCCGTTTCGCCAAGGGTGAGGGCATTGAGAAGAAGGAAGAGGACTTCGCAGCAGAGGTCGCAGCCCAGATGAACATGGGCAAGTAAGCCTTCAAAACAGTTTAATACTGAAACGACCGCCGATTTCTCGGCGGTCGTTTTGCTTTATTTAGAAATAAAGAAGAAAATCCGTCTGTCTTTTCTTCTTTATTATAATTTAATTCTTGCTGAATCTTGAAAAAAAGGTGGCGGTCTGTTATAATAAATTGATTAAATATACGCCATTGAGGTAGACCGTTATGGGGATGAATTCACTCAACGATATATGGGATAAGGTCATTGAAATTCTCTCAAATCAGCTCACGCCGACCGCGATAAACACCTGGTTCTCGGACTGCACCCCGGTCGATATTGAGGATTGCAGGCTCGTGCTGCACACGACGACGGAGTTCAAGAGGAACATTATAAACAGCCGCTTCAGCGAGAGCATAAAGGCAGTGCTGTCCGATATCTTCGCGTGCGACTTTGACCTGCTCGTCCTCGCCGGAGACGAGGTGAACGACTTTGAGCTGAAGAAGAAGTCTGAAAACTCTCTGCCCGAAATGGACGGCTACACCTTTGATAATTTCATCGTCGGCAGCTCCAACAAGTTTGCCCACGCCGCCGCAATAGCCGTCGCAGAGAACCCCGGCAAGGCCTACAACCCGCTCTTCATCTACGGCAACTCCGGTCTCGGCAAGACACATCTGCTGCTCGCTATCGGTCAGGAGATACACTCGAGGTCGCCGGAGAAATCCATCGCTTATATAAAGGGCGACGAGTTCACGAATCAGATGGTAAAGTCCCTGAGAGAGAACAAGGCGGAGGAGTTCCGCACAAAGTACAGAAACGTGAGCCTGTTTCTGGTGGACGATATTCAGTTCATCGCCGGCAAGCAGGGGACGCAGGAGGAATTTTTCCACACCTTCAACAACATCTATGAAGCCGGCAACCAGATAGTCATCACCTCCGACCGGCCGCCGATGGAGATGGCGCAGCTCGACGACCGTCTGCGCACCCGCTTTGAGTGGGGGCTGATGGCGGATATCCAGCCGCCCGACCTTGAGACGAGAATGGCGATCACCCGCAACAAGGCGGCGCAGCTCGGGCTCATTCTTTCGGACGACGCCGTCGAATATATCGCGACGAACATAACATCCAATATAAGGCAGCTTGAGGGCGTTATAAAGCGCCTGACAGCCTATAAGGAGATACTGGACGACGTTATAACGATAGACTCCGTAAAGCGCGCGATAAAGGACGTCATAAGGATAGGCACCTACACCCCGACGCCGGACATCATCATACGCGAAACGGCAAGGTACTACTCCCTCAAGGAGGAGGATCTGCGCGGCCAGAACCGCTCGAAGAACATGACTATGGCAAGGCAGGTGTCGATGTACCTGATGCGCTCGCTGACCGGGCTTTCGCTCAAGGATATAGGCACCCATTATGAGGACAGGAACCATGCAACGGTCCTGAGCTCCATAAGAAAGGTCGAGCAGCTGCTGAAAAACGATCCGTCGATGGCCGGAACGGTCAGAGATATTACGTCAAATATCAACTCAGTTTGATCTCAGCATAGGTGGAAGTTTTCGTAAAAGCGGTGTTGAAAAGTTGATAGATGAGTGTTGAGAAAATTTGTGTGGTGAAGCTGTGTTAAAAGAGAGAAAAGTTTCCACAGAAATGGGCACAGGAGAAGTTCCCTGAAATCAAGGCTTTGAGGTTGTTTTCCACAATCCACAGCGCCTACTACTAAAGCTACTTAAAATATAGATTTATTTATTGATAAAAAAGAAAGAAGAATTTGTTTCATTTGCAAGGAGGAGCCGAAATGAAATTCACATGCGAAAAATATCTGCTTCAGTCCGCGTGCACAATAGCATCAAGAGCGACCGCAGGCAAGAGCCCCATACCGGCTCTGGAGGGACTGCTGATAAAGGCGGATGACAAGATAACAATAACAGGCTATGACCTGAAGAAAGGTATATACACCGGTATTGAGGCGGACGTTGCGGAGCGAGGATCGATAGTCGTCGGGGCGCGGCTCTTCGGAGAGATGATACGCCGCATGCCGGACGGGATAGTTTCCGTCACGGTCGACGAAAAGGACAATGTCAATATTAAGTGCGGCAAAAGTGAGTACAACATCATCGGCATAAGCCCGGACGATTACCCCGAGATGCCGAAGTTCGACGCGGTGAATAATATAAGCCTGCCGCAGAACATCCTCAAGAGCATGATAAACCAGACAATATTTGCGGTGTCGACCGACGACATCAGACCGATATACACCGGCACGCTGTTTGAAATAGAGGGGGACGAGCTGACGCTTGTCTCGGTCGACGGCTACAGGCTCGCAAAGAGGACGGAGAAACTCGAAAGCTCCAAGCTTGAGAATTGCAGCTTCGTTGTCCCCGGCTCGACGCTCTCAGACGTTGAGAAGATATGCGCGGACGAGGATGCGCCGGTATCGATATCGGTCGGTGAAAAGCACATATCCTTCGCGATAGGCGACACGGTCGTTGTATCGAGAAGGCTTGAGGGCGAGTTTCTCAATTACCGCCGCTCGATACCCGAGAGCTTCAAGTACGAGCTCAAGGTCGACAGAGGGGAGCTTATGTCAGTCATCGACCGTGTGTCCCTGATCGTCAGCGAGAAGAACACAAGCCCTGTGAGGATCACCTTCAACGACGGCAGCATCGACTGCGTGTGCGTAACTCCGATAGGCCGCGCGGACGACGTCTGTACCTGCGACGGAAACGGCGAGGGACTCATGGTCGGCTTTAACGACAGGTACCTCAAGGATGCGCTCAAGGCGGCAGGCAAGGACGAGCTTTTCGTATGCGTGAATACCGCTTCCTCCCCCTGCGTCATCAAGGCAGCCGACGGGACGGAGAACTTCACCTATATGGTGCTTCCGGTCAGGTTACACGCGTAAGGTTGGGAAAAGAAAAAAATGGAAAAAATAGCTATAGATACGGAATTTATAAAGCTGGATTCGCTGCTCAAATTTGCGGCGGCAGTCGGCACCGGCGGCGAAGCAAAGTTCGTCATAAACGAGGGACTTGTGTTCGTTAACGGCGAGGTCTGCACCCAGCGCGGAAAAAAGCTGCATCCCGGCGACAAGGTAGATTTTCAGGGGATGAGCTTTGAAGTGGTCAAGGAATGATAATCAGGAAGATCGCGCTCAACGGCTTTCGCAATTACGATTTTGAGACCGTTGAGTTTGCGCCGGGGACGAACGTGATATCCGGCCAGAACGCGCAGGGCAAGACCAATCTGCTGGAAGCGGTGTATACGCTCTCCTGCGGCAGGAGCTTCCGCACGCGCTTTGACCGCGAGCTTGTAGGCTTCGGGTATTCGGGCGCGGATATATTGGCGGACGTTTACAGCCATGAGCGGGAGCAGACGATAAACATACAGCTGCGCCCCGGTCAGGGAAAAAAGATACTTGTAAACGGCGTGAAGAAAACAGCGGGCGAGCTTGCCGACACGGTGAACACGGTGCTGTTCTGTCCGGACGACCTGAACCTCATAAAGGACGGCGCGGCCGTGCGGCGCAGGCTCCTCGACAACGCGATAAGTCAGATACGCCCAAGGTACGCGGAGTATCTTGCTGAGTTCAACCGACTGTATGAGCACAAGACGCGCATACTCAAGGACTGGCGCGATAAGCCCTCGCTGCTCGAAACGCTGGATGAGTTTTCCGACGGGATGTGCCGCGCGTCGGCACAGCTCATACGCTATAGAGCGGCTTTTTCCGCGAGGCTCGATCAGGCCGCGGCTCCGATACACAAAGATTTCTCGAACTCCCTTGAGGAGCTGGAGATAAAATACAAGACCGTCAGCACCGTGAAGGATCCGTTTGCGAGCGCGAGGGAGATATACTACGATATCTGCGAGCATCAGGAGAAGCACCGTCAAGCGGAGCTTGAGAGCGCGCAGTGCCTCACCGGCGCGCATAAGGACGACCTTGAGATATTCATAAACGGCACTGCCGCGAGAAGCTTTGCTTCCCAGGGGCAGACGAGGACGGCGGCGCTGTCGATAAAGCTTGCCGAGCGCGAGATATTCTTAGCGGAGACCGGAGAGTACCCGGTGCTGCTGCTTGATGATGTGCTCTCCGAGCTTGACACAAAGCGGCAGGAGTTCGTGCTCAACCGCATAGGCGGCGGGCAGACGCTTATAAGCTGCTGCGAGGACGAGGGCATATCCAAGCGCACAGGCGGCAGAGTGCTGTTTATAAGCGAGGGAACCATCAAGTGACAAGAGCACATACGCCTGCGACTCAAAAACCAAAAATCACATAAAAATCCATCACTGTCAGGTGCGCAGCAGTTTTGCCGGAGCAGAAAAGCGTTCAGGCAATGAAAAGCCCGCAGGCAATACTTTGTGTATTGGCAAGGGCTTTGAAGCGGCATGGGCGTTTTTCTGCCCGTCAAAACCGTGTGTGTCCTTGTAAATTGATGGTAGGATAAGCTGATGTACCTGCATCTCGGAAAAGGTAAGATCGTGAGCACTGAGGATATCGTCGGGATATTCGACCTGGACATTACAAGCCAGTCGCACCTGACAAGAAAGTATCTGACGATGGCGGAAAAGGCCGGCGAGGTCGTGAACGCCAGCGAGGATATACCAAAGTCCTTTGTCGTGTGCCGGTCGGGAAACAAGAAGATACTTTATCTGAGCCAGATGGCTTCTGCGACGCTGCTGAAGCGCGCGGAGTCAGGGCTGTTGTAATAGTAAACGGCGGGGGCTGCCCCGCACGGAATGGAGAAACGTATGTCTGATAACATCAAAAATCAAGCGTCAGAATATGATGCTTCGCAGATCCAGGTCCTTGAGGGACTTGAGGCCGTAAGAAAGCGCCCTGGTATGTATATAGGCTCGACATCGCTGTCGGGTCTGCATCACCTTGTGTATGAGATCGTCGACAACTCCATCGACGAGGCTCTGGCGGGCTTCTGCACCGGCATCACCGTGACGATAGAAGAGGGCGACATTATCTGCGTGTGCGATAACGGCCGAGGCATCCCCGTCGATATACAGGAACAGACCGGCAAGAGCGCGCTTGAGGTCGTGTTTACCGTGCTGCACGCGGGCGGTAAGTTCGGCGGAGGGGGCTATAAGGTCTCCGGCGGTCTGCACGGCGTCGGCGCATCGGTCGTCAACGCTCTGTCTGAGTGGCTCGAGGTACAGGTACACAGGGACGGCAAGATATATCAGATGAAGTTCTCCCGCGGCGGCATCACCGAGAGCATAAACGTCGTCGGTACGACGGACAGGACCGGCACCACCGTGCGCTTTAAGCCCGACCCCGAGATGTTCGACGACACGGTCTACGACTATGAAACGCTGCATACATGGCTGCGCGAGCAGGCATTCCTAAACGGCGGCCTCACCATCGCGATGGAGGATAAGCGCGAGGGCAAGGAGCAGGCGGAGATAATGTGCTACGACGGCGGCATAAAGGAATTTGTCGCATGGCTCAACCAGCACAAGACACCGATACATCAGGACGTTATCTATCTCACCGGCAAAAAGGGCGACGCGATAGCCGAGATAGCTTTGCAGTATAACGACGGCTACAGCGAAAACCTCGTCTCCTTCGCAAACAACATACACACCCCCGAGGGCGGCATGCACGAGACCGGCTTCAAGACCGCGCTCACGAGAGTTATAAACGCCTACGGGCAGAAGAACAACATCATCAAGGGAGACGACAAGGTCTCCGGTGACGATGTGCGCGAGGGCATTGCGGCGGTCATATCCGTGAAGCTGCCTGAGGCGCAATTCGAGGGACAGACCAAGCAGAAGCTCGGCAACGCCTATATAAGGACGCTTGTCGACTCGGTCGTGAACGACCAGCTGACGGTATATTTTGAAGAGCACCCCGCGGCGGCTAGGGCCATACTCGAAAAGGCGATGATGGCAAACCGCGCGCGCGAGGCCGCGAGAAAGGCCAAAGAGTCCGTCCGCCGCAAGACCGGACTTGAGAGCGGGCAGATGCCCGATAAGCTCCAGGACTGCAACGAGCGCGACCCGTCGCTGTGCGAGATATACATCGTCGAGGGCGACAGCGCCGCAGGCTCCGCTATTCAGGGGCGCGACTCGCGCTTCCAGGCGATACTCGCCATGTGGGGCAAGATGCTCAACGTCGAGAAGGCGAGAGCTGATAAGATATACGGAAACGACAAGCTCTATCCGCTCATCGTCGCGCTCGGCGCGGGGATCGGCGACGAGTTCAATATCGAAAAGCTCAGATATCACAAGATCATCATCATGGCCGATGCCGATGTTGACGGCTCACATATCCGCACTCTGCTGCTGACATTCTTCTTCCGCTATATGCGTCCGCTTATCGAGCACGGCTATGTCTATTCCGCAGTGCCGCCGCTCTATAAGCTCTCGCGAGGCAAGACCCAGCGCGTGGCATACTCCGACGAGCAGCGCGACAAGATAAGCGCCGAGATGCGCGAGGATAACCCGAACGCCAAGGTCGACATCAGCCGCTTCAAGGGTCTCGGCGAAATGGACCCGCACGAGCTGTGGGAGACGACGATGGACCCGCAGACGCGCTCACTGCGCCGCATCACACTCAACGATGCGATACACGCAGATCAGGTCTTTACCGTGCTCATGGGCGAGGACGTCGAGCCGCGCCGCGAGTGGATCGAGCAGAACGCAAAGTATGTCGTGAACCTCGATATATAAACAATTCAACAAAAAGCAAGCTTTTTGTTGAGAGAGTTTGCGCTCAGACCCGCGCCTCGCTTCGCTCGACACTCTCTGAGCGAGAAGTATTTTTCGTGAGGTACACGCCCCCACGAAAAATGAATTTGAATTATTTTTCGCCTTGCAGGGCGAAAAATTCCGCAAGGGTTTAATGACTATTTATGCGGGGAAACCGCATGGAGGATTTTAATGGCACATAAGAGAGATTACAAACCTGAGGATATAGCGTTTCCGGATCAGGTCATAACCGAGTCGGAGCTGGTGAGCGAAATGCAGACCAGCTATATCGACTACGCCATGTCCGTCATTGTCGGCAGAGCGCTGCCTGATGTGCGCGACGGTCTCAAGCCCGTTCACAGGCGCATACTCTACGCAATGTACGAGGACGGCTTGACGAGTGACAAGCCTTTCAAGAAGTCCGCGACCTGCGTCGGCGACGTGCTCGGCCGCTACCATCCGCACGGCGACGCTTCGGTCTATGACGCGATGGTGAGACTTGCGCAGAACTTCTCCATGCGCTATATGCTCGTCGATGGGCACGGCAACTTCGGCTCCGTGGACGGCGATCCCCCCGCGGCTTACCGATACACCGAGGCAAGGCTCTCTAAGATATCCAATGAGATGCTGCGAGATATCGATAAAGAAACGGTCGACTGGGACCCGAACTTTGACGAGACGCGCAAGGAACCGAGAGTGCTGCCGTCACGCTTCCCGAACCTGCTGGTGAACGGCTCGTCCGGTATCGCCGTCGGCATGGCGACGAACATCCCGCCGCACAACCTCAAAGAGGTCATAAACGCCTGCGTGTGCGTATTGGAGAACCCGGAGGCGACGCTCGCTGACCTCATGCAGCATATCACCGGGCCGGACTTTCCGACGCGCGGGATAATCATGGGGCGCAGCGGCATACGTCAGGCCTACGCCACCGGGCGCGGCAAGGTCGTTGTGCGCGCGCGCACGGAGTTTGAGGAGCACGGTCAGGGGCGCACGAGGATAATCGTGACGGAGCTGCCGTATCAGGTCAATAAGCGCCAGCTCATAAAGAACATTGCGGATCAGGTGCATGACAAGCGCCTTGATGGCATATCCGACCTGCGCGATGAGACCGACCGCAACGGTATGCGCGTCGTCATCGAGCTCAAGCGCGACGCGAACCCGCAGGTAGTGCTGAACCGTCTCTTTGCGCAGACGGCGATGCAGACCACATTCTCGATAAATATGCTGGCGCTGGTGAACAATCAGACCCAGCCGAAGATACTCTCCCTGCGCCATATACTTGACGAGTACCTCACTTTCCAGGAGGATATAATCGTCAGGCGCACAAGGTACGACCTGCGCAAGGCCGAGGAGCGGGCGCATCTGCTGGAAGGTCTGCTGATAGCTCAGGACAATATCGACGAGGTCATCAGCATTATCCGCACCAGCTATGACAACGCAAAGCAGCGCCTTATGGAGCGCTTCAATCTCAGCGACGTTCAGGCTCAGGCCATATGCGACATGCGCCTTATCTCGCTCCAGGGGCTCAACCGCGAGAAGCTCGAAAACGAGTACAAGGAGCTTGAGGACAAGATACATTACTTCAAGGATCTGCTGGCAGACCCCGAGAAGATAAAGGGAGTACTCAAGGACGAGCTCATCGCCCTGCGCGACAAGTACGGCGACGACAGAGTTACCGAGATACAGGACGTCGCGGACGAGATAGACATCGAAGACCTCATCGAAGAGGAGCAGTGCGTCTATACCCTTACCCACGGCGGATATATCAAGCGCATGCCTGTCAGCGAGTACCGCGCTCAGGGCCGCGGCGGCCGCGGCATCCGCGCGATGGCGACGAAGGACGAGGACTTTGTGGACACGGTGTTCACCGCCTCCACGCATGACTATATCCTGTTCTTCACTTCAAAGGGGCGCGTGTTCGTAAAGAAGGGCTACAACATCCCCGAGGCCGGACGCAATGCGCGCGGCACGAACATCATAAACATTATCCAGACCGAGAACGGCGAGAAGATAAGCGCGATGATCCGCGGCCGCGGCAGGGATGACGACGGATATCTTGTCTTTGTCACGAAGCGCGGCACGGTAAAGCGCATGGAGCAGTCGGCGCTGAAGAACATCCGATCGAACGGTCTGCGCGCGATAATCCTTGACGAGGGCGATTCGCTCATCTCCGTGCTCCAGACGACAGGCGAAGAGAATATATTCATCGCGACCTATAACGGCATGGCGGTCTGCTTCAATGAGAGCGACCTGCGCCCCTTGGGAAGAAACGCAATGGGCGTGCGCGGCATAAGGCTCAGAGAGGGCGATTACGTTGTCGGCGCGGGCAACAGCCTGGCGGGCGAAGCTGTGCTGACGATAACCGAAAATGGCTACGGTAAGCGCACTCTGCTCAGTGAGTACAGCATCCATGGCCGCGGCGGCATAGGCATCAAGAACTATCAGGTCACAGACAAGACCGGCGGCATTGCCGATGTGAAGATGGTGAACCCCGGCGAGGACATCCTTGTCATCAGCGACGACGGTACGATAATCCGCATGGCGGTAGACCACATCTCTGTGCTCGGACGCTCGACTCAGGGCGTGCGCATCATGCGTCTTGCTGAGGGCAGCCGTGTGATCTCCATAGAGCGCACCGAGAGAGAGCAGGGTGAGGACGAAGCGGAAGAAGCTGAAGCCGAGGAAGCGCCCGAGGGAAGCGGCGAAGAATAAACGACGGCGAACGTGTAAAGGAGAACCGGCGTGAATAATGACAGAAGAAAGAATAAAAAATATAATCCGCTCGGCGTCATTGCCGCGATAGTAATAGTCTTCCTTGTGGAGTTCGCGGACTCTGCCGAGGGCTTGGGCATCCTGATATTCATCGCGGTCATTGTCGGCATCGCGGTGCTTCTGGTGCGTAAGCTGAAACCGAAGGCTACAGGCACGGCAAGCACCGAGCAGCCGCACAGAGAAGGCAGGCACGTAAGCTTTGTACCGGAGATCCATTTCCACTCTGACGGCAGTGAGTGCGTGAATACTCTGCGCGGCAGGGAGAAGTACTATGCGCAGCTTGACAGCTTCCTGAAAAACGGCATTATCGACCGCGATGAATACAAGTTCATGCGCGAGAGATATGCGCAGATGGACATCCCGGATGATCTTTGACGAATGAAAACAGTTACAATTTACACCGATGGAGCTTGCAGCGGCAACCCCGGCCCGGGCGGCTGGGGGGCGATACTGCGCTATAACGGCGCTGAGAAGGAGCTTTCCGGCGGCGCGGCGCAGACGACGAACAACCGCATGGAGCTGACCGGTGTGATCTCTGCGCTCTCGGCACTCAAGGAGAGCTGCGCTGTGGAGCTGTACTCGGATTCAAAATATGTCATTGACGCGCTTGAAAAGGGCTGGGCGCGCTCATGGCGCGCGCGCGGCTGGGTGAAGTCCGATAAAAAGCCCGCGCTCAACCCAGACCTATGGGCGCAGCTGCTTGAGCTGTGCGAAAAGCACGAGATGCACTACCACTGGGTAAAGGGACACGCCGACAACGAATACAACAACCGCTGCGACGCGCTTGCCGTGGAGCAGAGGGACAGATATGCAAGCGGAGCAAAATGAAAAAGAACTATAACGACAAACCGATAAAGGTCTTTATATCCTATATCGCCGGGCAGAAAAAGCTCTTCGCGATAGACATGGTCTGCGCGGTGCTGGTATCGGTGATTGACCTTGTTTTCCCGTACGTATCAAGGCAGTCGATGAAAACGCTGCTGCCGCAGAATTTGTACAGGACATTCTTTATCATCATGCTCATCATGGCGCTGGCCTATGTGCTCAAGGGCGTGCTGTACTACGTGATAACGGTCATCGGGCACAGGATGGGCGTGCTTGTCGAAGCGGACATGCGCAAGGACGTTTTCTCGCACATGCAGGATCTTTCGTGCAGCTTCTATGACAAGAACCGCACGGGCGCGCTGATGAGCCATATCACGAGCGACCTGTTCGAGGTGACGGAGCTTGCACACCACGGCCCAGAAAACATATTGATCTGCGCGCTGACGATACTCGGAGCGCTGGCAGTGATGTTCACGATGGAGTGGCGGCTCGCGCTGGTGCTGACGATAATTCTGCCGCTCGGCCTGTGGTTCACGCTGTCGCAGCGCGGGAGCATGAGGCGGGCAAATGTCGAGGTCAAGCGCAAGACGGCGGAGATATATTCCGCCATCGAAAGCAGCATATCCGGTATCCGCACGGCGAAGGCCTTTGCCAATGAGGATCAGGAGAACAATAAATTCGACAAGGCAAATGACCTCTTCCGCGGCGCGAAGGTGAACTACTACAAGGCAATGGGCATGTACATGAGCGGCATGGAGTTTACGACAAGCATCATGCAGGTCGCAATAGTCGCTTTCGGCGGGCTGCTCATCATGCGCGGAGATATGAATTACATAGACCTCATCACATTTACGCTCTATGTCTCCACTTTCATATCCCCGGTGAAGCGCCTTGTGCAGTTCTCAGAGACCTATATGCAGGGCGCGGCGGGCTTTGAGCGCTTCCTTGAGGTCATGCGCACTGAGCCGACAGTGAAGGATAAGCCCGACGCTAAGGTCCTGGACAGCGTCCGCGGCGAGATAGAATACAAGGACGTCTGCTTCGACTACGGAAATGGTGTGCCGGTGCTTGAAAACGTGAGCTTCCGCATCGAGCCGGGACAGAGCCTTGCGGTAGTCGGTCCCTCGGGCGGCGGCAAGACGACGCTGTGCCAGCTTCTGCCGCGCTTCTACGACGTGAGCTCAGGCAGTGTGACAGTCGACGGGACGGACGTGCGCGATGTGACACAGGCGAGCCTGAGGAAAAACATCGGCATGATACAGCAGGATGTGTTCATGTTCGCCGGGACGATACGCGAGAACATCCGCTACGGCCGGCCGGACGCGACGGACGAGGAAATCGTCGCCGCGGCGGTCAGAGCCGAGATACACAGCGAGATCATGGAGATGCCCGACGGCTACGATACCTATATCGGCGAGCGCGGAGTGATGCTCTCCGGCGGGCAGAAGCAGCGCATATCCATCGCCCGCGTTTTCCTCAAGAACCCGAAGATACTCATACTCGACGAGGCGACAAGCGCGCTCGACACCGTGACAGAGCAGAGGATACAGAACGCCTTCGACAAGCTCAGCGAGGGGCGCACGACGATAATCATCGCGCACCGGCTCTCGACCGTGCGCAATGCCGACAGAATAGCTGTTATCGAGGATGAACATATCATCGAAATGGGCAGCCATGACGAGCTTATGGCGAAGAACGGAGCATACGCCGAGCTGTGCAGAGCACAGTCCTTGGATAAACATAGTGGGGGGAACGACAATGCTGAACATTAAAAAGGGCGGACACAGAGACCTTGAGCGCTATTTTACCCTGATCGAAATGGACTTTGACAGCGAGGAGCTGCTGCCGAAGATCGCGATCCACAAGGGCATGATGAACGGCTCGCTTGAGCTGCTGATCGCCTACGATGAGGACAGCGGCATGGACGCGGGCTATGCGCTCGTCGCGACGAAAAACCTTTACGGCTATGTGCTGCTGAAGTATCTGGCGGTCATGCCGTGGTGCCGCGGTCAGGGGCTTGGAATACAGATCATGCGCCTGATAAACAAGCGCTATGCCGACAAGCAGGGGATCATCGCGGAGCTGACGGAGTTTGAGGATCCGGATCCCGACAGGCTCAGGAAGCTGCGCAAATTCTTCAACCGCTTCGGCTATGAGGAGATCGAGAGCAACTACACGATAAGCGGCGTCAAGGCGAATCTGCTTGTGAAGCAGATAAAGGGAAAGACCGATATAACGCCGGTGGCGCAGAGGATCATTCCGGACTTCTATTCGCGCTTTCTCACCGTGTTCACGATGGAGAAAATGCTGGATATAAAACCGGTGAAATGAAAACAACAAACCTGCTTCTGTTTTGCGCGGAAGCAGGTTTTATGATTTTGGTGGGGGAGATGCGGGAGACGCGCCGTGGACTGGGCATTGCAGCGTTTTTGATATGGCTCTTTCGCGGTGACCAACTGCTGGTTGCTCCGCAGGGTGACTTTCTCGACGTGGAGAAAGTCACCAAAGACACGCACAGGGAGAGGGTGTTTCCCCTAAAGGGACTAAGCCGCTGGGCGGCTGTCGCGACTTTTTATTTGAATGAGCCCTCATCCGCAACGACAGAAGTGGGATTGCGATCCCCCTTCTGGAACCCCCTGAGGATGGTGCAATGTTTAACATTGCCGACAGACTTTTTTGCAAAAATAAACTTGGTAAAAAAAACGACGCTGGTTAGCCTAAGCTTTGCCATCCTTGGAAGGAATCGAAGGGAAACCGCGCACGGTTTCTCTTCGGCGGTTCAAGGGTGGGGATTCAAAAGGGGCGGGGAAAACGCAATCCCCGCCCCTTTTGTGATTCTTTGCATACTTTCTGTTCATACAGAAAGTATGCCCACGGAGTGACCGGCAGTGAAACACTGCGAAAAGGCCGCATAAGAAAAACAAATGCCAAGGGTGCAGCCCTCAGTCAGTGTCATCCTCCTGCGAGATGTAAATTTCCTCGGTCTTTTGCTGTGCAGCAATAAGAATTTTTGCAGCGGGAGAATCCGCATCAATGTGTTCAAGCGCGTCGGTTATGGCGTTAAATAGAGTCAGGTACATTTTCTTATACATAGTAAAGCTCCTTTGTACACAAATTATGATTGCAAACATGTACATTATATATCAACCTTGTTGCAATTACAATAGAGTACACAAGGGGGCGATAATGTGGAAGGCTTCAAAATCGATACAAAAGACGAAAAAATCTCATCTATCAGCAGAACGATAAGAATGAAAACAGAAACATTTGATAAGATAAATGAGATCAACATGAAGACAGGTGTATCCTTCAACAAAATCGTCAATCAGTGTATAGAATATGCGCTGAAGAATTACGAGGAATAATCTAACAGAATGCCGCGTTCTCATGAATGTGGCATTTTTTGTGATTGTTAACTAACTTTAACATTACCGCTTTCCCGTTGAATTTACAGCGCCGGAATGCTATAATACCGGCGATATGGATATTCTTATAAACCAAATACTTGAACACAAGGAAGCCGCCGCCCTCCCCTCGCTGCTGGAGAGCGGAGGGCTTCCTGCGCTCGTTTCCGGGCTTTCGCCGGTACACAGGGCAAACCTCGCCGCGGCGCTTTACAATAAGCTCGACCGCCCGCTCTTTGTCCTGTGTCAGGACGATACTGCCGCCGAGAGCTTCGCGCGCGACCTGCATGCCATGCTCGGCATAGAGGCCGACACGCTCCTGATGCGCGAGTTTATATTCTATCCCGCCGAGGCCGCGTCGCGTCAGGCGGAGCAGCGGAGGATATCGACGCTCTATAAGCTCGCCAAGGGCGAGAGCCGCGTGTGCGCTGCGTCCGTCTCGGGCTTTGTGCAGAGGACGCTGCCGCCGTCGGCACTTCTTAAAGCCGCGTTTGAGATAAAGGACGGCGGCACATACCCGCCCGATGAGGTGGAGACGGCGCTCATAAGCTGCGGGTACTCGCGCACGGAGCAGGTCGAAGGACCCGGCCAATACGCGCGGCGCGGCGGCATTCTCGATTTCTTCTCGCCGCACGACACGGAGCCTGTGCGTATAGAGTTCTGGGGCGACGATATCGACTCGATGGCGCACTTTGAGATATCGAGCCAGCGCCGTACGGAGCACATGGACGAGTGCGTGATACTCCCGGCGGCGGAGGCGCTGCCGTCTCTTGCCGAGGACGGCATACCGGCGCTGTGCGGGGAGATAGAAAAATTCGCGCTGAACTACTCAAAGCGCCGCAGCAGCGAGACGGCATCGACCCTCGCGGCGAACATGCGCGCGGACGCGGAAAGGCTCAGCCAGGGCATACTGATATCGGACGCGGACAGGTACCTGCCGATAATATACCCGATGGCCTGCGCGGCGGACTATATACCACCCGATGCCGTCGTGTTCCTCGACCAGCCGAACCACTGCGCCGAAAAGCTGCGCGACTATGAAAAGCAGCTCGGCGCGGACATCGCGGAGCTTCAGCGCCGCGGGCTTATCGCCGCGGGGGCGGACAGCTTCAGGCTAGGGACGGATAAGTTTTTCAAGACCCTGCCCGAATGGCCGGTGTACATGGCCGATTCCTTTACGACAGGCCGCTGCCCAATTGCACCGAAAACGCTCACGAGCATTTCTGCAAAGCAGCTGCCGTCTTACGGTGGAAACGCGCAGGCCGCGGCGGACGATGTTGAGGCGTACTTAAAACAGGAGTACCGGGTCGTCGTCCTCGCAGGCGATGAGCGCCGCGCGAAGGTATTGCAGGAGCTCTTCGGAAAGAAAAACATACCCGCGATCATATACACGGAGCTTAAAAAGCTGCCTGAGCCGGGGCGCTGCTCCATCGCGATAGGCGCAATATCCGCGGGCATAGAGTACCCGGCGCTGCGGCTCGCGATACTTACGGACTCGCAGATGCTGCGCGGCCACGGGCGCAAGGCGGGCACGGTAAAGAAGCTGCCGCCGAACCGTCAGCGCATCAATTCATGCGCCGACCTCTCGATAGGCGACTATGTCGTCCACGAAAACCACGGTATCGGTAAGTTTGCCGGTATCATAAAGATGCAGGTGGACGGCTTTGAAAAGGACTATATAAAAATAAACTATGCCGGGACAGACACGCTGTACGTCCCAGCGACGCAGCTCGACCTTGTGTCAAAGTACACGGGCGGGGGCGAGGAGAAGCCCGTCAAGCTCTCAAAGATGGGCGGCAGCGATTGGGTGAAGACCCGCAGCCGCGCAAAGAGCGCCGCGAAGGACATGGCGAAAAAGCTCATCGCCCTTTATGCCGAACGCCAGCGCCTGCCGGGGCACGCCTTTGCGCCGGACAGCGAGTGGCAGCGCGAGTTCGAGGAGAACTTCGGCTACACGGAGACGGACGATCAGCTGCGCTGCACGGCGGAGATAAAGGGGGACATGGAGTCCTCCGTGCCGATGGACAGACTGCTGTGCGGAGACGTCGGCTTCGGCAAGACCGAGGTCGCAATGCGCGCGGTGATGAAGTGCGTGCTCGACGGCAAGCAGGCGGCGATACTTGTGCCGACGACAGTGCTTGCCCAGCAGCATTATCAGACGGCGCTGCAGAGGTTCTTCGGCTTCCCGGTGAACATCGGCGTACTGAGCCGCTTCCAGACCGGCGCGCAGACGACAAGACTGCTCGCAGACCTCGCTTCGGGAAAGTGCGACCTTGTCATCGGCACGCACAAGCTCCTGCGCAAGGACGTGAAGTTCAAGGATCTCGGCCTGCTCGTCGTGGACGAGGAGCAGCGCTTCGGCGTGACGCACAAGGAGCACATCAAGGAGATGAGCCGCGGGGTCGACGTGCTGACGCTCTCTGCAACGCCGATACCGCGCACGCTGAACATGGCGATGAGCGGCATACGCGATATGTCCACCATCGAGGAGCCGCCTGAGGACAGGCTCCCGGTGCAGACCTTCGTCATGGAGCATGACTGGGGCATTATCGCCGACGCGATACGCCGCGAGCTCCAGCGCGGCGGGCAGGTATATTACCTGCACAACCGCGTCGAGGATATAGAGCGCACGACGAAAAGGCTGCATGAGCTGCTCGACGATGTGACCATCGCCGTTGCTCACGGGCAGATGGATAAGGCTATGCTCTCAAACGTGATGGAGCGCGTGGTCTCCGGCGAGGTGCAGGTGCTCGTCTGCACGACGATCATCGAGACGGGCATAGACATACCGAATGTGAACACGCTCATAATCGAGGACGCCGACAAGCTCGGCCTTGCCCAACTGCACCAGATCCGCGGGCGCGTCGGCCGCTCGACACGCAGTGCCTCGGCATATCTGACATTCCGGCGCGACAAGGTGCTTTCGGAGGTCGCGGAGAAGCGCCTCAACGCGATACGCGATTTCGCGCAGTTCGGCTCCGGTATCAAGATCGCCATGCGCGACCTTGAGATACGCGGTGCGGGCAATCTCTTAGGCGCGGAGCAGTCGGGGCACATGATCGACGTCGGCTACGATATGTATATGAAGCTTCTGAGCGAAGCGGTGCTCGAAGCGCGCGGCATAGAGGTGCCGACGCGCGCGGAATGCTCCGCCGACCTCGCCGTCGCGGCGAACATCCCGGACAGGTACATTTCCTCACCTGAGCAGCGCATGGATATCTACCGGCGCATCGCGCTCATCCGCACAGAGGAGGAGGCGGACGACCTGACAGACGAGCTCATCGACCGCTTCGGCGAGACGCCGCCGGGCGTCAACGCGCTTATCCATGTGGCGCTGCTGCGCGGCGAAGCGGGGCGCGCCGGGATAACCGACATCTCTCAGAAGCAGGGGACACTGCGCTTTACCCTGAGTGATTTTGACATGGAAAAGGTATCGGCGCTTTACGCGAGGGAGGAGTACAAGAACCGCCTGCGCGTGGAGGCCGGGTCGAAGCCATGTCTCAGCCTGAAGATAAAGAACAAGAACCGCGTTATCGACGAGGCGCGCAGCTTTGCCGCCGATTGGGCGGCCTGCGGACAAACCGCCGAACAAAGCACTTGACAAAATGATTGACTGAGTTATTATTGAAAGCAGAATAAATCAGCACAAAATAACAATGATACGGAGAATAATATGAAAAAACTGATAGCACTGATAATTGTAGTGTGCCTGGCCTTCGCGTTCGCGGCCGGCTGCGGCAGCGTTGAAAGCACCGGAGATGCGGCATCCGCCGAGACAACGGAGACTCCCGCGCAGGAGACCGCCGCCGCAGTCGAGACCTCCACGCTGGACTATGACGCGCTGCGCGCGCTCCATGCCGACGACGAGGTCGTCGCCACGGTGAACGGCCGCGATGTCACATGGGGCGAGTATTATGGCTGGCTCTACATGAACGCAAAGCAGATAGAGAACTACTTCACCCAGATGGCAATGTACTACGGTATGAGCGCAGGCTGGAGCGACAGCATGGATGATTCGGGCACGACCTTTGCGCAGTACGCCGTACAGAGCGCTGAAAACACGATCAAGCAGTTTGCCGCGATAGAAGCCTTTACGGAGAAAAACGGGATAAAGCTTGACGAGACGGCGCTGGCGGATCGACTTGCTGAGCAGAAGAAGACCGATACCGCGAGCATCTGCGGCGAGGGGGCGACTGAGGATGATCTTGTCGAGAAGCTCGGCGAGATGAACCTGACCATGGACGCCTACGAGCTTATGACGCTCTCGAACATCAAGTATCAGGAGAACTTCAATGCACTCTACGGTGAGGATTCCGAGCTTGTCTCCGATGAGGACGCACTCAGCTACCTCAAGGAAAACGGCTATATGTCCGCAAACCACATCCTCATTATGACGAAGGATCCGTCCACCGGCGAGGAGCTGAGCGATGCGGACAAGGCGGACAAGAAGGCCAAGGCCGACGAGATATACAAGGAGCTTGCAGCGATAACCGACCAGAGCGAGCTTATGAAGCGCTTTGCCGAGCTCAAGGAGGAATACTGCGAGGATACCGGCAAGACCACCTATCCCGACGGCTACACTTTCACTGAGGGCAAAATGGTGCCGGAGTTTGAGAACGCGGTAAAGGCGCTGGGCGATTACGAGGTTTCCGAGCCCGTGCAGTCCGACTACGGCTACCATATCATTCTCCGCCTGCCGGACGATCCTGACAGCGTTATCGACTACACCTCCCAGAACACCCCGATGACCGCGAGAAAATACTGGGCGAACGCCGATTACGCGGAGCGCATGGAGGCGGTCCTCGGTGAGACGAAGCTTGAGTACGTCCCCGGCTTTGTGCAGGTAGAGCTTGCGGACTTCATAAAGTAAAAAACGCCTACCTATATATAATAATGCACCGCCTGAGAGTTTCGCGCTCTCAGGCGGTGCTGCTTATATGCTTTTTCTCATGCGTCCCGCGGCGTACACGAGTGGGAGGAGCACAAAGAAGATGGCAAGGCTCACATAGGGGACGATCGTCGCCGACCAGAAATCGAGCGAAGCGGGAGTCGGCGCGATGAACAGGGACGCTGCGACGCACACGGCGCAGCAGAGCCATATCACCCAGCGCCCGCCGGAGAAGTCGGTCAGGCGCTCGCCGTTATATGTCGGGTCCTTCCCGAAGATGAGCCGCAGGCAGTACTGCGCGGAGTAGAGCACGGCGGAGACGAGCAGAAAGTCCGGAAAGATCCAGAGCATCACGACGAGTGCTTCTACGCGCTCCACGGTCTTGAAGAACACGAGGTTGCGCACCAGGGCGAAGAATGGCTTTGTCAGACGCACACACAGATCCGCGCCGAAGGAACCGACGATTATCACGCTGAGCATCGTCAGCAGCAGGCAGGAGCCGGTGAGCCAGCGTGAAAACGCGCCGAAGCGCCCGGCGCTGCCGTCGGTGCAGCCGCCCTCGAGCATACATATATAAAATACGGCGCTCGCAACAATATCGACGGCCATGACCGAGCCGCGCATGACGGGCATAACATCATGCACCGTGACCGGCAGGAGATTGGAGAAATCGAGCGAGAACAGCGAAAAGAACGCCACCAGAAACAAGACGCCCATAAGTACGGGCTTTACTATGCGCGCGAAGCGCACCATCGTGCGCGGCTTCTTCAGCACCGCGGCAAGCGCAATGAGCCCCATCGTGACCGAGAACGCGGCGGGGCCGCTGCTTGGGTAGATGGTGACGATGAATCTGTCAGCCCCGGAGCGCAGCACAAAGCCGCCGTATATCAGAAACCACAGGCTCAGCACGGCGAGGGTGATCTTACCGGCGATGGGGCCGAGCGTGCGCAGGATGAACTCGGGCAGCCCTTCACCGCTCTGCCGGTGGGACATGAAGCTGCTCATAAAATACAGCCACGCGAGAAGGAGCGGGACGGCGGCCGCAGCGCACAGCCAGCTTGCGCGCCCGGCCATGATGACACTCTGCGACGGGAAAAGGCGCAGGGCGGGCGAGAGCATGATGACTGTGCCGAGGGCGAGCTGCTGCCGCCGGTTGAATCTGTTGTCGGAGTTCATACTGGTCCCTCCATTAGAAATCCCTCACGTCGTTGGTGTGCGTGAGCTGTCCGCTTACGCTGATCTGAAGCTCGAGAGAAGGGAGAAGGTCGGGGAAGCTCTGCGGCAGCATGCGGAAGGCCGATGGATCGTCGCGCTCGACCGCCTGGGCGAGACAGAGAAAATCCGAACGCAGCTCGCGCGAGGTGAGCATGACGCGGCTCACATAGTCGGATATCAGCGCTTCAAGCTGCGCCGTGATGTGATCGGTGTATTCCGCGCTGCGCATGTCGGAGCTGCCGCTGACCTCGACGATCGAGGCGCGCACATCCACGGCAATGTTCAGCCCTGTCAGCTCGCCTGTGCTGGACCAGACGGGCGTAACTTCGCTGCCGCCTGAATCTATTTCAAGCACGACGAGGGAGCCGTGCTTGTCGCGCACGGTGACGTTCGTGAGCCCAACCTTGTTTGTGAGAAAGCCGACTGCGATAGCCTCGTCGCGGTCGAGAAACTTGCAGAGCTTGCCGTCGCGTATGACCGCGTAGCCGTAGACAACGGCTGTCAGCTTGCTGCCGCCTTCATCCTGCGCGGCGGAACCTTCGTCTTCTGAGGAGGACGGACTGTCGCCGGCCGGTGCGCCGCTGTCGCTTTCGAGCGGCTCGGCCAGCTCCACCGCGCATATCAGGGAGCTGCCGCAGCGGTCGAGATTGCGCACCGTCTCGGCCGCGGTATAGAGACTGCTGTTGCCGAGGCGGCCGACGCTAATCTCAACGGAGTCCATGATCTCGACAATGCCGCGGCTCCCGTCGCCGACCTTGAGCACCGCGTCCTGCGCCGTGCTGCCCTTGACGACGAAGAGCGGAATATCAAGGCGCATTATCGGAGAGCGGCAGATATAGGACAGATAGTCGTCTATTCCGCTCTCGGCGGCTTTTTCGCCGATGAGCACATGACTGATGTGGGAACAGAAAATAATATCCTCAAAGGAATAGTTATAGATATGCTCAAGCGCCGTGGTGATCGAGTCGCCGGTACCGTAGAGCCGCTTGGGCACGTCGCCGGTGCTCTCATCTGACGCAGAGCACAGCGACAGCAGCACGCCCCCGCCCTGCTTATCGAGCCCCATGTCCTGAATGACGAGCAGCTGTTCTATCTCTTTGAAGTTAGAGTACACGCTTGTGCAGCCCGTGAGCGTAAACACGGACGCAAGCGCAAGGATAACGCAGATCGCTTTTTTCATTTCTGCCGCCTTTTATCCGGAGTTTTGAGGTGCGGGTCGCGGAACTTGTTGAGGGGCTTCGGCTTTTGCAGCAGAAGCCGCCGGAGCGGGGACGGCTCGCCGTCGCTTAGTGGCGCGGTATAGTCCACACCAAAGCTGTCGATGTCCGCAAGGTGCAGCGTCAGCAGACACAGCGCCGCGCCCACACCGAAAAAGCCCGCGAGTATCGACGCGATGACGAGCGCGAAGCGCAGCAGCCGTATCGCCGAGCCGAAGTCATGACTCGGCAGGGTGTAGCCCGCAATCCCGGAGACCGCAACGACGATTATTGCTATGGGCGAAACGACCTGCGCCTCGACCGCCGACTGGCCGACTATCAGCGCGCCGATGATGGACACCGTGTCACCTATCGGGTTCGGCAGGCGCAGACCCGCCTCCTGAAGCAGCTCAAATGAAATGAGCATGCCCATGATCTCCAGCGCCGTGGAGAACGGGACGTTCTGTTTCGCTTCAATGATCGACAGCAGCAGCGGCGTCGGAATCATCTCCTGGTGGTACATCGCGATCGCGACATAGAGCGCCGGGAGAAAAATACTGAGAAAGAGCGCAAAGTACCGCAGCACGGTGAGCACCGTCGCGACGAGATAGTTGTTGCTCGCGTCGCCCGTCACCTTCATGAACTCCGCGAGCGTCACCGGCAGGGCAAGGCCGATCGGCAGCCCGTCAATGAGTATGCCGACGCGCCCGTCCATCAGGTACATCGCGAAGCGGTCTGGGCGCTCGGTGTGCAGAAGCTGCGGAAAGGGCGAGCGCGGCGCGTCCACAATATATTCTTCGAGCGTACCCGTTGCGAGGAGAGCGTCGACGTCGAGCGCGTCGAGCCGTGAGGCAAGCTCACGGACGGTGTCTGGCGAGGCCACGCCGTCGACGAACATGATGGCAAGCTTCGTGTGCGATTTGCGGCCGATGCTGCTCTCAATGACCTTGAGCTTCGGCGAGCATATCCGCTTACGGACGAGCGCGGTGTTGGTGCGCAGAGTTTCGACGAAGGAGTCCTTCGCGCCCTTGATGGATTTCTCAAGCGTCGGCTCAGATACAGAGCGGGTATTGCCAGTCTTGACCTCGAAGCATACCGCCTGCGCCGCGCCGTCGAATATAAGCGCGCAGAAGCCATGCGTGAGAGCGTCGACAACATCGTCAAGCGTGTCCCGCCGCTTTGCTGAGTGACTGTACACCGCGCCGGACATCACCTGCGAGATGCAGTCCTGCTCGGTCTGGACACCTGCGGAGCGCAGAAGCTCCGTGAACGGACGGATGATCCCCTCGGTGACTTCGCTGCCGGAGACAATGCCGTCGAGCCAGCAAGCGGTTATCTTTATCCCGCCGCGAAGACCAAAGCTAAGTTCGCGCGCTTCAAAGTCGCCGCAGTCGGAAAAGATGGCTTTAAGAGAGTCCGATGACAATATTGATTTGTATTCTGGTAAAGAGCGCCGGTGCGGAGACTCGGCCTTTAATGAACGTGGCGTATACATATTGGGTATTATAACCGGTTCTGAGCACAATATTTAGACGAGGAAAGAAACCGGAAAAAAGATTGCAGAAATTGGAAAAAAAGTGTTGACATAAGGCGTTTCCGGTGCTATATTATGCAAGCACTTCGGTGCGGGACATTTGAAAAGCTTGTCAAAAAGTTTTGAAATAATTTGAAAAAACCTGTTGACAAAACGAAACAAGTGTGCTAATATAAACAAGCTGTCGCCGAGAACGACGGGAGCGAGATGTACCTTGAAAATTGAACAATGTAAGAAAAAAGCTTATGCTAAATAAGCACCAGAAAAGGGTTCAAGTGAACTGAAAAGTTCGAGTCAGAAATGACTATAAAGATTCTTTTGAGAGCTGGAAAGCATCAATAAGATTTTGACCGGGAGACCGGTTGAGATACAATTTATTGAGAGTTTGATCCTGGCTCAGGATGAACGCTGGCGGCGTGCCTAACACATGCAAGTCGAACGAAGCACTGCAAACGGAGATTCGTCAAAGTTTGTTTTGACTTAGTGGCGGACGGGTGAGTAATGTATGAGCAACCTGCCTTTCAGTGGGGGACAACAGTTGGAAACGACTGCTAATACCGCATGATGTCAATTGGGGGCATCCCCGAATGACCAAAGGATTTATTCGCTGAAAGATGGGCTCATATCTGATTAGCTAGTTGGTGAGGTAACGGCTCACCAAGGCTGCGATCAGTAGCCGGACTGAGAGGTTGAACGGCCACATTGGGACTGAGATACGGCCCAGACT